>NZ_JBLWYR010000013.1:74148-89371 GCF_048266885.1 Methylophaga sp.
GCCGGATCTGGTATTGTTGGACCTCAATATGAAAGGCATGAATGGTCTTGAGACATTACGTCGTTTCAAAGCGACGGATTTAGAGGCTCATTATGTGATGTTGACGGTATCCGATGCGGAAGAAAACTTGCTTGAAGCCTTACGAATTGGGGCTGATGGCTATTTGTTAAAGGATATGGAGCCGGAAGATTTACGTAACCATTTGCTGAAAGCAGCTGTCGGCGTCACCGTGCTGCAGGACAGCATGACTGAAATATTAAAGAATGCGTTAATTGACCCTCATCATAAAGTAAATGCGGATGATGTGAATCTGACTGTACGTGAAAATGAAATTTTGGAATGTCTGGCAGAGGGAATGAATAACAAGACCATTGCCCGCAAACTGGATATCCGGGACACCACTGTAAAAGTGCATATCAAAAACATCCTGCGTAAGCTTAATCTGACTTCACGATTGGAAGCGGTTGTTTGGAAGCATCAACAGGATGGCCGGTAAAGACTGAATAAATTAATGCCGACAATCCTGAATCAGGTTTGCCGGCAATAATTATCTGTAAATAATCTGGAGCGTGATCACTCCAGCAAATTATAGTGCTTTACGCTGACCTACAAAGAAGCCAACGCCACGGGTCGGTGTTTCAAAGGTAATGGTTTCTCCATTGCCAAAAAACAGCACATCACCCACGGTGGCATGTACTTTCTGACCGGATTCATCAGTAATGAAGAATTCGCCCTCTGCAACATACTTCATTTCTTCATAATCGTATGTATAGACCAGTGGTTTATCAGTTTTATTCAGGTGAAAAAAGCCGGCACAAAGTGTTTTGTCCTGGCTATCCGAAACGATGCTGTCACCTAATGTGGCATTAATACCATCAATGCCCATTGTTGGTTGCGGGTCTTTAACAGCCTGTTTTTGAATTTTCATAAAATGTCTCCTTCGTTAGTGACGGTCCGATTAAATAACGTCACTGAATCAGGGACAATCCTTCTGAAGTAGTACTCTGTTTGTATAGTCTTTTATAAACAGTCACTTGGCGTACTTTAAGAAGAAATTCTGTTTAAAATTCGGCTTACTAAATACATAGGTTGTCAAAATAAGAGTTCTGAATTTTTATTGCGGAAAAAAATTAATTTTTCTTATATAAAAACTAGACCTTTTTTCTCAATAAATAATGACCAATCCCTACAAAATAAGCCCTATCAAGAGTTATTACCCCCTAAGTGGTAATTAGTCTTAGTAATAGACACACCTTTAGCCGGGGAATAGATTCGGTTTCCTGCGGTTGAATTCCCATCCGCAGTCAAAAATATAATAAGGGATACTTTTTTATGGAAACAGAAGTCGCAAATTTGTTTGCTGAGCAGGTTAGTCTGAGCATGCTTGTGCAAAATCTGGTTTATGCCTCGGGTACTGTGGGGGCTATTTTTGTTGTTATTGGTTTAATGTTGATTGATGTTGGGGGAGTACGAAGACGTAATATCTTTAATGCCACGATAGAAAAAATGGTTGGTTTTTTTATCGGTTTTACGGCTTACTTTCTTATTGGTTTTTCTTTTTGGGCGTCACAATATTACATCATGGTGGATTACACACTGGTTGATACCATTAAAGACTGGTGGGCAGGCGGGGCACTTTCAAATTCAATGGCACAAAATGTGGATCCGGCAGTTTTTCCGGGTTTGAATAACTTCCAGATCTTTATTTTCTTCCTCGCTTGTTTTGCCGGTATTGTGAATGTTCTGCTGCACTTTGCAGTATCAGAACGAATGAAAGCATCGGCTTATTACATCACTGCTTTTGTCGCCACCATTGTTTCATCCATTTTGAGCTGGATTACTTGGGGTTCGGTCGGTCCACTGACTAATTTGGGCTTCCATGACTTCTTTGGTGTGGGGTTTGTGTATCTATTCCCAGCGGGTATGGCGATGGTATTTGTTCGCAAGCTTAGACCACGTCCAGGCATGTTTTCAGCGCATCCCAATGTCTCAGAATACCGTCCACCCAACTTAGGGCTACTGACAGTCGGTGTGATGACTATTTTTGCCGGTTTGCCGATGGTTATTATGTCTTGTCTGTTTTTCTTCGATCCGGAAGCGTTGGCAGTCAGTGTGACGATGGCGGATACCAGTGTCGGTATTGCCTTTAACAATTATGGTGCAGCATGGGCAGGTGGTGCTCTTATGGGGGCTGTCTTGGCTTACTCCACCCGTAAGTTCAGTTATCTGCTACTAGGCCCTCTGGCTGGTTATGTGGCTGGTGCTTCAGGTTTTGACGTTTATGTGCCCTGGCAGATGTTTTTGGTGGCGCTGGGTGCTCCAGTTATAGCGTACTTAATTTATGAGTTCATGCAAAAACGTAATATTGATGAACATAAATTACTGCCCTTGTTTGCCGGTGTAGGTTCGTATGGTCTTATCATGACTGGTCTGCTGCATATTGGTGTACCACGTGGCGGTTACCTCGGTATTGAAGAGGGTGCTTATGCCTTCCAGCATGGTGAAATTGGGGTGTTGATGCAGGTGGTGGGCATCGTGGTGTGTCTTGGTTTTGGTATTGTGACCGCGTTAGTGATGTCATTTATTCTGAAACACACTATCGGCATGGATGTATCTGATGATGATCAGGCCCAAGGTCTAGATAAAGTATTCTGGGACATTGAACCGGATGTTGATCCTGTGACTGACAATAAATCTTAAACCTAGAGTGTGTTCTACGGAATAAGATTAGTTTGCTTTGCTCACAGTCTCAATAGTGAAATATACAAATTTTCACTGAGACAGTGGGCAAGGTGAACTGTTCAAGATACGCCTATAAAGTCCGGCTTCGGCCGGATTTTTTCGTTTAATGATTTTAATGTGTTGATACTGGATTATAGCCATCCGATACTTTCTTATACCAAACATTCTTTAATAGAAGGCAGAGGCATGAAATCAAACCTAACAATGACTGAGTGCATTCACAGTAATTCACACCAAAATGATCAAGGTTCGCCTCAACCACCGCTTTACGATACGAGCCTGTTTGCTTTCGAGAGTACGCAGACCATGCGTGATGTTATTGAGGGTAAAACCCAAGGAGCTTTTTATACTCGCTATGGTATGAATCCAACCATCACTGCACTGGAAAGTAAACTTGCTCAATTGGATCAAGCCGAGGCTAGTTTGGCATTTTCGTCAGGTATGGCGGCGATTTCTGCTTTGTTTATGCAGTTTGCCACACAGGGTATTCTCTGTGTAGGAGATGTATATGGAGGAACCCAACAGCTTTTAAGCAAATACCTACCTGCACTTGGCATCAAAACATTCAGATTACAGAAAACAGATCTGAATTCCGTTGAAACGGCAATGAAATCTAATCAACCGACATTGGTGTTTATTGAAACGCCAAGCAATCCCACATTGCATCTACAAGACATAAAACGGTTGGCGAAATTGGTTCACGCAAATGGGGCTTTCTTAGCGGTAGACAATACCTTTGCCACACCCATTAATCAGTGCCCGATAGCGCTTGGGGCAGATTTTACTGTGCAAAGTGCAACAAAGTATCTGGGTGGGCACAGTGACTTGACCGCTGGAGTATTGTCCGGACCGATTGTGCACCTTGAGGCTATTAATGAGTGGCGTAAAAATCTCGGTCAGACGATTGCAACAGAAGTGGCACACAAATTATCCCGTAGCCTCCTTACATTGGTGCTCAGGGTCGAACGGCACAATTTTAATGCTCAGCTAATTGCTAACTATCTGGACACCCATCCGCAGGTTCGTAAAACTTGTTATCCCGGATTAACGCCTCATCCGGAAAATGATTTTATCAATCAACAAATGTCCGGTTTTGGCGGTATGGTCAGCTTTTACATTGAGGGCGATGCCGCAATGGCCGAGCGTTTTGTTGATCTTCTGAACGTGTTTGCCATAGCACCTAGCCTGGGGGGAGTAGAGAGTCTTGCTACCCAGCCTATTTACACCTCACATTATGGTTTGTCAGAAGAGACACTCAAACAAGCTGATGTGGACGGCAGTCTGATTAGGTTGTCAGTCGGATTGGAAGATATCAAAGATTTGATTAACGATCTGGAACAGGCGTTCCGTCGCTGCTAGGGCGTGTTTATCTTTCATATCCACAACTGCTGGCGGCTATTTTTGTGTCCGGCAGGGCGGAAAGCACGCCGTGTAGCCTTCCTACATAAGTGATTGACAAATGAGTCTGGAACTCATTTGAACAGCTTAGCTGGCCGCGTAGCGGTGAAATACAGGGATGTATTTCATACAACATAGGCGGCCGCAAAAATAGTCCCAGCCCTTCGGGTTGTGACTGAAAAAGCGCCACTCTGCGTGGCCTACATGGATGTAGGTCAGGGGCGTGAGCAGGATGCGGAAGCTTTGCTCGTCACTTATTTAGAACAACTAAAAAGCGCTCCTCGTGCCTTGATTGACGATTTTTCAGCTCACAACAGAGGTGGAGATGAAAGATAAATACGCCCTAATAACAGAACCAGCTTTAAGTCCCGAATAAAAACTCCTTTACTTAAAGGTGCACATTGCCAGTGCATTTTTAACTTTGTTGTTGCACCAAATTAATGCGTTTGGTCCCGTCCTGTCTAATGTTAATTCTTAACTCACTGACAATCCTGAAAAAAATACGTGGCACGGATTTTTCATTGTTTCGCCGGGGTAAAAAATATTTCATTGGAATTAACAGGAGCGAGGAATGAAGATGATTACGGCGATTATTCGCCCACATGCTCTCGAGCTGGTGCGAGAGGCCATTCATGAGATCGGCGTGGCTGGTCTCACCGTGACCGAGGTAAAAGGCTATGGCCGACAAAAAGGCCATAGCGAAATCTACCGTGGTGCGGAATATACAGTCAATTTTCAACCCAAAATCAAACTGGAATTAGTGGTAGGTGATGACGACGTTGAAAAAACCATCGACGTCATTTCGACTACAGCTAATACGGGCAAGATTGGCGATGGCAAAATTTTCGTTTCCCCGCTGGAATCAATCGTTCGTATCAGAACGGGTGAAACTGGCGAAGAAGCAATTTAAAGGAGAGCAGAATGGATACGCTTGTAATTGAAGTGAGTTATGCGCTCGACACATTCTATTTCCTGATGTGCACAGCGTTGGTTATGTTAATGGCAGCGGGTTTTGCCATGTTGGAATCAGGGTTGGTACGCAGTAAGAATACAGTCGAAATCCTTAATAAAAATGTCCTGTTATACGGTATTGCCTGTCTGGTTTATTTCGTTGTTGGTTATAACATCATGTACCCAGCCGATCCGGTTAACTCTTGGATTCCTGGTCTTGATTTCTTCTTGGGTGAAGATAACAGCACCGAATCTGTTTTAGCGGGTGGTGAAGGTGCACCGTATTACTCTGCTATGGCTGATTTTATCTTCCAGGCGGTGTTTGCTGCAGCGACTATGTCGATCGTTTCAGGTGCCGTTGCTGAACGTATGCGTTTGTGGCCGTTTCTGATTTTTGCTGTATTTATGGTTGGCTTTATCTATCCAGTAGAAGGTTACTGGAAATGGGGTGGTGGCTTCTTGGATCAACTGGGTTTCCAAGATTTCGCCGGTTCAGTTGTCGTACATATGGCAGGTGCTGCAGCTGCGTTGGCAGCCGTTATTATCATTGGGCCACGTAAAGGTAAGTACGGCAAAAACGGCGAAGTTCACGCGATTCCAGGCGCCAACTTACCGATGGCAACCTTAGGTATGTTTATCCTTTGGTTTGGCTGGTTTGGTTTCAATGGAGGTTCAGAATTAAAAATCGCCAATATCGAAGAAGCTAACGCTGTCGCCAAAATCTTTGTCAACACCAATATGGCTGCCGCAGCAGGTATGGTCGCGGCTTCATTGCTTGCCAGATTCCTATTCGGCAAAACTGACTTAACCATGACCCTAAGCGGCGCGTTGGCTGGTCTGGTGGCGATTACTGCCGAACCATTACTGCCAAGCCCAGGCCTGGCTTTAATTATCGGTGCAGTGGGTGGTGTGGTGTTGGTGTTCTCGGTGATATTCCTGGATAAAATGCAGCTTGACGATCCAGTCGGTGCTATCTCAGTACATGGTGCTGCAGGTATCTGGGGGATCTTTGCCGTACTGTTCAGCAACCCTGATGCAACGATAGCGGGTCAGACGATTGGTACAGTGGTGACCTTTGCCTGGATGTTTATAGCTTCTTATATCGTACTGTCGATTATCAACAAATTCGCCAAGTTACGGGTTAGTGATGAGGAAGAAATGGAAGGTATGGATATCCATGAATGTGGTATGAATGCTTATCCGGAATTCACTTCTGATAAATAACAAGGGAGTTTTATAGCTTCCATAAAACGCCGGTTTTTTGCCGGCGTTTTTATTTCCATTTTCTTAGTACTTAAGCAACTTTGAGATTAGACCAAAATTTTGGTGATGCTACTAAACAGTCATTCTATTTTTAATAGAATGACTAACTGGTAAAAAGTTGGTGAATTTTTATGTGTTTTTAATTATTATTCACGAATAAATACTCATTTCATCTTTCATTGTAAGGAAACAACATCATGTTTAAGCAGACATTTTTAGCTACTTCCGCTGCTCTTTTTATGGTTATCTCACCCCTTACCCATGCTGATTTTTTGAACGGAATTCGCGATTTAAAAAATGCTGTATCTGATGTTACCAGCGGCACTAAAGAAGTCAGTTCTTTGAAGGACGATTTGGGCTTTAGTGCAAATAAAGAAACAACCGCTCCAACTGAATTCACCACTGGCGATGTGTTAGCGCCCAAAATTAATAAGCTAAAAGTGTTTGCGGATCCCAGCAAAGAATCTTCCACCGTGTCAGAACTCAACAAAGAAAATGACATTATCTTTATGGGTGAAGAAGCCAACGGTTTTTATTACATTACAACCGATGAAGGTTCTGAAGGTTGGGTTCAAAAGATATTGGTCAGCAAACGTTAATTTGTTAAAACAATAGCCAAACAACAATCACGCTTCATCAACTACTAATTATCTGATCTTGCTCTCCCTTTTAGCAGCTCATATTGCTTGAAGAAGGGGGAGCTTTTGTATGGTTGATTTCAAGCCGGATCCCAGAAAACGGTTTGAACTACGAGTTATTTACTAAGATAGCAGTCGCTCTTTTTTTCAATCAGCCATCCCCCAATAATTTTTGTCTAGATTGGCTAATATATGTTTACTACATACACGCCAGTTCACAGAGTTGAGAATCGTTATGAGCAAAAAAGAACTTCAAGACATGGTCGTTGAGTTTACGCCGTTAGAAAAAATCGAGGCCCTCTATAGTGAATTGACTGGCTGGTATGGTGAAGCAGAGCAAAAAGAACTTAGAGTCGCAGCGAAACTATTAATGGTCTCACTTGAGAAGTTTTCCATTTATGGTGGACCTGAATGGCAGGAATTAGTAAACGAATATGTCGATATTCTTAAAAACGATCCGGAAAAGTTTCAAAAAATCCTGCGATCCAATCGTGGTGAGTTAAAAGAGAAAAACTCCACGGGAAACAACTATCACTAGCTTAGTAAAAACTGACGTTTGGTTTGTTCGCTTCTGAGCAGCTTGGCAAATTTCCGTGTTTGCTTGGGCAGATAAATGAAATCATCTACCAGCGATTTTTTCCGCCGCTTTTTGGTGAGTTCTGCCGGCTCAAAAAAATGTTTGGCATTTTCATAGGATAAAACAAAAGGCGAATAACCTTCACGCATCAACACATAGCTCATAATTAATGACCCTGTGCGATGATTGCCTTCTAAAAAAAGCTGTGGCTGACTGAGGATATTGGTGAAAATGCCTGCACTACGTTTCCAAACATTGGTGTTTTGATTCAAAGCCAACCAATCCATTAACTGGCCTATCCCACCATCTCTAACATCATAAAAATGCGCTTGCGTGGCTTCAAACTGGGAGTGTTTCTCTATTGATGAAGTGCTTGAGTGTTGATACAAAACGATATAGTTCAGTTCGAGCAACAATCCCGAATTACCATAAGCAAATAAATCGGTACCGCTGGCTAAATATTCATCAATCTTTGCATAACCGGCAATCAGATTTTCGATCACCGTATCGCTGGGTGGTGTTCGTTTCACCTTGAGTGAGGCGTTAATTTTTTTAAAGTTGCGTTGCGTATCTATCAGGCACGATCTGATGGCAGCAATATCTAGTCTGGCAATATTGTCCATCAAATCAAACCCAATAGTTCATCATGTCTTGCCGTCGTTATTCGTAAAAAATGGCACGAAGCCAGAATTAACTAAACTCGCCCCTGACATATTGTTTGGTCAACAATTGCTGTGGATCTTCAAAAATTTTCTTGGTGTCATCCATTTCTACCAAATAGCCTGTTCGGCCACCATTTGAAATATCTACCCCCAGAAATGCTGTGACATCAGCAACACGCATGGCTTGCTGCATATTGTGGGTGACCAGCGCCACGCTGTAATGTTCTTTTAACTCAACCATCAGTTCTTCAATCTGACGTGTGGCAATCGGATCCAATGCAGAGCAAGGTTCATCCATTAACAATACATCAGGCTCTGTTGCAATCGCTCTGGCAATACAAAGACGTTGTTGCTGGCCACCTGATAATGAGAGGCCGCTGTTTTTAAGTTTGTCTTTAACATCGTTCCAGATGGCGGCTCTTTTCAGTGCTTTTTCCACCATCTCTTCTTCATCACCTTTATACCCATTGAGTCGTAAACCAAACGCAACGTTGTCATAAATGCTCATCGAGAAGGGGTTAGGAAGTTGGAAAACCATACCGATATAACGTCTTACAATCACCGCATCCACTTTTTTGCTGTAGATATCATGATTATGGTATTGGATATGTCCTTCAAATCTGAACGAGTCAATCAGATCATTCATCCGGTTCATACTTCTTAGTACGGTACTTTTACCGCAACCAGAAGGGCCGATAAAACCGGTCACCTTGTTTTTTTCAATCGGGATGGTGGTGTCCCTAACGGCTCTGAAATCACCGTAGTAAATATTTTTGACGTAGCAGTCTAAAACTACCGGGCCTTTAGGCTCATATTTTTTGGCGATAAACTCACCTGTTTCGGCTTGCATATTCATAGTTATTTCCTTGGTTATTCTCTAAATTTCGTTCTGCCGATCACACGGGCAACAATATTGAAAAACAGTACCAGTATGACCAGCGCCAAAGAGGCGGCCCACGCCAGTTCAATCTGATTCTCAAATGGCATACCGGAAAAGTTGTAAATCAGAATCGAGAGTGAGGCGGTTGGTTCTGCTAGCTCAGACATGTAGTAATTACTAAACAGTGCTGTAAACAGTAATGGAGCCGATTCGCCTGCAGCACCAGCAACGGCCAGAATGACGCCTGTCATAATGCCGGGTAAGGCTGTTGGTAAGACAACTTTAAAAATGACCTGAGTACGCGTGCATCCCATGCCAAACGCAGCATCTTTCATTCGTTGTGGTACTTGTTTCATGGCTTCTTCAGCGGCCAGAGTAACCGTTGGCAGCATTAATACAGCTAAGGCAACACCACCAGCCCAAGCTGAATATGTGCCTGTGGTAATAACGATGACAGCATAGACAAACACACCGGCCAGAATAGAAGGGAAACCTGTCAGTACTTTGGCTAAAAATCTGGAGACGGTCGCGGTTTTACTATTGGGATTAAGAATCGCCAAATGCAGTGCTGCCATGATGCCGATTGGAATACTAAGTGCGGAGGCAATGCCGACCATCGTCAGCGTACCTAAGATAGCATTACCAAAACCGCCACCTGTTTCAAAACCTGCTGGCGGCAAGGCTGTAATAGCCTCAAAATCAAGTCTCGCACCACCTTCGATGATCAACATATAAATAACCGAGATCAACGGAATACTTGCTAATACCGCTAAACCCCACACCAATCCCGTCAGGAAAAAATCTTTCAGTGCCCTGAGTTCGAGCACATTCTTTTCAAGACTCGGCAAATTGATCCGTGGTGGCAGGATCTGTTCATTAATTTGGCTCATTTTTTACCCTCGAATTTACGCATGGTACGTTGCTGAACAGCGAGGCCGGCAACATTGACTAAAAACGTGATAACGAGCAGCACCAGAGAAGCGTACATCAGTGCCTGGATTTCAATTTCGCCTGCTTCAGGGAAAGTCGAAGCCAGTAATGAAGCCAGGGTATTAGCCGGAGCAAACAGCGATATGCTGATGTCATTGACGTTACCAATCAACATCGCCAGCGCCATGGTTTCACCTAAAGCGCGACCAAACCCTAAAACTAAACCTGCCAGAATCCCAGAAGAGGCCGTTGGTAGCATGACTTTGAGAATGACTTCCCATTTCGTTGCGCCCATACCATAAGCCGCTTCTTTGATTTTGTATGGAATACGACGGAAAGCGTCAGCTGAAATGGCGGCAACCGTGGGCAGAATCATAATCGCTAGTACCAAAGCCGCAGGTGCCAGACCAGGACCGCTTAACTCAGTACCAAAAAGAGGAAACCAACCAAATGTTTCATGTAACCAATGAGCGGCTGGCCTGATTAATGGGATGAGTACATAAATACCCCATAAACCATAAACTACTGAAGGAATAGCCGCTAAAAGTTCAATGACGGTTCTAAACATCACTTCGATTTTGGCATGCACAAACCCTTGGGTCAGGAAGATAGCAATGGCAACGCCTAATACACCGCCAATCACCAGAGCGAGCAGGGAGCTGTATAACGTTCCCCAAATTTCAGGTAAAACACCGAACTCACCTTGGTTTGTATCCCAGGTAGTGCCAGTGATAAAGCCTAAACCGTGTTCTTTAATAGCTGGTAGGGCTTGAGAGCCAAGTTCGAAAACGATATAGGCCAACAACAGAATAATTGACAGGGCACAGAAATAGGCAAAAGACCTGAATATCGAGTCCTTCATGTAATCACTGGGCGTAGGTGGTGCAGAGAGCGTATTGCCACTCGCAGAATCTTTAAAAGGATCGTGAACCATTTGTGTTCCTATCAATCGTGAATATTTTTAGTAAATATCGCTAACATCAAATTTGTGGAGTATTAAACAGATAAATGCTGCAAGCGTTTTAAACACTTGCAGCATTGTTTCTATCTACTAACCAATGGTGATTACTGAATCATATTCGCTGCGTTGCGAACTTTTTCAACGACGTTTTCTGGTAATGGGATATAACCCATTGCTTCAGATGATTCTTGACCAGTTGTGATCATGTATTCAATCAGGTCTTTTAATGCTTTTGCTTTCTCTTCACCTTGGTTTTTGTAAACAAGTAACCAAGTGAACGTTGCGATAGGGTAAGCATTGTCACCAGATGGATCAGTTGCCCATGCACGTAAATCGGGTACATCGCTACCTGGCAGATTGCCTTCAGGGAAAGCTGTACTTGCTAATGCTGCAGCACCTGTCTCACCACCGGCTTCAATAAAGTTACCTTTTTGATTTTGCAGTTGTGCGGTTGGCATTTTGGTTAATTTGGCAAAACCATATTCGATATAGCCAATTGCACCAGGAGTTTGCTTGATGGTTGCAGTTACACCATCGTTTTTAGGTGCTTTAACAATCGTGCCTGCACTTGGCCAATTTGGAGCTTTAGAACCACCAACAGCTTGTTTGAAGTTGTCACTGATTGCTGCTAAGTGGTGAGTGAATACATAGCTTGTACCACTTGAGTCAGAACGAACAACAACGGTGATTTTTTGATCAGGAAGCTCAATGCCAGGGTTGGCTGCTTGGATTTTTGGGTCGTTCCAGTTAGTAATGTTACCCAAGAAGATTTCTGGGTAAACATCACGTGGAAGTTTCAGTTCGGTAATACCATCAAGATTGTAAGAGATGACAATTTCACCCGCTGTTGTTGGTAACAGGATGGCACCTTTTTTTACTTGTTCAATTTCACTATCAGACATCGCGGCATCACTTGCTGCAAAATCGACAGTTTCATTAATGAAATCTTGAATACCTGCGCCACTACCTTTTGATTGGTAGTCGATACGAACACCATCAGTTTGTTTGCTGTAATCTTTAAACCACTTGTTATAAAGCGGTGCTGGGAAGCTTGCACCTGAACCATTCAATTTAAGATCAGCATATGCAGCTGTTGAACTCATGGCACCAAGAAGGGCACCAATAACCAAAACTGACTTTGCGCTCTTCGCAAATAGTTTCATAAAAACTCCTGACTAGTGAAAAAAGTAAAACACTTGATTTACAATTCAGTGAGTCTATTGGCTGTTTGTTAAACATTTATGACAGTGCGATGGAATAGTTAGGATTCTATGAATTTACGATGGTTTAATTTTGTACTGAAGATAGCGATGAGCTCCTCAATCATAGAGAAAAGTCTTTTACAAATAATGAGAAAGTAGGCTTAGCTCATCGTAAAACTTAAAGTCTTTGACATTGGCCTGTACATTTCAACATTTTGGATGTGTCGCGGGTAAAAAGTGATAATGTTGGCTAAGTGTATGCGGCAAAGTTCTTGAACGTGCTTACCTTGCATCTTGTTTCAGGATTGCCACGATTTGGCTGTCTGTTCATTTTCCTACAGCATTTCTTGCCGTTTAGCCTGCATGAAAAGTCTACTGTTTAACCAAGCTGTTTTTGAAGGTGTTCCACACTATATCCACCCTAAATTTTGGAGTTTTTATGCTTTACGAATTAACCGTTGTGCAATTTAGCAAAATGTTAAAAAATCTAAGTGACATTTTAGATAAAGGCGAAGCGCAAGCAACTGCCAAAAAATTTGATACCAGTGTTTTATTAAATAGCCGCTTAGCACCTGACCAATTTTCCTTAACACGTCAAATTCAAATTGCTTGTGACACAGCAAAAATTGGCGTTGCACGATTAATTGGCACCGTCGATACCGTACCTGTTCATGCTGATACAGAAACCACATTGCCAGAATTAAAAGCACGCATTGAATCGGTATTAGCCTATTTAGCCACCATTAATCCCAGCGACTTTGATGGCGCTGTAGAACGTCATGTTTCTCAACCTCGCTGGGAAGGTAAATACCTAACCGGGTTTGAATTTGCCATACAACACGCTATTCCTAATCTTTATTTTCACATCACTACCGCCTATGCGATCCTTCGTCATAATGGGGTCGATGTCGGTAAAAAGGATTACTTAGGCGAGATGCCCTATAAAAGCTAATTTTTAACCATCAGAGATCTAAAAAAGCCCGACACTATAAATAGTGTCGGGCCACATCATGAAGCTGCTGTTAAATCAAATTACAAACTAAACACGCTTAATACACCACCCAGTGAAGTCCAGTTGGATAGTGATTTGTAGGCACCTACGGCGCCCAGACCATCTGTGTCATTTTCCAGATTGTTGGTCATACCAATACCGGCCCAACCACCAATGCCTGACAAGATAGAGATGTATTGTTTACCATCGTGTTTATAGGAATTGACGTTACCGACGATGCCTGATGCTGTTTTAAAGCGCCATAGTTCACGACCAGTATGAGCATCAAGCGCTTTTATGTAGCCCTCTAAAGTGCCATAGAAAACTACATCGCCAGCAGTGACCATTGCACCTGACCAAACTGAGAAGGTTTCAGGATTGGACCAGACGATTTTGCCTTCGCGAGCATCCCAAGCAATAAAGTTACCCATATTGTTTTTGGTTGCGGCGAACATGTTTACTTCGGCACCAACATACGGCTGCCCTGCAACATACTCGACTTCAAACGGTTCCAGATCCATACAGATATGGTTGGTTGGAACATAGAACAAACCAGTTTTTGGCGAGAACGTCGCTGGTTGCTGATCTTTTGCACCATGAGCCGCAGGGCAGATACCGGTAGTTTGGGTATCTTCACCATTGGCTGCTGGTGAATATTTCGCTACCCGATCCGGCAAGCCCGTTTTCAGATTAACGCTATTGGCCCAGTTGACACTTGGGTCGAATTTTTCAGCAACTAGCAGTTCACCTGTTGCACGGTCCATGGTGTAACCAAAGCCGTTTCGGTCAAAATGCACCAGCATCTTACGCATTTTGCCTTTGATTTTTTGATCTACCAGAATGTTTTCATTAACACCGTCATAGTCCCATTCATCATGCGGGGTCATCTGATAGATCCATTTAGCAACACCGGTGTCTAAGTCACGAGCGAACAGCGACATGGTCCATTTGTTATCACCGGGACGTTGCATTGGATTCCAGGTAGATGGATTACCAGTACCGTAGTAATACAGATTCATATCTGGATCATATGAGAACCAGCCCCATGTGGTGCCGCCACCGATTTTCCATTGCTCACCTTGCCAAGAATTTAATGATGAATCTTTGCCGATAGGTTTTAGCATGGCTGTAGTGTCTTGCGGATCAACCATCATTTCTGCGTCAGGTCCGGTGCTGTAGGCTTTATAGAGTGTTTTGCCTTTCATATCGTAGGCTTGAACATAACCACGGACACCAAATTCACCACCCGAAATACCAACAATGATTTTGTCATTAAAGACATTGGCGTTACCGGTATTAGTGGCACCAGTTGTAGGTTCGTCACGTTTATCTGACCATATCACTTCACCAGTATTCATATCTAACGCAACCAGCGTGGTATCCGCCTGATTGAGGAAAATTTTACCGTCGCCATAAGACAGACCACGATTTACCACGTCACAGCACATTACTGGAACCGTTTCATCGTAGCTTTGTTTTGGTTCGTATTTCCATTTGATCGCACCATCATTGTTTAAATCGAGCGCGTAGACGATGTTTGGATAAGGTGTATGAACATACATCACATTATCAATAATCAGCGAGTTACCCTCGTGACCACGTAATACACCGGTAGAAAATGACCAGGCCATATTCAGATCCTGAACGTTGTCCAGGTTGATTTCATCTAATTGACTGTAACGCGTATTGGCGTAGTTTCCCGCTGACATAACCCATGTGTCTGGATTTTCTTGCATGCTGAGTAATTCATCTGCAACGCTGAGACCAGGAAGCGCCAATGACATCATTGCGATAGATAATTTAGTTTTATTCATTTTGTTTCCTCTATGTTACCCGCCACAAAAAGCCAGTAAAAAACCGTCATGTGAAATTAGCCTTTGAACGGAGTGTGGGATATTAGCAACGAGGAAATAGGAATAATTGCCCGTGTGTCCGAATCTTTTTTACTGCTCTGGAACCACAGTCAAGTGAGTGAGATAAAGGATAGGAGAGAGGTTCTATTTAGAACTTATATAGTAAGTTTGAGCC
>NZ_JBLWYR010000014.1:0-85895 GCF_048266885.1 Methylophaga sp.
CATAGTCACTCCTTAAAGATAGGTCTAATCCTATCGCTTAATAATTGAGTGTCCGTTTTAAAAGGGGGCTATTACACGGCCCGCCTGCATGCCGCTATGCTGGATAGTGCAGATTACCCGTTTGCCAGTTTATTGATGATTGAAGATATATCTGAACGCAAAGCGTTAGAGAAGATATTACAACAAGTTGAAAATGCCTTATTTGAGGAAAAAGAACGCGCTCAAGTTACCCTCGATTCTATTGGCGATGCAGTTTTGACAACCGATCTAGATGGCAATGTCACTTATCTCAATCGTGAAGCTGAGCGGTTAACGGGTTGGGGCCGTCTAGAATCTCTTGGAAAACCGTTATCAAAAGTATTCAATATTATTGATGGGGAATCCCGTAAAACCGCTCCAGATCCTGCCCAAAAAGCCATGCACGAAAACCAAACCGTCGAGCTAGCAATTGGGTGTATTTTGATTACCCAGGATGGATCCGAAATTGAAATTGAAGATTCAGCCGCACCTATCCATAACCGTGAAAAACAAGTCATTGGTGCCGTTATTGTATTTCATGATGTCGCCAAGTCAGCGATGATGATGGAAAAAACCAACCGTCTGGCATGGTATGACTATCTGACCGGCTTACCCAATCTGGCTCTGTTAACAGAACGTTTATCACAATCAATTGGCATGGCCTACCGACATAACAAACGTGTGGCATTGCTGTTTTTGGATATGAATGAATTCAAAAAATTAAATGACAAATACGGTCATTTGACCGGTGACCAATTATTAAAAACCGTTGCCGAGCGTATCACTCAATGTATCCGTACCACAGATACCGTTTGCCGACGTAGCGGTGACGAGTTTTTGATATTACTGGGCGAAATAGAACTTGCCGAAGATGCCATCCTAGTTGCCAAGCAGATCCTCTCAGCGATCGCGGTGCCACAAAGAGTCGACAACGAAGAAATTACTTTAGCGGCCAGTATTGGTATCAGTGTTTATCCAGATAATGGCTTGGATGCCACCACCTTAATGACATGTGCTGATAGATGCATGTATATCGCTAAAAAAAATGGGCAAAATCAATTTTATTATTCTGGCTCCATTCAACATCCTGGAGAAGTCGAGCCTTAATGTCGTTAGGCATCTACTTTGATTTATCAAACCAATTTAAACGACTTTTCTGGAAAAAATTATGAATAAAATTTCTAAACGTTTGTTGTTCGTCACTATGTTAATTACCAGTATTATGAGTGGTACAGCTCTGGTTACGTTGAGTGGCTGTGCATCCACATCGACTCAATCTGGCACCGGTGAATATATTGATGACAGTGTTATTACTACCAAAGTCAAAGCGGCGATTCTTAATGAAGAAACCCTGAAGGTAGCTGAGATTAACGTCGAAACATTTAAAGGTGTTGTGCAATTAAGTGGCTTTGTCAGTTCACAGGCTGATATTGATCGGGCTGTGGTCGTGACACGCGGCGTTGCCGGTGTGAAATCGGTAAAAAACGATATGCGGGTTAAATAAATCTTACCAAGGCATGCCGGTCGCCCAGCTAAACCAGATGGCGGCCGGAATCATGCTGAGTACGGTGATGGGAATACCTACCCGCATAAAGTCCATAAACCCGAGTTTTATTCCCTGACTCGCTGCACGTTCGGCAACAATGATATTGGCCAAACTACCGGTCAATAAAAGATTACCGGCTAAGGTTGAAAACAACGCCAGTCCATGTAAAAAGCAGACTGTTTTATCCGTAGTATTTCCAACTTATCTGAAACAAAAAAGCCCTGTCATCACTGACAGGGCTTTTGCTTTGTAGCTTAGTTTTGCTAGTAATTAATCTTTACCAACCTGATTACCAATTACCCCACCTACCGCAGCGCCACCGACAGTTCCAGCAGCACTACCACCGGTTAAGATGGCTCCGCCTACTGCACCAATACCAGCGCCTGCAGCGGTGCTTTTATCACGGCTGGACATATTGCCACAACCCGCGGTTGCGAGGATAGCTGTAGCTAGCAATGCAATGATTGATGTTTGACGAATGGTGTTCATAATAATGCTCTCTGAGTTCGGCCAAAACATATCTGGCGCGATAATTTGATGATACTCGCCTTAATTTATTGCCATCGCTTTTGTTTCTCTGAACTGTGATACGAGTAGTTAAACAGCGTTTAATTAACGACATTTAACACCTCCTCCCACTTTGTCGTATAGCTTGGGCTTTTATGTTCCTGCTTCATCGCCCATGGACGTTTGAATCCTTGATTGGCGAGTTGCAAGGTATCTCGACCCATGGTGGTGTTAATCACATCCATCACCGCCATCAACTGTCCGGATTTAGCATCCTGATTCGGTGCAAACAAATCCTGCTGCTGACCACTTTTCGGTTGCAGTTCGGTCAGCATAATGCCGGCTTTGGCATAGTTAAATCCCGGGCGATACATCTCTTTCAATGCACTCAGAGCATGTTTGATTAATATACGGGTATCGTCAGAAGCCATCGGTAACGACACCATCAGACTGCTACCGTAAAAAGCGTCACCACTACGATAAGGGCTGCAACGAATATACACCTGAATCATCCGCGCCACTGACTGCTGGCGACGCAGTTTCATTGCTGCACGACTGGTATACAGACTGATTGACTCAGCCAAACTGTTGATATCGGTCACCGGAATGCCAAAACTTCTCGAGCTCAAGATCTGCTTTTTATCACTGACGGCATATTCCAGATCCAGACAAGAGATACCGTTAAGTTCACGCACGGTTTTTTCCATCACCACACTGTATTGGCGCCGCAGAGTTTCAGCATTGGCGTGTTTTAAATCCAAAACGCTGTTAATACCCTGCATTTTCAATTTAACTGCCAGTTTACGGCCAACGCCCCACACCTCACCTACATCCAGCTCAGTAAGTAAATGGTTAAGTTGTTTAGGACTTAATTGATTAAAATCACAAACCCCGTCAAATTCTGGTCGTTTTTTGGCACAGTGATTAGCGAGTTTTGCCAACGTTTTACTGGCACCTATGCCCACACTCACCGGAAGGCCAGTCCATTGTGCTATCCGGTGGCGGATCTGCTGGCCGTATTGCAGTAAATCAAGATGCTGAAAACCGCTCAGATCCAGAAAAGACTCATCGATCGAATACACCTCCTGATCCGGTGAAAACTGATTCAGAATACGCATCACTCGATTGCTCATATCGGCATACAACGCATAATTGGATGATAAAGCGACAATCTGTTGCTCTTTTGCTATTTGCTGAAATTTAAACCACGGTGCGCCCATCGGGATATGTACTTTGGCCTCATTACTTCTCGCCACCGCACAACCATCGTTATTACTAAGCACTACGACCGGCTTGCCAACTAATTTCGGATTAAATACCCGCTCGCAGGACACATAGAAGTTATTAACATCAATCAGGGCGATACTTCGGGACATTTTATTTAAAACGCCGAAATGAACCGGTGACCACACCCCAAATTTCAAACTGCATACCGTCTTTGATTTCAATCGGCTTATACTCGCCTGACTGATTGGACGGCAGTAATCGTGGCTCACCCTGCCCCGTTTTTGCCAACAGTTTAATGGTAAATTCACCATCGACTACGGCCAATACAATATCGCCTATGCTGGCATTTTTAGAACGATCCACCACCGCTTTATCGCCTGGCAATAACCCACTATCAATCATGGAATAACCTTGGATGGTGACAAAAAATGTCGCCTCTTCGTCGTCAATCAGAAACTCATTAGGATCCAGCCGCTTTTCGACATGTTCATCCGCAGGTGAAGGAAAACCTGCCGCGACTTTAGAACTGAATAACGGCCAGTCGCGTTTCGCTGGTGCAATAACCGGCCGCTCAAAAACGGTAGGCTGGTCTTGCTGGGGGATAGATTGACCGCGACGATATGCCGCTAAAAAGTCGGCAATCAGTGGTTTCTGACTTTCAGGAATTCGCATCACAGCAGTCGGTTCTTTGAGCACCGTGCCTTTTTTACGTCCAGCACCGACTCGACGACCACCATGAGCATTTGAACGAGTTGTCATAAACCACTTGATTAATTGAAACAGTTAATCAAGTGTACGAATCGTTTCCCTAACAGGCAAGGAAAAATTCACTAGCTAAATAACAGCACGCTCCAGATAAGGCCAATCAGCAAAATAATAAAAATTGATGCACCAATTTTGTGTTCCTCAAACAACTTTTGCGCCTGATTACCAAACAGAAACACCAGTAACCCCAGACCAAAATAGCGTATTCCCCGAGAAATCGTGGTCGCCAGCATATACAGCAAAAACGAATAGCCGGTGGCTCCCGCCGCCAGCATGGCAATCTGAAATGGAATCGGCGTAATACCCACACTTAAGACATACCAGAAACCATGTAGATGAATTTGCTGGTATATGATTTCAAACTGCTCAGGCGTCGACAACATAGCGATTATTTGCTGACCGATAAGATCAAACACAAAAAAACCAATCATATATCCCAACGCCGCGCCCATCACACAGCCCAATAATGCCATGGCACTAATCGCCCACAACATTTCCCGGCGAGCTTGCATTAGCGGGATCAGAATGGTTTCCAATGGAATGGGCACGATCAGTGACTCCATAAAAGAAGCAAAAGCCACGCCCCAAAGCATATGCTTTGAGTTCACCAGACGAGAGCCCATTTGTTTGAATCTGTTCAAACTGATTTATTTCCTTATTTAAGGTGAGTATGCTCAACGCAGGAACACACAAAACAACACATATCCCGGCAACAAAAATTTCGCTTATCCTCATTGAAATCACTGAGACTGTAAATAACTTGAGTTGATAAAGCAGATATCAGGTTTTGTAACGGTTGGTATATGTGAATAAAACCCGGCAGGAGACGCAAATGAATTACCGCTTGATATTACTGATAATGACGTTGCTATGGTTGCCCGCGGTATCCGGCGAAGAGCTAGTTGATGCAGGCGCTGAAATACAAGTCACCAATGCACCGGATGATCAAGCCATCGAAAACAGGTTAACTGAAATCCTCACTGTTATCGAAAGCTATGAAGATGTTGAGGTCACGGTCAATGCCGGTGTAGTGATCCTCAACGGTAGCGTATCCAGTGCCCGCGCCGGACGTGATCTAGTGGCACTCGCGAGTCGAGTTGAAGGTGTTATCTACGTGCAAAACCGACTCAATGAGCAAATGGATATTTCCACCCGCGTACAACCCACTACACAAAAAATCGAGGAAATGATTTCTTCACTGATTCGTAGTCTGCCGATTTTTCTGGTGGCTATCCTTACCATCTTGCTCTTTTGGCTGCTCGGTCGCTGGGCCGGTAACCGTGGTGCATGGTTGCATCGGCTGGGTCTTTCCGAGCTGGCCGCCGATTTAGGCGAACGTATTATCCGCATCGTGGTGGTTGGGATTGGCTTTGTTATAGCGTTACAGATCCTCGACGCGACTGCGCTAGTGGGCGCACTACTCGGTGTTGCTGGTGTGTTTGGTCTCGCCGTAGGTTTTGCTTTTCGCAATATTGTCGAAAACTATCTGGCGGGCGTCTTACTCAGTGCACGTAATCCTTTCGAGATCGGTGATGCCATCCAGATAGGTGAGTTTACCGGTAATGTGGTACGCCTGACCTCGCGAGATACTGTGCTGATGACCGGTGATGGTAATCATTTACGCATCCCCAACAGCACAATGATTACCTCTGTAATGACCAATTACTCACGCAATCCTTTACGACGTTTTGAGTTTAAACTCACCATTTCAGCAGATGTCGATCTTTCCATGGCACGACAATTGGGTCTGGAAATTCTGCAACAGATGCCAGGATTGTTGGCTGAACCGGCTCCACAAGTGTTAATTACTGACTTACGCAATGACATGCTTGAGCTGGATTTTATGGCCTGGATTAATCAGCATGAAAGTGATTTTGCCAAAGCACGTAGTGAAGCGATTCGCCTGGTTAAAGGCGGGTTTAGTGAAGCTGGAATTAATATGTCCAATCCTATCCAACGTGTTCAATTAGCAGAGCCGAACACTGATCGACAAAATGAAAACACTCTTGCGAATGCTGATAAACAACCACCCTATCAGCCAGCTACTGCAATCAGCTCGGAAGCAGTTGATATTGCTACCGATCCCACTATTTCCAAACAGCTTGCTAAAGAAATAAGCACATCTGATGAAGAGAATTTGCTTAAATAACAAAATATTAAAGATTTTATCTCGAATAATGTTTAACTATAAATTTGCACGTTTTAAGCAAATGTTCTTCGGTGAGGTTATCAAAACTCAGAGTCACTGCCCTCTCAATTTAAATTAATGGGTATTCATGCTCTGCATAAAATTGTTGATGGACGATTTCAATCCGTAAGCGATCACCGGCTTCGATAAACTGCAATGGCTGACGAACATCATCAATCCATTGCTGTGCCTGGTCGGCTTTGATGAAGCTGCAGATATCGCCAATCGGCCAATGAAAATAGACTTCGCGTTGTTTCTTTTCAGCTAACACGGCTGGGTCATTAGTATCCGGCAATGGAATATACGAACTGAAAACTTCTAAGCCTCCCTGCTGCTCGGGGTCATTGGCGTTATATTCCAGAGAAATATCCCAGCCACGCACCAAACCATTATCGGCATCACCACGTTCAAAACTAAAACCATACATCGCCAAAATATCCTCCTCGATTTCTGGCAATTTTTTTAAAGCGTCCTGCACCGCTTTAATCGCGGTTTTGTCTTGCACCGAAAGATCTTCCAGAGTGAGCAGCCAATCACCTAAATTGATGGCGGCTTGGATAATGGGAGGATGGGTTTTGTCGAGCAGAATATGCGGCATGAGATTAGATATAGGTTTGACTATTGGGCGTATAGGATAACGACAAACCCACCTTAATGACTAATCAAAATAAGATTTCCGCACTCTCTCAATTGGATTTTTAAATAACTAATTTGCCACCAGCTCAACTTCAATACTATGAACAGCACTACTTTGGCCGATATCGGTTTTTGCGCCATCATTGAGGATATTGATATTAGCGCCTGATTTCTCCAGCGATGGCCAGCGCCCCTTTGGTAATAAGGCAACCCCAAGCGGAATACGTGCACTCGCTTTGACTAACACTTCCAGCTCACCATAGTTGTTTTTGAGTGTAATTTTTTGCCCAGGGGATAATTGCCGAGCCGCCATTTCTTCGGGGTGAATGCTCACGGTAGGTTCGCCAATTCGTGCAGCAATTTTGTCATCATTGGCATAACTAAAATTCATCAGAAATGCATCAGCTGGTGATAACAAACGTAAGTGATGCGCTGCTGGAAGCGGATCGGCGAGCGCTTTGGGGGCTAGGCTTACCCCTGCAGCAATCCAATTATCTGAAGCCACATCAATTTTGCCACTCGCGGTAGGGAATTGGCCATCCGCATAATGAATAACCGGTTTATCAGACCACGGCACACTGCCCTGTTTTCTTAATTCGTCAAAGCTTATCGGAATATTCAGTTGCTCAAAAATAGTATCAATCAGCTTTTCATCTGATTCAAATAACGCCGGGTCGGTAAAACCCATAGCAGCCGCTAAACGACGGAATATTTCTTGATTCGGCAAACTCTCCGCTAGCGGTTCAATGACTTTGTTAATCGCTGAAACGTCATAATGAAAATACGGTAATAAAACATCATCGAATTCGAGAAAGGATGAAGCCGGCAAAACATAATCAGCAAACGCTGTGGTATCCGTATGAAAAAGATCGATAGCCACATGGAATAAGTCTTCACGCTTTAATGCCTGATGCAGGGCTTTTTGTTGGGGGTTGGACGCAGCAATATTATTATTCCAAGAGAACAACGCCTTACTGGTATTGGCATCCGCCAAGGTAGCAGCAAGATCCATATGACTCACAGCCTCCGTTGGCACAGAACTCAATGCCGCACCACTAAGCCAGCCCATATCAATATTGCGATTTGCTGGACCGTTTATATAAAGAAAGCCGGTTCCCGGTAATCCAATATTGCCTGTACCTGCAACCAGTAAACTCGCTGAACGCATGATATTTCCAGCTTGCGTTTGGCGCTGCAATGCTTGGCCTAACCACAGCATAGAACGCCCCGCGCCAAACCATTTTGCAGCTAATTCAATATCACTGACTGAAACCCCAGTAATTTTGGCCGCTATTTCGGGTGTGGTGCGGCTTATCTCATCTTTTATTTCATCCCAACCTAACACCGACTTGGCGATAAATTCTTCGTCTAGATCATTGTTACGTTCCAAGACATGCAGCAAGGCAAATGCTAATACCGCATCGGTTCCTGGTCTAAGTTGAAGATGAATATCGGCAAGATCAGCTGTTTCATGGCGAATCGGATCAATGACGATGATTTTGGCGTGTTGTTTTATCTCAGGTAACCAGCGTTTGTGCACATGTGGAGCACTGGCAGATGGATTGGCACCCCAGATAATTAAACAGTCCGTATCTTTTGCTGTTCGGGGATCAAAACCATCCATCGACTGGCCAAACATTAAGCCCAGTGTCTCGTGGCCTGCTTTGTTGCAAACGGTATCGGGATCGACTTCAGTAGCACCAATACGATTAAAAAAGCGTAATGGAAAGTTACCGGCAATCAGCGAACAAATTCCGGTGTAATGGGTATGCAAAATAGATTGCCCGCCGAACTGTTCGATAATGCTATGCAGGCGTTGTGAAATATCGGATAACGCAGTTTCCCAACTCACCACTTCAAAATGATAATTGCCTTTAGGTCCTGTACGCCGTAAAGGTTGGGTTAAGCGTTTATTGGGATCAATCCATGCACCGTTATAAGCAAATGCACATTTGGCACAGAGCGCGCCATGAGTCATTACATGGTCGCTGTCGCCTAAAATTCGATTAATTTTCCCATCGATAACAATGGCTGAAATACCGCAACTGTCGTAACAATCTCTCGGGCAGGAAGTTTTGATGGTAGTTTTTTCAGGACGACTCATTATTTGTAGCTCCGAATAATTCGGTAAATAAAAGACGCCATTGCCCTGACTAAGGTTTTGCTAAAGCATACAACATGGAAGTTTGTTTGTATTGAGGCAATAAAAAAAACCGTTACCGAAAAGCGGTGCTCTCGGTAACGGTTATTAAATTGGCTTTTATTTTTCCGATGTATCTTTACGGAAAATTACATCAGGTTGTTTCATCTCATTTTGCTGACCATCAACAATAGTAGTCGACAAGTTGTCCACTTTTTTGTGCTCAAATTCTTTATTTTCAGCAACGGCAACGCTGACGGAACTGGCAAGACTTAACGCACTGATTGAGAGAAATGTATTTAATCTGTTCATAAAATGGCTCCTTTAATTTTAAAGTCGCTAATTCAATAGCTACGGTTCAGTTATAGACCTACCAAACTGAACTTTGGCTGAACAAATGATGAAATACCGATTTATTTTAAAAATTGAAACTATGTTTCCACGCAGGAGCGTGGGAACCACCTAACCAATTATTCAGCTTCGGGAGTGACTCGCCAGATAGTGTTGCCCACATCATCAGCCACCAATAAACCGCCTTGGTTATCAACAACAACACCCACTGGGCGTCCCATCGCATCGCCATTACCATTTACGAATCCGGTCAAAATATCTTGAGGTTTACCTGATGGTTCGCCATTGGAAAAAGGTACAAAGATCACTTTGTAGCCACTTAACGGTTTTCTATTCCACGAACCATGTTGCCCAATAAAGGCACCATTTTGATATTTTGCATCGAGTAATTCGGCTTCATAAAATGCCAATCCTAATGAAGCGGTATGTGCGCCTAAGGCATAATCGGGTTTAATGGCTTTTTCAACCAAATCAGGACGCGGAGGTTCAACGCGTTCATCGACATGTTGACCATAGTAACTATACGGCCAGCCATAGAACCCGCCATCTTGCACCGATGTCATATAATCCGGCACCAAGTCACTACCGATTTCATCGCGTTCATTAACCGTGGTCCAAAGCGCGCCACTTTCAGGCTGCCAGGCTAGGCCATTTGGATTACGTAAACCCGAAGCAAACAGTCGTTTTTCACCTGACTCCAGATCCACTTCCAAAATCGCAGCACGGTTTTCTTCGACTTCCATGCCGTATTCGGCAACATTACTATTTGAACCAACCGTGGCATAAAGCAATGTGCCATCGTCATTGGCAATAATATTTTTGGTCCAATGATGATTAATCGGCCCGCCAGGTAAGTCGGTTACATGCTCTGGCTCAGCGGTTATTTGTGTCTGCCCTTCTTCATAAGGAAAACGCACAATGGCATCGGCATTGGCAACATAAAAATCACCACCAATCAGCTCCATACCAAAGGGTGAATGTAGGTTCTCAATGAATACATGACGGGTTTCGGCGACACCATCACCGTCTTCATCTCGCAATAAAGTAATGCGATCTGCGCTAGGTGCGGCAGCCCCCGCTTTTTTCAGCACCAAGCCTTTTACCCAATCCTTGATGCCCGGATCAGGTTTCTCGCTTTTAGGACCATTACTCTCTGCCACCAAAACATCACCGTTGGGTAAAACATAAATCCACCGAGGATGATCTAAATCCATAGCAAACCGATTTACCTTGAGGCCCTCTGCAGCTAAAGGTTTGCCATCAATAGGCCATCCCACAGCCGGCGCGATATTTAATGTAGGGATTAACGTTTTGGCAGGTGCCGTTAACACGGGATCCGGACCGAAATCAGATTGTGGCGGGATTTTAGCGGTATCACCACAGCCCGTTAAACTCACGGTCAATACGCCAATAATGGCGCTGTATAGATAAGGATGCTGCATATCGTTGCTCCTGAATTAAAAATACGACCAAGCTCATGCTGAACCAGGATTACTAATTGAGTCTAACAAGCTTCATAGATAGTTCGGCTTGCTCTGGGTTAAAGGCCATTAAAGTTATTCTCTTTATAGTGGTTTCAGCGTTCATGATGTGACATTGGAATGTTTCATTAGCGATGTTGTCACAGCAACAAGAACGTTTTATTTCACTCAATGGAGGTTACATGCAAATTCAGGTGAATACTGATCGTCATATTCCAGGCGATGATACGCTGACTGAATCAATTCGTGAGGAGTTACAACATTCACTTAAACGATTCGACGAACACGTCACTCGCATCGAAGTACATTTAAGTGATCAAAACAGTGAAAACCGAGGCGGTGCTGATGATATCCGCTGCCTAATCGAAGCCCGGATAGAAGGCCATCAACCCAATGTGGTCACCCATGATGCTGCCAGCATCAAACAAGCATTTACCGGCGCGACCGATAAAATGAAACGTGTACTGACCACGACCATTGAGCGTATGAAGTCACACTAAGTCGCTTAGCTAAATTACTGGTTCCCACGGTATCCCGTGGGAATCCGCTTCTAGATTGGCATTATCTTCTGGGGATAAGCCATTATTCTTTGATGAATACCAGCTGCAGATGTTGCTGGTTAGAGCGTAAAGCGATATTGATAATCAGCTAATGGCTCCAGATTCCCCGTTCGATAGGTATCCACCACAACTGTGCCATCTTGCATCACACTAAAAACCCGATACATTGCTTGATGATGGCTTTCGTCTGGAATTTTGGTGCGCTCTAACGCTGGGATATGTATGTAATGTACGCCGTTTAATTCTAATGAGTGGTTTACCCTTGGCATATCCATATGTAAATCGCCTGAGATAACGGCACGTAAATTCGGCTGGCTAATGACTTCTGTTACAAAGCCTGGGTGGCTGATACCTTTTTCGGGGTTTTCTTTAAACACACCTTGTTGAGCACCATGTACCACTAACATCACTGGTTTGGGTGCCAGTCGGGCGACTTCATTTTTTAACCAGGCAATACCATCATCGTTAAAATCGCGGCCAAAATCGGGCGATGCGAATACCAGTGCAACTCTGTCAAACTCCAGTGTATATCGCGTACTGTCGATGGTGGTTTTACCCTGGTTCCACATGTTGGCAAAGGTTAAAAATCGCTCGGTGGTACTGCCATGCTCTTCGTTACCCATAATAGGATAAAACGGTAAATTCAAAGCTTGTAACACGGGTGTAGCCTGTTCGTATTGCAGCAACGTGCCTTTGTGGGCGATATCACCTACACCAATAGCAAACTCTAAACCCAGTCTTGGAATAAGCTGATTGATATCGGCTATCGCGTCAGCCAAATTTGGAAATTTGGCTTCAGGCTTGGGTTCAGCATCGCCTAATACTACGAAGCGTAATGCTGTGCTGTTGTCTGACTCGCTGCTATAGGCCATGTTGAGGGCCAAATTCATCAACAGGACAATGCTTAACAGTAATTTGGGCAGTAATTTCATTATTTTTCCTTGTAATAGTGGTTAAAACGGTTGTTTTATAATTGCCTTCACGCTGAGCGGTTGCATAACGGTGCAACGTTCAAAGTTCATGTGTTTGGCTGACTTATATTTGGATGGCCATTCAGAACAAGGTATACGGCGATAGCCCTGTCCAGCGTTTAAATGCACGCCGGAAATTATTCATATCTTTAAATCGCAGGTATTCGGCTATTTGCCGATTATTAAAATGTTTCACCTGATACAAATATATAGCGGTGTTTTTTCGGGCCAGATCGATTTGCTGTTGGAAGCTGGTGTGGTGTTTCTTCAGTTTCCGTTTCATTGATGCTGGGCTGATGCCAAACGCTTCTGAGACTATTTCCAGATTAAGCGGTTTGGTGATATTTACTTGAAAGTAGTCATAAAGCTGATCAATAAAACTTTGCGGACTGTGTAAGGTTAATAGCTGTTTATGCGTTTCTTTTATCGCCCCTTGGAGGCTAAGCTGTGAAGGATTTGGCCAGGGTTTATCGAGAAACTCAATGGGCAGTCGCATACAGTTCATTTGCTGGTTGAACTCCAGATCCTGTCCCATGTTGACCCAATATTGCTCGATATAAGTTGGCTCAGAGTAGGTAAACTCACAACGCCACGGCATTTTCTCTTTTGATAACCACGACACCATTGAGATAAAAGCCGTCATGTGCGCTTCAATCAGAAACTGCTGTTGTTCATCACTGCCAGTTGCATCTTGCCAGAACAGAAATAACTCTTGTTCGTTTGCATAAAATCGTGGGGTAAATAACGGCGATAAAATGGCATGGAATTCACAGAGGATCTCTATCGCCTGACGCAGATTACTCACCAGTTGTAGCGCTTGACTGGCAGCACCGAAGCAGCCCGGCCATAAACGTTGGCCATATAAAAAACTGGTGTCATCGGCATTATCGAGTTTGCGGCAGTTATTGATTAAGGTCAGGTATTGATCTGGACTAATGCGCTTTTCAGCTAATCTGAAATCTTCAAGCTGGATACGGGTGCTTCTCAACAGTTGTCGACTATCCACCTCACGTGACAAGGCAAACTCCACCAGCAAAGCCGGTTGATGATGAGTGGCAATGCACGGCGTGTCTATTTCATAGCCAAGCGTTTTCATATACTTAGATTGCGTTTGACGGTTGTTGTCTAGTTTTGTTGATCTCAAGATTCAGACGTTTCATCAGCGACTCAGAATCATCGGTTCTGGCCATGGTGGTGACCACCGTGGCTGATATATATACACGCTGATGATATTGTCTGGTTCGGTAGGCAAAGCTGGCGACAGCATTTTGTAAATCAATGCTCATCTGTTGCGCTTCATGTTCGGGGGTATTGTGTAGCAACACTACAAATCGATCACCGGCTAAGCGACAAATCAGATCTTCATCTCGTAGATTAAGCACTAACAACTGACAGATAAGCTGCAAAATATGGTCGCTTTCATCAGGACCATACAGACGGTTGATCATATTAAAGTTGTCTAAATCAATGGCAATCAAGGCGAGTGGTTGCTGCAGTTTTTTACTTTCCGTCAGTGAGAGTTTTAGTTGCTTCTTTAAATATGCTGCTCCACCCACGGGAATCAATTTGTCGAATAAACGGTGTTCACGAAAATAACGTTCCCGTTTCACCATTTGGGCACTGATGGCAATTTCTTCCTGATGCCACTGATAAATGCCAATACTTAATAATAATAACGCCAAGGGAATAGGCAGGCTTTCCAGCCAGTTCTGCCAAATCAGTGGGGAAGGCATGCGAATGAACTCATCAGCGACATCCATTGACCATGAGAACACAATCGCACATAACCCCAGTGCAAGTAATTGGGTCACTCGGCCAGCAGGACGACTCCGTAACAATAAAGCCAGCCAAAATAATGCCAGGACGACCATGCCCCCTTCTGAAATAACATCAAGCCAATCCACTTTAGAGGTCGTTTTAACATCCCCCCAAATACTCATAATTATCAAACCCACCGCAATGGCAATGGATAAGCCATAAAAATAATATGATTGTAAAAAAGGTTTCTTTTTCATTGGTTTAGCCGATTTCTTAAAAGATTTTATGAGATTGTTTTCGGCGAAACTACGCTAGAAAAATGACAACTTCATTACACCTACACCAGTCAAATCAGCTCACAAAAAGTTGGAGTTTTTCCCCTAATTAATGCTGACCTTTTTGATTAATACAATTTAACTATTTGAATTAATAGAATATTTACATGCTTACAATGGCTTTCCAGAATTTTAAAAACGTTACATTGCTCAGTCAAATGAGCTCTGAACAGCACTAAAAATACCTATAAGCTGTTGATTTTGATTATTTTTATTTTTAGCTGTCATCGATCTGTCATTTACCATCCCTAGACTTGCCGGCATCCACCACTATGACGACAAGGGTATGTAATGAAATTGACAGTAGAAACCAGAGAGCGGCCAACTCATAAACTAAGTCTAATTGCGTTGAGCATAGCGAGCGTACTTAGTAATGGCGTTCATGCAGCCGATGAACTCAATATGGAAAAAGTGCAGGTTTTTGGTCAAGCGGTACAGATTGATAAAGCGCTGAATGAACAACGTAATTCAAACAGTATTGAAAGCGTGGTTCACGCCGATGGTATTGGTCAATTACCTGATGATAATGCGGCTGAAGCTTTGCAACGTTTGCCCGGTGTTTCAGTTGAAAATGACCAGGGTGAAGGCCGTTTTGTAACGGTGCGTGGGCTGGCACCAGAGTTAAATGCTGTCACGATTAATGGCACCAATATCCCTTCACCTGAAGATGGCACACGGGCCGTGGCTTTGGATGTGTTACCAAGCGAACTGATTCAGTCACTCTCTGTGGTGAAAACGCTGACACCGGATATGGATGCCAACTCCCTCGGTGGCACGATCAATGTCAGAAGTTTATCGGCGTTTGATCATGATGGTTTGTTTTATACCCTATCTGCTGAAGGCAGCTATGACGATAATACCGAACAAACCAGCCCCAAAGGTTCTGGTGCATTCAGTAATATTTTTAGTGTAGGCGAAGGCGTTGATAACTTTGGCGTTGCCGCTGCTCTAAGCTGGCAAAAACGGGATTTTGGTTCTGATAACGTTGAAACGGGTGGCGCTTGGGATTTTGAAGGTAGCCCTCGTTTAGCAGAGCTCGAACAGCGTGATTACGATATCACCCGTGAACGGCTGGGGCTTGGCGTTAACTTTGATTACAAAGCCGATATCCATACCAACTATTATTTAAGAACGTTATTTAGCCAGTTTACCGATACGGAAACACGTAATGGCGCGGGCATAGAGTTTGACGATCCCCTCCTCCCCAATGAATCTGGTGACGGCGCTGAAGGTTACCGTGAGCTAAAAGATCGTAAAGAAACCCAAGAAATCCAGTCTTATGTCTTTGGTGGTGAAAAAACTATCGACTTGTGGACAATCAATGGACAGGTTGGTTACAGCCGCGCCAGTGAAGATTCACCCGGCCATATTGCCGGTGCCAAGTTTGTCGGCGATTTTGATGGTGTTGGCTATAGCAGTACCTCAAAACCCACGCTGAACGCTGGCGCAGATTATTATGATCCCAATAGTTTTGAATTAGATAGCGTGGAATGGGAAGAGCAAAAAACCACCGATACTGAAAAAAACATCAAGTTTGATCTTGCCAGAGACTTTGATTTAAAGGGTTATGCATCACAAATAAAATTTGGTGGCAAATTATCACGTCGTGAAAAAGATAATGATTTAGAGGCGTGGGAATTTGAAGATTTCGGCAGCAACGACACCAGTCTCGCTGCATATAGTGCTGGCAATGTGGATTATAGTTTGAATCAATTCGGTAATGGCATCAGCAGCTCGGCTGTTGAGGCGTTACTGAACAAACTAAATAAAGCCGATAACGTTAACGAAGAAGAATCACGTATTAACGATTATGTGATGAATGAAGACATTAACTCAGCTTATGTGATGAATACGCTGGATCTGGATGAGTGGACCATCATTGCCGGTTTGCGCTATGAAGGGACTCGTTTTAAAGCCAAAGGGACTGGCATCAGAGACGAAGAGTTTGAAACTATCTCCAGTAAAAACAGCTACAACCATTGGTTGCCTGGTTTGCACGGTACTTATTATTTAGATGATAAAACACAAATTCGGGCGGCCTGGACCAACAGCGTTGTTCGCCCTACCTTTGAAGCACTTGCTCCTGGATTTTCAATAGAAAGTGGTGATAGTGCAAGCTTTGGTAATCCTGACTTAGATCCGATGACCTCTAAAAACCTGGATCTCGGCATTGAACATTACATGGGTCGAGCCGGTGCGGTTTCAGCTTATGTTTTCTATAAAGATATTTCCGACTTTGTATATAACACCGATGTTTCGGGCACTGGCTTATTCGCCGACTTTGATGAAGCGGTAACATTTGCTAATGGTGATTCAGCCGAGGTCTACGGTATCGAACTCGCCTATTCTCAAAAGCTCAGCTGGTTGCCTGCACCGTGGAATGGCTTGTTAGTGGGTGCCAATGCGACCTTCAGTCAATCCGATGCTGAAATAGATGGACTTGGACAAACACGTAGCATCGATCTTCCCGGTCAATCAAAACAAGTGGGTAATCTGATGATCGGTTGGGAAAACGACAAGCTGAGCATGCGTTTATCGACCAACTATAAATCGTCTTATCTATCCGAAGTGGCCGCCATTGATAATGAAGCACTGGATCAATATGTTGATTCACAAGTATTTTTGGATTTCGGCGCCAGCTATTTCTTGACTAAAAATGCTCAAATCAGCCTTGAAGTGAAAAATATCACCGACGAGAGCTTCTATGTCTACAACCGCAGCAGTTCATATAACGCGCAGTATGAAGAATACGGTCCGACCATCAAGCTTGGTTTTACGTTAACCAATTTCTAAACCAACTTGATCATCAATTTTAAAGTGAACGAAATGAAAAAAAACCAATTCAAGCTAAAACTGACCGCACTGACTTCTTGCATGCTGACAGCCCCTTTTACCGTCATGGCAAACGCAGAGCTGCTATCAGTTTCAAATAATAGTGAGCAAATTGAAGCAGCACAATTGTTAACACAGCCTTTGCCCATGCCTTCTGCGGATCGTCTAGTGTCTTATGAACATAAAGGCATTGCCATTGAAGATAAAAATGGCAAACAACTTAGTCTTTTAAAAGGTAACTTCGGCCTTATCGACCAACGATTTGTTGATAAAGGTCTGCTAGTTTCTACGGTTGATGTTGATCGTCAACAAGCCATGGTTGCGGTGTTGGATAAAAAAACCCAACAGTGGTCTACCCCCGTTTATCTACGACAGCCAGCGTTTAAAATTGATGGTGTCTGCCTGTATCAGGATCAAGCACACAATGGCTTTTTGTTTCTGGTAGGTGAAGAAGGTCATGGAGAGCAATGGTTAGTAGCTGATGCCACCTCTCCCATTGCCCAGCCTAAATTCATTCGTAGCTTAAGTACACCACCTAATAGTGAATATTGTCAGGTCGATGACAAACAATCGCTGATGTATATCAATGAAGAAAACGTTGGGATCTGGGCCTATCAAGCACACCCTGAGGCAGATCTGATCCGTGAACCAATTGCCCTCACCCAACCTTTTGGGCAACTTAAAGACAGTGCACTGGGAATGGTTATCGTACCCGGTGGCTTATTGATGCTCGATTCTGAGGCTAAAACGTTACATGCCTATCTTAATAACGATGGAAAGTGGCAGCACAACGCTGAGTTTTCGTTAACAGAGCTATCTGATCCAGAAAACATCAGTGCTCGGCTACACGATAAAAACTTAACAATCATGGTTAAGCATGATGACGGTTTAGCCACATTCACTCTGCCATGGCCCCATCAAGACACAGCTCAAGCTACTGTTATCCCGCTGATAAAACCCCAGCAAGCAACTGATCCTGTACCGAGTTTAGGCGATGCAGCAGATGATCCAGCTATCTGGATTAATCAAAAAAAACCACAACACAGTTTGGTGTTGGGCACCGATAAACAAGGCGGTTTGGTAGTTTATGACTTGATGGGAAAAACCCGACAAAACCTGCCAGTCGGCAGAGTAAATAATGTCGATGTGCGTTCTGGCTTTATGTTTAACGGGAAAGAGATTGATTTGGCTGTAGCCAGTAATCGTGACCATAACTCATTGCATGTGTTTGCGATTGATCCAGATTCTGGTTTTGTCAGTGAGTTAGGTCAGGTGGCAACAGCCAGTCAGGATATCTATGGCTTGTGTATGTATAAAAAACAGGCTGGCGACATTTACACCATTGTGAATGATAAAGACGGCCGTTTTTTCCAATATCAAATGCAAGATAATCAGGGCAAGATTGATGCTAAAAAGGTGCGTGAATTTAGCGTGGGTTCACAACCTGAAGGCTGTGTTGCTGATGATCAAAACCATCGTTTGTTTGTGGGTGAAGAAAATAAAGCGGTTTGGGCTTTAGATGCCGGTGCTGATAAGTCCACGGAGCTGACGGAAGTAATGTCCGTCGGTGAGCACCTAAAAGCTGATATTGAGGGTATATCTCTATATCAAACCGAAAAACAAGCTTATCTCGTCGTCTCCAGTCAGGGCAATGATAGTTATGTCATCCTCGATGCCCTGCCCCCATTTGCTTACCGTGGTGTATTCCGAGTTGGCTTTAATACTGAATTAGGTATTGATGGTGTGTCGGAAACCGATGGTCTGGATGTCACCAGCGTCAATTTAGGTGAACCTTGGGAACAAGGCATGCTGGTAGTTCAGGACGGTCGCAACCGTATGCCGGTAGAAAATCAAAATTTCAAATATGTGCCTTGGTCAGCTATCGCCGACCAGCTGGGCCTATCCGCTAAAACGAAATAAGGAGTCAGTCATGGACACAACAATGCATGAAATGACGATGTGGGGCCTAGTGAGCGATGCCAGTCTGCTAGTAAAAATAGTGATGATTATTCTGGTATTAGCCTCCATGGTGAGTTGGTATTTGATTATCTGGCGGTCCAAAGCATTGGGCCGTCTGGAAAAACAAAACAGCCAGTTTCAGCAACAGTTCAGACAGACTGCTGATATGACCAAGATGGATGCTGCTCAGCCTGATATGGCTGCTTACCAAGCCATACCAGCTATTTTCCAGGCAGGTTGGCTGGAATATGAAAAATATCGACAACTCAATACCGTGCCACAAGATGAAATTGTCGAAAATGTTGAACGCGCCATGTTGGTGAATATTGGCGAGCAGGAAGTGGAATTGGAAAAAGGCCTTTCTTATTTAGCCACCATCGGTTCAGTCAGCCCATATATCGGTCTGTTTGGCACGGTTTGGGGCATCATGAATTCATTTATTGGCTTATCTCAAGTGGAACAAGCCACATTAAATACCGTCGCGCCGGGTATTGCTGAGGCGTTAATCGCCACTGCAATTGGTCTGTTTGCGGCAATACCCGCAGTGGTTGCTTACAATCAGCTGAGTAAACGCGCCGGTGCATTAAGTACCCGTTATTACCATTTTGGTAATGAATTTATCACGCGATTGCAGCGTGTTATGCATCGCACCCCATTAGCTAAAGTCGCGTGAATTCATCATGTTGAGAAAACCCGTTACCAAACACGCCCTCAAAGCTGAAATGAATGTGGTGCCCTATATTGATGTCATGTTGGTGCTGTTGGTCATTTTTATGGTCACAGCCCCACTGCTGGTGCAAGGCGTCAAACTGGAACTGCCAAAAGTCGCTGCCGAAGCGTTGCCTACGGATAGTCAAAAAACCATTTTGAGCTTATCGGTAGTTGCTGATGGCAGTTATTACTGGAATGTCGGCTCTGAGGTTGATGTTCAGTCTCGCTCTGATCGGGCTGTCACCCTGGACGAAATGGTGATGAAAATTGATCAGATTAGGCTGCAGCATCCTGATTTACTTTTCTTTATCCGTGGTGACAAAGCGACTGATTATGCGTCCGTAGTCAGAGCCATCGCGGCTTTACAACAAGTCGGTATAGAAGATGTCGGGCTGATCACGGAGTCGCCTGATGAATGATGCAGGATTTTATGATGATCGTTTTCTAACGCCACCAGCAGAGAATGATGGAATAAAAACATCGACATTATTACTGGTCGGTTTATTTCATCTGGCCATGGCCGGATTGTTATTGAACTCATGGACGCCAGCTCATCAGGATGAGCCCAAACTGAGTACGATCAAAATTCAAATGTTGAGGCTGTCCAAGCCTGTTACCGAAATCAAACCGGTTGAGCCGGTTCCGATGGCTATCCCGGAACCGGTTCAGCCTGTGTTTGAGCCGACACCTGTCGCTCAAAAAACACCTGAGCCAAAACCTGTGGTTGAAAATGAACTGGCTTTAAAACGTGTTGAAGAAAAACCTAAGGAAGTTAAACCAGAGCCTATTAAGCAGAAAATCGAAAAGCCAGAAAAAAAGGTCGTCGAAAAAGTTGTTAAACAACCTGAAAAACAGATTGTTCAGCCAGCTGAACCGATCACGACTCCCCCATTACCGCAACAGGCTAAGGCAATCGAAACAGCTTCCAAGTCAACGGATATTCGGGACACTGTGCAAAGCACTAACAATACCGAAGCTTTTTCGGTTGAACGCTATAAACCAATAGAAAAACAGGCTCCAGAATATCCACGGGGGGCTTTAAGAAAAGGCTTGGAAGGTGATTGCACGGTGCGTTATACCGTTAATACCCAAGGTCAAGTGGAATCTCCTGAAGTCTTAGCGAACTGTCATCCATTATTTAAAAAACCGTCTCTAGAAGCTGCCAAAACCTTTCGTTACTCACCCAGAATGGTGAATGGCAACGCGGTAGCGGTGAACAACGTACTTAACACTTTTGAATATCGTATCCATTGATGAAAAATAACCTTTCTATGAATAATCTTTCCGCTTCCGACTTCCATCAAAATATGTCAGCGCACGATGATATCGCCGTCAATCACAGCGACCATCCCAGTTTGAATGAAGTTGTGTTATCGCGACGCCAAATCCTCAAAGGCAGTTTAAATGCAGCTGCAATAGGATTTTTTGGATTAAATTTGTCGTCAAATCTGGTGTTTGCAGCTGGCAAAAACAATCTGAATATCCCCTTTATTGGCTTTAAAAGCATCCAACCTCAAACTGATCCGGGGTTTGATCGCGTTGTTGTGGCTGATGGCTATCAGGCAAAAGCGTTTTTTTCCTGGGGTGATCCGGTAGTAACTGGTGCAACAGAATGGCAGGCGGATGCCACAAATAGCTGGCAGGAACAATTAAAACAGGCCGGTCAAAATCATGATGGCATGCATTTTTTTGCTTTTCCAGATGACAATAATCGTGGCTTGTTGGTGATTAACCATGAGTATGTGAATCCGACTCTACATAAGGACGGAATTACGTTTGTCGAGGGCAAGCGCCAGCTGGATGATGTGAAAAAAGAACAAGCTGCCCATGGCGTCAGTGTGATTGAAGTGAAAAAAGATTCACATGGTCAATGGCAACGCGTCTACCCTTCTGCCTATAACCGCCGTATATCAGCCATGACACCAATGCAGGTAAGTGGTCCATTGGCAGGTCATGACTTGTTAAAAACCATCGATGATCCTGCTGCTATGGAAATCATCGGCACGCTCAACAATTGTTCGAATGGCTTTACCCCTTGGGGCACTTACCTGGCGTGTGAAGAAAACTGGCATAACTATTTTGTGAATCAGGACGCAGCGGATTATTCGTCTCGGGTTTCACATCATCGTTATGGGATCTCAACGGGAAAAGCAGCCAAAAACTATGGCTGGAATACCGTTGATAAGCGATTTGATGCAACACCTAATGCCGCGCTTGCCCATCAAGGCTATGTCAACGAACCTAGTCGCTTTGGTTGGGTAGTGGAAATTGATCCTTTTGATCCAGAGGGTAAGCCAATCAAACGCACGGCGTTTGGTCGATTCTGCCGTGAGGGTGTCACCCCAGCCTTAGCTGAAAATGGGCAGATGGCTTTTTACTCAGGTGATGATACCCGTGGTGAATATGTCTATAAGTTTGTGCCGGAACAACGTTTCGACAAAAGCCAACCTCATAAACATCGTGACATACTGGATCGTGGCACGTTATATGTTGCCCGTTTTAATGATGATGGTTCGGGTCGCTGGTTACCATTAGTGCATGGCCACTCCGGCTTAACAGCTGAAAATGGTTTTGCCAGTCAGGCTGAAGTATTGGTGAATGCACGTGCTGCAGCTGACCAATTAGGTGCCACGCCTATGGATCGACCTGAATGGGCAACCATTAATCCGCATAACCTCGATGTGTATATATCGTTAACCAATAACTATCTGCGTGGTAACGAGTTTTCGCTCAACGCTGCCAATCCTCGCCCAGATAATCGGCATGGGCAGATTATCAAGATTCAAGAAAATCAGGCAGATCCTGCTGCAATAACATTTCTTTGGGAATTGTTTGTGGTAGCCGGTGAAAAAGCCGAGACACAGAATGCTGATGGCAAACCAGTTGGTGAACATTTAGTCGGCAATATTCAGGGCGATATCTTCTCTTCGCCCGATGGCTTAGGGTTTGATCAGGATGGTCGTTTGTGGATTTTGACTGACTATGATGATGACGATCCAGTGATGGACAACATGGGCTGTAATAAAATGTTATGTGCCAATCCACAAACTCGGGAAATTAAACGTTTTCTGGTGGGGCCTAGAGGATGTGAGATTACCGGGATAACCTGGAGCCCGGACTATAAAGCCATGTGGGTCAACATTCAACATCCTGGCCTGAGCTACCCCGCCAGTGATGGTAAAACCCGTCCGCGTTCTACGACTGTACTTATTACCAAAGATGACGGGGGCGTGATTGGCAGCTAATTGGGTCTACCGTATAGATTATTTTGTATTTGACTGACGCATCGGTATGCTTGCAAGGATTCTATTTATCCTTAAACCTTAAAAAGACACCGGGCAGCATCATGAATAACAAGTTAATTTTAGCGATTGGTTTAATTTTGCTCATCACTATTATTGTGTTGGCTTCAAATTTAATCAGTGATCCATCAACACCCTCTTTAGCGACCAATCAACAGCAACCTATTGATGAGGTATCTATTGAAGAAGGCTTTCTGGAAGCTGAAAAATTAATTAATTCGCGTGCCCCCATCAAAATTGATGATGAAACTCGGCTGAATAAAGCTTTAGCGGGCCCGGGTGATTTGATGACCTATTTTTATTCATTAACCAATGTCACTGTAAATAATGTGAATCCAACTGCAGTGCTGGAAGATATCAAACCCAAATTGCTTGCGAGCCTGTGCAGCAACCCGGATATGCAGCCGGTTTTAGAAGCCGGTGCCCGATTGGTCTATGTTTATTCCGATAAAAACGGTCAGGATGTGGGTCGTATTCAGGTAGTGGCGGCAGACTGCTGAATTAGGCAACCGACGTTTCGCTCATGATAAGGCTCTTATCACGTTTCGGCGGATGACCAAACATGCGCGCATATTCTCGGCTAAATTGTGAAGGGCTTTCATACCCTACCTGATAGGCGGTGCTGGCAGCATCTTGCTGATCTGCCAACATGATTTTTCGTGCTTCAAGTAATCTCAATCTTTTTTGAAACTGCAATGGGCTCATCGCGGTCACCGCTTTAAAGTGACTGTGAAAAGACGAGACACTCATACCGATTTGGTTCGCCAATGCTTCTATTTTGATGGGTTGGTTATAGTTATTTTTTAACACTTGAATTGCCGCTGAAATCCGTTGCATATGACTGCCAGCTTGTGCCATTTGAGCGATAACATCGCCATATTGTCCATTGAGCAGCCGGTAGTAAATTTCTCGTTTAATCATCGGCGCTAATAATGGAATATCTTGTGTGGCCTCCAATAAACGAGCTAAACGCAATACACCATCACCCAATGATTCATCCACATCACCGACAAAAATACCTCGTTGACTGGGTGTTTTATTGTTAATGGGTAATTTTGCCTGCACCATTAGCTCCGCCAATTGATGCTGATCCAATTCAATCTGCAAACACAAATAAGGCTTATCTTTACTTGCCTCAATGACTTGACCAATCACCGGTAAATCGACAGAAACCACGAGATATTCAGAAGGCTGGTATTGATAGATTTCATCTTCTAGTAATACTCGTTTCTTGCCCTGCACAATGATGCACAGTGAAGGTGTGTAAACACTCGGCAACTGATCATTTATTTGGGTAAGTCGGATGCAGTTCACGCCCGGAATCGCTGTACTTTGAATACCCTCTTCCGTAGAGAATTTATCAACTAATTGGGCAAGTTCAACACATTGACTATCATTCATTTTCTAAATATCCCAATGGGTTAGTGAAAGTCATTATAGAAGAATGAGAAGCTGTAAATATAGTTATTTGTAGAAATAGGCAATCATGTTGTAGCTCTGTGTATCCAAATCCCCCTGCTTCACCTCTACCATTTGAATCGTCACTTAACACAACATTCAAATGGAGAATGATTATGCAAAATGTCAAAAATAAAGTGGTTTTGATTACTGGCGCTAGCAGCGGTATCGGTGAAGCTACCGCCAGAGCAATTGCCAAACAAGGTGCGATTGTTGTACTAGGCGCACGTCGAACCGATCGGCTTGAAAGCATTGTAAACGAGATTCAACAAGCTGGCGGACAAGCGGCCTATCGTGAATTGGATGTAGCAAATGCCACGCAAGTTAACGAGTTTGTGGCCTTTGCCAAAGACACTTTCGGTCGCGTAGATGTGATGTTCAATAACGCTGGCATTATGCCTTTAGCCCCGATGCGTGCTTTAAAAACCGATGAATGGAACAGCATCATCGATATCAATATTAAAGGTGTATTGAACGGTATCGCTGCCGTATTACCGATCATGGATCAGCAAGGTCATGGGCATATTATCAACACCGCTTCCACAGGTGCGCAGGCAGTAGCTTCCTCTTGTGCCGTTTACTGTGCCAGCAAATATGCCGTTCGAGCCATCAGCGAAGGTTTGCGTCAGGAATCGAACAACCTGCGGGTAACCGTACTCTCCCCGGGTGTCACCACCACCGAACTGGGTCACGATATTACCGATGAAACTGCTGCAAGTTTAGTAGAGCAATTACGCACCATGTCCCTTGACGCAGAAGCCGTGGCTAATGCCGTTTTATATGCTATTTCACAACCTGATAATGTGGATGTGAATGAGTTGGTGATTCGCTCGGTGTCTAGTTATGGTCATGCCTTCTAACGCAATCTCAATTTAATTTATCAGGAGATTAACAATGAATAAAATTGTATTAATTACTGGCGCAAGTCGTGGGCTGGGGAAAAATATGGCTTTGCATTTGGCAGATCAAGGTCGAGATATTATTGTTACCTACTACGCCAATAAACAAGAAGCGGACTCGGTAGTAAAAGCCATTGAGGCTAAAGGAAGAAAAGCGGTCGCGTTGCAACTGGATGTCCGCAACTCAGAGAGTTTTAACGATTTTAGCAATAAGGTAAAACAGCAACTACAAACCATTTGGCAACGTGATCAATTTGATTATTTAATTAACAATGCAGGCAGCGGCGCATATAAAACCTTTATTGAAACCACAGAAGCCGATTTTGATCAGATGAGCAATGAACATCTTAAAGGGCCATTTTTCTTAACCCAAAAACTGTTGCCATTAATCAAAGACGGTGGTCGGATCTTGAACGTATCCTCGGGCTTAACCCGGTTGGCCTACCCCGGATTTGTGGCATATGCCATTATGAAAGCTGCAGTTGAATTACTTACGCTCTATCTTGCCAAAGAGTTAGGTGAGCGACGGATTTCGGTCAATACCATTGCACCAGGCGCAATTGAAACCGATTTTGGTGGTGGTTTAGTGAGAGATAACAAAGAAGTTAATGATCACATTGCCCAAATCACTGCGTTGGGTCGGGTTGGTCAGCCGGATGATATTGGCGGTGCCGTGGCTGCCATTCTATCTGACGAGGCTGGTTGGATTAATGCCCAACGGATTGAAGCTTCAGGTGGTCAAGGTATTTAAGTCATAAGCAATCAGGCAGTTCAAATTATCGAACTGCCTGATTGACCTTTTAATTAAGTTTTAAACAGAATCACGAACAAAAAGCGCTGCAACTTGCCTATAGTGTTTATATAAATATCCAAACTAATAAGCAAAGAGGCAAAACCATCATGAAAGATTACAAAAAATCGCCAAATGCTGTTGAACAACTAACTCCAGAACAACATTACGTCACCCAACAATGTGGTACTGAACCGCCATTCGATAATGCCTATTGGGATAATCACGAAGCTGGTCTTTACGTCGATGTGGTTTCAGGTGAACCCTTATTTGCTTCGGTTGATAAGTTTGATAGCGGAACCGGCTGGCCAAGTTTTACCCGTCCAGTGCAGAGTGAAAATGTGAATGAAAATTTTGATGACAGTCTAGGCATGCGCCGTGTTGAAGTACGCTCAGTGCATGGTGACAGTCATTTGGGACATGTCTTCCCTGACGGCCCTGAAGAAGCCGGTGGCATGCGTTATTGCATCAACTCCGCCTCACTACGATTTATTCCAGCGGATGAACTGGACATTGAGGGTTATGGTGAATTTAAAAAGCTGTTTTCAGAAACCTTAGGTGAAACAAAATGAGCGAGACAAATACTGAACGTGCCGTACTGGCCGGTGGCTGCTTCTGGGGTATGCAGGATTTAATTCGTAAATTACCCGGAGTTGTCTCATCGCGAGTTGGCTATACCGGCGGCGATATTCCAAATGCCACTTATCCAAACCATGGCACCCATGCCGAAGGCATTGAGATCATCTTTAATCCCGAGCAGATTACTTACAGACAATTACTGGAGTTTTTCTTTCAGATCCACGACCCGACCACACCAAATCAACAAGGTAACGATCGAGGCATGAGTTATCGCTCAGCGATTTATTACACCAGCGATGAACAAGCCGAAATTGCCAAGCAGACGATTGAAGATGTAAATCAATCCGGAATATGGCCCGGCAAAGTTGTTACCGAAGTAGAACCCGTCGGTGCTTTCTGGGAAGCCGAACCCGAACATCAGGATTATCTACAACATTATCCAACAGGCTATACCTGCCATTACATTCGGCCAGATTGGAAGTTGCCGAAAAGCTGAATTGCATTCCCACGCAGGAGCGTGGGAACCAGGACTTAATTGGATCAGCCTCGCCTCAATTCTTTAACTATTATTAACGTCATTTTCTGATCCCTTCAGCCAAATCTTCGGTTGGTCCATTGCCTTTGAAATAAATGCATTATCTTCCTGCCATTTCTGTTTGAACTGCTCTAATTCATAAACAGAAGGATTGATAGGTCGCGATAAAGTCTTTTCAGCGTCAACAAGACATTCCATCAAGTCCGCATAAGCCAACTTATCAGAAATAACCAGCAGATCAATATCGCTTTTGACAGTTGCCTCGCCCTTCGCGACGGAGCCATAAATAAAGGCGCACAAAACCTGTCCATCAATGGGGGTTAAAGCCTGCCGAACGACATCAGCTACCCCGAATGTCTTTGTGGCAATTAAGACCAGCTCACCGAATATCGGATTATCTGGGTTTGCTTGATAGTGCTGTTGATTACCTTCTTTCGAACTAATCAATATGCCCGCGCTAGTGAGTTTTTCCAATTCTCGTGTAACTGTGCCCCGCCCCATCGCAGCCATGCGAACAATCTCGTTCGTATAAAAACTTTTATCAGGTTTGCCATACAACAAACCCAGCACACGTTGCTGTGTTTTTGTAAACAATGCCTCAGCGATGGATGTTACTGACATACAACACCATTAATAAAATACCCAATATGGGTACTATAATCCCCATATTAGGTATTTACAACTTTGATGTAATTTTCTCGAAAAATAAGCGAACAAAACAACTCTGTTTCCCAAAGTCCTTTTTTATGTTCCATTCGTCAATTGCAGGCTAGAAAGAATTTAAATTAGAAGGTAATAGTATGTTCAGAAATACCATTTAATTTTTAGCAAACTTAAGGCACAAAAAAACCACCCAAAGGTGGTTTATTTTTGTTTTGGTGGAGGCGGCGGGAATCGAACCCGCGTCCGCAAATCCTCTGCCTTCAGCTCTACATGCTTATTTCATCTATTAATTTAACTACTAGCTACCCGATGAACAGGGAAAACTAGAAGCGATCTTGTTAAGTTTTAGTCTATCAGTACCAAGCATACGTCAAGACGGTCTTGTGAGAGTCGACGCCCGATACCAGACGCACAAGCACGGCTCTGGTCGAACGGCATTCACTGGTTATTAAGCAGCTAGTGCGTAGTTGTTATCGTTAGCAACTATAATTTTCCAATCTTTTTAACGAGAAGAACTGGAGTTCTCGGCATGCACCTTAGGTTTCGTAACCCACGTCGAAGCCAGGTCGCCCCCAAAGGTTTGTAGTACGTTGGTCATTATACGGATTTTAAAGTTCCGTGACGATCTCTTTAAATGTTTTTAAACAGTCGTTCTTTATCTCGTTGCCAGTCACGCTCTTTCATAGTGGCGCGTTTGTCGTGCATTTGCTTACCTTTTGCCAAGGCAATTTCGATCTTGGCTTTGCCCCGCTTCCAGTACATGTTGAGTGGGATCAAGGTGTAACCTTTGCGCTCAACTGCGCCAATCAGCTTATTTAACTCGTTACGATTGAGCAGCAGTTTTCGGTCGCGTTGTGGTTCAGGAACAACATGGGTAGAAGCCGTTTTTAATGCGGTAACTAGCGCATTGGCTAACCAGGCTTCGCCATGACGGATCAAAACATAGCTGTCACTCAGCTGTGCTTTACCATCGCGTAAGCTTTTTACTTCCCACCCTTCCAACACCAAACCCGCTTCAAATTTTTCTTCTATAAAAAATTCGTGGCGCGCTTTCCGGTTACGGGCAATCGTATTATCTGTTTGTTGCGGTTTATTCTTGTTGGCCATGGCGGCATTATACATGTGCATATTGCTGCTTGGCTTGAGCATTTTAGGAATTTCGCCCAGAATCGAGGCTATTTATCTGTTATGAGTGTGATATGGATAGACCGTTAAAGTCGGTTCATGGCGAGTGGACTTCACGCTGGGCCTTTATTCTCGCCGCCACCGGTGCAGCTGTTGGTCTAGGAAATATATGGAAATTCCCCTATATCGCCGGCGAATATGGCGGTGGTGCATTTGTTCTGGTTTACCTTGCTTGCATCTTTGCCATCGGTCTGCCGATTATGATGGCGGAAATTCTCATCGGTCGACGTGGCCGACAAAATCCATTTAATAGTTTTGCCAGTCTGGCAGCAGAAGAAAAAGCATCTTCACTGTGGAAATATCTTGGTTTTGCTGGCGTATTAGCTGGTTTTTTAATCTTATCTTATTACAGCGTGATCGCCGGTCAGGCCATGGCCTATGTTCCTCGTTTATTATTCAATGTGTTTGAGGGTGTAACACCGGATGGTGCGCGTAACCTGCATCTAGCATTGATTAAAGATCCCGAAAAGCTGCTGGCCTGGCATACCATTTTTATGATGCTGACCATGTTGATTGTTAGCCGTGGTGTGCAACGTGGATTGGAAAAATCTGTGCGTTTTTTAATGCCAGCTTTGTTTCTGATTTTGCTGGCATTAGTGGCATACGCTTATCAAACCGGTGTTTATTTTGATCAAGCAGTGAGCTTTCTATTCAAACCAGATTTTTCCAGACTGACTACCGAGGGTGTTTTAGCCGCAATGGGTCATGCCTTTTTTACCCTGAGTCTGGGAATGGGAGCCATCATGGTCTATGGCTCATATCTCCCCAAAAAAGCCTCTATATTTAAGGTCTCACTCGCCATTTCGTTTATGGATACAGCAGTTGCCATTTTGGCTGGTCTGGCCATTTTTCCGCTGGTGTTTGCCAATAATATGGCACCGGGTGCAGGGCCAAGTTTAATATTTGAAACATTACCAATCGCCTTTGGCCATATGAACAATGGCGCAGTTTTCGGGGCGATGTTCTTTTTACTATTGGTTTTTGCCGCATTAAGTTCTGCGATAGCTCTGGTTGAGCCAGTGGTGACCTGGTTAGTCGAAAACTTTGAGATAAAACGGCTTAATGCCTGCATTTGGGTCGGTATATTGATATGGTTACTTGGGCTGCTGAGTTTGTTCTCTTTTAACGTGCTAAAAGACTGGACTTGGCTTGATATGACGGCCTTTGAGTTGCTGGATTATCTTACTGCCAATATTATGTTGCCTTTGGGCGGCATGTTAATCGCAATATTTGCCGGATGGATCATGTCGCAACGCAGTACTCAGGAAGAGCTGGGGATTAAATCCAACCTGATTTATCACGAATGGCGCTTTTTAGTTCGCTACGTTACGCCAATAGCAATTTTTGTTGTATTCGTGAGTTTGACAGGTGTATTGGATTTCATCTTTTGATTATTTTCATTAGAGGTCAATAGAAACACTAAATGACGACTATTACACGCAGTTCACTGGTGATGTATACGCCGGATCAGATGTTTGATCTGGTGAACGATGTTGAGGCTTACCCCAGTTTTCTTCCCTGGTGTCGTGGCAGTAAAATTATCAGTAAGAGTGATAAGGTGATTTGTGCCACGTTGGATATTGCCAAAGGGGGTATTCACCATGAGTTCTCGACCCGCAATACCCTGCAACACGGTGAATCTATCCGTATTGAGTTGATTGATGGTCCCTTCAGACATTTAGAAGGTTTTTGGCAGTTCAGTCCGATTGGTGACAACGAAGGTTGCCGAGTTCAGTTGGATATGGATTTTGAGTTTTCTACACGATTATTGGATTTGGCTTTAGGCCCAGTTTTCACGCAAATATCGGGTTCATTGGTAGAAGCTTTTTGTGTACGCGCGAAGGAAATTTATGGAACACGTTGACGCCAAATTAATCACCGTTGAAGTGGCGTATGCACTGCCTGATGAACAAGTGATTATGTCACTGGAAGTTGCTGATAACACCTCGGTTGAACAGGCAATCAAACGATCTGGAATATTAGAGCGTTATCCGCAAATCAATATAGATACCGACAAAGTCGGAATTTTTGGCAAAATCTGTAAGCTGGATGCCACACTTAGCCACAAAGATCGCATTGAGATTTATCGTCCATTGATTGCTGACCCTAAAGAATCACGCCGTCAAAAAGCTGAAATGGAAAAGAAAAACAAAACCGCAGAAGCCGCTAACGATTGAGTTCTAACCAATCCAATTCTGCATCAGTAAAGCCCGCCTGTTTGCGGGCTGCAATATGAAATGGCCCACGTATCTCACCATTAAAGTAGGTTTTTAATAAGTTGGTAAATGTCGATGTCGGCTCAAGATCGCGTTGCTCGCAAAGATAATTAAACCAACGTGTGCCGATTGATACGTGGCCTATTTCTTCTCGCAAAATCACTTCAAGAATTTCTACCGCAGCCAGATCACCACTGGCACGTAGTTTATTCATCATGCCTGGTGTCACATCCAATCCCCTCGCCTCTAATACTCTTGGTACCAAAGCCATACGAATCAACGGATCATGATGTGTTTTACGTGCCATTTCCCACAAACCATCATGGGCAGGAAAATCGCCATAGGCATAACCGGCTTGCTGCAGGTGTGCTGACAGCATGGAAAAATGCTTGGCTTCTTCATCGGCAACTTGCATCCAGTCACGATAATAATCGTCCGGCATATTGCTAAAACGTGCAACGGCATCCAGCGCTAAATTAATCGCATTAAACTCGATGTGACAAATTGCATGAATCAGGGTGGTATGACCGGTTTGTTGATTGTTTCGGCGGCGTGGTAAATCGCGAGGTGAAACCAGTTGTGGTTTATCCGGTCGGCCTGGATTCACTGGAACAGGCAAAGGTGTATGCACGATGTTGTAACCATGTTCATGACATTCTGTTGCCAGTTGACGAGTTTGATGGGCTTTCTCAGCCGCGTTACTTATTAGCAAGCAATCTAATGCCCGAGCACGTAAATCAATTTTTGAATCAACCATCCATTCGTACTCGTGGATCAACAAAGGTGTATGAAATATCCGTTAGCAGCAGTCCCAGAATGTATAAGACTGACCCCAGAAACACCATGGCGCGAACAATGGCAAAATCCTGTGCATGAATGGCGTCAATGGTGTAACTGCCCAGCCCCGGAATGCCAAAGAAAGATTCCAAGATAAGACTGCCCATAAACAAGGTTGGTATCACCACAACCGCGCCAGTCAAAATTGGAATCATGGCGTTTTTCAAGACATGCTGAAATAAAACCCTTATTTCAGAAAGACCTTTGGCTCTGGCAGTGCGTACATAATCTTTGGAGATTTCTTCCAGAAATAAAGTACGGTACCAACGCGAACCGGAGCCAATACCTGAAACAATACCAATTGCTACCGGTAACAGCAGAAATTTAATGGTACTGAAACCTTCACCAAAGCCAGATACAGGGACCAGCTGCATCACCTTACCGATAACAAACTGCCCTGCAATGATGTAAAACAAACTGGAAATCGACATCAAAATCACACACAGCACTACCCCGCCCAGATCGACATACGTCGCTCGAAAAAACACCATCATCAAAGCAAAAGTGATATTGACCAATAAGCCAACAATAAAAACCGGAATAGCAATCGCCAGACTTGGCCACATACGGGTTTGGATATCCTGACCAATATCCCGTCCATCATCTGCCTGGCCAAATTGAAAACTGAATAACGCTAAGGATTTATCAAAAAAGATCGTATCGGTTAGTTTCTCAACGCCTTCGGCGGATTCATTCCACAACAAATCTCGATCATACCCGCGCTCTTGTTTCCAGGTGGTAATAGCCTGCTCAGTAATATAGCGCTCGCCCAACTGCATACGCGCCATATCGTCAGGCGTATTGACCATAAAAAATAACGCAAATGTCAGCGCATTCACGCCCAGCAGAATAGGAAAAGCATACAAAATACGGCGGATAATATAAGCCAGCATAATTATCTCAGGCACTGATATAACGTTCTGCATTGAGACGCAAATTTTGCGTTGCTCAAGTGGATGTTATGGATCAGCCGGGTTAACAGGAATTAAGGTAAAACATTGTAACAGTGCTATCCTCAGATTGGTTATCAAGTGATTACTAATATTGAAGGTTTGTAAGACAACTATTAATGATTACTATGGTCACAGATTTGAATAACTTTGGAGGAAAGCATGGCAAAAACAGCAATGGATCTCGTTCAGGCAGCTAAGGCAGCGATTCAGCAGATCAGCGTTTCTCAATCTCAGCAAATGTTGGAAGATGACAGTATCGCGTTGGATGTGCGTGAACCAGACGAGTTTGCGGTGGGCCATATCGCTGATGCTAGACATATTCCTCGCGGGATGCTGGAGTTTTCTATAGAGAACCATCCTGATTTTCAAGATGAAACTCGATCTATTGTGGTTTATTGCAAATCTGGTGGTCGCAGTGCATTGGCAACCGCAACATTACAACAACTTGGTTATACCAATGTGTATTCAATGATTGGCGGTTATGATGCTTGGTGCGCCGCATCAAATGATGATGAATAAATATTATTAGAAAAAAGTTTCGAGGGGGGATACATGTATACACGCTTTTGGGTGATAGTCGCATTGATGATGATCAGCTTGTCAGCCATCGCCGCTGAAACGCAGATAATGGTTCGTGCTAAAGCGGTTGATTCAAAATTCATTGGTACCAGTGTTGGTGGGATCCGTACCATTGTGGAAGATGCTGAAACCGGCGAGATTCTTGATGAAGGCTGGATAAATGGTGGCACTGGCGATACAGCTTTGTTGATGGAAAACCCATTAAAACGTGGCGAACCTCAAACCGATGAAAAAACAGCCGGCTTTTTAGCGAAAGTAGATATTGATACTCCAAGATTGCTGCGTTTTAAATTAATCGGTCCGTATGGCTATCAACAAGCCTATCAAGAAGCCAGTGTGACCAGCTGGGTAGTGCCAGGAAAAGATATTCTTGGTGATGGCATTATTATTACGTTAACAGGCTTCATAGTTGATGCTTGGACCCGAGTGTTAGAAGGTGGTCAGGTCGATATCTACACCAAAGCCTCTTTGTTATGTGGTTGTCCAATCACTAAAGATGGGCTCTGGCAGGCGGATAACTACGAAGCAAAAGCCATCATCATGCGTGACGATAAAAACATCGATGAAGTAACGCTGAACTTTACCGGCCCAGCCGGCATGTTTAGTGGCAAAACCACAATTACTGAACCAGGACATTACAAAGCCGTTGTGTATTTGTACGATGCTAAAACGGGCAATGTTGGTGTCGATAGGTCAATGTTTGAAATTCCAGAGGCACCTTAAGCTTTAGTCATGTTTATTTGTAACAAATTGTGTTTGATGTCGTCTATTCAGTATCACAATCAAAATGAGTAACCGCATGAGAACACAAGGTTATGCCGTTAATGGAGCCGGTCTTGGATTAAGACGTAGCTTTGTTGACGATATCATGCAACTGGATCACCCGCCTATCGACTTTATTGAGGTCGCTCCGGAAAACTGGATGGAAATGGGGGGACGATTGGGCAAAAAACTGCGGGCGTTCAGTGAGCGCTTTCCGATGTTATGCCATGGTCTTTCACTCTCGATTGGCAGCCCTGCTCCGCTTGATGAAGCTTTTGTTAAACGCATTAAGCAATTTTTGGATCAGCACAACGTACGTTTATACAGCGAACATCTGAGTTACTGCAGTGATGATGGGCATCTCTATGATTTGATGCCGATCCCGTTTACGGAAGAAGCCGTGGTGTATGTTGCTGACCGCATCAGCCGGGTACAGGATATTCTGCAGCGGCGGTTGGTAATTGAAAATGTCTCTTATTACGCCTCTCCCGGACAACAAATCGACGAGATTGAATTTATTAATGCCATTCTTGAACGGGCGGATTGTGAGCTATTGCTTGACGTAAACAACGTCTATGTAAATAGCATTAATCACCACTATGATGCCAAGGCCTATATTGGCGCGATTAACAGCAAACGCATCGCTTATCTGCATATTGCTGGCCATTACAACGAAGCCGAAGATTTGATTATTGATACGCATGGTGCGGATGTAATTGATCCGGTCTGGCAATTATTACATCACACTTATCAGCAGCACGGCGTTATTCCCACCCTGCTGGAACGTGACTTTAATATCCCCTCGCTCAGCACCTTATTTGATGAGGTGGCCCATATTCGTGACATCCAATCTCAATACCGATCAGAACATGTCGCAAGTGCCTGATTTCAAACAGACCCAACAACAATTCACCGCGCATCTGCGTGATCCGAATTCTGTACCGGAACCGGCTGATATTGAATCACGCCGCATGGCGATTTACCGACGTCTGGTTTATAACAATATTGAGAGTTTTTTAAGCAATGCTTGTCCGGTGTTAAAGCAAATTCTCGGTGAAACAACTTGGCACAATCTGGCAGCTGATTTCATACGTCAACATCGCTGTAGTTCCCCGTTATTCAATGATATTGCGCGCGAATTTGTTAGTTATCTGGAAGACCATCCCCAGCATTATTCATCCATGCCATTTATCGCCGAATTAGCTCACTACGAATGGGTGGAATTGGCGCTAGGAATTGCCACGCCAGATTTTGAAAAACGCGAAGTTGATGCACATGAAGATGTTCTGCAACTCACCTTGCAACGCTCAGCCCTAAGTTGGAGTTTTGCCTATCATTATCCTGTTCACCAAATCGCACCAGATAATCTGCCGGAAAAACCTGCAGAGACGCCGTTTTTTCTGCTGCTATACCGCAATGCAAATGATCAGGTGAAATTCATTGAATTAAATCCCGTCAGTGCCCGATTACTCGATTTACTTGATAGTGGTCAGACTGGCCAGCAAGCCGCTGAAGCCATTGCTGAAGCTTTGCAGCACACTAACCCTGAGATTGTTACGCAAGGTGCCAGACAGCTCATTGCAGACTGGCTGGAACGGGGCATAGTGATCTAGGTTATGAAAATTAAACAGGACCTACGGACATAAAAAAACCGGGTTAGTGAACTAACCCGGTTTTAATTTTAAGCTTGTTTTATCTTAGTTAGTCGCGAGTTCAATCGCTTCCGCAGCCAAACGGGTGATTTCATCCCAGTTTTCTGCTTCTACCAAATTCGCTGCACACATCCACGATCCGCCTACACAGCCAACATTTGGCAAGCTGTAATAGTTCTTAACATTTTTCTGACTCACTCCACCTGTTGGACAGAACAGGATTTGTGGAATCGGTGCACCAATTGATTTCAACATTGGCACACCACCCGCCGCTTCGGCTGGGAAGAATTTCATTGCAGTGATACCACGTTCCAACAAACGCATGGCTTCACTTGGATTAGCAACACCTGGTAATAATGGCACGCCAGTTTTTAAAGCGGCTTCGATCAACGTATCCGTTGTGCCCGGGCTGACGATAAATTCAGCACCAGCATCAATAGCTGCATTTAATGTTTCGATATTAATAATAGTACCTGCACCTACAATCGCATCTGGCACTTCAGCTTTAATGCGGCGAATAGATTCAAGTGCTGCGTCAGTACGTAAGGTAATTTCCAACACTCTCAGACCACCTTTAACCAACGCTTGGGCTAAAGGAACTGCATGCTCAACATTGTTGATGACCATCACCGGAACAATCGGTGAAACTTGCATAATTTCGTGAATCGTTTTGCTCATATAAAAAGATATCCCTAATTCTGGTGGGTAGATTATTCAACGTTGAACATATTGATGGCGCCTTCTTCAGCTGAAGAAACGCCGGCCCGGAAACTGTCAAACAGTTCACGACCGCTACCATAATGATGTTCGGTATTAGCCATCATACAAGACAGGCGTGCATTAAATTCTTCCTCATCAACCAGGACATTCATAATGCCATTTTCGGTATCGAGATGAATAATGTCACCATCTTTGATTCGGGTCAGTGGACCACCATCAGCTGATTCCGGACACATCTGAATAGCAGATGGTACTTTACCTGACGCACCAGACATACGACCATCAGTCACCAATGCAACTTTGAAACCACGATCTTGCAATACACCGAGCGGTGAACTGAGTTTATGTAGTTCTGGCATACCATTGGATTTTGGTCCTTGGAAACGTAATACAACAATCACGTCTCTCTCTAACTCACCATTTTTGAATGCGGCAACCGCATCATCTTGGTCATCAAAAACCATGGCAGGTGCTTCAACTACACGATGCTGAACATCTACTGCAGAGACTTTGGAAACACCTCGTCCCAAGTTACCCTGGATAAGATGCACACCACCTGATTTAGCAAATGGCTCATCTACGGTACCGATAACGTCTTTATCTAACGACTCTTTAGGGCCTTCTTGCCAAATCAATTTACCGTCAATTATTTTTGGCTCTTGGCTGTACTGTTTCAAGCCTTTTTCATTACCGACAGTAATAATGTCTTCATGCAATAAGCCGCTAGAAACCAGTTCCTGAATCAACACGCCCATGCCACCAGCTGCCTGGAAGTGATTCACATCCGCACTACCATTAGGATAAACACGACTTAATAATGGAACAATATGCGATAAACGATCAAAATCATCCCAGTTAATTAAGATACCTGCAGCACGCGCAACAGCAACGATATGCATCGTGTGGTTAGTTGAACCACCGGTTGCCAGCAGACCGATAATGGCATTAAGAATCGCTTTCTCATCGATCATATGACCGATAGGACGATAATCATCACCCATCGCAGTAAATTTCAATACCTGACGTGCAGCTTCTTTGGTTAACTCATCACGTAGGGGCGTATTTGGATTAATAAACGTGCCGCCCGGCAAATGCAGACCCATGATTTCGACCATCATCTGGTTGCTGTTCGCTGTACCGTAAAAAGTACAGGTACCTGGGCTGTGATAAGACTCAGACTCTGCTTTAAGCAATTCTTCGCGGCCAACTTTACCTTCAGCAAATAATTGGCGAATGCGGACTTTTTCTTTATTAGGTAGACCACTTGGCATCGGACCTGCTGGCACGAAAATGGTCGGTAAATGACCAAAACTTAATGCACCAATTAATAAGCCCGGAACGATTTTATCGCATACACCCAGCATCATTGCTGCATCAAACATATTGTGACTTAAGCCAACCGCAGTGGACATCGCAATAACGTCGCGGCTGAACAAGGATAAGTCCATACCTGGAAAGCCCTGCGTTATGCCATCACACATAGCTGGAACACCGCCAGCAACCTGTGCAACACCACCGGCTTCTCTAGCAGCATCTTTAATTAATGGCGGGAAATCTCTGTAAGGCTCATGAGCTGACAGCATATCGTTATAGGCTGTAATAATCCCGATGTTGGCTTTTTTGTTTCCTGCAAGATCACTTTTTTCATTCACTGAACAGGCAGCAAAACCATGTGCTAGATTGCCACAACCCAACGTCAGACGATGAGGGCCTTGGCCTGCAGCTTCGTCTACACGAGCAAGATATGCCGTGCGAGATTTTTTACTACGTTCGATCACTTCGTTAGTGAGCGAGTCTAAAACCGGATGAACCATAAAATGAGTCTCTCTTTCGTTTACTTGTAATGTCGAAGTAGCGGGATTCGAGGCCGCGTGGTTGCAGCAGCGTTAATCCATCAGAAATTTATATTCAGACGGAGCATTATAGTCCTTATCACTCTTTTTCGCACTGTTTCTGGGGTTTTGTCATTACAATTATCAAAATAATGTTCTCCATTTTTTGTATTAATTAGCAGATCAATCCCAGAATTACTTGCTTGACAGAAAAACAATCACTTTCCCTATGGGACGAATTCCCCGCCAGAGATCCTAAACATACCACTATCCGCTTCGCTAAGATTTAAATAGTGCGAGGGTAAAACACCACTTCCAGAGGATTTTCCCACAGGGCTTAGGTATGATGTCACGCTATTTTTCATCGACCTATCGATGACCTATTGCTCTATTTTAAGGTGAACAAAATGACAGAAGGTAAACGCCTCCGTCAGGTGAAAAGCTTTGTCAAACGTGAAGGTCGCTTAACCCCCGGCCAGCAAAAAGCGTTAGATCTTTTATGGCCAAAGTTTGGTATTGAAGCTGATGGTCAGCCGATCGATATGCAAAACTTGTTTGGTCGTGATGCGCCAGTTGTATTTGAGATCGGTTTTGGCAACGGCGCTTCGCTTGTCGAAATGGCGATGCAACAACCTGAATACAACTTTATCGGTGTTGAAGTACATCGCCCAGGGGTCGGCCAACTATTAAAAGCGATTGAAGATAACAATCTAACCAATCTGCGGGTGGCATGTACTGATGCTGTTGAATTACTAAAACTTCAGATTGCTGATAACGCACTGGAGCGTGTGCAACTTTACTTTCCCGATCCCTGGCATAAAAAACGTCATCACAAACGCCGTATTATCCAACCCACTTTTGTAACGATATTGGCACAAAAAATTCATCCGACTGGTTTTTTACATATGGCAACCGATTGGCAGGATTACGCTGAGCAAATGCTGCAGGATCTCTCTGCAAGCTCAGAATTTGCCAATATCAGTGCTACAGGAGATTACATTCCTCGGCCTGATTATCGACCATTGACCAAGTTTGAACAACGCGGCCATCGTCTGGGTCATGGTGTTTGGGATTTATTATTTCAGCGTAACTAATTATTACAAACTTGCTTCATTTGCATGCTTGAGCTAGTTTTGCCCTTTATATAATTCATTCTTACTAGGTAACGCTGCCATGCCCATGTCTCGTGCAACTCAATTTAGTTTTTATCTTTTGTTCGGGGCGGCCAGCAATTCTGCTTTGGCGGCAGGTTATGCATTGATAGAACAGAGCATTACCGGCCTGGGCCGAGCATTTTCAGGTAGTGCCGCCGTAGCGGATGATGCCAGCACTATCTTTTTCAATCCAGCCGGACTGACTAATTTATCGCGAAAAGAAATGAATCTGGGGTTGAATCTAATCGCGCCAAGAGCCGAATTCTCGGATAACGGCTCCAATATTAGCGGCACACCATTAACAGGTGGTGATGGCAGTAACGCTGGTGAACTTGCAGCCGTTCCAAATTTTTATTACTCCCAACCGTTAAATGACAGAACAGTAATTGGTCTAGGTGTCGGCGCACCATTTGGTCTGGTGACCGATTATGGAGATAGTTGGCAGGGGCGTTACCATGCGATTCGCTCAGATTTATTAACAATAAATATCAATCCCAGTATTGCATTTAAAACTACCGAAAAATTGTCGTTAGGATTTGGCGTAAACCTTCAATATATTGATTTGGAATTAAGTCAGGCAGCCAACTTTGGCGCTTTTGCTGGTGCCTCACAACAAAATGATGGTCGAGTCCGTTTAACGGCGGATGATTGGAGTTGGGGTTATAACCTTGGCATGACTTATCAGTTCACCGAAGCCACGCGCATGGGCTTAAGTTATCGTTCAAAAATCACGCATGACTTAACCGGTGATGGGGAATTTCGTATTCCAGAGAATTTCAGTGGTCCTGCCGCCGCTGCCGGCATTCGGGATGGCAATATTGCTGGCCGGGTGACCTTACCTGAATCCGCATCGATTGCTTTACATCATCAGTTGAATTCAAAGTGGTCAGTTATGGCTGATGCCAGTTGGACACGCTGGAATCGCTTTGAAGAATTACGTATTAACTCAGATGTACAGAGTCTAAATTCTGTTAAAGCAGAAGACTGGGAAAATGCCATGCGTTACGGATTGGGCGTCGAATATAAAGCTAATGAACGTTGGTCATGGCGTACCGGTGTTGCCTATGATGAAACGCCTATTCCTAATGCTCAACGTCGAACTCCCCGCATCCCTGACAGCGACCGCACTTGGTTGGCATTTGGGGCAAGTTACCACTACAGCGACAACATCATTTTCGATGCTGCTTATACCCATATATTTATGAAAGACACCAGCATTGATGATACAGATTCGAATGGCAATCAGTTGCTAGGCCGCTATAAAAATTCGGTAGATATCGTTGGTGTCCAGTTACGCTGGTTATTTGATTAATAATGGCCGTCAACGATTACATCTCACCTGAAAAGGCGCAAACCCTTTATGGCTTGTTTTGTGAAAGAGTAAAACTCAGCCCTGACAAGGATGCCTACGGGTATTTTGATGATGGCAGTTGGCAAAGTCTAAGTTGGCTGCAGGTTGCAGATTCAGTTCAGCATTGGCAAAAAGCCTTACAACAAGAAAACCTGCGAAAAGGCGATCGGGTTGCACTAAATTTACGAAACAGCAAAGAGTGGATTTTTTTCGATTTAGCGGCATTAAGTCTTGGTTTAGTGGTGGTACCTCTTTACCCAGATGATCGACCAGATAATGTCGCCTATATTCTGCAGGATGCTGATGTACGTTTATTGATATTAAACAGCACAAAACAATGGTCAGCAATTAAAGCAGTTTTACCCGAAGAATATAATCTTAAACGAATTGTTATTGTTAATGATGAATCGAACGATAACGATCCTCCTTTGACTTCAATGGCCGCATGGCTCGAACAAGCTGATAGTGACATCGTTATCTCCCCTGCTGAAGCTGATCAATTAGCATCAATTATTTATACCTCCGGTACCACAGGCCGCTCGAAAGGCGTTATGTTGAGCCATCAAAATATGTTGTCCGTGGCCTACGGTTCATTACAATTTTTTGAAATTTTACCTGACGATATTTTCTTATCATTTTTGCCGTTGTCTCACACTTTGGAGCGTACCGGTGGATACTATTTGCCAATGATGGCAGGTTCCAAAGTCGTCTTTTCACGCAGTATTCCGCTGTTGGCCGAGGATATGCGACAAGTTCAACCCACTATCATGATCGCTGTACCCAGGATTTTTGAACGAATTTATGATCGGGTCCAAAAACAACTTTCTGAGGGTAACTGGATTCGACATCTAATTTTCAAGTCAGCAATGAATGTCGGCTGGAAAAGATTTCATTATCAACAAGGCCGTAAATATTGGTTCCCTTCATTACTGTTATGGCCATTACTTAATAAACTAGTCGTGAGCAAATTTCATCAGCGTTTAGGTGGTAAATTACGTCTGGCTGTCAGTGGTGGCGCCGCATTGCCTAGTTATGCAGCTAAAATGTTTATTGGCTTAGATTTAACCTTGCTTCAGGGATACGGACTAACCGAAACCAGTCCAGTTATAAGTGTGAACGAACCCTCAAGCAATGATCCGGCGAGTGTGGGTCGGCCAATTCAAGGTGTTGAAGTACGCATTGGTCAGGATGAAGAACTTCAAGTTAAGGGGCCTGGCAATATGCTGGGCTATTGGAATAACCACAAAACAACCGCCCAAACGATTGATGCTGATGGCTGGTTACATACGGGTGATAAAGCCCTTATAAATGATAGTGGACATATTTATATTATTGGACGCATCAAAGATATCTTGGTACTCAATAATGGTGAAAAAGTCCCGCCCGGTGATATAGAAGCAGCCATTATTAGCAACGGGCTGATTGAGCAGGCTTTAGTATTGGGTGAAGGTCAGCCTTATTTGTCTGCGTTACTGGTAATTAATGGTGAAAAGTGGCCGCAAATTGCACAGCAGCTCGGTCTGGATCCACTATTAAAAGACAGTGTTAATAGCAAGGTGCTGCAACAGCATTTTGTTCGATTGCTGAGGCAGTGGTTATTCGAGTTTCCAGCTTATGCCCGAATTCGACGGGTCTATCTAATGTTGGAACCTTGGACCATCGAAAATGGGTTATTAACACCGACGTTAAAAGTGAAACGAGCATTGGTGTTGGAAAAGTTTAAACCTCAGATTCAGGCCATGTATAAAGACACATCAAGCTGAGACCGACAAGGTTTCATTAATAAAATCTGGGATATGGCGCATTACCGCTTCAACGGTGTGAAATGAGCCAAAAATTAAAATACGATCGCCAGCAACAGCGCATTTAAATGCGCGATCATAAGCCGCTTCTACAGTTTCATTGACATGCACCTTGCCATCCAAATTTTTTTCTTTCAAACCTGCAGCCAACTCTTCTGATGATTGTCCTCGATTACCGGTTAACCCACCAAGAAACCAATTATCAATAACTGGCAATAAGGCATCAAAAACAGCCCGACTGTCTTTATCCCGCAACATGGCAATAACGGCATGAGTTTTACCTTTGCATGGAATCTCCCGTAACAGTTTTGCCAGGTTTTCTGCGCCTTGCTGATTATGAGTTACATCGAAGATATGGGTGACAGGTCCTTCAATTAGCTGAAAACGACCCGACAATTTGACTTGCTGTAAACCTGTCCGAATAGCGGATTCATTTATCTTTTCCATACCAGCAGTTTTCAACAAACTGATCACTTGTAACACTGCTGCACTATTCTGGATTTGATAACAACCAAGTAATGCCGGGTGAGGCAGAACTTTAAATTGTTCAGTGGCGTTGTGCCAATGCCATAAATCGCCATCAGTTTCAGCCGTATAATCCTTGCCAGCAACATACGCTGGCGCGGCCAGTTTTTGTGCGATATCAAGAACTGTGGCGGGAGGTGAGGATTCACTGCAAACCACCGGATGATGAGCTCGCATAATGCCTGCTTTCTCTACCCCTATAAGTTCACGAGTATCTCCCAGCCATACAGTGTGGTCTAAACCAATAGGAGTAATTAGGGCAATATCTGCATCAAACAAATTCACCGCATCAAGGCGGCCGCCCATACCGACTTCGAGTATTGCAATATCTATATCTTGATGACAGAAAATATCCGCGGCAGCTAATGTGGCAAATTCAAAATAACTGAGTGAAACGTCACCTCTAGCCGTATCAATACGATCAAAGGCTTCACAAATTTGTTGATCTGATGCCGTTTGACCATCTACCACGATGCGCTCGTTATAACGCAATAAATGTGGTGAGGTATAACATGCCGTACGATAGCCGGAGGTAGAGAGAATCGAGGCTAATAAAGCAACTGACGAGCCTTTACCATTAGTCCCAGCAACCGTCACGATTCGAAATGGTAATTTTTTATCGGCATACATTCGCTGCCAAACCACTCGGATCCGATCTAAACCAGGATCTATTTCAGTGAAATGCAGTTGCTCTTGCCATGCCAGCCACTGTGGCAAGCTATTAAATCGCATAAACTCTATTTATACAGCAATTCGGTTTTGCATCATGGTCAACAGATTATTCAGACGATCCCGCATTTCACGACGATCAATAATCATATCGATAGCACCATGTTCCAACAGAAACTCGCTGCGCTGGAAGCCTTCTGGTAATTTTTCACGCACGGTTTGTTCAATAACGCGTGGCCCTGCAAAACCGATCAATGCTTTGGGCTCAGCCACATTAACATCACCAAGCATTGCCAAACTCGCAGAAACACCACCCATAGTAGGATCAGTCATAACAGAAATAAACGGGATTCCGGCCTCTTCCAGCTGGGATAACACAGCACTGGTTTTTGCCATCTGCATCAGCGAAAACAAACCTTCCTGCATACGTGCCCCACCACTGGCGGCAAAACAAATTAATGGGAGCTTTTTTGCCAATGCAACTTTAGCAGCACGGACGAATTTTTCACCGACCACTGAGCCCATTGATCCGCCCATAAAGCCAAAATCAAACGCGACGGCCACAACAGGCAAGCCTTTCAAGGTACCTTGCATGGCTAATAATGCGTCATTTTCGCCGGTAGTTTTTTGCGCCTGAACAATACGATCACGATAGCGCTTGCTATCTTTAAATTTAAGGGTATCAACGGGTTTTACTTCGGTACCAATTTCCTGGCGATTGCTTTCATCTAAAAAATTTTGCAACCGAACTCGAGCGTTAATCCGTTGGTGGTGGTCGCATTTTGGACACACCATCTGGTTTCGTTCCAATTCTGCACGGTACAGAACATTGTCACATTCTGGGCATTTACACCAAACACCTTCAGGAACTGAGCGGCTCCGGCCACTGGTGCGAATTTTCGACGGTAATAATCTTTCAAACCAACTCATTGGGTCACCTTAACTCTAATTAAGCCGAGACGCTGGCTAAATCACGCGCATTAATTGCATGACGCATTTCAGCTAACATACTTGCCACTGCGGCGGGTAATTCTTGAGGACGATTGGCATGTTCTTCAATGCAACGTACCAAGGTACTGCCCACCACTACAGCATCGGCAACCTGGGCCACCGCAGCAGCTGAACGACCATCTCTAATCCCAAACCCTACACCGACAGGTAAAGAGGTGTATTTACGAATTTCTTCTAGTTTGGCAGTGACTTCATTAATTTCCAGTGCCGCTGCTCCTGTCACACCTTTAATCGATACGTAATAAATAAAGCCTTTGGCATGTTTGGCGATTTTCTGCATGCGTTCTGCCGAAGTTGTTGGAGCAACTAAGAAAATCGTGTCGATATCATGTGTATCCATCAGCTGTAAGAATTCATCTGATTCTTCTGGTGGCATATCCACCGTGAGCACACCATCCACACCAACTTCTTGGGCTTTTTTAGCAAAATTTTGGTATCCCATTGCTTCCAGTGGATTGGCATATCCCATCAGCACGATCGGCGTATGGGTATTTTTTTCTCTAAATTGTTTCACCATATCCAGAATTGAATTCAGCGTGACGTCGTTTTTCAAAGCCCGTTCACAGGCTTTTTGAATAACAGGGCCATCTGACATCGGATCGGAAAAAGGCACGCCCAGTTCGATAATATCAGCTCCCGCTTCTACCAGAGCATGCAACAATGGTACCGTTACCCATGGTTCAGGGTCACCAGCTGTCACATAAGGAATTAGTGCGGTTTGTCCATCTGCCTGAAGATTTTTAAAACATTCTTTAATACGACTCATTTTATATTCCTCAGAAATTCAGCCCGGCCATGGCAGCAACTGTGTGCATATCTTTATCACCACGTCCTGAAACATTAATAAGAATACTTTGATCGGCGGACATTGTTGGAGCTAATTTTGAGACATAAGCCAATGCATGACTGGTTTCTAAAGCCGGGATAATGCCTTCAGTACGCGTCAACTCATGGAATGCATCTAAGGCCTCAGTATCCGTTACCGTGACATATTGTGCACGGCCAATATCTTTTAACCACGCATGTTCAGGCCCCACACCAGGATAATCCAATCCAGCAGAAATAGAATGGGTTTCGGTGATTTGTCCGGCGGCATCTTGAATTAGATAGGTACGATTTCCATGTAATACACCAGGTGTACCCGCAGATAATGGCGCGGAATGTTGGCCTGTTTTCAGTCCATGACCAGCACCTTCGACGCCAATCATTGCCACCGATTTATCCTCAATAAAAGGATAAAACAAGCCAATCGCGTTTGAACCGCCACCTATACAAGCAACTAATGCATCTGGAAGTTTGCCAGTAGTATTGAGCATTTGCTGACGTGCTTCACGTCCGATAACCGATTGAAAATCACGTACCATCGCTGGATAAGGATGCGGTCCAGCCACAGTGCCTATGATGTAAAAAGTATCATCAACATTGGTGACCCAGTCACGTAACGCTTCATTCAAAGCGTCTTTCAGGGTTTTAGAACCAGATTGAACAGGTACTACTTCAGCACCTAACAATTTCATTCGATAAACATTTTGTGCCTGACGAGCCACATCTTCGGCACCCATGTATACGACACATTCCATACCCAATCGGGCTGCAACCGTCGCGGTAGCCACACCGTGCTGACCAGCACCAGTTTCGGCGATAATACGAGTTTTGCCCATCCGTTTGGCCAGCAAAGCCTGACCAATCGTATTGTTTACTTTATGTGCACCGGTGTGATTGAGATCTTCACGCTTTAGATAGATTTGCGCACCACCCAGTTTACGAGTCCAATTCTCAGCATGGTAAATGGGAGATGGACGACCTACAAAATCGGCAAGATCTTTATCCATCTCAGCCTGAAATACTGGATCATTTTTATACTGTTTATAAGCTTCTTCCAGCTCATAAATAGCACCCATTAATGTTTCGCCGACAAAGCGCCCACCATAGGGGCCAAAATGACCAAACTCATCTGGGTAATGTTTAAAGTAATCATCAATCTGTATTTCAGGCATTTGCCACCTCTCGCATGAATGCGCTTATTTTATTATTACTTTTAAGTCCTTTCGACTCTTCTACCCCGCCACTCACATCCACTGCATAAGGCGAGACTTGCCGAATAGCTTCTGCAACATTTTCAGTTGTCAGGCCACCCGCTAGTATCAATGGCTTGTTAACAGCCGTAATCATTGACCAGTCAAAGGTCTGACCGGTTCCCCCCGGCACCCCATATTGATAACTATCTAACAAAAGCGCCGATGAAGCAGAGAAATCTTTGCTAGCTTGAATTAAATCTGCGGCAGACTGCATGCGAATTGCTTTGATATACGGCATATTGAACTGCTCGCAAAACTCAGCAGATTCATCACCATGAAACTGCAACAAACTTAATTGGACCTGTTCAAGTGTTTGTCGAACATTCTCTGCAGTCGCATTGACAAATAAACCGACAACACTGACAAACGGAGACAACTGCGCGGTAATCGCGGCAGCTTGTTCAATAGTCACAGCCCGTGGACTTGGTTCATAAAAAACCAAACCAATTGCATCCACCCCGCTTTTAACTGCAAATTCAGCATCTTGGCGACGCGTAATGCCACATATTTTAACGCGGGTTCTCATTTGAGATTATCAGCTTTCTAAAAGTTAGCCTGATACTTTACCAGAGCACTGGAAAACCTGACACTGCTGGCAGCAAATATTCGTCGGGATAAATCACCTCTGTCAGATAAAGCCCTTGAGGTGGTGCGGTGACACCAGCCATATTGCGATCCTGACTTTGCAGTACTTGTTGGGCCCATTCCACAGGTTTTTTGCCTTCGCCAACAGGAACCAGTACCCCCATCAGGTTACGCACCATATGATGCAAAAATGATCTGGCCTCAACATCAACTGCAATACAATCATCCCGACGCGTGACAATTAATTTATCCAGCGTTTTTATCGGACTCTTTGCCTGACATTCCTGTGCTCTAAAAGCAGAAAAATCGTGCTGCCCAAGTAACAAATTCGCAGCAAGTTGCATTTTGTATTCATCAAGCGATTTGTAGACCCACCACATCCGTTGATGATGCACACTAGAACGACTATCTCGATTGAGTATTAAATAACGATAACGACGTTTTACGGCACTAAAACGAGCATTGAAGTGTTCAGAAACAGGACTAACCCACTTCACACAAACATCATGTGGAAGATTAGAGTTTAATCCCAATAACCAATTGCGATCCTCACGAATCGCCTCAGTGTCAAAATGAACAACTTGATTTAATGCATGCACCCCGGTATCTGTACGACCTGCAGCAAAAACTTCCGTTTCAGAATTGGCGATCAGTGATACGGCTTTTTGCAGTTCGCCTTGAACAGTGCGTTGCCTTGGTTGAAACTGCCAGCCGTGAAAATGACTGCCGTCATATTCGACACCTAATGCTAACCTCACAACATAACTCTTTAGGACAAAGCGTCGAGCAGTTCTTGTGCTCGTTGTTTCTGTTCATCAGTACCTTGCTCAAGTACTTCTTCAAGGATTCCTCTGGCACCTTCCGGATCACCCATATCAGAATACGCTGCAGCAAGATCTAGTTTGGTTTCAGCCTCATCAATTGAATCAAAATCACTGAGATCAAAATCCAGCTCTTCATCATCAATACTACTATCCAGATTGAGATAATCTTCGATAACATCATCGGATTCTGTTGAAGCATCATCTTCAGTTTCAAATGCAACTAAATCCAATTCATCCGAATCAAGAGATAACATTTCCTCAGAGTTATCTGTTGCAATAGTGTCTGTTTCAACTTCTGACTCATCAATATCCAAATCCAGAATTTCGGGAGCCGACAAGTCAGGTTGCAATACATTGTCTTGATCCAAATCGATTCTCAGATCATCATCTTCGGCAAAAGTCTCGATTTCAGAATGTTCAGGTTCAATCTCTGTGACTTTTCCTGCTGACACATAATTGGTATCAAACTGCAATAAATCTTCTTCATCGCGTTCATAGACTTCATCAGCCTGAGAAGATGTTGCCGAATCGACTTTATAATCATCCAGATTAAATTCAATATGATCGGAATCTTCAGCCTCAGAAGAAACAGCTGTGGTTTCTTCTGCAACAGTTTCTTCTTCAATCTTAAACTCAGCTTCTTCTTGATCTAAATCTTCATCAATATCAGTTTGTTCAGATGATTCGACCGGTTCAGCAAACAAGGGATTATGCGGCAGTAACTGATTACCCCAAACTCTAATTTCCGGCCATTGTGAATGGGTTTCATCAATTCCTGATGTATTCAGCAACGCAATAAAATCTGCAGACTTTTGTTGTTTGAAATACACAAACATCAATTTTGCTACGATCTCTTTATTGTCTGGAGCTTGTTGGTGGGCTTGCTCAAGTGCGCTTCCTGCTTGCACGTAGTCAGCATATCCAACAAACATATCGGCTTGGTCAACTAATTCGTCAACCGACTTTGTTTTGCTTTCTGAGGTTGTAATCGTTTCACCTGCTACTGGTGTAACAATATTCACACTACCCATTTCCGGAGCTGATTTGGCAGGTTTATTGGTGTTGATTTTACTAACGGCATCATCCCAACTCACTTCACGCTGACTGCGTCGTATCACCATCCATATGATTAGCAATAGCAGTAATACGGCAAGTAATGATTCAACTTTATGAGCGATCACAAAAGCTTGAACCCGCTGGTAGAGTGAATCCATCTGCTGTTGATCAAGATCCAATAGTTGAGCAGCTTCATTGATGGCAGCATCAACCTCAGCTGTAGCTGTATCCAATTCAGCATTATCAATACCTTCTTCGGTATCTAATATATCGGTTTGGCCCGCTACAGTGGTGTCGGTAAGCGTTTCGGTGTCTTCCTGCTGAGGTGGCTCTTGGTTGGAAGTAGCTGTCTCAACATTCGGTTCAGCAGCATCTGCTAATACCGTGTTATCAATCGAAACTGGTTCCCACTCCTCAGGGTCATCAGTGACATCAGTGACATCAGTGACATCAGTATCTATGGTCGCTTCTGCTGCTTCGCTGTCTGCTTCACTTCCCTCTAAAATCGCATTAGCTTCATCAACCAGCGTTGCCAAATCCATCTGGGTTTCGTCCTGTTCCAGCAAGCTTTGCAGTCTTGCCATATCGGCATCTTTCAATGAAATAAGACGTCGCATCGTATCGAGTTGGCGCTCCATTGCGTCCATACGATTTTTAAAATCAATATTTTCCTGAGATTGGGCTTCAATCGTTTCCTGTGCAAGTGTTAGTTGTTCACTAATACGTTGTAAATCAGGATCTCCAGTTACGTCGGGATCGGCTTCAAGCAAGCTATTTTCGGTGGCCGCTATTAACTTTAACCGTGCGCTCTCAGCATCTGAAATTGCTTCATCATTTCCTGGTGATAGCTCTTCATCGTCACTAACACTGGTAGTCTCTGTTTCACTATCAATAACAGCTGAATCAGTGTCGTTATTGGTCGTTTGTGCAGCGGTTATAGTTTGTGGAGTGTTTCGATTCCTCCATGCAGTGTTTTGCCTATCTATTTCTGATTTCGCTTCACTAGCAGATAAACGGGTGATTTCATTCGTGGTGGGAATGTTAAGTGTGCTGCCGGCATAAAGACTGTTTACATTGTTTTGCTGAAATGCCTGTGGATTTGCATTGAGCAGACCAATCATCATCTGATGCATCGAAATATCCGCTGAAGGCCGCGTTCTTTCGGCAATGCTCCACAACGTATCTCGTGACTGTACTTTATACTCTGAAATATTGTCTCTAGTTGGAGACCATGAGGCAGGTTGAGATCTCGAATCAGCTGGCATTGTCGCTGCTTGTGGCGATGCAGGTGAACGAGATGGTGTACTGGTTGCTCGATTGGGGTACAACTCTTTAGGCGGATCTAAAAGAACCGTATATTCACGCAGCAATTTGCCCTGGCCGGTGGTGGCGGCCAATAAAAAACCCAAGAAGGGTTCTTTTATTGGCACATCAGATGTGATCATAATCCGCGTGGAACTTGCCTCTTCGACTACCTCAAATTTCAATTGAGTTAATAAAAAATTGCGATCTAGCCCTGCTCGTTCAAAATCCTGAGTAGACGCCAACCTCACTTCGAGGTTTCCACGTTCATCGTCTCTTAAGGCATTAACAGCTATTTCAGCCCTGAAAAGCTCATTCAACGCTGAATGCAAGGTTATCTGCCCAAGCCCAAAAGCATAACCCGGTAAGGGAGTTAAGAAACCAAGTGCCGTGGCTACCGACAAACGGGTCAACGTTTTTTGTTTCATTTAACTCCCCTTCCTTGACACTCTCAGCTATGCCTAGAGGTATTTATCTACCAGAAGCTCGGCAATTTGCACACTGTTCAGTGCAGCCCCTTTACGGACATTGTCTGAAACCACCCACATATTTAATCCGTTAGGATGTGAGATATCTTCACGGATACGCCCTACGTATACAGGATCCTTGCCAGATGAATCTGTGACCGCAGTTGGATAACCGCCATCTTTATGTTCATCTATCACCACGATGCCATCAAATGCTGAGAGTAACTCTTTGGCTTTTTCAGCAGTGATTTTGTCACGAGTTTCAATATGAATAGCTTCTGAGTGGCCAAAAAACACCGGTACTCGAACTGCCGTCGGATTCACCTGAATATCATTATCACCCATGATTTTGCGAGTTTCCCACACCATTTTCATTTCTTCTTTGGTGTAGCCGTTATCCATGAAAACATCGATTTGCGGAATCACATTAAAGGCGATTTGTTTAGGGTAAACTTCTGATTCAGCCGGACGTCCATTTAATAAGGCAGCAGTTTGCTTAGCCAGTTCATCCATAGCCGGTTTACCACTGCCCGATACAGCTTGGTAAGTGCAGACATTAATGCGTTTGATGCCAACCGCGTCATAAATTGGTTTTAACGCCACCAACATTTGAATGGTTGAACAGTTGGGATTAGCAATGATGCCACGCTTTTTGTAGCCAACTACTGCATCTGGATTCACTTCAGGTACGATCAGCGGCACATCATCGTCATAGCGAAACTGCGAAGTATTATCAATAACGATACAACCCGCAGCCGCCGCTTTAGGCGCGTAGATTTCGGAAACACTTGCTCCTGGCGAAAACAAACCGATTTGAACTTTGGAAAAATCAAACTGAGCCAGATCTTCAACCATTAACGATTTATTACCGAATTGCACAGTTGAGCCAGCCGAACGTTCACTGGCTAACGCATAGACTTTACCGACAGGAAATTTACGTTGGTGAAGGATATCCAGCATGGCTTCACCCACCGCACCAGTAGCACCTACAACAGCAATATCAATTTGTTTAGTCACAATTCACCTAAATTCTTTTATTACAGCGCTGCCACAACGGCATCGCCCATTTCAGCAGTGGTCACCCGAGTCATGCCCGCGGAGAAAATATCTGCTGTTCTCAAACCTTGATCCAGTACTTTGCTCACTGCACTTTCGATACGATCGGCAAAAGCCGGCTGGTCAAGCGTGTAACGTAACATCATAGCAGCTGACAAAATGGTTGCCAGTGGATTAGCAATGTTTTGCCCTGCTATGTCAGGCGCTGAACCATGAATAGGTTCATACATGCCTTTACCATTTTCATCCAATGATGCAGAAGGCAACATTCCAATTGAGCCGGTCAGCATGGATGCACAATCAGACAATATATCGCCAAACATATTAGTCGTCACCATAACGTCAAACTGTTTAGGTGCACGCACTAACTGCATTGCCGCATTATCCACATACATATGACTCAATTCGACGTCAGCATAGTCCTTGGATAAGGTTGTCATGGTCTCACGCCATAATTCAGTACATTCCAACACATTGGCCTTGTCCACCGAACAAACACGACTTTGACGTTTACGAGCAATATCAAATGCTACTCGACCAATCCGGTTAATTTCACTTTCGCGATACACCAAGGTGTTGTAGCCTTCTTTTTCGCCATTTTCCAGGGTACGAATACCTCTTGGCTGACCAAAATAAATGCCACCGGTTAATTCCCGCACAATCATTAAATCCAGACCAGCAACTACTTCGGGTTTCAAGGTGGAAGCATCAGCTAATTGTGGATATAACAAGGCTGGACGTAAATTGGCAAACAGGTTTAATTGTGAACGAATCCCCAATAAACCTTTTTCAGGGCGCACACTGATATCCAGTGACTCCCATTTATAACCACCCACTGCACCCAATAAAATGGCATCCGCCTGTTTAGCCATCTGCAGAGTTTCATTTGGAAGCGGACTCCCGGTTTCATCATAGGCAGCCCCGCCGATCAAACCGTATTCTAATTCAATCTCCAAACCATCTTGTTTAAACGCATTTAAAACTTTAACAGCTTCGGCAACGATTTCTGGGCCGATTCCATCACCGGCTAATACTGCAATTTTCTTTGTCATGAATGTTATTACTTATAAATTAATAAAATTAGGAAAACAGCCACGGCGCTTGTTCGCGACGACGGACTTCGTAGGCTTTAATATCATCAGTATGCTGCAGGGTGAGACCGATATCATCCAGGCCTTCAAGCAAACAGTGTTTTTTAAAGCTATCAATTTCAAAATGAAATTTTTCACCATTTGGCAACAGAATAGTTTGCTCAGGTAAATCAACTGTCAGCTGGTAACCCGGTCTAGCCTCGACCTGCTCGAATAATGTATCAACCTGTTTTTCATCGAGCTTGATGGTGAGGATGCCATTTTTACTACTATTACTAAAAAAGATATCAGCGAAACTCGGCGCGATAATCACCCGGATGCCAAAATCTTCAAGAGCCCAAACCGCGTGTTCACGACTCGAGCCACAACCAAAGTTTTCTCGAGCCAATAATATTGTGCCCCCCTGATAACGTGGTTGATTCAATTCAAAATCAGGATTTAACGGCCGATTAGTGGAATCCTGTCCAGGCTCACCATGATCCAGATAACGCCATTCATCAAAAAGATTAGGCCCAAACCCACTGCGTTTAATCGATTTTAAGAACTGTTTTGGAATAATTGCGTCAGTGTCGACATTAGGCCGATCCATTGGTATCACCAATCCGGTTTCGACGGAAATTTTTTGCATATTCACCTCTTAATTTTTATCGCAGGGCCTTGCAATGACACATTATGTTAAGGCGGTTCAACCTGCTGTAACGCTCACCTCACGAAGCTATTGCTCGCGTCATGAGCGATATCGAAAACCTACAAATAATACCATTGTTTGCAGTGATATATTTCGTTGCTAGCAATCTATTGGGGTCTAACGGACTTGTTGGATTTCACTTTCAATTGCGTCATGTTGAATTAACTCGTCGATTGACTTAGTCAAGTCGCTGTCTATCGAACCTTTCAATACAACAATTTCAACTCGGCGATTAGTCGCACGGTTAGCTGAAGAATCATTCGGTGCCAATGGGCGGGTATCCGCGTAGCCTTCTAATACAAAGCGCTCTGGCGGAATGGTATTGTAATTAAGTAACTCGTGGACCACTGAAGTTGCCCTTGATGTTGATAGCTCCCAATTAGAACGATAACGGGAAGTGTTAATCGGAATATTATCCGTATGTCCGGCAACAGCAATTAACCCGTCAGTCTGGGTTAACACCTCATTAATTTTTTTTAGGATGGGTACAAAATCCTGATTTAAAGTAGCGTCACCCGAAGGAAAAGACCCCCGTTCACGGATTCGGATCACGATACGGTTTAGCTGATTTTCTACCACAATTAGACCACGCTCAATCTCGGACTCGAGTGCTTCTTTAAATTCTTCGACTTCTTCAGCGACTTGTTTTGCCTGAGCCTCTGCAACGGCTTCTGCATCCATTGTGACTTTTAAGACATCTTTTGTATCGTCAGTTGTTTCCTGTCTGACAATATTCAGTGGAGTCGGTTTAGGCTCACCTGGACTGAATTCCTGAGCAATGATGCTAGTGCCTTTTGGGATCGCTTCATCCACGACTTCTCGTTGCACACCAAAGGCTTTTTCCAAGGACATGACGACCATTTTATATTTGATGGCATCAATTTCAGCGAACGACAACAACAAAACAAAGAAGCACATTAATAACGACATTAAGTCGGCAAATGTCGCCATATAGGCAGGTAATCCTTTCTTCTGTTGCTTTTTGAAACTCTGCGTTTCAGAATCACTCATGATTTATATCGTCTATATGCCGATTAAGCTTCAGCTGGAGCCGGAGCTTCAGCATCACGCTTAGAGGAAGGCAGATAATTTTTCAGCAATTCTTCCAATACTTTGGGATTCTGTCCCTCTTGAATACCCATTACGCTCTCGATAATAATGCTTTTACTCATAAGCTCTTCATTACTGCGAAGTGCTAGTTTATCGGCAATCGGTAATGCGAACATATTGGCCAACATGGCACCATAAAGCGTTGTTAATAAAGCAACAGCCATAGCAGGACCAATTGACTTTGGATCTGACATATTTGACAGCATCTGAACTAGGCCTACTAAGGTACCAATCATGCCCATCGCTGGGCCAGCATCACCAATTTGTTGGAAAATTTGTTGGCCGATAGTGTGTCGATTGACGGTTTCATTCATCTCAGTATTTAGTGCTTTTCTGACGACGGAAGGCTCATGACCATCTACCAGCATCCGAATACCCAATGCTAGAGCTGGATTTTTTACTTCTTGCCTTTCGAGCGCTAGTAAACCTTCTTTACGAGCAATACTGGCCAGCTGAACTACACTGGCAATAATTTCACTAGGGTCTTCAGATTTATGCAAAAAAGCTTTTGTGGCTGTTTTCATTGAGCCAATAAACTGTTTAAGGGTAAAGCGCATCATTACAACGGCAAAGGTTCCGCCGATGACGATCATAAATGAAGGGGTATTAAGAAAAGTACTTGCCGCGGCACCCAGAGCGATGGTGGCGATAATTACACTCCAGGCAATCAAGAAACCCAGTAAAGTAGCCAAATCCACGTGCTTTTCTCCCTGATTGAGTGATGCCTGAAATTACTTAACAAGTGTGGCACATAATTGTACCGGATGATATTCAAAATCAACAGTATCAAGTATTCACAGCCTGTTGGTATTTTTTTCGGCGATAAATAATGACTGCTGGCAACATTGCCAGAAAAATAAATAATACCAATAACATTATTGGCCAAATTGTTGGCTTATTCCATTTCGCCCTTAACTGGTCTCGTAATAGCGGATCGATTCGGTGATACTTTAATGTATTGTTTGCCATCAAGTTAGGTTTAATATTTTTGTTCCAGGCATGAAACAAGGTTAACTCTTTGGGATGAAATCCCCACACCCAAGGGGCATCATGCCTTACGATACTGACCATTTCATCAATAATCTTTTGGCGTTCAGCATCATCTGGCATTACTCGCATTTGCTCAAATAATTTATCAAATTCAGTGTTTTGATAATTCGCACTATTTTCACCATTATGAATAGCTTTAGCGTTGGGTCCATATAACAAAAACAGAAAATTTTCCGGATCAGGGTAATCAGCACTCCAGCCGACTTTAAATATCTGCGTTTGGCCGCGACGCATCTTATCTTGAAAACGATTGTAATCAGTTGAACGAATCACTAACTGAATGTTGAGTTTTTGGAATTGTTTGCGCATCCAATCTAATTGCGACTTAGCATCGGGTCCAACTGCTGAAATATCAAAGTACAGCACTAAAGGTTGACCTGTTTCAGCATCACGGCCTTTTGGATATCCAGCTTCAACAAGCAATTGTCGAGCATATTCAATTGGCTTTGTTCGCACCGCATTGTCACGCCACTCATATACATACGGATCCAGCCCGTCTTTGCCTTCACGGTAGCCGAAAATACCGGGAGGTATAGGCCCTTGAGCGGGTATTCCCCGTCCATTAAAAAAGATAGAAACAAATTCCTCTTGATCAATAGCGATTGCGATGGCCTGCCTCAATTTACGCGCTCTTTCACTCTTTCCACCCACTACAGAATCGAGCATATTAAACCCGATGTAATGGGTGGTAGTGCCAACCGCGGATTGTAAATCAATGCCTTTTTTCATCATGTCTTCACTCAGCCCAAATGAACCTGCTGATGAAACTTGAATAGCCTGCTCAAAACTATCAGAAGTTAAGCCACTAACATCGTAATAGCCTTGGATGAATTTCCCCCAATAAGACGTGCTCTCCTTTTCAAGGGTGTAAATAATTTTATCGATAAAAGGCATTGGCAAACCGGCATCGTCTAATAAGCCTGCTGCCGCGTCACCGGGGGAACCTTCACTGGGATAAATTTCACCATGGTAATTAGGATTTTTGAGCATCACCATACGACGGTTCGGATCGTTTTCGATCATGTAATAGGCCCCAGTGCCGACTGGATACCAATCCAAGGTGATATTTTTATCAATTAATAAAGTCTGCTGATAAAACACATCCGCTTCCCAAGGAATGGGAGCAAAAAATGGCATCGCCAGCCAGTATTTCAATTGAGGGTATTGCTCATATACCGTGATTTGGTAGCGATGGTCATCAATAACTTGCACACCAGGAATCTGTAGCTCTCGAAGGTCGATTGATTGGCCTTGTTGACGCATTTTGCCAAGTTCAGCAGCAAAATCCCCCAAGCCGACAATATGCTCACTCATTAATCCCAAAATGGGAGAATGCACTTCAGGATGTGCCAAACGCTTTATTTGGTATGCATAATCGGCTGCTTTCAATTCTCGAGTGGCTAATTGCGGAAAATCCATAATAGAGGTTATGTGACGAGATGTTTTTTCATTTATAGCGTGATAAAGCCACTGCCCAGATTTATCTTGGGCAAATGCAGGATGTGGTTGATAAGCAATCCCAGGCCGAATGGTGATGGTATAACGTGAAAATGCGACATTATCAGGAGTTTGTTGTGCAGCTGTTAACACCTCACCATTTTTATCCAGTAACTCGACTTCCGGCATGCTTGCTGCCGTTAAAGGCTCTAGAGTATAGGGTCGTTTGAGATAATGGTACTGTAATGGTGGTTCATAAATCTGGGCGGTAATCAGACTTTCGTTTGCTGAGTAGGATCGCGCAGGATCAAGGTGCTTAGGTCGCAGCATGAAAGAACTGTATCTTACGGTTTTATCACTTTCTGCAGCAGGATATGGTGAATTGACAGCCGAAAGGTCACAGCCTGCGAGTAATAGAACAAATAGCCAGTTCAGCACTACAATAAATCGGAACATAACAATCCATAGTTGAGATCATGCAAATAACGAGTATAACGGGAATGCATAGGGCTCGCCTCTTCCAGTACCAGCTAAAATCAGGTAAGTTTATCGGTTTTAAAATTTCTGGAGTACTTCATGGGTTTTCTACAAGGTAAACGGGTATTGATTGTTGGCGTGGCCAGCTCGCGTTCTATCGCTGCCGGTATTGCGCATGCTATGGCTCGTGAAGGCGCTGAATTAGCTTTTACCTACCAAAATGACAAACTCAAATCACGCGTTGAAAAAATCGCTGAAGAATGTGGCTCCAATCCAGGATTAATTTTCCCATGCGATGTCAGCAGCGATGAACAAATCAATGCTGTTTTCGACGACTTGGCCAAACAATGGGATGGTTTGGATACCATTATTCACTCTGTTGCCTTTGCCCCACGCGAACAATTACAAGGTAGTTTTGTTGATAGCGTTACCAGAGATGGTTTTGCTGCAGCCCACGACATAAGTGCTTATAGCTTTGCTGCATTAGCTAAAGCCGGTAAAGAGATGATGGCCGGACGCAATGGTTCATTACTAACATTGAGCTATCTGGGTGCCGAACGCGCTATCGACAATTATAATGTTATGGGCGTTGCCAAAGCGGCCTTGGAAGCCACCGTCCGATATATGGCTTACTCTTTAGGCCCGGATGGTATTCGTGTTAATGCGGTTTCTGCTGGCCCGATTAAAACACTTGCAGCCGCCGGTATTGGCGATTTTGGCAAAATGCTGGCCTATGGCGAACGTAATGCCCCACTACGTCGTAATGTCACCATTGAAGAAGTCGGTAATGTGGCCGCTTTCTTGTGCTCAGATTTAGCCTCTGGGGTAACGGGTGAAATCACCTATGTCGACGGCGGTTACAATATCGTTGGTATCGGCGATAAGTAAGTAAACCCGATGTTTAATTCATAAATCAAAACAGGGCTTTAAGCCCTGTTTTTGTATTAGCCGATGCCAATTGAGGACAGCCCATGCCCCACTCACATGCAATCATATTACTCATCCTGATAATCTTGGGTGCCATCGGTGGTGTTTTATTTGGCTGGTTTTTTGGTGAACTATCATTACAAATTGGTTGGCTAGGGGATTTATTTCTCAATACGCTAAAAATGATCATTATCCCGTTGATTGTAGCCTCGGTAATCAGCGGTATTGGCGCCCTTGGTGATGTTCGAAAACTGGGCCGTTTAGGTGGCTCAACCCTTCTCTACTATGCTTTTACAACGGCTGTTGCAGTGTTTATTGGCTTGGTAGTGGTGAATATCATCCAACCCGGTGCAGGAATTGAGCTCGGAGATGCGACTGTTCCAGAGCGAATTCTGGAAAAACAGGGAACAGGGGCGTCAGATATTATCATGTCACTGATCTCGCCAAATCTATTTGCCTCTGCAACTGAAATGCAGTTATTGCCCATTATTGTTTTTGCCATATTGTTTGCCATGGCGCTGACTACGATTGGTGAACGTTCCAAACCTGTATTTGCCGTTTTTGATGGTATCAATGAAGCCATGATGAAGTTGGTGATATGGATTATGTATTTCGCGCCAATCGGCATTTTTGCTTTAATAGCTGCCCGTATTGGTCTGGCGGGTGGTGGTGAAGAATTATTCAGAGAGATACAAGCGGTAGGCTGGCATGTGGTCACCGTTTTAACCGGGCTATTTATCCATTTTTGCTTTTTATTCTTATTACTGCAGCTGATTGCTGGCAAAGGCTTAGCGTATTTATTTGGTATGAGCCGAGCCTTGTTTACCGGTTTTGGCACCGCAAGCTCAACAGCCACATTGCCATTAACTATGGAAAATGCCCGCGAAAATAAGGTCAGTGATAAAGCCATCAAATTTGTCTTACCACTTGGCAGTACGGTCAATATGGATGGCACTGCATTATACGAGGCAGCCGCTGTATTATTTATCGCTCAAGCCTATGGTATTGATTTGTCTATGACCCAACAGGTCATTGTATTTATCACCGCTACTTTAGCCGCTATAGGAGCAGCAGGAATCCCCGAAGCGGGTCTGGTCACTATGGTGATTGTGCTTAGTGCTGTTGGCCTGCCGTTAGATGGTATTGCTCTGCTTCTGGCGGTAGATTGGTTTCTTGATCGATTCCGCACGGTAGTCAATATTTGGGGTGATAGCGTCGGCGCCAAAGTCATAGATACGCTAGTCATAAAAAAGGCGCTTTAAAGCGCCTTTTTGTTTCACTTGTTTATGGAGATGATTACTCTTCTTCCGTTGACGTAATACGGGATTCATAAATCTTAATTTTCGCTTCACTACGTAATGAACTAACAAATGCTGCCATTTCTGCACGACCATTCAAACGAGTCAGATTTGAAACTAAACCATCACGTACTTCTGGGTCGATCTGATCTGTTGAACCTTGTTTCACATCACTAACAGCAACCACAATATAGTTACCATTCTCAGCTGTAAAACCAGCATATTGCGCTGCACTAGCATTCGGTAAAGTGAATGCCTGATTTAAGATTTGGGCACTGATGTCTTGGCTATCACGGCCATAAAATGCAGCTTCTTTCCATGTGTCAGGAAATACCTCTATTGCTGGTGTTCCAGATTTTAATTCCTGTAATCTAGATTCCCCCTGGATGAAGGCTAAATCACTGGCACGTTGATAGCGAATTTGTTCAGTAATAGCTGGCGCCACTGAGTCAAATGGTAATAACGTTGCAGCAACATGGCTTTTTTTGCGAACCACTACCAGCTTCGTATCAGATAATTCAATTACCTGACTATTTAATTCTTGGTTCAATACATCATCCGAAAATGCCGCTTCAACCACAGTTTTATTTTCAGCAATTCCACTTCCGCCGTTACGTGTAAATGAACCGGTAGATTGAATTTCTAACGCTAAGGTTTCAGCTGCAACATCAAGTGTTTCTGGATTTTCATAGGTAAGATTGGCTAACTCTTCAGCTTTATCATAAAACTGTTTTTCAGCCTGTTGACGTTGGTATTGCAATGCAACCTCATCTTTCACATCAGCAAATTCGACATTGGTAGATTGATCAACATCCGTTAATTGAATGATGTGGTAACCAAACTCCGTTTTAATGGGCTCTGAGATATCACCAACGTTCTCTAAGGCAAACACAGCCTCTTCAAAGGTCGCTTCCATTACATCACGCTGAATAGGTCCTAAATCCCCACCAGAGGCTGCTGAACCAACATCTATTGAATAGGTTTTGGCTAATTCTGCAAAGCTTTCACCTTCATCCAGTTTAGTTTGAATTTCAGCTATGGTCTTTTCTGCATCATCATTATCTTCGATAAGAATGTGGCTTGCTGTGCGTTGCTCTGGCCCTACAAACTGAGTTTTATTATCAATAAAATACTGTTGTAATTGCTCTTCGTTGGCTTCAATTTGTGATGAAACGGCATCGAGAGATAATTCCAGATAATCAAGTGAGACTTGCTCTGGCGAAGTGAAACTTGACTCGTTGGCGTTGTAAAAGTCACGAACATCAGTCTCATCCAACTCTATTTCGCTCAGAAAATCTTCTAGCTTAACCACGCCATAAGCGATTTCGCGCTGCTGGTTTTCTAGTTTTAATAATCGTTCGATTTCCACTTGAGAAACGAGCGTACTGCCTTCGATGTTTTGGATAAGTTGCTGACCGAGAAGATCATTGCGTAACGTTGCTTCATAGGATGCAGGACTAAATCCAGCGCGAGCCAATACCATTTGGTATTGCTCACTATTAAATTTACCATCCTGTTGAAATGCGGGAGTCTGTTGTATGAATTGAGCAATTTGACGGTCACTTATTCGTTGACCGAGCTCATCAGTTGCTGAGCGAATTAATTGTTGTTCAATCAGATCGTCTATAACGGCAAGACGAATTTCAGCGTTATCGAACATTTCGGGATTGAACTCATCCCCCATCATTTGTCGCATTTGTTCTCGGTAACGTTGAACAGCTTGTGTTAATTGAGTGCTGGTGATGTCATCACCATTTACTGTAGCGACTACGGTATCACTTGGGCCAGTGACATATGAGTTCACCCCCCAAAGTGCAAATGGAATGCAGATTAAACCAACGATAAACCAAGCAATCCAACCTTGGGCGCGATCACGTATGAAATGCAACATAGCAGTGAACCTTCTTCACGAATGTGGGTTAATTTAAGCAAAAAAAAAGGCGCATAGAATGCGCCCTTCTTTTGTATTGGCGGAGCGGACGGGACTCGAACCCGCGACCTCCGGCGTGACAGGCCAGCATTCTAACCAGCTGAACTACCGCTCCTGATATTCCTGGTGGGTGCTGAGGGGTTCGAACCCCCGACCCTCGCCTTGTAAGGGCGATGCTCTCCCAGCTGAGCTAAGCACCCCAGAAAAAAGAAACTAGTTTACAGCATCCTTAAGAGCTTTACCAGCTTTAAATGCAGGAATTTTAGCAGCTGCAATTTTGATTTCTTCGCCGGTGCGTGGGTTGCGACCGGTACGAGCAGCACGCTCACGAACAGAAAAAGTACCGAAACCTACCAGAGTAACTTGATCGCCTTTGCTTAACGCTTTTGTGACTGCAGAAGTCACACCGTCAACAGCCAGAGCCGCTTTTGCTTTTGAAATGTCTGCGGCCGCAGCAACTGCATCGATTAATTCAGATTTATTCACAGCTTAATTCCTCGTGTCGTTTATATATTATGTGTTCAAGTCCCAAAGGACACACAACACCTCGGCGCGTCTCATTGGTTGTGTGTATCTAACTACAGCAAAAACAGTGTGTCAAGACAGTAAAACATGAGGGCCATCTGCCATGATCGATTTTTTGTGAACGGCTTCTAAAGTCTTGCTAAATCAGCAATTAAGCTTTTACTTATATAGCATCTACTTATTTTAAGCACTAATGGATTGAGCTAAAGCGACATATTGCTCTACAGTCAGGGTTTCCGGTCTTTGTTTTGGGTCTATGCCTTGTGCCTCTAACTCCGACAGGGAAACACTATTTTTCAAAGTGTTAGCGATGGTTTTTCGACGCTGACTAAATGCCTGTGTTACTAAACTACCTAATGTTTTAATACATACATCGCCACCCAAAAACTGCTGTCTTGGCTGTAAATAAATGATCGCTGACTCCACTTTAGGGGGTGGATCAAAAGCAGTTGGAGGCACAATAAATAATTGTTCAGCCCTACACTGATATTGAATCATTATGCTCAAACGACCATAACTTTTATTGCCAGGTGCGGCACAAATGCGCTCTACGACCTCTCGTTGTAGCATAAAACACATGTCTTCAATCAGTGTTGCTTGGTCAAGCAAGTGAAACAATAAAGGCGTAGTGATGTTGTATGGCAGGTTGCCAATCACTCTTAATTTTTCATCGTTCTGCTGCAATTGTTTGAAATCAAATTCCAGTGCGTCAGCCTGATGAATATGTAGATTAGCTGCTTGTTTAAACTGATTTTCGAGTATTGGTACCAAATCCCGGTCCAACTCAATCACATCTAAACGTCCTGCATCCTCCAGTAGGTACGTAGTCAATGCGCCCCGTCCCGGCCCAATTTCGACTAAATGCTGATCATTTTGCGGAGATATCGCGGCGATAATATCGGCAATTACAGCTTCATCATGTAAGAAATTCTGACCAAAACGTTTACGTGCTTTTGGATAAGTTCGTTGCTCACTCATAGAATATTTTTATATTGCGACATTGTTTCAGCCATATTGATTGCTGCCTGGAGGCTCGTTGCACTGGCTTTTCCTGTGCCGGCAAGATCGAGAGCGGTACCGTGGTCAACCGAGGTGCGAATAAAGGGAAGACCCAGCGTGATATTAACGGCATCACCAAAGCCTTGATGTTTTAATACGGGCAAGCCTTGATCATGATACATCGCCAGGACCGCATCATAATCCGCTAAACGCGATTTCACGAAAATCGTATCTGCTGGCCAAGGACCAGTAAAATCATAGCCTTTATCCTGCATATATTTTATCGCTGGCTCGATGACTGTTTGCTCTTCTGTACCCAAATGCCCGCTTTCACCGGCATGAGGATTTAAACCACAAACGGCAATTCTCGGCTGCTTTAAGCCAAAACTATGCTGTAAGCTGTCAGCCAGAATTTGCATAATTTTCAGTAAGCTTTCCTGTGTTATGGCATCACTTACATCGCGTAACGGTAAATGTGTGGTTGCTAAAGCAACACGCAGTTCGGGGGTTGCTAACATCATGACAACTTTATTTACCCCAGAACCATCAGCAAAAAACTCAGTATGGCCACTAAAAGGAACCTGGGCATCATTGATCACACCTTTATGAACAGGTGCTGTGACAACGGCATCAAACTTGCCATCAAGGCAACCATCTAACGCAATTTGTAATGTTTTCAAAACATATGCGGAGTTGGCAGAATTTAATTGGCCGGCAACGACTTTTTCGGCCAATTCACAGGGTAAATAAACAATAGATCCTGCCACACTTGGTGTGGCCTCTATACCCGGATCAAATTGAATTAAGTTTATTGGCAGCGATAACGCTTCTGCACGCTGTTGCAGAAGAACCGGATCCGCGATAACGACTATTTGATTAGTTTGAGGGGACTGAGCCAATTGAATACAAAGATCTGGCCCTATACCCGCTGGTTCGCCTGCCGTGAGTGCAATTCGTCGAATCTCACTCAAAGGTCACGATACTCGATATAGGCTTCATCACGCATAGCTCTTAACCAACTTTCAAGGTCTTCTTCAATTTTGCGTTGTTTGAGTTGTTCGCGTGCTTTATTACGATTAAATTCATCGGCCATATTTTGTTCACGACGTTCTTCTACTTTGACTAAGTGCCAACCAAAACGGCTTTTAAACACCTCACTCATTTCGCCTTCTGCTAATGAATTCATGACTTCTTCGAATTCCGGCACCATGACTCCTGGGCTTGCCCATCCAAGGCTCCCGCCTTCAATTGCAGAACCAGTGTCTTCTGAATGTGCTCTGGCTAATTCAGCAAAATCTTCACCGTTTAAAATTCGTTCACGTAGTTGATTAAGCCGACTTTCAGCAGCGTCGTCGGTTATCAGTTCATTGGTCTTAATTAAAATATGGCTAGCTTTAGTCTGTTTAACGAGATGGGTTTCTTCACTACGTTTCTCAGCAAGTTTAACCAAATGAAAACCACTTCCGCTACGAATAACATCACTGACTTCACCAACAGCTAAATTTGGGACTGCACTGGCAAATAAAGTTGGTAATTCAGCTTGTTTGCGCCAGCCTAATTCGCCACCTTCCAGCGCATTTTGACCGTCAGAATACCCTGCTGCTACTTCAGCAAAGTCAGCACCCTGATCCAATAAATCCTGGATTTCGGCTAGCTTCTCTTCAGCGGCTTGTACTTGTTCTGGTGTAGGCGCATCAGGAATACCGACTAAGATATGTAACAATCTAAATGCTTGCTCTGAATCGCCTTGCAGATTTTGGGTGGCTAAAAAGTTGTCTACCTCCCGTTCTGAAACAACAATTGAATCTTCAACTTCACTTTTTCGTAAACGATTAATAACCATTTCTTCCCGAATGGTTTCTCTAAATTCAGTAAAGTCATACCCATCGCTTTCTAAGGCATCACGGAACTGACGTAAGGTTAAATTATTATTTTCTGCGATTTGTCTAATAGCGGCATTCAAAGCATCATCGGCAACCCGAATCCCAGACATTTCTGCGCGTTGAATTTGCAACCGTTGCATGATTAGGCGTTCAAGAACTTGGCGGCGTAATATTTCTGAAGATGGAATGGCGGCATCACGTTGACGAAGTTGCTGACGGACTGTTTGTTCCATTTCAACGAGTTCACTATCTAAAATAACTTCGTTATTAACGACAGCGACAATACGGTCAAGTGGCGCTGCCCATACGCTGTTAGCAAGCAATAAGCCGACAAGCAAATATTTAATCATGAACTATACAAACTCCGTAAATTGATGGTCTTTATTATAGCGTTTCAAAGCAGCTCAGACCTAAAGCATATAAAACTAGATATCCGGATTACAGACAAACTATCTCGTTAGAAGTTGAATTTAGCAGCTGAGATTTATTCATATCCTCGGATGCTGTCTTCAAGCAGGCTTTCTGATTTTTTACCAAAACGGCCTAGACCTTTTAATTCAATTTCAAAATAAATGGCTTTATTGCGGCTGTCGGCATCAATATCGTTAATGTAGTCTCTGAAAACCATACGTGTTGCCCAACAACAGCTGTGGTATTCAACACCTGCTAAGGCTTCTAAGGTTGTATTGTCCATTAAAGAGCGATAATAACGGCCGATAAGGCTCCACTGATCATTAATCGGCACACTTCCCGATATGTCAGCCTGTTCTAATGGAAACTGGTTTACACCATCATCACGACGATAACGATGGGCAATATTAAATACTCCCCCATTTTCATTGCGGTAGCGTAACTGCAAAGACGACATATTAGACGTTGTGCTATCGGGATCCCATTGAATTTGTCCTGCCAACGCCCATTCTTTGGTGATGCTAGCAACGGCTTCAGCGATGTAGTCTGAGTCTGAAGTGGTTTCTCTAGCATCTTGTCTTAAATTGACTTTGCGATCCGAAAAGTACTGAATCTGCCCCAATGTCATTCTCAGTTTTTCGCGACCGGTTTCTTCATTGATAAATCGACTGGTTAAGCCAACAGTTACTTGGTTAGCATCACCTATTCTATCTGGCCCAGTAAAACGATCATGACTAAACATACTGCCCATACCAAAGGTACGTAAGTTGGTATCAAAAAGTGGAATATCGTCTTGATCGCGATATGGAATATAGAGATAAAAGGCCCTCGGTTCTAACGTTTGGATCATTTTATTCCCCGCAAAACTCAGCGGTCTTTCAAAAATCAATCCACTGTCCAAACTGACTACTGGCAAGGTGCGGTTAATGGAACTGTCTTCAAACTGGCTTTGCGCACTCAGATTATCCAAAGAATAATTAGTTTGTTTTATCGCTACTCTAGGTGTGACAAAAAAACCGGCAGTGCCCATTGGTAAGCTAACACCTGGCTCCAAGTCTAAGCGTTGACCGGTCACAAGCTCATCATGATCAAAAGCCGTAAATTCAGAATTAAATTCATAGCTAAGACCATATGCTTGGTCTGGCAATAATCCTTGGAGCGTCAGTTGAGGCAGTCGCTGATAAGGATCTTCGACCTCTTCTAGAAGACTCTGATAACCCTGAACTCTCGCACCAAACCGCCAAATATCGCCGTAATAATTCACATTGAGTAAGCGGTTTAAATGCGTTGTACTACTTAAGCTTAAATTACCACTGAAATCTTCTAGATAATCTCGATCAGATACGTAGTTGTAATCAACTAATGTACGCCAGCGATTACCATATCGGCCATCTTGTTGAAACGAAAAATGTTTGCGGTCTTCATTGTAATTGGGATTAATTTCATCACCGTTTTGACGCAAACTATCACTGCCCAAATAGCCAGCATCAATTATGCCTTCTGATTGTGATGTGAGATAACGAAACTCACCATTTAGCATTAAGCCACGATCAGACATATAACGTGGTGTCAGCGTCGCGTCCATCTCTGGAGCAATGTTCCAATAATACGGCGTACTAACATCAAACCCAGTTTCATTCGAACTACCAATTGAGGGCAGTAAAAAACCAGACTTACGTTCATCACTCAGTGGGAAGCTAATGTAAGGCGTATAAAAAACTGGAACATCCTTGATACGTAATACAACATCATAGGCTCGGCCAACACCCTCTTCGTGATCTAGATTGACCTCTCCGGCTTTTAACTTCCAGAAATCGTCATCTTCCATACAGGTGGTATACGTGGCATTTTTTAATTGGGTGGACTGCAGACCTTGACGATTCACATGACTCGCTTCTCCACGTGCGTTCATCTGTTTCATTTGATATTCAGCATCAATCAACGTGCCACGATCTGCATCAAGATTCCATTCCGCCTGATCGCCAAATATTGACATCTGACTATCGCGCAAACGCACATCACCTTGAGCAGTTACTTTACCGGTGGTTTGATTATAAGTTGCACGGTTAGCATTGAGTTGCTGCCCACCGCGACGGACATCTACTTTGCCGGTGAAAACCGACGTTCCTAAATCAACCAGCTGAGCGGTGTCCGCTTGAACATCTACTTCACTCTCATCAGTGAGTGAATCTTCGGGGAGAAAAAAGTTAGCATCCGGTCGCGGGCAATGACTAGGCACATGATAAGGCTCTGCGAAAACAAGAGGTGCAAAACAGGAAATAAAACCTGCAGATATAATTACCAGTTTGCGCATCAACATCCCCGAGCAGACTTGATGACCGAAAAATCGGCCATTTCCATTCAATTAATAACTGCCAATTTATCGCATAGAAATGGGCTTTCATCAAATCTCCTATCTAATTAAGTAGCTCGAAAACAATATATTTACCATTCATCAATAACTTAGCTTTATCGAAGCTATTCAGATACCACTAACTGTCCGTGTTTCTCCGTATGACCAACGTCACTTCATGTAAATAAATTGAAATATTCTGTTGACACTGAAAAACTCAATCCCTATAGTATGCGCTTCCTTTCGGGGGCTATAGCTCAGCTGGGAGAGCGCTTGCATGGCATGCAAGAGGTCGGCGGTTCGATCCCGCCTAGCTCCACCAGGAAACGAAAGAAAACAGTTTTAGGTCCCCATCGTCTAGAGGCCTAGGACACTGCCCTTTCACGGCGGTAACAGGGGTTCGAATCCCCTTGGGGACGCCATACAAGGCAACCAGTAATGACTATTACTGGGCTTTATTAAAAAGGCGGTGAGATTTCTCACCGCCTTTTTTGTTTTTCAAACTACCAGCAATTCTTTACTTCCCAATTATGCTCACAGATAATCAGCCAACGTTTTTCAATGGTGAGCAACATGACATTCGACTTTCTCTCTGCAAACTTTTTTCTCTTAGCTAGAGAATCAAAACAATCTTTCAGATCACTATTGTGGCTTCTTGTCGCTATGTTAGTGCCTTTGCCATCAGTCCAGGCAAATGAGGAAAATGAAGAATCCTTTGTAACTGAATTTAGCATGCTGACCGAAGATAACCTTCCTCAATATGTAAGCAGGATTAGTCATCGTTACTATGAACAGGTAGAAATGCTTGGAAGGTATTTTCAGCTATATCAACAAAAGCGAGATCCAAGAGGGTTTAATGTATGGCATCTCAGAGGTTTTTCTCCAAAATTTAATGCATTAAATGATGAAAATCAGCTTATTGCTAAGGCTAACGAAGCATTTCTATCAGATCGCCCTGAAACAGCCTTAACTACTATTTTCGCTGAACTTAGAGATGTCTCAGTTAATCTGATGGTGGCTTTTCGTGATAATGATCCAGAAGCATTCAAATTGGCCAATGCAAAAGTGAAAGAGCATAACGAACAAATTGCGACTTTACTTAGGGCACATAATTTGGATAAAGAAATCCGAGATATATCGTTGAATTAGTGTCTATTTATCTTTACATAGCCGCCACAGGTGTGACTGACAATGCACTAATCAAGGCACGAGGAAAGCCGTTTGTGAGATAAACAGCCCCTACCTTACCCTTCGCAGCATAAAGATACCGATACCGGCAAAGATGATTGTCGGAAAGGATGCAGCCAACCAAGGCAACACACCAAATACCAAGCCCATGTGCTGAAAGCTTTGATTGAATAAATGAAAACCTATACCAACCAACACACCCACTAGAATTCGCCCACCAATTGGCGCAGAGCGAAGTGGGCCAAAGATAAACGGCACAGCCAAAAACACCATCACTGCCGAGCTGAGCGGCATCATGATTTTGCTCCAGAATGCCAATTGATATTGATTAACCGCCTGATGATTGGATTTCAGATAGGAAACGTATTCAATCAAGCTCCACACCGGTAAAAACTCAGGCGGTACCACAACGACATTTAACATGCCAGGATTGAGCTTAGAACGCCACTTAGCTCGTTCAATGGCTCTGACCTCTACCCCATTCTCATCAATGGTACTTTGCACTACATCAAACATCAGCCACTCGTTATTATCGTAACGGGCTTCTCTCGCTTTGGTCACAATACGCAATTGATGTTTATCATCAAATTCGTAGACCTTAATACCTTCAAATCGACCATCACGATGAATGCGCTGAATATGATTGAAATGATTGCCATCGCGAGTCCAGAAACCAAATTCCGATTGACTGCCTTCGGTTCCGGTTTGGGCAGCGGTCTGGATTTCCATGGCCTTTTGTTCAGTCATTGGCCTAATGAACTCACCAATAACAACCGCAATAATCATCAGAATACCGGCGACAATTAAAACTGCTTTATTGATATCTTTTACTGATACGCCCGCAGCCCGCATTGCCACTAATTCACTTTGTGAGGCCAGTGTACCCAAACCAATTACGCTACCCAGCAGAGCAGCAACGGGCAGTAATTCATAGATACGCTTCGGCATTGATAAAGCAAGATAGGCCAGCACATCAAGCAGCTGATAATCGCCTTTGCCCAAATCATCCAACTCGGTAATAAAATCCATAAAGGTATATAACGACATCAATACCACCAACACTAAAGCGGTACTGCCTAATATGGTTTTACTGATATAGCGTTGCAGAATCATGCTGTTTTTAGTCGCTTACGTTGTTGCCAGAATCGTTTTAGTTTTAGGCGATTTTGCAATATCAGCATAATGCCAATCATCAGAAGATGAACCCAGATGGCGCCAATCCAAGGAGCCAGATCGCCCTTCTCTACCCAGGCTCGGGTCACGCCTAATAAATTGCTGTAAATCACATAGACCAATACCGCCGGGAAAAATCCGGCATAACGTCCCTGTCTGGGCCCAGTGTGCGCCAGAGTAATGGCTATTACACTTAAAATAATCGTCATAACGGCGCTGGAAACCCGCCACTGAATTTCAGCCAGATCCTGAGGTTCGCCGCGTTCCCATAATACTGAGGTAGGTAAGGATTTATGTTTTTCACGAACCTGGACCGACTCGCCACGTTCAATAAGCATGCTATGGGTTGCATATTCCGCAATGCGGAAATCCAAATCACCGGCATTACCTTCATAGCGATAGCCGTCTTCTAAAACCAGGTATTTATCACCAGTTTCAGATTCAATATCAAAACGTCCACGTTCTGCTCTGAAAATTAAAGGCTTTTCATCGCGATGAATCTCGATGAAGATATTTTCCATATGGGTTTTATCTTCACTGAGCTGTTGTGAATAAAAAGTCCAGTCGCCATCCTGGCTTTCTTTAAAGCTACCGGCCACTAAACCTGTGGTATTGGCGGCTATCTTGGCTTTCTGTTCAATTTCATAGCGGCCAGATAAAACATCAGGAACAATCAGTAATGCTAAAACACCCGTGATAATCGCCATGCCACCGCTAAAAATAACAACATTCCGTAATATACGGTTACCATCAATTCCGCAGGCAGCAATAACCGTCAGTTCGTTATCTGAGCTCATTCGTGACAAACTGAGCAGCACGGCCAAAAACGTGCCTATCGGCAATAAAATGGATAACGCGCCGAAGGAATTAAGCCAAAGCAAATTGAAAATAACTTCAGCCGGCAAATTACCCACCGCAGCCTGGGCCAGATAGCGTGCAAAGCGTGTTGCCACGTAGATCAGCCATAACACGCCAATAACTGCTGTCAGAGAAATTAAAAACTCTCGCAGCATATATCGGTCTATCAGGCTGAAACGCTCAACAAATAATCGTTTAAGGGCGGGCATTATTCAGTTGTCTTCGTTAGAATAGGCAGTCAGTTCACTGCAATAAAAAGCGCAGTCTAAACCATCTACATCAACAGGAGAAATCCATGCAGTATTTTGTGACCAAAGATGTTTTGCCAACGCAGTCGATTGACTGTATTGCCGTCGCAGTGTTTGAAGGTAATCAACTCAGTCCAGCAGCAGCCACGTTAAACACCGCTAGTAATGGAACCATACAACGCATTATCGAACGCGGTGACATCAGTGGTAAACCCGGTCAAACATTGTTGTTACAAGATATCGAAGGTATTGCCAGTCCTCGTGTGTTACTAGTTGGTTGCGGCAAATTCGAAAAAACTACTGAAAACGACTTCAATGCTGCCTGTATTGCGATGGCCAAATGGTTAAATGACAGTGCCGCCACCCAAGCCATCAGCTGTCTAGCAGAAACCCCGGTAAAAGATCGCAGTACCGCCTGGAAAATTCGTCAATCCATCATTAATACCGAAACAGCCTTATATCGTTACAGCCAAACTAAAAGCCAATTCAAACCCGTAGATAAGCCGCTGAACAGATTAGGTTTCATGGCGACCGAAGCCGATATCGACTCACTGGAACAAGCTTGTAAAACTGGCACAGCAATTGGTAAAGGTATGAATCTGGCGCGTGAACTGGGTAATCTGCCAGGCAATATTTGCACGCCAACCTACCTTGCCGAGCAAGCTATAAAATTGGGGCAAGATTTAGATAATCTTGTCGTTGATGTGCTGGAAGAAAGCGATATCGCTGAATTAGGTATGGGGTCATTTCTGTCGGTTTCACGCGGCAGTCGTGAACCAGCAAAACTAATCACTCTGAATTACGGCGGCGGTGGCACCAGCAAACCTATCGTACTGGTCGGCAAAGGCTTAACCTTTGATGCCGGTGGTATTTCCCTTAAACCAGCACCTGGCATGGATGAGATGAAATACGATATGTGTGGTTCGGCCAGTGTATTGGGCACCGTTCAAGCCGTTGCCGAACTGCAGTTACCAATCAATATCATCGGGGTTATTCCAAGCTCGGAAAACCTGCCGGATGGTGATGCCAATAAACCCGGCGATGTAGTGACAAGTATGTCAGGTCAAACCATTGAAATCCTGAACACAGACGCTGAAGGTCGCTTACTACTGTGTGATGCCCTGACCTACAGCGAACGTTTTGATCCCGACACCGTTATCGATATCGCCACCTTAACGGGTGCAATTATTGTTGCCTTGGGCAGCAATGCAACTGGCTTGATGGCCAATAATCAAGACTTGGCTGATGATCTGCTTAAAGCAGGAAATGACAGTTTTGATCGAGCTTGGCAATTACCGTTATGGGATGACTATCAAAAACAACTCGATAGTAACTTTGCCGATATCGCCAATGTCGGTGGTAAAGAAGCTGGCAGTGTTACCGCAGCGTGTTTCCTCTCTCGTTTCACTGAGAAGTTCAAATGGGCACATCTGGATATCGCCGGTACGGCCTGGAATGGCGGCAAGGAAAAAGGTGCAACTGGTCGTCCAGTGCCATTATTAATGCAATATATTCTGAACCGCCTGGAAGACTGATAGTTAGTTCATGACCAAAGTCAGTTTTTATATTTTAGCTACAACCGATCCGCTTGACCGGCAGCAGTTTGCCTGCCGGTTGGCGGAAAAAGCTTATTTACAGGGTCATCAGGTGTTTATTCATACTGAAGATCAGAATCAGAGTGAAGCCATGGATAAGGCGTTATGGGCATTCAGGCAAGATAGCTTTGTTCCACATCAGATTTTAGCAGCTGATAATGAAATCAACGCTCCGGTATTAATCAGCCATGAAAATAGCGCGCCACCAAAATTAATGGATGTATTAATCAATCTAAATCCGGCTCAGCCACTATTTTTCAGTCAGTTTGAACGGCTGGCCGAAATTATTAATGGCGATGAAGAAATCAAAAAACAGGGACGTATTCGTTATCAGTTTTATAAAGATCGTGGCTATCATCTCGACACGCATCAAATAAACAATTAACGCAATCCGGCTCACTCATGACCGGGCACACATTAAGCGGGTATAATGCCCGCTTTTCTTTTTCCGAACAGATAAACGCAGAGACGCATGGACAAAACCTATAATCCCGATGCAATTGAACAACGCTGGTATCAACAGTGGGAACAAAACGGCGAATTTAAACCTTCTGGTAAAGGATCGCCCTACGCCATTATGTTGCCGCCACCTAATGTCACCGGCTCTCTGCATATGGGGCATGGGTTTAATAACACTATCATGGATTTGCTGACCCGTTACCACCGCATGAAAGGTGATAACACATTGTGGCAGCCGGGCACCGATCATGCCGGTATCGCCACCCAAATGGTGGTGGAACGTCAGCTCAATGCTGAAGGCAAAACCCGCCATGATTTAGGTCGTGATGCGTTTATTGATCGTGTCTGGGACTGGAAAGGCGAATCCGGTGGCAATATTACCCGCCAGTTGCGTCGTCTTGGCTCCTCTCTGGACTGGTCTCGTGATCGTTTTACGATGGATGACAATTTGTCTGAAGCCGTAAAACATGTGTTTATCAAACTGCATGAAGAAGGCCTGATCTATCGCGGCAAACGACTGGTGAACTGGGATCCGATTTTACACACAGCGGTGTCGGATCTGGAAGTATTATCAGAAGAAGAAGCCGGCCATTTATGGCATTTCCGTTATCCATTAACCGATGGCAGCGGTCATCTGGTAGTGGCTACTACCCGTCCGGAAACCATGCTTGGTGATACCGCCGTTGCAGTTCATCCAGAAGATGAGCGTTATAAACACTTGATTGGCAAAACCATCACCCTGCCATTGGTCGGCCGTGAAATTCCAATTATTGGTGATGACTATGTCGACCCAGAATTTGGTAGTGGCTGTGTCAAAATCACACCGGCACATGATTTCAATGATGCCGAAGTCGGTAGCCGTCATAACCTTGAACAAATCAATATTCTGACCATTGATGCTGCCATTAATGACAATGCACCGGAAAAATATCGTGGGCTGGATCGTTATGCAGCCCGTAAACAAATTGTTGCCGATTTTGAAGCGTTAGGCTTACTAGAGACCATCCAGGATCACAAACTGATGGTGCCGCGTGGTGACCGTTCTAATGCTGTTATCGAACCATTATTGACTGATCAGTGGTATGTCAAAGCTGATGTACTGGCGGCTCCAGCAGTTGAAGCTGTTCAGTCAGGCAAAATCAAATTTGTACCAGCCAATTGGGACAAAACTTTTTATAACTGGATGGATGGCATTCAGGACTGGTGTATTTCAAGACAGATTTGGTGGGGACACCGTATTCCGGCTTGGTACGATGAACAAGGCAATATTTATGTTGGTCACGATGAAGCCGATGTCCGCCAAAAACACCAATTAGGGGATTCTGTAACACTGAGACAGGATGAAGATGTTTTAGATACCTGGTTCTCTTCAGCGTTATGGCCCTTCTCCACCCTGGGTTGGCCGGCTGATGATGCGGCATTGAAAACCTGGTATCCGACAAGTGTATTGGTGACCGGTTTTGACATTATCTTTTTCTGGGTTGCCCGGATGATGATGATGGGCATTAAGTTTATGGACGATGTGCCATTCAAAGAAGTCTATATCCATGGTTTGGTACGTGATTCACACGGCCAGAAAATGTCGAAATCCAAAGGTAATGTTCTGGATCCTATCGACATTATTGATGGTATTGATCTGGAATCACTGGTCGCCAAACGTACCAGTGGCATGATGCAGCCCCAGCTGGCTGCCAAAATTGAAAAAGCTACCCGCAAGGAATTCCCGGAAGGGATTGCACCGCACGGAACCGATGCGCTGCGTTTCACTTTTGCCTCATTAGCCACCACGGGTCGTGATATCAATTTTGATATGAACCGTATCGCCGGTTATCGCAACTTCTGTAACAAACTTTGGAATGCAGCGCGTTACGTACTAATGAATACCGAAGGTCAGGATACCGGTATTGATAACACCGAAGTTGAATTAAGCCTGGCTGATCGCTGGATCATTTCTTTACTGCAACAGACTGAACAGGATGTAACTCGCGCTATCGACAGCTACCGTTTTGATTTGGCAGCCCAGGCCATTTATGAGTTTATCTGGAATAATTATTGTGACTGGTATTTGGAACTGTCCAAACCAGTATTAAATAATGATGCAGCAAGTGATGCCGCCAAACGTGGCACCCGTCGTAGTTTGGTTCGGGTTTTGGAAGCCACGCTGCGTTTAGCACATCCGTTTATGCCGTTTATTACCGAAGAAATCTGGCACACCATTGCGCCATTAGCCGGTAAAACCGGTTCCACCATTATGCGTGAAGCCTATCCGGTAGAGGATAGCAGCAAAATTGATAAAACATCCGTAGCAGATATGGAATGGGTGATGCAGTTCATTAACGGTATTCGTTCTATCCGTTCACAAATGAATATTGCACCGAAGAAACAATTACCAGTGCTGCTCAAGGATGCTGCTGACATTGATAAACAACGATTACAGAATAATCACGACTTTATCAGCCGATTAGCCAACCTGGAATCTGTTGAATTTCTGACAGGTGAAGCACCCGCCGCTGCTACTGCACTGGTTGGTAAAATGGAAATCCTGATTCCACTGGAAGGCTTGATTGATAAGGATGCTGAAATTGCCCGTCTGGACAAGGAAATCAGCAAACTTGATAAAATCATCAAACAATCAGCGGGCAAACTCAGTAATGAAAACTATGTTGCCAAGGCGCCCGCAGATGTTGTTGCCAAAGAACGTGAAAAACTGGCAGAGTTGGAACAGTCGTTTAGCCAGTTACAGCAGCAACGTAACGCTCTAGGATAAAACCGAATAGTTCTTTTCAGGAACTTTCTTCGTCAGTTAGTCAGTCAATAACATCACTATGAGCCGGTGTTTTCACCGGCTGCTATCTGTTGTAATAGAGACTATGACTACTGAAGAATTTAATCCCAACGACGCCACCACTACGCCAATGACACGGCTACAGTTCGATAACCGCTTTGTACGGGAGCTCCCCGCCGACCCGGATACCGAAAATGTTCGCCGTCAGGTACTTGGTGCATGTTATACCTTTGTTAATCCAACACCTGTCGCCGATCCTAAACTGGTCGCTTTTTCCATGGATTTGGCCACTGACTTAGGCATTAGACCGGTGGATTGTGAAAGCAGACAGTTTGCTAATGTGTTTGCTGGAAATGAGGTGTTAGAAGGCATGCAGCCTCATGCAATGTGTTACGGCGGCCACCAATTTGGTAACTGGGCCGGACAACTGGGCGATGGCCGTGCTATTAATCTTGGTGAAGTTCAGGATATTCATGGCCAGCTGCAAATGTTGCAACTCAAAGGTGCCGGAGAAACCCCCTACTCCCGTTCGGCTGATGGCCTAGCTGTATTACGATCTTCGGTGCGTGAGTTTCTCTGCAGTGAGGCAATGTTCCATCTTGGTGTGCCCACAACCCGTGCATTAAGTCTGATCACAACCGGTGAAGGCGTAGTCCGCGATATGTTTTACGATGGCCGACCGCAAACTGAACCAGGTGCGATTGTCTGCCGTGTTGCGCCTTCTTTCCTGCGCATTGGTAATTACGAATTGTTTAACTCGCGAGGCGATATCGACAATCTCCGTTTACTCGTTGATTACACCATTCGCCATCATTTTCCACATTTGGGCGAACCCTCCAAAGAAACTTATCTGGCCTGGTTTAAAGAAGTTTGCGAACGCACGGCAGATCTGGTGGTTCACTGGATGCGTGTTGGTTTTGTGCATGGTGTATTAAACACTGATAACACATCGATACTTGGTCTGACTATTGATTATGGCCCATACGGCTGGATTGATAATTACGATCCTGACTGGACGCCAAACACCACCGATGCCACTGGTAAACGTTATCGTTTTGGACACCAACCACAGATTGCCCAGTGGAATCTGTTGCAACTCGGCAACGCGATATATCCATTGATTGATGAGGTTGAACCGTTACAACAGATTCTGACCGATTATGTCGAGCTCTATACCAACAAATGGCAAGAGATGCGTGCCGATAAGTTGGGTCTAAAAGAGTATCAGGGTGATGGTGATCATGAGTTGAATCAGCAGTTACAGAAAATTCTGTTATTGGCTGAAACCGATATGACGATTTTCTATCGTAAATTAGCTGATGTGAGTTGTGAACAGAATGATCTCAGCGATGAAGAATTGCTAGCGCCGTTGATGGAGGCTTACTACGCCCCAGATGCTTTATCGAAAGAAGATAAAAAAGATATCTGCATCTGGTTACGTCAGTATCAGCAACGTGTGCAACAGGATGGCACCAGCGACCAGGATAGAAAAGCCAGAATGAATCTGGTTAATCCGAAATATGTATTACGCAACTATCTATCTCAACAAGCAATTGATAAAGCCCACGAGGGGGATTACAGCCAGATTCATGAACTTTTAGAGGTCATGCACCGTCCTTATGATGAACAACCGCAGTATCACCATTACGCAGCCAAACGTCCTGACTGGGCCAGAGATAAACCTGGCTGCTCAATGTTGTCCTGCAGTTCTTAAACCTAAGGAGTCAGTTAGATGAAACTAATGAGCATACTGCTTGCAGTATCGGTATGGACCATTGCTATACCATCGCATGCCGCCAGTACAGCAGACAAAAATCTGCAAATAGATAAAGTGGCAGAAGGTTTGGGTATTCCCTGGGGAATGGCTATTTTGCCAGACGGCAAAATGCTGGTCACCCAACGTGATGGCAAGTTGAGTCTGGTGAATCTCGATTCTGGCGATTCTACCGAGATAACCGGTGTTCCAGCAGTTAAAGCCGAAGGCCAAGGCGGTTTCCTGGATGTCGCTTTATCACCTGATTATGCTGATAGTGGCTGGATTTATTTCACCTATAGCAAAGATGTAGATGGCCAGGGCGCAACTACACTCGCCCGTGCAAAATTAGATGGCAATGCTTTAGCTGATTGGAAGGATTTAATAGTCACCCAATCACGCACCAGCAAAGGCCAGCATTACGGTAGTCGGATTGTTTTTGATCAGCAGGGTCATCTGTTTTTCTCTATCGGAGATCGTGGTGAACGCGATATGGCTCAGGATCTACAACGGCATAACGGCAAGGTATTGCGACTTAATTTAGATGGAAGCGTACCTCAAGACAATCCTTTTATCGGCGACGATAAAGCGCTACCGGAAATTTGGAGTTATGGGCATCGTAATCCGCAAGGTTTGTTTTATAACGCCGAGACTCAGCAACTATGGGGTATTGAACACGGTCCACGTGGTGGCGATGAAATCAATCTGATTGAAGCTGGCAAGAACTATGGTTGGCCTGAAGCTTCGCATGGCAAAGAATATTACGCCCCAGTATCCATCGGCCAAGGCAAAGAAGTTGAAGGTATGGAAAACCCACAAAAGGTCTATATACCCTCAATTGCCCCCAGTGGTCTGGTCCAGTATCAAGGTGATGCCTTTCCAGAATGGCAAGGTGACTTGTTTTCCGGCGCGATGGCGTTACAGCATCTGAACCAAGTCAAAATTCAAGATAATGAAGCTGTCGATGAAACACGTTATTTACGGTCAATGAATAAGCGCATTAGAAATGTGATTGAAAGCCCTGAAGGCTGGTTGTATGTGTCAACCGATGATGGCGAAATTTACCGGATTAAGCCGGCAAATTAATAGTTAATGTCCAGAATCAGATAACGATGGCCACCGTCCTGAACTTGGATGATGACTTCATCATCAATCTGTTTTTTTAATAATGCCCGCGCCAAAGGTGAATCAACACTGATATTACCTTTGGCGTGGTCAATCTCATCTGGGCCGACGATCCGGTATTGAACCTCTTCCGTATCATCCTTTAACAGCGTTACGTATGCAGCAAAAAACACTGCATCCGGATTATCCGGAATACGATCTATTACCAACAGGTCGGGAATACGTTTTTGCAGATAGCGAATACGCCGATCTATTTCTCTGAGTTCTTTTTTACGGTAAATATATTAGAACCCCAATATAAATCATACTATTTCACTAGTAAATTACTCTTTAAGTTGTTAGTTTTGATACTTATGATTATGAAGATAACCTTGTACTAAATATCATATCAATGAAACACACTTTAAAACTTGCCATCACATATACAGACATAGCAAGCGCTAATTGCCATCAACTCCCTGCTGTATACACTCGTAATGGGATCCTGATTTCACACCTGAGATATTTGGCCTGGTATTCCGAGAAAAGTGACTCATGGAGAGAAAAGTCCATTTATGCATTAAGACTGCTAATTGATTATATTGAAGCAGCGCCATATATCGATAAAGCGACAAAGCTTCTAAAGGGTTTCACAGAGGCATTGGTAACGGGGACCATTAACCACCAAATTAGTGATGATCCCCTTAAGTTATTCTGGAAACCGAGGGATCTCACGGTTGCGAATAATATTCTTTTCCACGTTACTCATTACACTGATTTTTTGGCTATGCAGGAAAGCTATGATCAGGGTCGAATCAATCCTTTTCGTAAGGCAACGAGTTGGGAAGAACGCATGAACTGGTGTGCTTACTATCACAAACATGCAAATGTTTTCCTTAACCACCTTTCTTCATATTCAAAAGCTCAAAAGGCTGCGACTCGGAAACGACTAATCTATACGCCCGTTCAGCTTATTATCAGCAATGATAAAGCTGAACGTTTTCCTGAAGATCGGATTGAAAGTTTGGTTCATGACGGATTCATGGCCAGAGGAAAGCCTGACTACCGTTCGCAGGCTATTACAATGCTTTTGAACTATGGAGGGCTCAGGAAAAGTGAGATATTCCATATCTACACTGCCGACATAACAATCCACCCCAATTACCCTGATGAAGCACTAGTTCGGGTTTATCATCCTATTTATGGCAGATCACCAGATCCTAAGTATAAGAATCGTGCTGAATACCTCCTTTCCGAAACATCCTATAAGCCAAGAAATACATACAGACTTACTGAACGCTTATACGCCGGCTGGAAAAACCCACTCATGACCAGTAAAGATGGCTATTTTGAGGTGATCTTTAACCCTACACAAAAAGCAAAAGAGTTTTTGAGTGTATGGGTGAACTATCTTAAATACCAAAGAGTTGAACCCGATAACATTCATCCGTTCGCCTTCACCAATGATCATGGAGAGCCAGAGACAATTAAAAACTTTCAAAGGCGCCACAAACGGGCTGTAGAGCGCATTGGCCTTGAATGCAAAAAAGAGTTTGGCACTACAGAACATGGTCATCGGCATGCATATGGTTATCGGGCTAGAAAATTGGGGTTGAGCCAAGTTGAGTTGCAGAAAGCAATGCACCATAAAAGCCCAAACTCATGCCTTGTCTACATAAAACCGACAAGCGAAGACATCAGAACCGAAATGAGGCAGTCCGAGAAATGAACTCCGGTAAGAAGACAACTTTCTTCACATCAGCCACGACAGCATCGAACTTGGCAGAGCTCAAAGCAATATGTAAAGAACATGGCATCAAAAACACTGTTGAATACAGAAAGCGTTACAAAGAAATTTCTGAGCTTCCCGCTCACCCTGAAAGGATTTTCAGAAATGAGTGGAGCAGTTACTCAGAGTTTTTTGACATCCCACAAATCAAACCATACAAAGAGATCAAGAAGGAAGTTCAGTCACTAAAAATTAGCTCTAAACGTGAATATACTTCATGGATAAAATCGCTAGATGACTCAAGCTACCCGGTCGCCCCCGAAACTGCGTACGGTAATGAATGGGAAAACTGGTTCGATTTCTGTGGTAAAGAGAAGCCATTCAAACCAGAGTACATACCACCCCAGTTCAAACTCTGGGCAGATAAGATCTCAGAATTCATGAAGCAAGCCTATGGTGGTGGAACGAAACTCAATCATCTCTGCAGATTCATCAGAATGTATGTTGAAAAACATGACAAAAGTCCATCGCCGCAAGAATTGTTGACCAAAAAACGAGTAAATATACGACCTTTTCGTGAGGAGTTAAAAAAACTTCCCACCGACAACCTCAGAAGAAACGTCATTGTCGCTGTTAACGAGTTTTTGAATTACGTCATAAGTAACGATCTGACTGATGAAGACGAGGAAACTGGCGAAATAATTCGTGTTATGGATGCCAGAAACCCTTTTCAGCTTCTGGCAGAAGATAAAAGTGTCACAGCACCTAACCGGACCGAGTCAACCAAGCCATGTCTTCAGTACTATTTTGTCCGAAAGGCTCAAGAATGGATTATTTCTGACGGAGCCAAGACATTTAGTGATTTGGCTCATCTGCAAAAATTCGACACCGACTGGATAAAAGTACCTAAGAGCCTTATTGACCACTCTGATCCTGACTGTGTAGTTCGAATACAAGGTAACCAATATTTCATGTGGTCACCGATTGACTGGCTTCACACATTTGCCCTTACAAAAGTACCTCTGAGAGGCCGGCAGATTGCGTATAATGATTCTGGTGAAGGTGACAAGTATATTGCAGACTTTGACGATAAAGGCTCCATTAAATGGGTCAAAAACACTAGTTCTCTTGCTGACACAACAAAAGCTCAGTCCTTTATTAAAATGCTTCCAGATGAAAATCTGGGTATGTACGTCACGACAAACAAGACCAGTAATAGCGGCACAGGTTATTCAATTCCATGGATACCTGAAGATCTCGCTTACTGGTTGGTTAGACTCCGGAAATGGCAGGAAAAATATAACCCAATCAGAGAAGCAACACCTTGGACTCGCTGTGTTCGAACCAACCTGAATGAGGTACAGCTTAAAGCCAAGGGTGTGAACTGTTTTCTATTCCGGGCTTTTAACGATATTGAACCCAAAAATCCAGGTCTGGCTCTCACTATGAGATTGGCTGCCGCTTTGTTTCATATACAGCCATCAAGCCTCAAACTGGCGGTACTCAATGGAAGCCCCTACCGCCTATCAAATTACAAATCCAAGTACACGCCACACTCCATGCGGGTAAGCCTAATTACGGCATATATCATGGACATGGGTATGCCAGTGGAAATTGTAATGAAGGTTGTAGGGCACTCATCCATTGTTATGTCTATCTACTATTGTAAAGTTACACAGCGAGACATCCGGCAAAGGTTTGAAGAGGCCGAAAAAAAAGCTCTTAAATCTCAAGCTGAAGCCACTCAGGCTGCCATAGAACAAAACAATATAGAGTCGGTCATGAATAATCTCGTTGGTGCCAATCAGGACTTGCTGCAATCACTAACTAATGATGTTCCTGCAGGTAACTATGTATTTCGCGATTACGGTATTTGCCCTTTCGCAGCGACACGCTGTAATGATGGTGGTGAAGAAATCGGTGCCACCCAAGTATACAGTCCCACTCCTTCGGGATATCTTGGATTTCAAAATTGCATTCGTTGCCGCCATTTTATAACCGGGCCAGTTTACCTAGGTGGTTTACTCTCCATCACCAACGAAATTCTTCTGGAAGCTAATAATCAGTCCGAGATCTGTCAACAATTACAGGAGAAAATTGCTGTAATCAATCATAAGCTTGAAGATCTGGATCGTCGGGAGTACATGGCAACTTTGAAGCAAAAGACATTTGATTCTAGTCATAGATCTTCACTTGAATTCAAAGTCCGCAAATTAGAGTCTGAATATGAAAGTGCAGCAAAAAAAATGGACATGTTACTGTCTGATCTTCAAGCAGTATACAAGCTGATCCAATTATCTCAATCTGTTGCTAACGGTCAGATTGCGTCAAACGAAACAAACCTAGCTCTTATCAAAATGCCGGACTCCGAAGTGCATATCGAACTTGATGAAACATCACATTTCCAGCAACTCCAAGAAGTCTGCGAAAACGCAACGATCTATGAAAGCAGCAATCCCTCTCGGGCAATATTTCCTCGTTCACAAATGCTTGATCGGATGGCAAATTTTAACGAAGTTGCCCCTCGCTTGTTCATGCTTTCTAAGGAAGAACAGCTTACGGTTGGCAACCAACTTGTCGCGCTATTTAGAGCACGATTAAAGTCATGGGAGAAAGTTAACAAACTGATTGACGGTCAACTGAAACTCACTGATCTTGTAGGCTCAGAAAAAATAGAACCTTCAGAAATAGAATTGATTACCAAAAAAGCCATACCAGTTGTGTTGTAAGGAAGCGTGATGAAACCTGATGAATTGCTAAAAAAACTCAAAGAAACCGCATCACAAAAAGCCTGTATGACACTGGATGCCATTTATGAGATCTGCACTGAACAAGAGCAACGAGGCGTACATGATTTTTCTGTAGCCACTATCTGTCGACTTGGCTTCAAAAGGGGGGTTCCTAAAGCCCAAAGCCTACGGAATAAGACTGGAGAGCAATATCGAGCACTACTGCGTTCATTTGAAGAGCAACACCTTGATGATAAGCCTCGTCTGGAGACTAAAACAAAAGATGATTGGATTGAAGAAATTCAGAATCCCAAGCACAAGTTACTTGCGCGTATACAGGCTTCAGAGCTAGCCGCAGCTAATAAAAAACTCAGAGAGTTTGTACCGCCCGGAACCCGTATTGAAGTTCGAGACTATCAGAATGCCTCGCTTGACGAAGACAGTAAACTCAATAATTTGGAACGTCGTGCGCTGGAATACATCATTTCAGAGGAATTCATAGGTAAATGGAACTTTTCAATCTCAGAGTATGGTGAAATCATTGATGGCAACGGCACTGTCGTACTTAAAGCCGCAACGGTAGATGCTGTAAATAAAGCACTGAATAACATGTAATTTATGGATACCAACATCATCACACCTGAAGGCCTTGCTGAATTACAGCAAGAACTCGATAACCTCTGGCGTAAAGAGCGCCCCGAAGTCACTAAGATAGTTCAATGGGCAGCAAGCCTCGGTGATCGTTCTGAGAATGCTGACTATCAGTACAACAAAAAAAGACTTCGTGAAATTGACCGCAGGGTCCGCTACCTTAGAGATCGTCTGTCCAAGCTGAGGGTAGCAGAGTACAACCCAGTTCAGGAAGGCAAAGCCTATTTTGGTGCTTGGGTTACATTAATCAACGAGAACGACGAAACACTGACCTTTAGAATTGTGGGGCCTGATGAAATTTATGGCAATAAAAACTACGTTTCTGTCAGTGCTCCGATAGCTCTGAAATGTTTTGGTAAATCAGTGGGAGACGTAATTTCTGTGAATACTTCAGTGAGCCAGAATGAGTGGGAAATCATTGCCATTGAATACAATCGTAACTCTAATTGAGAGTTGTGATTTATGTCATGCTGATGAAAATTAGGCGACGGACAAGCACTCAAAGTAGTGTTCCTAATTAAATTTCTCCGCACTACTTTTTGTAATAGCCCCCTTTTAAAACGGACACTCAATTATTAAGCGATAGGATTAGACCTATCTTTAAGGAGTGACTATGG
>NZ_JBLWYR010000015.1:0-84853 GCF_048266885.1 Methylophaga sp.
CTCAGCCATGGTCTCGTTACGATTGTTGGGTCCGGATTGTCATGCGCTGAAGGGCTTCCTAGTATGGGAGAGTTGGCTCAGAATCTTTTCTCTGAGATTGGAGAAAAACTCTCCGATGAAGATGCTGCTTTATGGGAAGAGATCAAGCCACTATTATTAGCGAATGGTCTGGAGGCTTCATTACTTTCCAAAGCGCCGACAGCCACCTTGGAAGCAGCCATCTCATTATCAACTGCTTCCTTTGTCGCTCATCGAGAACGACAAGTAATCGCAGATGTCTTCAATGGAAAGCGAAAATTACGATTGACTCGGCTGCTCGCACACCTTCTAAAGCCTTCGTCTGCCCTGCCTATTGTCACAACGAACTATGACAGACTTGTTGAGATTGCTGTTGAAGAGGCAGGTATTGGTGCCGATACTATGTTCGTTGGGAGATTCGCTGCCTCTCTTAATGAGCGTGAAAGTAAACTAAGTTTCTGCCGAAACGTTACATACAGAAAACCTAATATCACTTATCACTATAGGCCGAGAGCCTTGATTTGTAAGCCACATGGAAGTTTAGATTGGTATTTGCGTGACGGGAAGCCTGTGGCTTACCCTGGTGAATTGGATGAGGTCTCTCGACTTATCATCACGCCAGGCCAAAACAAATTCAGAAATGGCTACGAAAGCCCATTCGATCATCATCGTAATAAAGCTAATGAATCGATTGATCGAGCAAGTCGATTCTTGATCCTTGGTTATGGTTTCAATGATGATCATTTGGAAACCCATCTATCTCCAGCTATAAAAGGTGGCAAACCAACACTTATGCTGGCTCATTCATTAACACCAAATGCTACAAAACTGGCATTAGAGCAGGCGAGTGTGACCGCCCTTGAGAGCCATAGTGAAAATGACGTGGCAGGTACGCTATTAACCATAAATAAAAAACAGCAGTTCATCCCACTTTTAGAGTTGTGGGATGTCCATAAATTTATTGACGAGGTTCTCGAACCATGAACGACAAACCTGCAACCCTTCAATTTACTGATACAGAATGCCTTGGTAAGGTTGTTGCCGTCGATACCAGTCGAGTCACTATTGATGTCTCAAACTCTGTGCTCTTGACCCGCTTGGGAATCGGGAATCTCATTGCTGTGCGTGGCAGTACGGAGCGAGAGTATTTGATCGCAGTCACGGAGCGAGTGACGCGCAGTATGCGCGATGGGATTGCTGAGGCGCTGCCGGAGGATGGAGAGAACGCAGTGCTTGTGTCAACGCCAACCGATTTGGTTCGTGGTGCTTTAATTGGAACCTTCCGCACTGTGGATGGAGAAAAGAAGAATACCTTCAAGCGTGGCGCAGATTCATTTCCGCAGATTGATCGCCAATGCTATGTAATAGATTCTGCTAATTTGCAGCGATTCATGGGGATACTCGGCGCTGATTACCCAGAGAATGAGCGACTGAAGCTAGGCACCTTCGTCGCAGATCGAAGTGCGGAAGCAATCATAAGCGGAGATAAATTCTTTCAACGTCATGCTGCAATACTTGGTAGTACAGGTTCGGGAAAAAGCTACGCGGTGGCACTTATTTTGGAGCGCGCGTCTAAACTGAAACATCCCAATATTATAGTATTCGACATGCATGGCGAATACGCGCCTCTGGCAAATACGGAGAAAGGCGGCTTTGCGACACGCTTCCGCGTGGCGGGGCCTGGAGATCTAAAAGAAGATCCTGCGGATGATGCCCTTTTTCTCCCGTACTGGTTGTTGAATCGAGACGAAATGTTGTCGATGATCTTGGATCGTAGTGATCAAAATGCACCAAACCAAGCATCTCGTTTCACGCTTCATGTTCGCGCTATGAAACAAAAGACACTTGAGTCTGAAAAGAAAGATAGCGTGCTCAAGACTTTTACCGTGGATTCGCCCGTGCCCTATTCGATTAAGGATTTGGTCGAGTTGCTTCAAACCGACAACAAAACAAAAGGTATTGGGAAAAGCGGCGGACCAGTCAAGGGTGAGTGGGAGGATAAGCTCACGCGCTTTATCTCCCGCCTTGAGGCTAAGCTCGATGACCGTCGATATGGCTTTATGTTTACACCACCAGCCAAGGCAAATGCATACGGGTGGCTGGCATCTCTAGTAGGGCGTCTATTAGCGTCTAATGGGGGAGAAGGTATCAAGATAATTGATTTTTCAGAAGTTCCTTCGGATGTACTTCCTGTTGTGACAGGTACACTTGCCCGTCTGCTCTATGCCGTGCAGTTTTGGACTGACCCTGATAAACGAACTCCTGTCACATTGCTTTGCGACGAAGCCCACCTGTACCTTCCAGTCCGAGACGATGCAGATGCCGTGCAAAAGCAGGCCTTAGGAGCTTTCGAACGGGTTGCCAAAGAAGGGCGAAAGTATGGTTTCTCACTCTTGGTCGTTAGCCAGCGCCCATCTGACGTCAGTAGAACCATCTTAAGTCAGTGCAATAATTTTCTCTCCTTGCGTTTGACCAATGATTCCGATCAGGCAGTCATCAATCGGTTGATGCCTGATTCATTAGCCGGACTCACAAGCATCCTTCCTCTTCTTGATACAGGTGAAGCACTCCTGCTTGGTGACGCTGTGCTGTTGCCTTCACGAATTCGATTGGATAAGCCTTTCATCACACCTGACAGTGCGACGCGAGAGTTCTGGAAGGAATGGGGTAGTAAGTCTTCCAATGCTGAGGCTATTTATCAAGCGGTTGAGGCACTGCGTAGTCAAACCAGAGCGAAGCCAGCTTAGCTTGGAATCATATAAAGAAACGAAATGAATGAATCTGTGTAATGAAATTGATCCGTGTTTCATTACAGAGAATCCAGCTTGTAATATGAGTTATTCACTGCAAAAAGATAAATTTAATCTAAACAAATCTTTTCCGATAAAGTAGTGAATATTTGATTATTAGCTACTTTTGTAGCCTCCAGCATGTCTACAAATATGATAATTGCTGATTTAACATTTTCTTTATTAGCGATATTACCACCGGAAAAAGCTCCTGAAAGCTGTGCTACGCATGGCATGACCACATCAACAACGGGTTGCCATGCAATTATTGCTTCTCTAACTGAAATGTTCTTAGAAAAATGAACTTTGAATTTAGAGTTAATTGGTCGACTTAAGATAGTCTCAAGACCAGAAGCGATAGCCGATGTTAATAAAAATGTTGCCCCACGTTGTCTTAAAATTTCATTGTATCTTGTTTGCGGTCCAGTCCTCTGATCATCAGGTATTGCTTTTAAATTCGCTTTAGCGGCATCCACAGCCTTCAATAATGAATATGCACACAAGGCATGGACGGCTGTTAAGTAATCATTAAAAATATGTGAGTATAAAGCGTCTGATTGCCAAATTTGACTACGTTGATTATAAGCTGTGCCTGGGTCACCATGGAAAGCCATTAATGCTTGGCCAACAGAATATGATGAGATTATATTTCTTGATCTTCTCATGACGTCATCTGAACCACCTCTTCTTCCTCCAAAGTATTCAACTTCAGGTATTTCAGTGAATTCATTTCGAAGTCTGGATTGTATAGCATCATTACTACGGAAATCTGCAGGCTCAATTTTGTTTTGACTATTATTAAATCTTATTATGTCCGTTATTGTTGACTGGTCTGAGCACTTAACGAATCTTGCCGGTACATATGCATTAGAAAGATCGATTTCATCTAAGCTACCAAGTGCTCCAGTAGTTTGAGCCCCATTAACTATTGCAATGCCGGATATTTTGAATAATCCGAAATCATCTTCAGATATAGATTCAAAGTCATTTACTAATGCAGTTATCCCATTATTAAATACCCAAAACATATCGGGTCTGCTGGATGCGGTTTGTTTTATATTGTGGTTTATATTTTTGTCACTGCGTCGACTCCCTAAGTAGTCCCTAACATTTGCTGAAAACAGACTTTTTCCATGCTCTCTAAACATTTGATGTAGCCATTGAGCAGATACAGAGGTTGAGTAAGCTGTCCAGTTTTTACCGGCAGAAGAAAATCCTCCGCGAGTAACAAATTCAAAAGTATCTCCAACTAAGATTGGTGCCTGCGTGGCTCTGTACCATTCTTCTAGAATAGATTTGCCAACTTCAATAGAGTGGACTGAATCCACTTCAGCAGATGGAAAAAATCTTTTGATCAGACTATCAGCTGTACTGGCAACTCTATGAAGTTCATTTTGTACATTTGAAGATTCATTGCAATTATGTACATACCAAAACTCTACCGAAGTTATTTGGTCATCATTCAGAGCAAGATGAACTTGCTCAGCTGCAGCTCTGATGATTTCGGGTATGGAAGTTGTAGTTGATTGGAATATCCAAGTAGCAGCAGTATTCAGGTCACTCGCTTTATTTGAGGGAGCAGTACAGTCTGTTTTACCATTTTTTTTGTATGCTTGAGCGATTATGACTTTTCCAGTTTCTCTGTTGACGTAAATCAAATCAGATTTCTTATCATCTGGACCATCTGTTAATGCATCGTTAGCAATCAATTCGATGTCATCTATTTCTTGATTGAGTTCCAAAGCAAACAGAAGTAGATCATTATCACCATACTTTGCTAAGTCATCCCTACTATTTAGCGCTAATTCCCAAGCGTCCATGATTTTCCTTGTATATTATCTAAAGGTGAATAAGAATTATTCTCAGGGTCACCCATAGATACTACTTAGCAGTTCATGAGTGTAAGTTATTATCCAGAAATCCAAAAACTTGATTTCTCATCTTAAATGATATTTTTTATCATGAATAATGTTAACAACTCATATTTATTGTTAAGGACAGATTCAAACAATCAATCCCATTTCAAACCGCCACCGGTTTGATATTCGGTGACCTTGGTTTCAAAGAAGTTTTTCTCCTTCCTCATATTGGCTTGTTCATCCAGCCAGGGCAGGGTGGCTTCGGCGCCGGGGAAGGGTTCTTCGAAGCCTAGTTGTTTGGCACGGCGATTAGCGGTGTAGCGGAACTGGCCATGGTGGGCTTCTTTTGAGTAACCCAGAATCGGGTCACGCAGGATGTAACCACCGTAAGTTGCTTCAGCGGCATCAGCTTCTTCAAACATCTCTTGGATTTTCTTTGGATCTAGTTTGACGTTTTCTTCTTTGATGATTTGTTTGCAAACACGAATACCGAATGAGGCGTGCATAACTTCATCACGCATGATGTATTGCAGCTGTTCGCCAGTACCTTTCATCAGGCCACGACGTTGCAGGGCAAAGATCGGTGAGAAGCCGTTATAGAACCAGCTGCCTTCGAAAATGCCCGCGAAGAACGCATAGGACATAACGAAGTTTTCCAGTTCGTCTTTATCACGCAGGTCGATATCGCTACGCATAACGGTATCAAGACGCTTATTGGCGAGTTGGATCTTTTGGTAAATCTCCGGTACTACGCGGTAGCGGTTATAAATTTCACTTTGATCCAGACCAATGGTTTCGATGCAGTGCTGGTAGGTCCAGGTATGCAATGCTTCTTCATAAACCTGACGAGCTTGATAAATCTGCAATTCCGGAGCGGTCATTTTTTCCATTACCGCCAGACCGATATTACGCATGGCGAGAATATCGGAGGTGGTCAGGTATGACAGCACGTTTTCATAAACATGACGTTCTTCCAGCGTCAGTTTATGACGGTAGTCGTGAACGTCCTGTGCCATGTTGATATCGAGCGGCGTCCAGTGGTTTTTGTTGGCGTTTAAGAAGTAATTCCACGCCCACGGATATTTGAATGGAGCAAGCTGATTGATATCAGCTTGTCCATTGACCACACGTTTGTCATCGGCATTAATCGCTTTGGCATTTAATGGCAATGCACTAACACTGGCTGCAGTTGGTTCAGGTGTGTCGAGTTCGTTGGCTGCTTGTTGCATAGGTGGCAGCAGTGCGTTATCGACTTCGTCAGTTGCCGGTTTCTCGGCAAGTGGATCGTCCCAGTTAAACATTATTGGCAAGCCTCGCAGTCTGGTTCCAAGATTGAACAGGCTTTCGGTGCGTCGATACCTTCGCCTGAAATAAAGTCATCTTCTTGTTTGGCAACCGGCTTTAACACGGGTGGTGCAGTCGGTTTAGCAGTTGTTGCTGTAGTTGGCGCGGTGCTGGTTTTCTCGGCACCGGTTGCGCCCATTGAACGCAGGTAATAAGTGGTTTTGAGACCACGTACCCACGCCAACTTGTACAGATTGTCCATTTTCTTACCGGATGGTTCCGCCATGTACAGGTTCAAGCTTTGTGCCTGATCCAGCCATTTTTGACGACGTGACGCGGCTTCGATCAACCAACGTGCATCCATTTCAAATGCGGTGGTGTACAGGGCTTTCAATTCCGCTGGTACACGGTCAATCGCTTGCAAGCTACCATCATAGTATTTGAGGTCATTGATCATGACGTCATCCCACAAACCACGTTGTTTCAAATCTTCAACCATGTATGGGTTGATGACAGTGAATTCGCCAGACAGGTTCGATTTCACGAACAAGTTTTGGTAAGTCGGCTCAATCGACTGGCTGACACCACAGATATTTGAAATCGTTGCTGTCGGTGCAATCGCCATGGTGTTTGAGTTACGCATGCCTTGACGTTTGACTTTGTCACGCAGTGCATCCCAATCCATGGTTTTGCTTTCGTCTTGTTGCAGGTACTCGCCACGTGCTTCTTTAAGGATCTTGATGGAATCAATCGGCAGAATGCCTTTGCTCCACAAGCTGCCTTCGTAAGATTTGTATTTGCCACGTTCTGCAGCCAAATCAGAAGACGCATCAATCGCGTAGTAGCTGACTGCTTCCATTGATTCATCAGCAAATTTCACGGCTTCTTCGGTGCTGTAAGGAATACGCAGTTTATATAACGCATCCTGGAAGCCCATGATGCCCAGACCAACAGGGCGGTGCAGCAGATTGGAATGACGCGCTTGCGGCACACTGTAATAGTTGTACTCAATAACGTTATCCAGCATACGCATGGCTGTTTTAATAGTACGGTTGAGTTTTTCTTTATCCAGTTTGCCGTTGGCATCAATGTGCTGAACCATGTTGACCGAACCGAGGTTACATACCGCGATTTCTTGATCAGACGTGTTCAGGGTAATTTCGGTACACAGGTTTGAGCTGTGAACAACGCCAATATGTTGTTGTGGGCTACGCAGGTTGCAAGGATCTTTAAAAGTAATCCAAGGGTGACCGGTTTCAAATAACATGCCGAGCATTTTGCGCCACAAGTCAGTGGCTGGCATGGTTTTGAAGTTACGGATTTCACCGCGTGCCGCTTTTTCTTCGTATTCAGCATAGGCTTTTTCAAAACCCAGACCGGTCAGATCATGCAGATCTGGCACTTCTTCTGGGGAGAACAACGTCCATTGACCTTCTTCGGCAACACGTTTCATGAATAAATCAGGAATCCAGTTGGCGGTGTTCATATCGTGGGTACGACGACGATCATCACCAGTGTTTTTGCGCAGATCCAGGAATTCTTCAACGTCGATGTGCCAGGTTTCCAGATACGCACAAACCGCACCTTTACGTTTACCACCTTGGTTCACCGCAACAGCTGTGTCGTTAGCGACTTTCAGGAAAGGTACAACACCTTGTGATTTACCGTTGGTACCTTTGATATGAGCACCCAGACCACGAACGCGAGTCCAGTCATTACCCAGACCACCAGCATATTTAGACAGCAGAGCGTTATCACGCATCGCGCTGTAAATACCGCTCAAGTCGTCAGGTACTGTTGTCAGGTAGCAAGATGATAATTGTGGACGCAAGGTACCGGCATTAAACAATGTTGGAGTTGAGCTCATAAAGTCGAAAGACGACAGCAGGTTGTAGAACTCAATCGCGCGGGCTTCACGATCGATTTCATTGATGGCCAGACCCATTGCCACACGCATATAAAAGGCTTGTGGTAATTCAAAACGGGTGCCGTCAAAGTGAATGAAGTAACGGTCATACAATGTTTGCAAACCGAGGTAGGTAAAGCTGAAATCGTTTTCCGGTTTCAGTGCTGCACCCATACGTTCAAGATCATACAGCCCAAGTTCTGAATCAATCAGTTCGTTTTCAATGGCGGTGCGAACGTAGGTTTTGAAATAGTCTTTATATTGATCTGCCATTTCGCCTTGTGATGCTTGGCGAGGTGTTTTGTAGACAAAGCTCAGTGCTTCACGACGGATGCTGTCCATCAGCAGGCGAGCAGCCAGGGTGCTGTAGGCAGGATCTTTTTCGATAAAAGTACGGGCTGACATGACCAATGCTTTTTCGACGTCTTTTTCAGAAACACCGTCGAAAATATTACGTTGGGTATCACGCAGGATGGCGGCATTATCTACTTGGGCAAGTCCAGAGCAGGCTTCATCAATCAGGTTGCGCAGGCGTTCGATGTCTAACGGCTGGCGAGTGCCGTCGTTTAAGGTGACATGCAGAGTGCTTTCATTGGCAGGTTGTGGGTGCTTGCGTTCTTCTTCAGCACGTTTTTGTGATTGTTGTTCACGGTAAACCACATACGAGCGGGCGACTTTATATTCACCGGCACGCATCAAAGCAAGTTCAACTTGATCCTGAATATCCTCAATATGTACTGTGCCACCATCATCCAGACGACGCAGCAGATTTTCGCTGACCTGGCTGGTAAGTTCGGCAACCGTTTCGTGGATACGACGGCTATCTTTTGCTGCTTGACCTTCGACAGCTAAGAAGGCTTTGGTCAAAGCAACAGCAATTTTACTGCTGTTAAATTCGGTAACTTTGCCGTTACGTCGAATAACTTTGTAGCCGGTTTCAGAGGAGGGTTGGATGTAGTGTTCTGCTTCGCTCGCCATAGTGATTTTCCCTGCATTGTGTGGTAAGACTTAAAAAACGGCAAACCACAACAAATTGTGGTCGCAACATGATTGAACCACAAGATAATGTGTTTTTGAAGTCTTAGCAAGGGGATAAGTTGCACATAAATTGTGCATTAGATGTGGATAACTTTAGGGTGATCAGGCGGTAACTGAGACGCCATGCGCGATCACCGAAATTGATCCATTTTGGTGAAGAAAAAAATTATTTTTTGTTTGAGCAGGAGTGTAACCACAACTTGTGCTTATTCTCCTCAACGAGCCGGAAAAAATTGGCTCGTTGGGAGATGTCATTAGCAAAAAGTTAGAGCGTTTCGCTGGTTGAGTCGGCAGAAATGTCCAATAATTCTTTAACCAAATCGATATCATCTTGATCGTCTGTTTGCACAACAACTGTCCAACGATGTTCCTGACTGGTTTCAATGGTTTTGGTTATCAGCGGATCATGATCCGGACGAATCGAAATCAAACCGGCCAGCATCATACCGAAAATTAAACCGAAAAAGATAAATACTAAATAGGTAAACAACGGACTGGACTGGGTCATTTCAGGACCACTAGAGACTAAAAACGTCGCGATAAGAATACCCACAATCATTCCGATTAAACCTAGCCAACCATGAGATTTAACAATGGTCTTGGCGATGCCATGGCTCTCAGGTTCTATTTTTTTACTGATGTTTTTGTCATCAGGCCGAACAATATTAATGATGCCGGGTGAAATGCCATTATCGATAAGTTTTTGTTTGGCAGCCTTCGCTGCTCCCTCACTGGCATAGACCGCCGCTACACGGCCAGTGTGTTTTTCGTCTTGGATATCTACTTCCATATTCGTTCCTCCTGATATACGTAAACATTATTCATTCGGTGAATTTTATTCAGGTTAACGTTGTTATCTGAATTAATAAAGTTTTCGCAGTGTGATAACAGCAGATGCTGTTCATAACAACATCTTATTATTAAAGATGACAGCACCTAGCTTAAACAATTCATTACGCCTGATGCTTAACCTATGTTGAAATGCTATTTATTTATCGCCCTGAAAAAAAATTGATCCTTATCAAATTTGTGTAGCACTTATTGTGGTATTTATAGTCTGTAAAACAGATTGTAAATATATGTTAATTTCTGCGAGTGGCTAGCCCAATCGTAGTACTGCCAAAACTGGAGTCACCATGGAACTCGATCCGCTCATACTGTCACGAATTCAGTTTGCATTCGTAGTGTGTTTTCATGCCATCTTTCCTGTTTTTACCATTGGCTTGGCGAGCTTTGTCGCCGTTTTAGAAGCCTTGTCGTTAAAGACCGGAAATCCGGTATGGCAGAGGCTCTCGAAGTTCTGGATCCAAGTATTTGCTGTCGTGTTTGGTATGGGGGTTGTTTCCGGTATTGTCATGTCATTCCAGTTTGGTACTAACTGGAGTAATTTTTCCTATGCGACGGCCAATTTTCTCGGGCCGGTTCTCAGTTATGAAGTTGTCACCGCCTTTTTCTTGGAAGCAGGCTTTCTAGGCGTCTTGTTATTTGGCCGCGATAAAGTGCCGCAAGGGGTACATTTCTTTGCAGCATTGATGGTCGCCGTCGGTACATTTATCTCATCATTTTGGATTTTAGCGGCCAATTCCCTGTTACATACTCCCGATGGACTGGTAATGCGTGATGGCATGTATTACGTCAGTTCTTGGTCTGATGCTATTTTCAATCCTTCATTCTTTTATCGCTTCATGCATATGGGCGTAGCGTCATTCTTGACAGCTTCCTTCGTCGTAGCTGGGGTGACAGCCTGGTTTGTGATGCAAAAACGGGAGATGGAGGCGAATAAAAAAGCGCTGTCGATTGCTTTATGGCTCATTTTGATTTTGGCACCTGCTCAAGTAGTGATTGGCGACTTTCATGGCTTAAACACTCTCGAACACCAACCTACTAAAGTCGCCGCGATGGAAGGCAACTGGGAAACAGGAACCGGTGTACCGTTATTGTTATTTGCTTGGCCGGATAAAGAGGCTCAGGAAAACCATTTTGAAATCAAGATTCCCAAATTGGCGAGCTTTATTCTGACGCATGATTGGAATGGCGAAGTGCCAGGGTTAAAAGAAGTGGCACCTGAAGAACAACCGCCAGTATTTATTGTGTTCTGGGCATTCCGAGTAATGGTCGCGATGGGCATGCTGATGGTGTTGTTTGGTTTAGCCGGACTCTGGTTACGCAGAAAGCAACGCTATCTTGAATGTAAACCTTTCCTCAACGGTTTACGAGTCATGAGTCTTTCACCGTTTATTGCGGTATTAGCAGGGTGGATCGTTACAGAAACGGGCAGAGCACCGTGGTTAATTTATGAACAGATGACACATGCACAAGGTTTAACGCCATCTTTAACAGGGGGCATGGCTTTGTTTACGTTGATTGGTTATATCCTGGTATATGGCATGGTCTTCAGTGCCGGGGTGTTTTATTTGATGAGTGTATTCCGTGGTGGTCTGGAAACAGCTAATGCTGATCATCTGGATTCGGATGTGGAAAAAGCCCAACGGCCTATCTCTGCTGCCAATGCTAATTTAGACGGAGGTCTGTGATGGAACAGCCATTTGATTTAGTGGTTATCTGGGCCGGGATTATTGGCTTCGCTGTCATGATGTATGTATTGATGGATGGTTTTGATTTGGGGCAGGGCATTTTGTATCCATTTGCCCCGGATGATCATTCACGCGACATTATGATGAACTCAGTGGCACCGATATGGGATGGGAATGAAACCTGGCTGGTATTAGGTGGTGCGGGATTACTGGCTGCTTTTCCGTTGGTTTATTCGGTGTTTCTGCCTGCTTTATATATAGGTGTGTTTTTGATGTTGGCAGGCTTAATTTTCCGTGGTGTTGCGTTTGAATTTCGCTTTAAGGCGAACACAACTAAATACTTATGGGATTGGGCATTTGCCGGTGGTTCATTTGTTGCTGCATTTGCTCAAGGCGCTGTGGTCGGGGCCTATGTACAGGGCTTTGAAACCAGTAATTTCGTCTATGTAGGCGGCGCGTTTGACTGGTTAACTCCCTTTACTATTATTACGGGGTTTGGACTGGTAGCTGGTTATGCCTTGTTGGGCAGTACTTGGCTGATTATGAAAACAGAAGGTGAACTGCAACAGTGGGCGTATAAAATTACGCCAATTTTGCTTATAGCTGTATTAGTGGTATTTGGTATTGTCAGCTTGTACACCCCGTTTGTTGATCAAGGCGTATTAAACAGATGGTTCAATGGTGTATCGATCATTTGGTTATTGCCTGTGCTCGCGCTGTACTGTGCTTTTCTGGTGTTTCGTTCTGTAAAAAAACAACAAGAAGGCATGCCGTTTGTGGCCACGATGGGATTGTTTTTATTCACCTACCTCGGTCTGCTCGCCAGCAAGTGGCCTTATCTGGTGCCACCAGATTACACACTATGGGATGCGGCCTCGGCCTATGAATCACAACTGTTTTTGTTGTTAGGTTTCCTGTTTGTTATTCCGTTTGTGCTGGGCTATATCACTTGGTCATATTATATTTTCCGTGGCAAAGTGAAAGGTGGTTACCACTAATTCATAGCCAATTCCGCTGAGACAATTTGCCTCCAACACCTCGCAAAAGCTGAAAGTTAGTTACTCTACGTCAGCAGGTATCAATTTTATTGGAGGTAGTTGGTCTCCGATCCCTGCGGAATGCATCTGTAAATTAGCGTTCGAAGACATATGCGCACACGCCTTAATCAGGCGTATTTTCAGTTACTGACTAGGCGGCTATGAAAGATCAACAGGCCATGAATAAAGCCGGACGTTTATTACTCAAACAACTCACCCAAAAGCAGCGAAGCCGATTGCATCAGGCTGTTTTTATGGGCGTGTTGTCGACAATTGCAATGATTGTGCAATGGTATGCTCTGGCACAACTAACTTATGAGTTAATCATTCAGAAGCAACCGCTTGCTGAACAATCCATATTGATTTTGCTAATGGTGCTGAGCCTTATTTTACGCTCGGTACTGATAAGAGCTCAGGAACATCACTCCCAACTGGCCAGCTTGTATGCAAGAGAGCATTTACGGGAGCAGGTTCTCAGTGGTTGGCGACAAACCAGTGCGTTAATCCATAGTCAACGCTCGCCTGGTGCAGCGGCCAGCCAGTTGATTGAAGATGTTGAGTCAATGGATGGCTACTTCGCCAGATTCTGGCCACAACAAATGCTTGCAGTGCTGGCACCGCTGTTGATTCTGATCGTAGTGTTTTATTACAACTGGCTGGCTGCATTGTTTTTACTGGCTGCAGCACCGTTAATTCCCTTATTTATGATGCTGATAGGCTGGGGAGCAGAAGCAGTCAATCAGCGCTTTTTTTACCAACGCCAACGTCTGGCCGGACATTTTCTGGATCGCGTCAAACATCTCACGACGTTAAAACTGTTTGCTGCAGAGACTGAGGCTTTAACAGAAGTCGAAGAGAGGAGTCAGGATTATCGTCAGGTAGTGATGAAAACCCTGAAACTGGCATTTCTTTCATCAGCCGTACTGGAATTTTTTACCAGCGTAGCGATTGCCAGTATTGCCATCTATATTGGTTTTGCCCTGTTTGGCTCCATAACCTGGGGCCCGGCGGCAGATATCACGTTATTCAGCGGTTTATTTATTCTGTTGCTGGCCCCCGAGTTTTTTCAGCCTTTACGAAATCTATCCCAGTTTTATCATGACCGTGCCGCAGCAGTGGCAGCCGCTTCACATATTGCTTCGCATCTACCAGATGAGGATACAAACTCTCCAGCAGAGGATATTTTTGAGCTAACGGCAGACGATTCCTCATCAATTTTAAATGTCACCAATCTGGGTATCGGTTATCAGCCTGGTGAAGTTCTTCAAGACCCTATCAATCTTAAGTTGAGCAGAGGGCAGTGCTTGGTGATTAACGGACCATCCGGCTGCGGCAAAACCACGCTATTGCATACCTTGGCCGGTTATCTGCCTCCCTTATCCGGCAAAGTACTTTTAAACAACCAGCCGATGGGAAAGGAAGCGATTCGTTATCTGCCTCAAAAACCTTGGATCATTAATGGCAGCTGGAAGGAGAACCTTGCCGTACTGGCACCAGATGCAACCGAAAAGGAAATGCAGAAGGTATTAAGTCAGCTAGGTTTGGAAGGTTTAATTATAAACAGAAACAAAGGCCTAGATAGCAAACTTAATGAACATGGTGAAGGCCTGTCAGGAGGGCAATTACAACGTCTGGCGCTGGCAAGAGTGTTACTTTCACCGGCACCATTAGTATTGCTTGATGAGCCGACTGCTAGCCTGGATGCCGAAAGCCGTCAATACGTTCTGGCGGCGCTTGCTGCATTAAAACCGCAGTGTGTTTTAGTGATTTCCAGTCATGATGCTGACGTACTTGCACTAGCCGACCAACAGCTGCAGTTTGCCAGTCGGGAGAGTGACTAACGATGTCTAGCCATTCTCAAAATAGTTTTGCGCCAATGAAGTTCTGGTTAATCAAAGTACTGCAAAATCAGAAAAAACGATTAATCATCTCTTTACTGCTGGCCTTGTTAACGGCTATTTCCGCAATGGGGTTATTAGCGTTGTCTGGCTGGCTGATAACGGCCACGGCAATCACCGGGCTGGCGATAACCGCTGGCACTGCGGTGTTATTGGATATCTACCGACCAGGTGGCGGCATTCGGTTTTTTGCATTAAGTCGAACAGTGGGGCGGTATTTTGAACGGCTGCATAGTCACGACATGGTATTAAGAGTGATTGCCGGATTTCGAATAACCCTGTTTACCGGCCTAATGGACCTGCCGGTTCAGCAACTGCGAAACACTGAGGATAGTGAATGGCTGAGCCGGTTAACCGCCGATCTGGATAATCTAGACAGCCTGTTATTAAAGTTACTGTTACCTCCTGTTGTTGTGATATCCAGCGTGGTTTTGCTCGCTGTCTTTATCAGTTTTTTCTGGTTAACGCTGGGGGTTACTTTCGGGATTATCACGCTGTTGTTGGGGAGTATTTATTTCAGCTTTTTCACTCGGAGAACATCACAGATAAGTAGTGATTATGCCCGGCAGATTAATCAGGCTCGCTCACAAACCATAGAGCATCTTCAAGGACAGCTGGAACTTCAGGCAGCACATCTGCAACAAGCGGACCAAGCAAGATTGGTCAGTTCGCTGAGTGAGATTGGTCAGTCACAGCTAAAACTGAATCGACATATCGCCAACGCACAGTTAATAGTGAATATCTGCCATGGGCTGTTGGTTATCGCCGTGGCCATTGCGGCGTTATTTGCTTACCAGAATCAGTTTGTTAGTGGACCGGTTGCCGTCATGTTGTTTTTGGCCGTGTTTGGATTTGGTGAGTTACTTTTAAACTTGCCAGGTCAGCTAGGGCAGTGGGGCAGAACACGCTATGCCGCTGAGCGGCTGCAACCCCTGGCAGAGCATGCATCATCAGAGAAATCGACGCTGGCAGAGCTTGAACGGCTGTCAATGATGCTGGCAGATCACCCCAAAGTTATCAGCAGCATAGATACCGCTTTTGCTTTTGAACTTAAACCATCTGAATGTCTGTTAATAACTGGCCGATCCGGAAGCGGCAAGTCAACAATAGCCAATATAATCGCTGGGCTGGAAATACCGGAATCATTTATAACGCCTTATCAGTTGTTGATAAATAGCATTCCATTGCGAATCGATCAAACACAAGCGTGGCATAAGCAGATTGGCTATCTGACTCAGCAAAACAGCATCATCGCCGCGACGTTATATAGCAATCTGACACTGGGGCTGGATGAAATCGACGAACAACAGCTTTGGCACGCACTAACTTTAGTCGAGCTGGATGATTGGGCCAAACAACGACCAAAGGGATTACACAGCTGGTTGGGCGATACCGGCAGTCAACTATCTGGAGGGCAAGCCAGAAGGATCTGTCTGGCACGGCTGTTATTAAGAAACCCGAAACTGATCCTGCTGGATGAACCGTTTAATGGAATTGATGTAGACATGGCAGAACGCATCTGGCAGCGTGTATATCCACTCTGGCAGAACAAAATGTTAATAGTGCTCATGCATCAACGACCCGCCTATTTCCCTGAAGTCGATCATCAGCGGGTTTTTGAAATTAGTCTGTACCAAAGTTAATTGTTCATTCATCAGAAATTTTAACTAGCGCACACTTTTGTCATTCTGCTTCGAATGAGCGTTGCCCGTATCTTTGTTCCTGAATTACTATTTCTCGTAATTGAAAGGAATTCAAGAAGAATAAAATGGATAACCGTCACGGAAGACGAGCACCCTATCTTCGGTTGTGGGTGTTTAGTATATGGAGTTTATTTTCAGTAGCAACCTATGCCGGTGCTGCAGTTATTGATCGAGCAGCACAAGAGCAACTATTGCAACAAGAGCGCGAGCGTCAGCTTCGCGAGCAGCAGGAAATCTCCCCTGATGTTCGTTTACTCAATCAAACATCGCCACCAGAACTCCTCGTTTATCCTGACAACGAATCACCCTGTTTCACTATTTCCAGTATTACGCTAATTGGCGAAACTGCTGAAAAATTTCAGTTTGCTTTATCGACCGTAACGGATGGTGAAGATCCAGCCATAGGACGGTGCCTTGGCGCCCAAGGCATTAATGTCGCAATGAGCCGTATTCAAAACGCCATTATTGACAGGGGATTTGTCACCACCCGCATTTTGGCAGCGCCGCAAGATCTTCATTCTGGCGTGTTGGAGCTCACCGTCATCCCCGGCAAAGTCAGAAAGGTTCAGTTTGAAGAGGGTGTGAGCTTTAGGGCGACCAAATGGAATGCTGTTCCGATCAAACAGGGAGACATTCTAAACCTGCGAGATATAGAGCAGGGACTGGAAAATCTCAAACGCATCCCAACTGCAGAAGTCGATATCCAGATAAAGCCAGCTGAAGGAGAAAATGCATTGCCCGGAGAAAGCGATGTAGTGATTCAATATCAACAGCGTTTTCCATTCCGGCTGACCCTCAGCGCCGATGATGCCGGATTTGAGTCTACCGGAAAATATCAGGGTGGCATTACGTTGTCTGGCGACAATCTGCTAATGCTTAACGATTTGTTCTACGTCAATTACAACCATGATCTGGGTGGTGGCGAATCGGGTAAAAGGGGATCGGACGGCCAAACTATTCATTATTCGCTGCCGTTTGGATATTGGTTATTTGGTTTTACCACATCAAGCTATGACTACTATCAGGCAGTATCAGGAGTTAATCAAACATATACCTACAGTGGTCGTAGCGAGAATTCCGATATCAAGGTCAGTCGGCTAATTTTCCGTAATGCCATCAATAAAACCTACCTGTCTCTGCGAGGCTTTTTCAGAAAGTCATCAAACTATATCAACGATACAGAGATTGAAGTGCAAAGACGGCGCACAGCAGGGTGGGAGCTTGGCTTCAGTCAAACCTGGTATTTAGGGCAATCGCTGCTTGATTACAGCCTCGCTTACAAGCGAGGGACGGGTGCAAAAGATGCCCTAAAAGCACCGGAAGAGTTCTTTGATGAAGGGACTTCTCGTATGGAAATTCTTACGGCGGATATAGGTTTTCATCTGCCAATTTCTATTGAATCTCCGTGGGGTGAACAGGCTTTACGGTACTCAACTCAATTTCGTGGGCAATACAATTTCACACCGTTAACGCCTCAGGATCGCTTTTCCATTGGTAATCGTTACACCGTTCGGGGTTTTGACGGCCAATTATCTTTAAGTGCGGATAACGGCTGGTTCTTGCGAAATGACTTGAGTGCGTTGCTCGGTAACACGGGACAAGCCGTTTATTTGGGACTTGATTATGGGGAAGTCAGTGGTCAATCCAGCGATCGTTTATTAGGTAGGCAACTGGCAGGGATTGTCTTGGGATTAAGAGGTGGCTTCAGTGGTTTTAGCTATGACGTCTTTGTCGGTAAAGCACTTAAAAAGCCCCGAGGTTTTGAAACAGCAAGTACCACAGCAGGGTTCAATTTAAATCTGACCTTCTGATTAATGTGGCTGAATCATCTGCAATAAGGGATTAATAAAGATGAACAAAGATAAATTCAGAGTTGTTTTTAACAAAGCACGTGGTTTGATGATGGTTGTTGCTGAAAATGTTGGAAGTTATTCATCTAAAAGCACGCAAAGTGTTTCAACAACATTCTGCCAGGCAATAATTACTACGCTATGTCCTGTGCGTATTTCCATTCTGATTATGAGCAGTCTGATTATGATGTTCAGCACTGCCAAGGCCGATATCATTGCCGACCCTAGCGCACCTGCAAATCAGCGACCCATTGTTAATGAAACTGCAAATGGCCTGCCACTGGTCAATATTCAGACGCCTAGCGCAGCAGGTGTTTCACGTAATACGTATCAAAAGTTCGACGTTGAGACTCAAGGGGCCATTCTCAATAACAGCAACACGAATGTACAAACTCAACTCGGCGGCTGGGTTCAGGGCAATCCATACCTTGCAGGTAGCACCGCCAAAGTAATTCTAAATGAAGTCAACAGTCACAATCCCAGTTTACTGAATGGCTATCTCGAAGTCGCTGGCAGCAAAGCACAGGTAGTGATCGCCAACCCGGCAGGTATTAGTTGTAGCGGTTGTGGTTTTATTAATGCCAATCGCGCCACGTTGACGACTGGCAAACCGATTATGAATAACGGCAATTTGCTGGGTTACCGTGTAGGCGGCGGTAGTATTAACTTTCTGGGCAATGGAATGGATACGTCTCAAACTAACTTCACCGATGTGATTGCTCGTGCAGTCAATGTGAACGCTGGTATTTGGGCGAATGAGCTCAGCATCACCACAGGGACTAACCAAGTCAATGTCGACAGCAACGGCAATAAAACCAGTGTAAATCCAATCGTTGCTGATGCAGGAGATTCTGCACCAGCTTTTGCTGTGGATGTTGCAGCTTTGGGTGGCATGTACGCAAGTAAAATTCACATGGTTGGAACTGAGGCTGGTTTGGGTGTAAGAAATGCTAGTGATATTGGTGCAAGTGTTGGTGCTGTGACTATTACTGCCGACGGGATGCTACAAAATACCGGCACTATCAATGCTAAAACCAATATCCAGTTGACTACCACAGGGCTGGAAAGTGATGGCAGTGTTGGAGCAGAGGCTGATATTACGATCAATCTGACCTCTGATTACCATCACACTGGCGAGCTGCAGGCTGGTGGTAACCTTGATTTACAAACCAGTGGCAATATCACCAATTACTCGACTATTCTCGCCAGCCAGTCTTTACAGCTTAGCGCCAACAATATCGACAATACTGCCGATGCGGAGATAACGGGCCTTAATACTAAGATTACGGCAGCGGATACGCTCACTAATCACGGCCTGATTGATGGGGTAAATACGCTGATAAAGGCTGATACTCTGCTCAATAGTGAAACCGGTAGTATCTTTGGTGATCAAATCGGCATTCAAGTTGCCCAGCTTGGCAATGATGCAGGTGCTGTGATTGCTGCTCGGGATCGACTCGATATTGGAGCCGGAAACATTGAAAATCGAAGTGATGGTTTGATATTTAGTTCAGGAGACCTGACGATTGCCGGTAGTCTCGATGGAGCTAATCAAGCTACTGGAACAGCAGATTCACTTATCAATGATGGCTCGACTATTGAGGCATTGGGTAATGCAACCTTATCCGTTAATGCTCTACAAAACCTGAATGCCGAACTTATTACCGAAGTTGTTCAATCTGGAAGCGGTAGTTTTGATCGATTTACTCCAGGCGGAACGGGAGTTATCTATGAAACCGCTGATTATCCTGGAGCCCATATTGGTAACGTTGATATTGAATGGCGTTCAGCAGGGTCATACTCATTCCGCGAATACACACGTTATTTAGGCACAAAAAAATTCTACGAAACACAAATCGTCTCATCAGATCCCGGTCAGATTCTCTCGGGTGGCGATATGCTTATCAACGGCTCCGTGCTTAATAGTGATAGCCAAATCATCGCGGGTGGCAACCTTGATGTTACTGGCGCCTCAGTACAAAACCTAAATTCAGAAGGCCGGACCACCACAAGTTATAGTGGCACAGCCTATTATTACGACTGGGATGGCAACGACAATGATTACGATGTTGATGTTATTGGTCCTTACAATCCAGCCAACCAAGTTGTGACCTATAACCTCGCCACTACACAATTGGATGGCAATACCGTTCCAGCGGGCAGCGGCACTACAGTTAACTCGGCGGCATTACCCATTGTCACCAGCAACTTATTTCAATCCACACCTGATGTCGCAGCAGATTATCTGATCGAAACCAATCCACGCTTTGCCAACTATCGCTCTTGGTTAAGTTCTGACTACATGTTGCAGCAACTGACATTCGACCCCGCGACGACTCAAAAACGTTTGGGCGATGGCTTCTATGAACAACGTTTAGTGCGTGAACAAATTGCCCAATTAACGGGCCGAAGATTCCTTGATGGTTATGCCAGTGATGAGGTGCAATATCAGGTTTTGATGACCTCTGCTCTCACACAGGTCAATGATTTACAGCTTATCCCAGGTGTGGCACTTTCAGCCGAGCAGATGGCACAACTCACCAGCGATATTGTCTGGCTGGTTGAACAAACGGTTACGCTGCCTGATGGCTCAGTCACCCAGGCATTGGTTCCTAAAGTTTATATCAGACCTCAGATAGAGGATATGCAGTCGACTACAGGCATGATGGCAGGCAATACGGTCACCATGAACCTCACTTCGGATGTTATTAATGAAGGAACAATTGCTGGTCGCGAGATAGTGGAGTTGAATGCTGACAATATTAATAACCTGGGCGGTCAAATAGTGGCTGATTCGACGTTATTAAAAGCCAATAACGATATCAACAACATCGGTGGCCAAGTCATTGCCAGAGATGCCATGTTGTTGGAGGCTGGCAATGACATTAACCTTCGAAGCACAACACAAAGCAGCAAACAAAGTGAAGGAGGCAGCAGTTTTAGTCTTACTAATATAGATCGTGTTGCCGGATTGTATCTCAGTCATCCCGATGCGATTCTCATTGCCTCAGCAGGTAATGACGTTAACTTGATGGCTGCCAGTATCGTTAATCAGGGTGAAGGTGGCTTCACACAAATCACTGCTGAAGAAAATATCAACCTTGGCACAGTGCAGATTGCCGAACAGAACAACAGCATCCGCAACGCTAAAAACTATGTCAAACATGGTGGCACACAAGAGATTGGCAGCGTCATCGAAGCAACTGGCGATATTTCATTAAATGCAGGCAAAGACTTTAATGCAAAAGCCGCTAGCATCACCAGTGAATCTGGTGCAATCAATGTCAACGCTACGCAAGATATCAACATCATTGAAGGCCGTGAAACCAGCAACTTCGATACGGCACGTAAGGTAAAACGAAGCAGCACCTTCAGCAGTAAAACCAAGATTCAACGGGATGTGTTTAAAGCAGACAACAGCATTAGTAGCACCATTAGTGGTGATACCGTAATGTTAGAAGCTGGGAACGATCTGAACATTCGTGGCAGCAATATCATCAGTGATAACGGCACCGTATTAAACGCTGGGGATAACGTGAATATCACTGCTGCGGAGGATACAGCTTACGAATTTCATATGCGTAAAACCAAAACGAGTGGCCTAAGTACAAGTGGTGCCAGTGTCACTCTGGGTTCCAGCTCACTCAATACAACCCAGACTCACAATAGTACAAAGCAAACTGGCAGCACCGTGGGAAGTGTTGAAGGTGATGTGGCAATTGAAGCAGGCAAGCGTTACACCCAAAAAGCTAGTGATGTACTAGCCCCACAAGGCAATATCGATATCCGTGCCGAGCAGGTCAATATCGTTGCCGGGCAAAATACTCGTAATACCACCCATGAAACTAAATTCAAACAAAGTGGCTTAACACTTGCCATTACCAGTCCAGTTATCTCTGCTATTCAAACAGCACAACAAATGACTGAAGCTGCCAGTGATACCTCGGATGGACGTATGAAGGCCTTGGCGGCAGGCGCTACGGCACTAGCAGCTAAGAATGCCTATGACTCCACTCAACAAGCATTATCTGCGGCACCTACAGGCAATGACGTGACCGATGCTGCCAACCAAGCCGGAGGCATTAACCTCAGCCTTTCCATCGGCTCCTCAAAAAGCAGCAGCACCTCCACGCAAACCAGTACCAAAGTTCAAGGTAGTCAAGTGATGGCTGGGGGAGATGTCACTATCACCGCCACAGGAGCCGATCAATATTCCGATGTCAATGTGATCGGCAGTAATATCAATGCGGGAGGAAACGTATCAATCAAAGCTGATGATCAAGTCAATCTGATTGCTGCTAAAAACACCGACACACTCAACAGCAAAAATAAAAACAGCAGTGCCAGTGTGGGCATCAGTATTGGCACCAATGGGCTTGCCATTACAGCCAGTGCATCACAAGGTAAAGGTAAAGCCAATGGCACTGATGTTAGCTGGACGGAAACCATGGTAGAGGCGGGCAATAAGGTCAGCCTGGAAAGCGGCAGCGACACCAACCTTATCGGTGCACAAGTGAGGGGTAATCAAGTAGTGGCCGATGTCGGCAACTCGGGAGAGGGCAATCTAAATATCCAGAGTTTGCAAGATACCAGCACCTACGATAGCAAACAGAAAAGTGCGGGTATCAGTGTCAGCATTCCAATAGGAGCGGGCATGGCTGGCGGTTCAATCAGCTCAAGTCAAAGCAAAATCAAAAGTGATTACGCCAGCGTCAATGAACAAGCGGGTATATTCGCTGGGGATGAAGGCTTTCAAGTCAACGTGGCAGGCAATACCAACCTCAAAGGGGCAGTCATCGCCTCTACGGAGCAAGCCATTTTTGACAACAAGAATACCCTGACTACAGAAACGCTCATCGTATCGGATATCAGCAACAAAGCAGAATATGATGCAAAGGCCACCTCGGCGACTATCGGCGGTGGTATTCAGGCAGGCTTACCTCAACTTTCAGGGGCCGGTATAGGAAAAGATAGCGATAAAGCACAGAGCGTAACGGTCAGTGCTATCAGTCAAGGTACATTGAGCATTACCGATAGCGATAGCCAACAAAACCTCACCGGTGAGGATGCCACCACCACGGTAGCCGTGCTCAATCGGGATGTACATATTAATGAGCAAGGAGAGGCAGTCGATAGCCAAGGAAATTCAACCGCTAATACCATAGCCCCTATATTTGATGCGGAAAAAGTCGTCAAGGAAATTGAAGCGCAGGTACAGATTACCAAGGAATTTGGCCAACAAGCCAATAAAGCTGTAGGTGATTACGTGCAGAACAAGAGACAAATGTTAAATGAACAGCTCAAAAGTGCTGAAACTGAAGAAGCAAAAGCCTCCATCCAAGCACAGCTAAAAGAGTTACGTATCGAAGAACATGTGATGAATGTGTTGATCGGGGCGGTGACCGGGCTTGGAGGAACTGCACTCACCAAGGAAGCGTTGTCAGCGGCAGCTGAAGAGATGCGACGCATCACCATTGAAAACTCTCAGAAGTTTACAGGTGCGGTGGATGCTTATGGTAATAAGCTGAATAACCTGCTTGATGGCAAAAGTGAAGGCGTGCGTGGCGACGGGATTGGAGCGGGCGGTACCCGGGTAGACCTGGATTTATTGTGTGGAACGATGAATGAGCGATGTGCAATTCAGAAAAATCCAGATGATACTCCAATTCTTGATCAGAATGGCATACCAAAATTAGCGCTCAAAGAAGGGCAGATCATGTTCACGGCAAAGAAAGATGATAATTCCCTTATGAGCTTTGACTATTTCATTACTGAACATCCAGAAGGCAAAAAGATGGCTGGTCCAACAGGAGGTATTCAGGGTTATAAAGGTACGTTGTTTGGAACTCCATATAAAGCGGGTAGCTGGCAGGACAAGCTTATTGAATCTTTTGCTGGTACGCATGACGTAATTGGGGGCCAGCTCTCGGGGCTGTATGACGAACAAGGTAATGCAACACGAGGTAGATCAGAAGCATTAATTACAGCCCATGACACTTGGAGTGCCGTAGCTATTGTTCCTTCTGCGCCATTTGCAATGTCGGAATTGTTGCCGCCCGAAGTATGGCAAGCAATTTCCATTTTTTTAAGGAATGTAAAATGAATTTACGGATAAAGCTATTCTTTACTCTATATGCGAGTTGCCTATTGTCGGCTTGTACCATTGGTAATGGCCGTATTTGTGGTCCACAAACACCAGCAGCTCATTGCGATAAAGAAGCTTACGAAAGACTGAAATACCCCAAACCATACGGCGCTCACTGGATAAAGGAAGGAATGACGAAAGAAAGCAGGTTAGATGATACGACAGCATGCGGAAGCGGAAGAACAGAATATGTACTTTTCTCTGAGGATAAAATCCAGGCCGCTAAAAAACCTGAGGATCCTAATGACATAAAAGCGATGGGGCGACTCACCAAAGAATGGGCTGAATGTATGCGAGATAGGGGGTATGTCTATTTAGAATATTGCGACGAGCGATGTCAGTACCCTTAAACCAAAACTTTGATCTGCTGCTAGTCCTAATTAAGGCAGCAATATAAGTATTAAGTGTCGCCCTTGTTACCTCGGCTCCATTTGCAGCTGCAACATTGTTACCGCCCGAGGTATTGAAAGCTATTTCGATTATGTTGGGAGCAGCAAAATGAGTCGCAATTTTACACACTGGCTCAAACTAAGCTCGATATGCATTCTACTTACAGGTTGTGAACTTATGTTCCAGGCTGGGCCGGGACTCACGACTGGTCGTGACGATTACCTAAAATCCATCAAACCCTACATCGCCTATTGGGAGAAACCGGGAATGACGGAGGAGAGCCGGTTAAAGGATTGGGAAAATTGTGGTGGACTGTCTGACGGTACTTTTGGATTGGATCGAAAAAAGCAATTTCCAGACGAAAGTAATGATACTTTCCGCACCCGACTTGAGTTCGAAGTTCAACGCTGCATGATAAGCAGCGGTTATAGTTACACCGGGGATTGTTCCAGCAAATATATGCAAGCCCGGCCTCTTTGTGGAGCGCCATGAATATTCCATGGAAAAAATGTTATCAAAAAGCTTTATTAGATTTTCTTGGCTAATTCCAATTATTTTCTTTATTTCCTCGTGTGCTACAAATGGATATCGTGGTGGTTGGTGAGGGAATTTTAACGCAGTGCCTGAATAACAATTGGAAGCAAAAATTATGGCGCGTAGTTCGCCGCCTTGTTTGCGCCATCAGCTCCTTTTGCAGCTGCAACTTTGTTACCGCCAGATGTATGGAATGCCATTTCAATTATGCTAGAAGCGTTCATATGAAGCGGTTGGTATGTGTTGCTACCAGCCTAGGTGAAAGCAAACATCACCCGAAATACTAATAAATACTAGGTTGGACTGGACGTCGGAAACTCGGAGACTCTTCGACAGGACTCTGCGGAATGCGGCGGGCCCCCAAACGAGTCCATACAATTTGGTTCCAACGCACTTAAAGCCGCCCAACGATCCGAAGAAACATAAAGGTAGACGGAGATGCGTCTAAATCAAGAATGATATGCCTGTATGACTGAAAAGATTTACCGGGATACGCGTGCGGTGCCTGAGCAGAATCAACAGTATTAAATACTACATCATACGACGATATAGCCTGAAATAATTTCTAAATACAGAACAGCTAAAATCGCAATTACCAAACCCCAGATACAAAAAAACGGACCGAAGTCCGTTAGTTTGTTTTGGCGGAGGGACAGGGATTCGAACCCTGGGTAGGCTATAAACCCACGCCGGTTTTCAAGACCGGTGCATTCAACCGCTCTGCCATCCCTCCAAGACGCGGCATATTACTAGGAATGACATGATCTGACAACAGTGAATGCAAAATTTATATAGCTATTGCCATTTAGAACTTATCCGGTAGGATGATGTCCATTGGGTGAGTTACCTAACATCAATACTTTACTGAGTAATGGAGAAATAAACTGATGAACTACGATACACAATCAACAGTTGTACGTTCGCGCGAGTCTGCGCTGCAGACCAACAAGTTATTGCGTAACACTTATGTACTGCTGGCTATGACACTTGGTTTCAGTGCTGTTACCGCAGGGGTGTCAATGGTTCTTAACCTGCCTCATCCAGGCATCATTATTACGTTAATTGGTTACTTTGGTTTGTTGTTCCTCACTGCTAAATTGCGCAACAGCGTATGGGGTATCGCCTCTGTATTTGCGCTGACAGGTTTTATGGGTTTGACACTGGGGCCAATCGTTAATGCTTACCTGGGATTACCTAATGGCCCGCAGATTGTTATGCAGGCTCTGGGCGCAACCGGGATTGTCTTTTTAGCCTTATCTGCTTACGCGATTAAATCTGAAAAAGATTTCAGCTTTATGGGTGGCTTCCTGTTTGTCGGTATCTTGGTCGCTTTCCTGGCTGGTCTGGCAGCGTTCTTCTTTAACATGCCTGGTCTGTCACTGGCTGTTTCTGCGATGTTTGTGTTGTTGATGTCTGGTCTGATTTTGTATGAAACCAGCAACATCATTCACGGCGGCGAAACAAACTACATCATGGCGACTGTGACCTTGTATGTCAGTATCTACAATCTGTTTACTAGCCTGTTGCATTTGATTGGCGCTTTCTCTGGCGACGATTGATTTAACAAGCAAGACATATTGATTCATTCAAGCCCCTGCAAAGGGGCTTGTTTGTATCTGGAGCAATGCAATGAAAAAGAATCTAGGCAATATTGATAGAACGTTACGCATCATAATCGGTCTGTTTATAATAGCGATTGCATTGTATTTCCAAAGTTGGTGGGCCTTGCTGGGGTTGGGACTACTGATTAACGGTTTAAGCGGTCGTTGTGGTGGTTATGCCTTGTTTGGTTTTTCCACCGCAAATAAATCCTGTGATATTTCTCATAAAGAGCGAAGCTAGCGCATAATAAACAACATGACAGATAACCAAACACAATTGATTGATAACTTCGGACGACGTGTGAACTATGTGCGCATATCGATTACGGATCGTTGTGATTTTCGTTGTGTGTATTGCATGGATGAAGAAATGACGTTCATGCCGCGTGAACGGTTGCTGACGTTGGAAGAGATTGCTTTTCTAGTGAGAGCCTTTTGTGAATTAGGCGTGGAAAAAGTCCGTATCACCGGTGGTGAACCGTTAGTACGTCGCAACGTTGATTGGTTGATAGAGCAAATTGGCGCGTTGAAGCACACTACGTCGCTTAAAGAACTGAACTTAACCACCAACGGCTCCCAGTTACCCAAATACGCTGAGAAGCTCGCTGCAGCGGGTATGGATCGCATTAATATCAGTCTGGACTCGTTGAATGCTGATCGTTTCCGTGAATTAACCCGCACTGGCGAATTAACTCAAGTATTAGCCGGTATAGATGCTGCTAAACAAGCTGGCTTTAAACGCATCAAATTGAATGCGGTGATTATGAAAGGCCGTAACGATGATGAGATTGTCGATCTGGCGCAATTTGCCATTGATAACCAGCTGGATATTTCTTATATCGAAGAGATGCCATTAGGCCAAGTGACGCATAGTCGTAATGAAAGCTATTGTAGTAGTGATGAAGTACTGGCCACATTGCAAAAGCATTTTGATTTGCAAAGCAGTATTGCCAATACTGGTGGACCATCGCGTTATTACCAAGTGGCTGGTAGCAAAAGCAAAATCGGTTTTATCTCACCACATAGTCATAATTTCTGTGAAAGTTGTAACCGGGTCAGAGTGACAACAGAAGGGCGTTTACTGTTATGTCTGGGGCAGGAACACTCGATGGATTTGCGCGATATTATTCGCCGTCATCCAGGCGATATCGAACAACTCAAACAGGCCATTATCAAGTCGATGGATATCAAACCGAAAGGCCATGACTTTAATATCAAAGAACAACCGATTATCTTCCGTCATATGAGTGTCACTGGTGGCTAATTATCAGCCAGAAATGACCAATCAAGGCATTAATTGCCTGCATACCACCACCGTATTAGATGAGTTTGGCGAAGCCCGTGAAGTGTCATTAACCGGCGAACGGCCACTGACTATTTATCTGGATAATCGTGAGATTGTCACTTTGATGACGCTTGGTGGGCAACCAGAGTTATTGACACTTGGTTATTTGCGAAATCAGGGACTGGTTGATGAGCTGATTCATATCAAATCTATTCAGGTGGATTGGGATGTAGATGCTGTAGCCGTCACTACCCACCAGCAGAAAAACAATCTCGATTCGCTTATGTCCAGACGTATTGCCACAAGTGGCTGCGGTCAGGGCACCATGTTTGGTCATGTGATGGATTCACTGTCTGAAATGAAACTGCAGTGTCCTGCGTTTAGTGCCCAGTCTATTTATGACGTATTGCATGCATTAAATGAATATAACGAAATGTATAAACAAGCTGGTGCGGTGCATGGCTGTGCATTGTGTCAGCAGAATGATGTGTTGTTTTTCGTTGAAGATGTTGGCCGGCATAATGCTGTTGATGCGATTTCCGGCTGGATGTGGCTTAACGATATTAAAGGCAATGACAAAGTGTTTTACACCACCGGCCGTCTGACCTCCGAGATGGTCATCAAAGTTGCTCAGATGCAAGTTCCGCTGCTGTTATCCCGAAGTGGTGTGACCGAGATGGGACTCAGCATCGCCCAGAGTATTGGTATTGGCATGGTTGCCAGAGCGAAAGGTAAACACTTTCTGGTTTATACCGGCCAGGAGCAGTTTCAAACAGAAAACGCATTAAGTTCTGCAGGGTAATCCATGGAAATTCAGACAGCTGTTAGCACGGATATTCCACAATTATGTTTATTGCTCGATACATTATTCAGTCAGGAAACTGAATTTAAACCGGACAGCGAATTACAAGCGCTGGGGTTGGGGGCAATAATTGATGGTGATGGCATCGGCGATATTCTAGTGGCAAAACAATCTGGGCAGATTATCGGTATGGTGAATTTGCTTTATACCGTATCAACGGCATTAGGAAGTAGGGTGGCGATTCTGGAGGATATGGTTATCGCACCACAACATCGTGGGCTAGGTGTCGGCTCAGCGTTATTGAAACATGCGATTGATTTTGCCAAACAAAAAGGCTGCAAACGTATTACGTTACTGACAGATAACGATAATGAATCCGCGCATCGATTCTATGAGCAACACGGGTTTACGGAATCATCAATGATGGCATATCGTTTATTTTTAGATGTTTAATAACAAAAACTTAAATTCGTAATCTAATTCTTTTTCTCACTCAATTTTGCTTCATCCCACAATGCATCAAGCTCCTCTAAGGAGGCCGTTTGTAATGATTTATCCTGCTTGAATATTTGCGTTTCAATGTACTGAAAGCGGCGGCGAAATTTTTGATTGCATTGCTGAATGGCTTGTTCAGGATCGACGTCTAAGTGTCTGGCAAGATTGGTAATGGCAAATAACAAATCACCAATCTCTTCTTGTAATTTGCTTGAATCCGCATCATCAAGTTCTGCAGCCACTTCATCCAGTTCTTCGTGAATTTTGGCAATTACCCCATCAATATGCGGCCAGTCAAATCCCACACTGGCAGCCGTTTTTTGCAATTCGACTGCATAACGAAGTGATGGAAGCTGATTATCTGCAGCATTAAGTAGGGAAGGTTTATCCATTAGTCGCCACGGGTAAATTTAATAATATGCCGCCGATCACGCTTACTTGGCCGACCTTTTTGATCACGAAATCCTAATGGCTCGTTTTTGATTTGTTCACGTAATAATTCGCGTTTTTCGCGACTTTCAGGTGTTTCCTGATAGAGCAATTGCGCTTCACTGGCAGGCCGACGTTGTTTTTGCAGGCCTAATACATCAATAACGTATTCATACGGTGGCAGCGATATAGCTAATTGATCACCGGGGCGAATAGTGCGGCTGGGTTTTGCTCGCTGTCCATTTGCATGGACTTTGCCGCCATTAATGGCTTCAACAGCCAGGCTGCGGGTTTTATAAAACCGCGCAGCCCAAAGCCATTTGTCCAGTCGTTGATTTTCCTGACTTTCGATTTCGGCTTTCGCCATTAAGCCTTACCTTGTAATTGCAATAAAATGCCTTCGTTTTCTAACGTCGACGTGTCTTGAGTGATTTCTTCGCCTTTAGCAATGGTACGTAGTAAACGACGCATGATTTTACCGCTACGTGTTTTAGGCAGATTATCGGAATAACGAATTTCATCAGGCTTGGCTATTGGCCCAATCTGCTCAGCCACCCAGGCACGTAATACGTTGGTCATTTCTTCATCAACGCCGCCTTCTGGACGGTTGCCTTTTAAAACGACATAGGCAAATACGGATTCGCCCTTAACATCGTGTGGTTTACCGACAACAGCGGCTTCAGCTACCGCTTCATGTGCGACTAAAGCTGATTCAATTTCCATGGTACCCAGTCGATGTCCGGAAACATTGAGCACATCATCAATGCGACCCATGATCCAGAAGTAACCTTCTTCATCCTGACGGGCACTGTCACCAGCCAGATAATACTTGCCATCGAAATACGGCCAATACGTATCTTTATAGCGTTGGTCATCACCCCAAATGGTTTGAATCATAGCGGGCCAAGGTTTGCGAATAACCAAAAAGCCACCTTGATTTTCGCCGATCGCTTCACCTTGTTCGTTCACCACCGCTGCATCAATGCCGGGCAGGGCACGCGTACAGGAACCTGGCTTTGTGACAGTGACAGCGGGAACGGGCGCAATCATATGGGCACCAGTTTCAGTTTGCCACCAGGTGTCGACTATCGGGCAACGTTCCTGCCCAATAACGCGGTGATACCACATCCAGGCTTCAGGATTAATCGGTTCACCGACGGTTCCTAATAATCGAAGACTCGATAAATCATAGCGTTGCGGAATTTCATCTCCGACTTTCATTAACGCTCGAATAGCCGTTGGAGCGGTGTAGAAAATAGTCACATGATGACGAGCACAGATATCCCAAAAACGTCCAGCATCAGGAACAGTGGGCACACCTTCATAAATAATCATCGTTGCGCCAACTGCTAGCGGACCATAAGCCACATAGGTATGCCCGGTAATCCAGCCCACATCGGCAGTACACCAGAACACATCTTTTTCCTGAATATCAAACACCCAACGCATGGTGGTTATGGCATTAAGTAGGTAACCTGCTGATGAATGTTGAATACCTTTAGGTTTACCCGTCGAACCAGAGGTGTAGAGCAAAAATAGTGGATCGCAGGCATTCATCGGTTCTGGAGCGCATTCAGCTGATTGATCTTGTTCAGCATCGTGCCACCAAATATCACGCCCATCCTGCATGTTGATGTCATTGCCACAGCGTTTAAACACAATAACTGTTTCGACGCTTTCACAGCCTTTGCTTAACGCCTGATCTGCCGTGTTTTTAAGTCCAATAATTTTGCCACCTCGGTGACCACCATCAGCAGTAATTACCAGTTTGGCTTGTGTATCTTCAACACGATCTTTTAATGCTTCAGCAGAGAAGCCACCAAACACCACCGAATGAATGGCGCCAATGCGGGCACATGCTTGCATGGCCACAACCGCTTCTGTGATCATCGGCATATAAATGATGACCCGATCGCCTTTTTGGATACCTTGGTTTTTTAATGCATTAGCAAATACACAGACTTTTTGGTGCAACATACGGTAGGTAATATGTTGTACGTCACCAGGTTCACCTTCAAAAATGATGGCAGTCTTTTCAGCGTTTTTCTTTAATTGTCTATCCAGGCAGTTATAAGAAACGTTTATTTGACCATCGGCAAACCATTTATAAAACGGGGCATTACTATCATCCAGCGTTTTGCTGAAGGGTTTAATCCAGTCGAGTTCTTGTTTGGCTAAATCGCCCCAAAAAGCTTCATGATCTTCAGCCGCCTTAGCGTAAAGTGCATCAAGTTTTTGAGGAGTCAGCGCAGAGGTTTTGTAAAAATCTTCACATGGGGGGAAGTGCCGATTTTCATGTAGGGTTGATTCAATATTATTCTGAGCCATAAATACCTTACCTTAATTCTCTTTTTTTTGAGTATAGCCCGCTGCCAACGTTAAATGTAGTCAACAGCCAATAAAAAAAACTCTCCCGAAAGCTGTGCTTAGGGGAGAGCTAGTTTAATTAATGCTGTGCTTTAGAAAAAACCGAGTGGGCTGGTGCTGTAGCTAACCAACAAGTTTTTAGTTTGTTGGTAGTGTTCCAGGGCAATTTTATGCGTTTCACGGCCAACACCGGATTTTTTATACCCACCAAAAGCCGCATGAGCAGGATAACTATGGTAACAGTTGGTCCAAACCCGGCCGGCCTGAATAGCACGGCCCATACGATAGGCAAGGTTCATGTCACGGGTCCATAAACCAGCACCCAGACCAAATTCAGTATCATTGGCGATTTCCAGCGCTTCGGCTTCATCTTTGAAGGTGGTTACCGACACCACTGGTCCAAAAATTTCTTCTTGGAAGATACGCATTTTGTTATTACCTTTCATCAATGTCGGTTCGATATAGAAACCTTTATTGAATTCGTCACCAAGCTGGGCAATACCACCGCCCATTAATAATTGAGCACCTTCTTGTTTACCAATTTCCACGTAGCTGAGGATTTTGTCGAACTGTTCCTGTGAAGCCTGAGCACCAACCTGAGTTTCGGTATCCAGAGGATTGCCACGTTTAATCATTTTGGCGCGTTCCATTACGACAGCAATGAACTCGTCATAGATGCTTTCTTGAATAACGGCGCGGGAAGGGCAGGTACACACTTCACCTTGATTAAAGAAGGCCAGCACCATGCCTTCAGCACATTTATTAATGTAATCCTGCTCTTGCTGCATGATGTCTTCAAAGAAAACGTTAGGTGATTTACCACCAAGTTCAACTGTTGAAGGAATGATGTTTTCGGCTGCGTACTTCATGATCAATGAGCCAACCGGAGTCGAGCCAGTAAATGCAATTTTGGCAATGCGTTTGCTAGTACCTAATGCTTGACCGGCTTCACGACCAAAGCCATTAACGATGTTTAATGTGCCCGCAGGAAGTAGATCGGCAATGAGTTCAGCAAGAATCAAGATGGATACAGGAGTTTGTTCTGCTGGTTTCATCACCACGCAGTTGCCTGCGGCGAGTGCCGGAGCAAGTTTCCATGCTGCCATCAGTAACGGGAAGTTCCAAGGGATGATTTGACCGACAACGCCGAGCGGCTCGTGGAAGTGATAGGCCACTGTATTTTCATCAATTTCACCCATGGTGCCTTCTTGAGCACGTAGGCAACCTGCGAAGTATCGAAAATGATCGGCAGCCAGCGGGATATCAGCATTCAATGTTTCACGTACAGCTTTACCGTTATCCCAGGTTTCAGCTACAGCAAGCATTTCAAGATTAGCTTCAATACGATCGGCAATTTTCAACATGATATTGCTGCGATCTTGGACTGATGTTTTACCCCATGCTTCGCGTGCTTTGTGGGCCGCATCTAGCGCTAATTCAATGTCAGCTTCACCTGAACGCGGAATTTCACAAATGACTTCGCCTGTCACGGGGGTAATGTTATTAAAGTATTCGCCTTTGACGGGAGCAACCCATTCACCACCAATAAAGTTTTCATAACGTGCTTTGAATGAGATAACCGACTCTGGTGTACCTGGTTTTGCGTAAATCATAAATCTCTCTCTTTTGTATGTTGTTATGGTTTAAATGCTCAGCATAAATCCATCAGTGGATAAATTACTTGACTGATAATCCCAATAATTTGACTCACAGTCCAGAAGTGACAAAAAAGTTAACACATCGTTCGTAATGGTTGCTATGTTGATGTATGAAAATTTCATATCTGCTTCCCGGATAATTTTCACCAATATTATTTTCATTTTCTTGACTTCATGTCGAGAACAGACACAAAATCAACTATTGTTCATTAAGGTTATATTATGAGCCTGAATATACTCCCATCCACTGGTCGCCGAGAAAATCGTCAGTTACTAATTGAAAATAAAGTGACGTTTAACGGACCGGAAACCGAATTGAGTATTTACGATACTTATCGAAACTCAACTGGTGTGGCGCTGAATGCAGATCATTTATTGTATTGCGGGATGGTAAGCGGCCGTAAAGTGATGCATGACCATAACAATGCATCTGGCGAATTATTTGTGCCACATGAATCGTATGTGATGCCACCGGGTGAACATGTTGAAATTGATTTCCCAGATGCCAATGAGCAGCAGCCAACTACCTGTCTGACTATCGAAATTTCCAGAGAACGGATTCAAGCCATATCGAATCGAATGCAAGACTTGGTGAAAATTGATGTACCGGATCATAGTTGGGAATATCAGCCTCGAATCATTCATAAACACCACACCCGCGATACCCAGCAATTGCTGGAAAAGATGGTTTCATTTTACATACACAATGATCCCGATAAAGAGCTGATGGTAGATTTGGGTGTATCTGAACTGGTGATTCGGTTGCTACGCGAACAAGGTCGTGAAGTATTATTGAGTTATTGCAAACGCGCACCCGATACCAGCGGAATTACTGCTGTAATTCATACCCTGGAACAAAATCTCAGCGAACCATTAGATGTGGATCAATTATCCCGTCAAGCTTGTATGAGCCGTAGCCGTTTGTATGTTGAATTTAAGAAACAGCTAGGGTGTACACCAGGGGAGTTTCATCAACAGCTTCGGCTTAAATCCGCAGCTGAAGCCATCAGAAGTGGGCAGAGTATTACCGAAGCCTGCTATGGATATGGTTTCAATGACTTAAGTCATTTTAGTCGTCGTTTCAGCCATTTTTTTGGCTGTTCACCCAGCGCTTTCCGCAAAGAAAATCAGCCGGATCAAACAAATTAATAATCTAAGTTAAGAACGCCGAGAGTCTGATGCTGTCATAATTGTGCCAACAGAAATGAATTCATTTCTGTTGGCCATCTCTTTTTTAGTAATGACAATTCCTCTATGCCGTTATGCCAAAACTACTTTTACAGCAGGATATTTCTCGTATTTTTGTGTTTATTCCCAACTTATACAGTTTGGGCCGACACGGAAAAAAATATCGATATAGAGATAACCGGTTTAGAGAAAGATTTAAGTGAAACCTTGCTGAATGGTTTGAGTATAAATAGGCAAAAACAAAGTCCACGACTGGATTCACGCAGTGTAACGCGCCTGCATAATCAAGCGATTGATGAGTTGAAGCATATGCTCACTGTGTATGGTTATTATTCTCCTGATATTACCGCCGAGTTAATTGAAACTGACGAGAACAACTGGCAAGCCCGCTATAAAATCGAGTTGGGTGACCCGGTAACTATTCGAAAAACCAATATTGCCGTAGAAGGCGATGCAAAAACTGATTCGGTCTTCACTAAGATGGTCTCCAAATTGCCACTTAAAAAGGGCGAACATTTTGACCATCAAACATATGAAAATGCCAAAAAGTCTTTTCTCAGAGTCGCTGCCGAACGCGGTTATTTTGACGGTGCATTTACCTGTAACCAAGTAAGTGTCGATATTGACGCCAATGTGGCTGATATTTGCTTAGTTTACGATGCGAAGCAGCGCTACCGATTTGGCGAAGTTAGCTTTCCTGACACGGTAGTAAATGAGCAATTACTTGATGCGATGTCACCCATCGAAGCAGGCGAACCTTTTAATGCAAATAAGTTACTGACATTACGAAGTAATTTACAAGAAAGTGGCTATTTTGCCTCCGTGTCAGCTCAAGCCATGACCTCTGATCGCGAAAATGATCGCGTACCCATAAATGTTGCTTTAGATGAAAATTTGAAGCACCGCTACAGCGCAGGTTTGGGTTATGGCACAGATACCGGTGCCAGAATGAGTTTGGGGTGGCAAAACCGCTATGTGAATGATCGAGGGCATACAATTTCGGTGGAAAGCCGTTTATCGCAAATCTCCAATCGTATAGGTGCAGATTATAAGATGCCCTTTTGGAGCGAAAATATTGATGCAGTTGGCTTTAATACCCAATACTTACAAGAAGATACCGATACCAGTGAGAGCAGTTCGATTGCTGTGGGAAGCTATTACAATCGAATGCGTTGGGGATGGGAAGAAACGGGCAGTATCAAGTTTTTAAACGAAAGTTTCGATGTCTCAGATGATTCCGCTTCAACTTCGTTATTGATTCCCGGCATTGCCTATGCCAGAACTTGGGCTGATGACACGCTTTATACCCGTCATGGCGGAAGAGTAAGTATGGAGCTGAGTGGGGCAGCTGAGGGTATCCTTTCTGATATCAGCTTTACCCAAATAGTTTTGCGGGGCAAATATATTCAAGCTTTTGGCGAGTCGAGTCGAATCATCACCCGCGCGAGTGTCGGTGCGACCGAAGTCAGCGATTTTTCCAAGTTACCCAGTTCATTACGTTTTTTTGCCGGCGGTGATAATAGTATTCGTGGTTTTGACTATGAATCATTGGGACCAGAAAACGATTTAGATGAGGTTATTGGTGGCCGCTACTTAGCTGTCGGTAGTATTGAGTATGAACATATGTTTGTTCAAAATTGGGGTGGAGCAATTTTTACTGATTTTGGTAATGCATTAAACAGTTGGTCGGATCCATTAGAGTATAGTGTTGGCATAGGGATTCGTTGGCGTTCTCCGGTTGGCTTAATTCGGGTTGATGTCGCCAGCGGTATTTCAGATGAAGACAAACCTATTGGTTTGCATATCGTGATAGGGCCTGATTTGTGATAAAGCGCGTATTATGGATAATCGCAATTGCACTGCTGCTGATCATACCGGCAGCATTATATTGGTTGTTAATGACTCAGTCGGGCTTTAACACTGCACTTAATTTTACCCAGAAAACACTCCCCGGCCTTACTATTAACGACGCTAGGGGACGACTATACGATGGCATTTATCTACAGGGTGTGGCTTATGAACCCGAAGATGCTGATGCAATATACATAGACAGCATTGATGCTCGTTGGCAATTGTGGTCACTGCTCTCCAGCCGTTTTATTATCAATCAAATTCATATCGATAAGGTGCAAATCAATCAGACAAAAACGGTTGATGTGCCCGAAGAAGATGCAGCATTTACGCTTCCTCAATTTAGTTTACCAATAGCTATACACCTCAGGTCACTACGAATTACACAAGCAAATCTCATTAATAATCAAGGCATTGAAGTCCCTTTATTCGATCGTTTTGATACTTCGTTGAGGCTAAATTATGACCGATTAATTGTCTCTTCTTTGCGTTTAAACCGAGACGTATTCGCCTTCACATTGTTAGGTAATGTCGATTTAAGTGAGCCCTACGCAACCAATTTAAATTATGGTGCCAAATTAAATGATCCTGAATGGGGGTTAATTTCTGCTACGGGCACCATTACGGGTGATCTCAAGCAAATGACAGTACGGCAGCAGTTGGGCGAACCTTTTGCTTCAGAACAAACCTTGATGGTGCGAAATCTTCTTGAAGACCTAGATTGGCGTCTAAATATAGAAAGTGAAACACTCCCATTAGCCCGCATTCTTAAAAAGGATGTCGGTGACATCACAGCAATTAATTTAGATGCAAAAGGCTCGCTGGAAAGTGCCAAGCTGGAACTGGATTTTGAGTTACAAGAATTTGAAACCGTGCATCCACCGCTATCCGCCAGTGTGAGCTTGAATTCCAGTGATTTAAAAAACTGGCGTGTTGATCTGATGGCTGCAATCAGTCAGAACAGTTTTGCAGAACTACATGGCGATATTAAAGTTGCTGAAGATCCCATGGCAAGTGACTTTGCCATTGAAGGCAGTTGGTCTCAGCTGCAATGGCCTTGGCAAGAAGATTCAGCGTTGTTAGTGGATGCCGCTTCAGGTGAGCTGACTTTAGATGGAAGTCTGCAGGATTATCGTTTGATATTGAGCAGCTCTCTGGAAGCTTTAGAGCAAACCTGGACTATTGACAGCTATTTGCGTGGAGATTTGCAACAAGCGACGATTAATTCACTGGAAGTAAAGTCTGCCTTAGTTGATTTGGCCGTCAATGGCGATGTTGCCTGGGATCCATTGTTAAATTATCAGTTGGATGGCGAATGGAAAAACCTGCAAATCCCCGCCAGTTTAAGCGGTGTGGATGTTGAAAGTTACACAGGGATATTTAACCTTAAGGGTGAAAAGGATCTTTTTGATTTAAAAGTAGATTCTGACTTTATTGTCGATGAAATACCCCTCATTCTTAATCTGTTAGCCACTAGTCCAGAAGCGGGTATAACTGATATCCGGGCAGACACCAAGATTGCTGATGGTGGCGCCGGGTTTAGCGGTCGTATTAATTGGAAAGAGAATTTACGTGTCGATGGAAAGCTGACATTGAGACAGCTTGACCCGGCCGTATTTGCAACTGATTGGCCAGGCCTGGTAAGTGGTCAGGCGCAAGTAAAATTTGAAGATAAAGGCGAGGGGGTGTATCAGGCCAGTGTGCAGGCGTTACATTTAAATGGCATGTTACGCGAACGCAATTTCTCTCTGGACAGTAACCTGCAAGCACTTAATACCGATGTGAACATTGAAGATTTGCAGCTTAAATTAGGTGATTCGCAATTATCCTTGCAGGGTAAAGTTGAGAAACAACTGGATTTAAAGTGGACATTATCTTCACCAAACTTACAGGATTTCCATCCAGAACTTGCAGGAACCCTTAACGGGCAAGGTCAATTATATGGCGAGTTGGCAAAATTAAAACTTAATGCAAATCTAGACGGTTCAGCTATTCAGTGGGCTGATGAGCTGAGTATTGGATCGATTAATGCTGATGCTCGAATTGACCTTACCGATAATCAACAAAGCAAACTCAATGTGCAGTCGACAGCGATTGTAGTGGCGGAACAGGTCATAGATTCAGTTGATTTGAGCCTAACGGGTAAGCGTGAACAGCATCAGCTTGGACTCGAGATACAGTCTGAAATCGTGACTTTCTCAAGCCTTTTACAAGGCAGCCTAAACAAAGACAATCAGTGGTTTGGGCAGTTACAGTCCATGACCATTGAAAATGACGTAGCTGGCAACTGGCTGCTAAATGAGGCGGGTGACATTCAGTTATCTGCGGATAAACAGATAATGTCACAACATTGTTGGCAATCTGCAGAGCAAGCACGATTTTGTTTACAAGGCGAAAACTCGGCAGATGGCGCACAAGTGCTAGTAGATATTAATCAACTCTCAGTAGAAATCGTCAAACCATGGATTGAGGAATACGCCAAATTGACGGGGTATATCTCCGGAAAATTACAACTGGCGATGGAAACTGAGGGCGATATCACCGGCACAGGTAATTTATCGCTTAACGAAGCAAGTCTAAAACTCCAGTCAGAAGGTCTCAGCCAGCAACAACCTATCGCCTTTGACAAGGTTGATTTACGTTATCAGCTCAGTGCTGAAGAGAGCATGGTAGCTATTACCATTGCACCTGATGTAGCCGGCGTGCAGCCAATAGAAGCGAGATTGCAGACTGCTGCTGCCAAAACATTAATGGCCGCGCCGATGGATACACCGCTCACATTACAATTGCAGACCTCGGTTGAGGATCTTGCGGCATTAAAGTTGGAAACGTTGGCGTTTGATGAGTTAGCTGGTCACTTGGAACTGCATGTCGATATGCAGGGAACAGCTAATCAACCCGAATTAACGACTGCAATCAGTTTGCGTGATGGACAGATATTTTTGGTAGATATGGGCATCACCCTGACGGCGATTAATGCCGATGTTAATGGTGATCCGTTATCCGGTTTAAAAATGCTACTTCAGGCCCAGTCAGCGGAGGGTCAGTTGGAAGTAGCCGGTGATTTTACAATGACCGATGCTGATTGGCTGCTGGATGCCACGATTAAGGGTGATAAATTAGAACTGATGAATTTGCCTGAAGCTTATGTGATTGCTTCACCGGATTTAACATTAAGAGTCACCCCTGAAACAGCCAAAATAAGTGGAAAGGTAAAAATACCCACTGCCGATCTGGCACCAATGGATTTCAATACCACTGTTTCAGCCAGTCAGGATGTCGTGGTGATTGGCGAAGAAACGTCAGATGAGAAAATGCGTTTGGCTACAGATGTCGATGTAACTGTGGAATTGGGTGAAAAAGTACTGATTCGTGCATTGGGATTTAATGGCCGTCTAGCAGGTAATTTGCGAATTTATGGTGAAGCCGGGGAGTTGTTATTGGGTGATGGTGAAATCACTGTCCATGACGGCATGTATGCAGCTTATGGTCGTGAATTAAAAATTGATAATGGCAAAGTACGTTTTGTGGGTACAGCGATCGACAATCCTGATTTAGATATAAAAGCTATTCGCAAAGGCACGGATTATCAGGCGGGCATTCATATCACCGGACCGGCTAACAATCCGCAAGCAACCTTGTTTTCGGTGCCATCAATGAGTCAGGAAGACATTCTGTCTTATATTGTATTGGGACGGCCATTAGGACAAGCCAGTGCGACTGATGCAGCGATGCTGGCGTCAGCAGCGACTAATCTGGGTATTTCGAATGGCAATGCGGTCAGTGAAAAGATTGCCAGCACCTTTGGTCTTGATTCTGTCGAGTTTACTGGGGAAAGTCCAGATAATGCGGCAGTACAAATTGGCAAATATCTATCTCCCAAACTTTATCTGGGATATGGCATTGGTATCTTTGAGCCGGTGAGTACAGTCCAGTTACGTTACACATTAACGAAGATCTGGACGCTACAGGCTGAATCGGGAACAAATAGTGGTGTGGACTTGCTGTATATATACGAACGATAAAAAAAGCCCTGTGTAACACAGGGCTTTTAGGACCTACCTTTCAATCAAGTATGAGGTGAGTCTTAGGTGAAATCAGGCGCGGTTCTTTTCGCGGATTTCATCCAGAGTTTTGCAATCGATACAAAGTGTTGCTGTTGGACGTGCTTCCAAACGGCGGATGCCGATGTCAACGCCACATGACTCACAGTAACCGTAATCACCTTTGTCCATATCAATCAGTGATTCTTCGATTTTTTTGATCAGTTTACGTTCACGATCCCGGGTGCGTAGCTCCAGAGTAAATTCTTCTTCCTGGGTTGCACGGTCATTAGGATCTGGGAAGTTTGCTGCTTCATCCTGCATATGGTGAACAGTGCGGTCAACTTCTTCCATAAGTTGCGAGCGCCATTTTTCGAGAATCCCCCGAAAATGCTTTACCATATCTTTGCTCATGTATTCTTCATCACTACCCGGTTGATACGGGGTGAAACTTACATCATCTTGGTTCGGGTCCATTGTTGGCAAACCTCATACTTTCTAAAAACAAGGGCGCATCTATACCAGAAGCTTCCGGCATGTGCAAAATAATTGACCTATTTTAACTCATTTTTAAAGATTAAGAGACACATGAAACATTTAAAAGCCGTTATATTTGACGTGGATGGAACCCTTGCCGAAACCGAGCGTGATGGGCACCGTATCGCATTCAATCGCGCATTCGCCGAAGCCGGTCTGGACTGGCATTGGGATGATCAACTTTACGGAAAATTATTGGCTGTAACCGGAGGCAAAGAACGCATCCAGTATTACTTGGAAAACTTCCATCTTCAGTGTGGTTTTGCTGGCGATTACGGTGAAATGATCGCCAAATTACACGCCGATAAAACCCGACATTATGTTGAGCTGCTAGAGAATCAAGTGATTCAGTTACGCCCCGGAGTAAAAAGGCTAATAGCAGAATTACGATCTGCCGGTATAAGATTGGCTATCGCTACCACGACTACACCAGAAAATGTCATGGCATTAATTAAAACTACTTTAGGTGAAGAAGCTCTGGCCTGGTTCGACGCCATCGCGGCAGGAGATGTAGTGCCCACCAAAAAACCTGCGCCAGATATTTATAATTACTGCCTAGACCAATTGCAGTTAACAGCTGATGAGTGCCTGGCGATTGAAGACTCCGCTAATGGATTGTTATCTGCTCATAGTGCTGGAGTAAATACCTTGGTAACGGTCAATGCTTACACAGCGGATGAAGATTTCCTGCAGGCAATATGTGTTGTTGATCAACTGGGTGAACCAGACTCACCCTGTAAAGTCATTGCTGGCTCACCTATCAACTCGAGTTATATCACTGCTCAGTCAATTCAGGATCTCCATGCACAAGCCATTTAACATTGCACAACGCGCGTTGGATATAAAACCGTTTCAGGTGATGGATATTTTGTCGCAGGGGAAAGTCCTGCAGGCTGAGGGCAGGGATATTATTCATCTGGAAATCGGTGAACCCGATTTTAAAACCCCTCAGCCGGTTATTGATGCAGCAATTGCTTCTTTACAAAATGGCGATACGTTTTATACACCATCACTAGGCTTGATGCCGTTACGGGAAAAAATTGCTGATTGGTATCAACAACAATACGGCATTACGATTTCACCGCGACGAATTGTCATTACGCCCGGAGCATCAGGCGCCTTATTATTAGTTATGGGGGCATTGTTAGAAGCAGGCAAACATTTGTTAATGACTGATCCAGGATATCCCTGTAATCGGCATTTCGCCCGTTTTGTTGAAGCTTCTGCCGTTTCAGTTCCTGTGGCTGCCGAAACGGCCTATCAATTATCACCTGAACATATTGAAAAATACTGGAATCAGGATACCCAAATGGCCCTGGTTGCCACACCGTCTAACCCTACCGGAACCATTATTGATAAAGACGGCTTAAAAGCCCTCTCAGAGGCCGTTAAAGCAAAACAAGGACGACTAGTTGTTGATGAGATTTATCATGGACTGAATTACGATGGTGTGCATTTGCCTTCTATCCTGGAAGTCGATGATGAAGCGATCGTCATCAATAGTTTTTCTAAATTCTTTGGCATGACCGGTTGGCGCTTGGGTTGGTTAGTAGTACCAGAAAATCTTGAACCTGTAATGGATCGTTTGGCGCAGAATCTTTTTCTGGCAGCACCCACTACAGCACAACACGCTGCCTTGGCGGCATTTGATTCTGAGAACCTAGCTATTCTTGAACAACGACGAGTAGCTTTTGAAAAACGCCGGGATATCTTGTTACCAGAATTGCAAGCATTAGGCTTTTCCATTCCAGTCAAACCACAAGGTGCGTTTTACATTTATGCAGACTGTAGCAAATTATTGAATGACAGAATCCCCGACGGTATGGCGCTATCTAAATATTTGCTGAGTGAGGCCGGAGTCGCGATTACGCCAGGCAACGATTTTGGTTTACATCGTGCCATTCAACATGTGCGGTTTGCTTATACCACCGATGAAAAACGCCTAATTGAGGCCGTTGAACGAATTCATATTGCGTTGAATAAATTATAGGGCGATATACCACAGATGAAACCCCATCAAGTTGCAGATAGTTATGATCAAATTGCTGAAGTTTGGAACAGCGATAAATTTAATCGAGAAAATGGCATCAAACAGCACGAACGGGCAATTGCTTTTGTAAAAAATAAAGCTAAAGCATTAGACATTGGCTGTGGAGCCAGTGGACGCATTATCGATTTGTTGATCAGTTACGGTTTTGATGTGCAAGGGCTGGATTTATCAGAAAAGATGCTGAAATTTGCTCGCAAACGACATCCAAACCACACCTTTTATCATGCCGATATTTGTGAATGGCAGTTTCCTCAGCAATACGATTTTATTTCAGCTTGGGATAGCATTTGGCATTTGCCGTTAAATCAGCAGCAACCAGTTTTGAACAAGTTGATTGATGCTTTAACTCCGGGTGGTGTACTGATTTTTACCACTGGTGCTATGGATACGGCTTCTGAAAAAAACGATGCTGCTATGGGACCACCAATGTACTACAGTGTGTTGGGTATCCCTGAAACCCTGAGGCTAATTGATAAGGCCGGAGCGGTGTGCCGACATCTTGAGTATGATCAATACCCAGAATTACATCTCTATCTTATCGTGCAGAAACAAGATGCAGTTTGTGACTAACTCCCCGTTAGGTTCGACTCAAATAACTCGCAGAATTTGAGTCGAACCTAATGATTACGAGTTGTCTTTTCAGCTAAGAATTAATGATACTGTTTTGCCGCTTGAATCACTTTTTTCGACAGGGCTTCGTCTGTACAGTGATTGGCAATGTCGCCTAAGGAAATAACGCCTACCAGTTCTTCGTTTTTAGCATTATTTAACACTAAAAACCGTTGAACCTGTTGATCAGCCATATTTTGAATGACTTCCTCTACAGGCTTATCTTCATAAGTATATAAAACACGTTCAGTGGAAATGTTTCGGGCTTTTTGATGCGGATCTTTAGCCTCAGCAACCACTCTCAGAGCAATATCTCTGTCGGTTATCACACCGACAATTCGATTATCTTTGCTCAATGGCACAAACCCTACATCTTTATCCCGCATGGTTTGACAAACCTCTTGAATACTCACACCTGCATCAAGGTAAAAAGGGTGTTTAGTCATCACATCTTTCACTCGCATCATAGAATTTCTCCTTTGATATTCTCATTTGAGAAGAGATGAAAAGGCAGCCAAAAAGGTCGACTGCCTCTTAAACAGATGGTGATAACAATTTAGATTTCAACATTAATAGACAATGAACACTTATAGAAACTGCCCAATAGAACGTCACTTTACCTAACCGTAAAGCTCAGTATGTTGATGTGATAGCAAGGCCTAAACTACTTGTTTAGCGGAAATGCTTCTCCAAACTCTTCAATTGTTGCAAACAATCACGCTGACTTAAAAAAGCCAGTGATTCTGATGGTTCAAGCCAGGATTCAAGCTGCTGAAAGCTGTTTGCATGCTTGACTTTCCATTCAGCCAGAATGCGAGGGGGATGAAATTCTGGAGGATTTCCCGTGTTGTCTGGTAATTGAGCTATGTGCCACTCACAGAGCTGAGGATCATGAAGCAATCTCACAAAAGCATGCTGTTCGTGTTGAGGTTCTATGTGGGAAAGTTGCTCTTCTAAAGCGACTAGAATCGGCGCGGGAAACTTTTCCTCTGGAGCACGCAGTAGACCTAACCATTTAATAAGTTTAGTGCGACGAGCGCCACCACTTAACCAGGATAAGGGGATTGATAACATCAATCCTCCAGTAATCGGTAATAACCAGTAAAACATTTCTTTACTGAGCAGTAGCGATATGATGGCAAGAATAATCCCAAATACCGTATGACCGACATGAGCCCTTGCGACGGCTGACCAGCTCAATGCTCCATCGTCACGCGATTGAGGCATCCAACCACTGTCTTTACCACGAAATATATTAACGACTACACCAAATTGATGCACCATCAATATCGGTGCGTATAAGGCTGACATTATCATTTCCATAAATGTGCTTAGGGTAAGCAGAATTGGCCCGCCAAACTTCATACAGCGAGGAATATTAATCAAGGCTGCAAACCAGCCAAATATCTTCGGCGCAATGACGATAGCCATGGAGACAAAAAACAACGTGAGGGCACGCTCCGAGTCAAATACAGGCCAGGTTGGAAATAACGACGGATTCGCAAAATACTCAGGTCGCACATACCGTGCTTGTACCGCAATGGCCAAGCCTACTACGATTAAAGACAGCCAGAATACCGCGCTCAAATAAGACATGAGTCCCGAAAATATATGTAAGCGGGTAGGCAGTACAAAACCCTGAGCAAACATAAATGGGGTGTGTTGCAGATTACCCTGGCACCAACGCCGATCACGAATCATGACATCAATTAATGAGGGGGGTGACTCTTCAAAGGTAGCCTGAATATCGGTATCAAATCTGACGCCCCAACCAGCACGCCGTAAGAGTGCAGCTTCAATAAAGTCATGGCTTAATACATGCCCACCAAACGGCGGTTTGCCAGGCAAAATCGGTAAATGAGAAGATTCAGCAAACGCACGGGTACGGATAATCGCGTTATGTCCCCAAAAATTAGATGACAAGCCATGCCAAGCAGACAATCCTTCCGCATAAATAGGACCAAAACAGTGATTCGCAAATTGCTGTAAGCGGCCATAAAGTGTGTTAGCTCGCACAATGGTCGGAAGGGTTTGGATTAATCCTACGCCTGGTGAAGCCGCCAAACGACGAGATAAGGTCAACATGCATTCGGCGCTCATAATACTGTCTGCATCCAGCACTATCATCGCTTCATAAGATGCGCCCCAACGTTTCACCCAATCGCCGATATTACCTGCTTTGCGTTCGTGATTATTTTGGCGACGACGGTAATATACCGGGCAACCTTTTTCGTCTTTATTAACTAAATCCAAAAACGCTTGTTCTTCAGCAACCCAGGCATCTGCTTTATTGGTGTCACTGAGGATAAAAAATGCGTACTTACCGGGCGCTTTGGCCAGCAGGTCTTCACGCATAAGCTTAAGTGCGGCTTTGATACGAAGCGGATCTTCGTTATATATGGGCAGTAAAATGGCGGTGGTAAATTCAGCTTCTTGTTCAGGCTGTTTTATTAACCGTGGTTTGAGATGTAATAAAAATCCCAATAAAGCTTGAGCAAAAGCAAAAGATACCCATAGAAAGTTAATACTAAACAGTATTAAAAATAACCACTGTAAGTATGTGACATTATTAGTGGTACTTAATACACCATAGATTTCAGTAATACCGTAATAGGATAGTCCCAACATTACTATCAAAACGAACAGTCTCGATACCAGTGTTCTTAATATGTAAAAAAAGGTCCGTTGATTGTGTCGCATCGACAAGCCTTGTTCATATACACCATGGCGGGGCATTGACAGTGGGGCTTCAGCCGGCAGAGCGCGTTCAAAGGCGGTATTTTTGTCAGTTTTATCAATCCGTAGATTTACACTCATAGAGAATTATTCCAATCCCTGTTTAGCCATCTGTAAAGCCAAGTTGGCGCCGCATATTTATCATCTTTGTTTAACTGTACGCGTATTTCAGCGACATCTGCATCTTCAGGATCAAACGTGATGGTCACCCGAGCACCATTAATATTCGGATTTGCTTGAATTCGACGTTCTATAATCTTGCCTTGGCTGATGTGAGCTACCACGTTAATGTGTTCAATATCTTTACTATCTATGTTGTTGTAATCAAGGACTATTTCTTTATTTCCATCAAATAATTTAAGGCCAGAAATACTGCGAACGATACGAGGACTGGTCTCATTATCTGGAACATCATCAGGGGAGGTTAACTTATATGCGTATTCATAAGGTTCGCCTTTTTTTAAGCCTTCAGCAGGTTTCCAATACGCCACAATATTGTCATTTTCCTCGGAATCGGAAGGAATCTCAACCAGTTCAACCTGGCCTTTCCCCCAATCACCTACTGGTTGAACCCAGGCAGAAGGGCGTTGGTGATAGTTCGCTTCTAGATCCTGATAATAATCAAAATCTCGATGCCTTTGAATCAAACCAAATCCTTTGGGGTTTTCATCCATAAACGCACTAATTTGAAGTGTCTGCGGGTTGTTTAAAGGGCGCCATAGTCGCTCGCCTTTACCATTACGCATCTGTAAACCTTCGGAATCATGCACAGCAGGGCGGTAATCCAATTTATCCGGACGATCCATGCCTCCGTATAAAAACATAGAGGTCAATGGAGCTAAGCCAACATGTTTAATATCTGTTCGGGGAAACAACACCGCTTCAACATCAATTTTACTTGGTGCGTCAGGGTGGATACCAAAACGGTAAGCTCCCGATACGCTTTTACTGTCTAGTAATGCATGAACTACGATGGCATCTTGGCTTGATGAAGGACGTTCAATCCAGAACCGTTTAAAAATAGGAAATTCTTCGCCTTTAGGCTGCGCCACATCAATTGCTAAACCACGAGCAGAAATCCCATAAATCTGACCTTTAGAGACTAAACGAAAGTAACTGGCGCCCTGGAAAACAATGAATTCATCCTGGTAATCATTATTGTTTAATGGGTAGTGCAGACGAAGGCCAGCATATTTACCAACTTCAACTAATTTTTGACCAATCGCTTCATTAGGAACTTTAAAAGAGGTTTCTGATAATTCCAGCGGAAATGATCTTCCACTTTCAACGACATCAATATCGATTAAATCCTTGTACAAAAATCCTGGCGCAAATAATTGCACAGAAAACTTTGTGGGCGTTCCACCCCAAATGGCTGCGTTTTCCTGAAAGTTGATTTGACGATAAGTGGAATAATCCAGTTTTTTTAATTCTTCTGGTGCATTAGCGGGTTCTTTGAAAGGCTGATCTGCAAGCTGACGAGCAAGTTCGATAACTGTTTCACGGGAAAACTCAGTTCCTTCAGAAGGCTTGTCTTCATTGGTTTCTGCGAAACCTGATTGTATAAATAACGTAAAAAAAACAGCGGTAAACAAACCCAAAATAGTTTTTAAAGAGCTTGGTGACTCGATTTTTTGATGTAGAGAATGATTACTCAACATGCGGTTAAATCCTTATTGCGGTATTAAAAGTAGGATAATATTCGGGAAGGTTCTGTCGAACAGTACGCGGGATATCGATAACTAAAATTACAGATTGAGCCAACAGCCTCAATAACTTGAGTTAATCATATCTGACGCTATTTAATATGCTAAACCAAAGCTGAAATTTCTTCTCGAAATTTATTAAGACCAGGTAAGGATCGTGGAAAAAAACAATACCATTCAGGATAGAGCTAATGAAGTGATCTGTGATTGCAGTGGAACCACGCGCGGTAAGATCATGAGTTTAGTAGAGCAGGGTGTGATTGATACGGACACTATCTCTCGGAAAACCGGCGCAATTTCTGGGTGCGGGTCTTGTGATTATGAGATTGAAACCCTATTGGATGAGCTTGTTGTTAAATAGCAACAAAATCGACATTTGTTGTTAACTCTCCATTCTTTCAACAGTTTTTAATAAAGAGTCCATATTTCTTCCCAGCATCGCGGTGAGATTTTCCTTTTAGACGTATGAAAGTTCTTGACTCGCTAATAAGAACCATTAACATTCGCCTTTACATTTCTTAACGTCTCCTAATTTATACAGAGGAAATCAGCATGGCAGATGGCGTTCGCAAATCGCGAAACTTTAAACTTTCACCTATCGTATCAGCGATAACCTTGGCATTTGGAACAGCTGCCTATGCTGAAGAATCAGTCAATTTGCCAAGCCTAGAGGTTCAAGCTCAGGAAGAGGGTGCTTACAAAATTGATAAATCAGCTAATCGTAAATTCACTGCTGATTTAATTGATATGCCTAAATCTGTCACAGTCATCTCTGAACAAGTTATTCAGGATAGTGGTTCACAAACATTCTCTGAAGCTTTGCGCATGTCCCCCGGTATTACCTTGGGTGGTGGTGAAGGTGGTATTGCGATTGGTGATCGTCCGTTTATTCGTGGTTTTGATGCTTTTGCCTCTATTTATGTTGATGGTGTTCGTGATATTGGTTCACAAACCCGTGAAATTTTTGCGATTGAGCAAATGGAAATCCTTAAAGGGCCAAGTGGTGCGTTTGATGGCCGTGGATCTGCAGGTGGCAGCATCAATTTAGTGACGAAGCAGGCGAGAGAAGGAGATTTTCTTTCTGGCTCAGTTGGTGTGGGTACCGATAGTTACCGTCGGGCAACTATCGATGGCAATACGATGCTAGGTGATAACGCTGCCTTCCGCATGGTCGGTATGGTGCATGATGCAGATGTTGCTGGACGTGATGAAGTAGATGTTAAACGTTGGGGTATGATGCCATCTCTTACACTGGGTTTGAATTCACCAACCAGTGCAACGGTAAGTTGGTACCACTTAGAAACTGACGATACACCTGACTGGGGTTTGCCGTATATCCAAGATGCTGATGGCCTCCCGCAAGGCTCACCTGTTGGTAATGAAGACAAATGGTATGGTGTTAACGGCCGTGACTTTATGGAAACTGAGTCTGATATTGCGACTTTGACTATTAGCCATGATTTCAATGAACGCATCACGCTGAGCAACACCACGCGTTATGGTCTGACAACCAATGAGTATTTTGTTACCCGTCCAAATATTAGCAGTGCTCAATTTGCTGATGGTGTTGTCAGTCGAGCAAATTCGCGTGATCGAGGTAATAGAACTGAAACGATTACAAATTTAACCGATCTTTCCTTGGCTTTCGAAACAGGTTTTATTAAACATTCTTTAAATACCGGCTTTGAAATCAGCCGTGAAGAAAACCGTAACCGCGGTTTTAATGGTGGTGGTTTGGTTGGAGGTAATGTGACTCCAATTGATGATCCTGATAATGATGCCGCCTTTAATCCAGTTCTTCGCGATAACTTTGCTGGTACCGAAGCCGAAACTGTTAACCGATCTGTTTATGTCTTTGACACCATGGAGTTAAGTGAAAAATGGTTGTTAAATGCGGGTGTTCGTTATGATGATTATCAAACTGAATACGATCGTCGTAACTCCACAACGGGTGTAACCACTGAAAGTCTGGAAAACGACAAGGACTTTTTCAATTATCAGCTTGGACTGGTCTACAAAATTCAACCTGACTTAAACGTTTATGCTGCTTATGCAACTTCCTCTTCTCCCGTTGGCTTATCGTTGGGTGATTTTGAGTATGCCGGTGGTCAATTAACCTCTGAAACTGAGGATTTAGATCCTGAACGTAGTAAAACTTTTGAAATTGGTACTAAATGGAATGTATTGGAAAATCTAGAATTAACAGCCGCCCTTTTCCATACTCGTAAAACCAATGCTCGTGTGACAACAGGAAATACTATCTCTAATGCTGGTGAGGCCGAGGTAAATGGATTTGAATTTAGTTTTGCTGGGCAGATTACGGAGCGTTGGAATGTCTTTGGTGGTTACACCTATCTGGATGCAAAGCAAACCAAAGAAGGGACAGATGATGATCTTAACCAATTCGGGGCTGCCGGAACCAAAGGCAAGCAATTGCCTGGTGTAGCCAGACAAAGTGCCAGCATCTGGTCAACCTATCGTGTGCTGGATGATTTAACACTGGGAGGTGGAGCATTCTTTATGGATAAAGTGTATTCAAACCCAGGCAATACTGGCCACATTCCATCTTATGTACGCTGGGATGCGATGGCAAAATATGACATTAATAAAAATCTCGACTTACAGTTGAACGTGCAGAATCTGACAGATGAACGTTATTTTAGTACGACTTATTTCCGTCATTATGCCGTTATGGCTCCTGGCCGCTCAGCGTTTTTGACATTAAACTTCAATTACTAAAAAACTCGGTAGCATTTTGCTACCAGCGTAATTTGGTTATAGTCTCTGTGGGTTTCGAATCCACAGAGACTATTTTGTTTTAAAGATTAAAAAGGTTGTCTGGATGTTATTAAGCATTGCTGATGTGTTAACCAAAGCTCAGGTCAAAGAATGTCGAAAACTCCTGGATAAAGCTGAATGGGTGGATGGTAATGTCACCTCTGGGCATCAGTCAGCACTTGCAAAAAATAATATGCAATTACCAGAAGATAGCCCTGTTGCAAGGCAAATCGGTGATTTCATTCAAGATACATTGGGTGCCAATCCATTATTCATGTCGGCGGCTTTACCGTTAAAAGTTTTTCCACCTTTGTTTAATCGATATGCAGGAGGGCAAGAATTCCAAACGCATGTGGACAATGCCATTCGGGTATTGAGAGGTACTAACTTTCGAATTCGTAGCGACTTGTCGGCAACTTTATTCTTTTCAGAGCCTGAAGAATATGATGGCGGTGTATTAACTATTGAAGATACCTACGGCACACAGCAGGTGAAACTCTCCGCCGGATCGATGGTTTTGTATCCTTCAAGCAGTCTGCATCATGTGACACCGGTTACCCGTGGTGCACGAATATCTTCTTTTTTCTGGATGCAAAGCATGGTGCGAGACGATGCACAGCGGGCGATGTTGTATCAATTGGATCAATCTATACAAACCTTAACTCAACAATTGGGTGGTAAAGATCCACAGGTGATCAGTTTGGCTGGTATTTATCACAACTTGTTACGTATGTGGGCTGATAGCTAACTTGTAGTTGATTGTATTTGAGTAAGGCTTTGCAGACGCCCAACATATAAAGCAGTTGCGCCAGCAACAGCCACCGGGATAATCAGAAAGTTCAAAATGGGGATCATTGTTGCCCCCAGGGTTGTCATGCCAAAGCCTAAAGCCAGCGAACGTTTAGTTTTCAGCAGTTCACGTTGTTGTTCAAAACCCATTAGGTGGTTTCCCAGCGGGTAATCATGATAATCAAGCGCCAGAGTCCAGCTAGAAAAAAATAGCCATAACACGGGGGCGATAAGATTCAATCCCGGTATCCACGATAAGATAAATAGTGGAATCATCCATTTCAGCAAATAAGCTAATTTGCGTAATTCATTAAAAATCATCCTTGGCGTATCAGCAATTAATTGCCAAAAGGTTTGTTCGGGTGGTGGTTGATTGGAAAGGCGTTTCTCAACCGCTTCAGCCAGTAATCCATTAAACGGGGCAGCAACAATATTAGCGAGTATGGAAAAGGTGAAAAAAACGATCAACACAATCAAAATGGCAAATAATGGCCAAAGGATCCACATCAAGGCGTTGGACAACCATTCTGGTAACCATGTCGGTGTTAACTGGATCATCCAATAATCAAATTGGCTGATGCCAAACCAGATAGCGCCCGCAAACAGCAAGGTATTTATCAGGATCGGTATAAAAGCAAAACGTCGTACCCCTGGTTGATTAATGAGTTTGAAACCGCTTAATAAATAACGCGAACCTTGTATAAAATCACCCATAAATCATTGCCTTATTGAAATAATGTAAGACCATCTCTCGCTAGCAAAGCGCTACCATAGGCAGCTTCTGTTTGTTCGGTAGATTTAAATTCAGCGTGTAGCAGAGATTGACGAAGCTGTGTCCACACAGCATTTTTTGAACCGCCACCAACGCTGCGAACAGAACATAATTTTGTCTCACTTAATTGTTGCAAACAATCGTATCCAGATTTTTCAATCTTTGCGATGCCTGCCAGTAAGCCATGTAAAAAAAGCTCATCTTCTGCTGGACGTGGTTGCAATCGTGGCGGGTAATTTGGATCGGCAATAGGAAAACGTTCGCCGGGTTTAAGCAGTGGATAATAGACCGCTGGTGATTGGTGTAAATCAATTTTCTTGCTTAACGCCATTAATTGTTCATCAGTAAAAAAATGTCTTAAAACTACTCCACCAGAATTAGAAGCTCCACCACAAAGCCAGCGGTTTCCCAGCTTATGACTGTAAATGCCTCTATCAGCATCAAATACCGGATTCTCACAGATTAGCTTTAAAACCAACGTTGAACCCAGTGAGGTCACAGCATCACCAATCTTATTTGCCCCTGTTGCGATAAAAGCGGCGAGACTATCGGTGGTGCCGGCTTTGATAAGCGGTGGTAATGATTGTGTGAGACCTATCATTTGCATGACGGATTCTGAGAGTTGACCTATCACGGCGCCCGGGGCAACTACAGCGGGTAAAACATGCTTTGGAATCAGTGATGCTATCCAGTCAGGCCATTGGTTTTTCACAACATCAAAACCCGATTTCAGTGCATTGTTGTAGTCGCTGATACCGGGTTTTGCGCCGAGTTGAATCGACAACCAATCAACTTGATGCGTCAGATAATAGTGTTCTGGCAAAGCCAGCGTGTTTTGTAAATAAAGTAATTTTGCCAAGCCGCTGCTGGCGCCTTGTGCTGCAGAATAAGCTGGTACAACGTTTGCGATTTCTGCACTGGTCTGTGCTGCACGCTGGTCGTTGTAAATCAACATATCACTGAGTGGATTTCCCTGTGGGTCACATAACATAACTGAGCCTGAAGTCGCATCAATGCTGATGGATTCAATTGTTACGTCGGGAATTTGTTTCAGCAGTTTGTGTAAAGTATCTAACAGATACTGCGACTGTTGTTGGGGACTTGGATAGGGTTGAGGTGCGGGGGGGAAAGTCTGTCGAGATTGGGCAATAATATTGTCGTTTTGATCTATGGCGCACATCCGGCACCCAGAGGTGCCGAAATCAATGCCAATCCATGCGCTATCGCGCATTTTTATGGAAGATGAACTGGTGTTGGAGCAACCCAACCTTCTTTACGGTATTCAGCAACAACATTGGTATAAACACCGCCACGTACATTAAAAATACCAGTGACACGCATAAACCGTGGTTCAGTTGCAGCGACCAAATCGGTCAGGATCTGGTTGGTCAGTTTTTCATGAAAACCGCCTTCTTCACGGTATGACCAGAAGTACAATTTCAGAGATTTCAGTTCAACGCATTTCAGATCGGGTACATAATCAATCTTAATCGTGGCAAAATCCGGCTGACCGGTTTTAGGGCACAGGCAAGTAAATTCAGGTGTTTCGATGTGGATGGTATAATCCCGCTCCGGTACAGCGTTATCGAAGGTTTCCAGTTGTTTGCTTGGTAGCGTAGACATAGGTAATCTCTAAGTGTGAACAAAACCGTTATTATCCCTGAGTTGGTAGATTTAATTAAGTGTTTGAAATCATTCTCCTGTCTGTAGTTGTTTTAGTGGCGCTGGTGATCGGCGGCTGGTATACCCATTCGCGGCAACAGCAGCGTGCACAAGAATTTGAGCGCGAACTGGATCGGTTTGATGAAGCTGACAATAGCGATTTTCATGCGCGATTTGATTCGGTATTTGCGCAAGATACTGTGGATTTATCAGATGGCGTAAATGTTCGCTTAGATTCAAATGAAAAAGTCATTGATGATGATTTTGACGAAATAGAAATTGACGAAGATTTTGATGATGCCGAAGTAGACGAATCCCCAGATTGGGAAATGGTAGTGGCATTAACCATCATGGCCCCTGAATCACAAATGTTTACCGGCCGTGCTATCAAATCAGCATTGGATCAACAAGAAATGCACTTTGGCGATATGCAGATTTATCATCGCTATACCGTCAATAATCGCCGTCAGACACTATTCAGTGTCGCCAATATTTTGGATCCTGGCACTTTATTGCCAGACCAATTAATCTCAATGAAAACACCGGGACTATTGATGTTTGCTCGTCTTCCTGGGCCAGTTAATGGCTTAACGGTATTTGATTCTATGCTTGATACCGCTCAGCAACTCACGGCCTATCTGGGCGGTATTCTTTGCGATGAAAAGCGTGAGCCGATTACGGATAAACATTTGGAAGCCACACGCAACCGGATTTTTGAATTAAATTTATCTTTGCAGACAGGCAATAAATCTGATGACGATTTCAACTGAAATCAGCGATCGAGCAGCGCAGCTTCGAAACTTAATTAACCGTAACAACTTTCTCTATTACAGCGCAGATGATCCGGAAATAACCGACGCGGAATATGACCGTTTGTTTGCCGAATTAAAACAGCTAGAAACCAATTATCCTGAATTAGTTACCCCTGATTCTCCTACACAACGTGTTGGCGCTGCACCGTTAGATAAATTCACTCAAGTTACCCATGCGATGCCGATGTTATCGCTGGATAATGTGTTTGATGAAGCCGAATTGACTGCGTTTAATCAACGGGTTTTGGATCGTTTAAATACCGATATTGTGATTACCTATGCCGCTGAACCCAAGCTTGATGGTTTGGCGATCAGTATTCGATATGAAAATGGTTTACTGGTGCAAGCGGCCACTCGTGGGGATGGTGCAGTAGGTGAAGATGTCACTGAAAATGTTCGCACTATTCGCAATATCCCATTGAAACTTCAAGGTAAAAACGTTCCACAAGTTGTTGAAATTCGAGGTGAAATCTATATGCCTAAGGCAGGTTTCGAAAAGCTCAATCAACAACGTTTGGCCAACAATGAAAAATTGTTCGTAAATCCACGCAATGCAGCAGCAGGATCATTAAGGCAATTGGATTCTTCTGTTACAGCCAGCCGTCCTTTGTCATTGTTCTGCTATGGACTAGGCGAAATTCAGGGCATGGATCGTCCGGCCAGTCACACTGAAGCCATGCAGATTATTAAACAATGGGGTGGGGCAGTTTGCCCCGATACCAAACAGCTGCAGGGTGTGGATGAATGTTTGGACTATCTGCATCAACTTGGCGAACGGCGTGCCAGTTTGCCTTACGATATCGATGGCGTGGTATTCAAAGTTGATGACAGTCGATTGCAGGAACGTTTGGGATTTGTTTCACGAGCACCGCGTTGGGCCATCGCCTATAAATTTCCTGCGCAAGAAGAAACCACCCAAGTTCTGGATATTGAAATTCAGGTGGGTCGCACCGGTGCATTAACTCCGGTAGCACGTTTACAACCAGTGTTTGTTGGCGGTGTCACAGTCAGTAATGCCACGTTACATAATGAGGACGAAGTTCGCCGCAAGGATGTTCGCATTGGTGATACGGTGATTATTCGCCGGGCAGGGGATGTGATCCCGGAAGTTGTTCAAGTGGTGAAAGACAAACGGCTGACGAATGCTGCTGAGTTTGTGATGCCCACTCATTGCCCGGTTTGTGGGGCAGAAGTCGAACGGGTTGAAGGTGAAGCCGTTGCCCGTTGCAGCGGAGGTTTATTCTGCGGTGCACAACGCAAGGAAGCCATTAAACATTTTGCTTCACGTAAAGCATTGGACATTGATGGCCTTGGCGATAAGCTGGTTGAACAACTGGTTGATGCTGAACTGATTAAAGATCCAGCTGATTTGTTTTATCTGAACAAAGAACAGTTTTCGGCTTTGGAACGTATGGGTGACAAATCTGCCGAAAATCTGGTCAATGCATTAGAGCAGGCCAAAAATACCCGCTTCGCGCGATTTTTATATGCATTAGGTATTAGAGAAGTCGGTGAAGCCACCGCGAGATCATTGGCATTGCACTTTGTCGAATTAGACAAGTTAACCAAAGCCAAAGAAGACGAATTAATCGAAATTGAAGATGTTGGGCCAGTGGTTGCCCATCATATTTATACCTTCTTCCAACAAACTCACAATCTGGATGTGATTCAGCGGCTGTTAGAAGCCGGGGTGAACTGGCCGGAAGAAAAACCGGTGTATGCCAATTCGGAATTGGCTGGCAAAACCATCGTGCTGACTGGCACCTTAGAAAACTTGTCACGCAGTGAAGCCAAAGAAAAATTATTGGCGTTAGGTGCCAAAGTGGCTGGCAGCGTTTCAGCCAAAACTGATTATGTGGTGGTTGGCAGAGATGCCGGTTCCAAATTGAATAAAGCCCAATCTCTCGGGATTGATGTGGTCGATGAAGCGACCCTAATACAGTGGATTAATTAAATGAGTGCAGTTGCGGATGCCATCAAAAAAGTCGCCACAGGCCCCCATCTGAGTAAAGATCTCAGCCTTGAGGAAAGCCGTGAAGCGATGCAGGAAATCCTCTCAGGTGAGGTTGATCCAGTGCGAGTGGCGGTCATGTTGATTGCACTTCGAATGAAACGTGAAACGGATGAAGAAAATCTAGGGCTACTCTTGGCTATGCAGGAAAAGACAGGACAGCAAATTCTCGATGTTGAAAATGTGATACTGCTTTCTGATCCTTTTAACGGTTTTAGTCGTCATTGTCCGATTGCTGCATTTTTGCCAGCAGTCATGGCATCTTGCGGGTTACCAGCATTATCACAAGGTGTGTATGAAATGGCGCCGAAATTTGGTGTCACACATGCCCAAGTTTTAGAAGCAGCGGGTGTGAATGTTCAATTGTCGGTTCCTGATGCCGTCGAGCAATTAAATAATACTAATATCGGCTGGGCTTACCTGGATCAGGCGATTACCACTCCTAGTTTGTTTGCTTTACAAGATTTACGACGTTTGATGATTAAACGTCCAAGCTTGGCAACATTGGAAAAACTGGTGATGCCGGTTAAAGCAAAAAAAACGCATTTACAAATTGGCTTTGTGCATAAAGCCTATCCTCCAGTGTTAGCCTATCTGGCAAAACAAAGCGGCTTTGATAGTGCATTGATCGTACGCGGTCTGGAAGGCGGCATTGTGCCGACCTTACGTGAAACGTCAGATAACTTTTTATTGATCGATGGTGCATTAAAACCCTGCTCATTAGATCCACAGGCATTTGGTGTCAGCCAACAAACCCGCGGCGTGATGCCGGATCAAGAACAACTCACAGCAGCAGAATCTGCACAGCGTGGTTTATCCGCTCTGCAGGGTGAAAAAGGTGTGGCCTATGATTTACTGGTTTATGGCACGGCTATGGCCTTATGGCATTGTGGTTTGGTTACAGATCAAATGGCGGCAGGCGATACGGTCAGAAATACTCTGGATTCAGGTAAAGCCTTTGCTGCTTTTGAAAAAGGTAAAAAAAGATGATTCTGCAACAGCAATTACAATTTGAATTGAAAGGGCGAAGCACCACCAATATTACTGATGAAGTGGCTAAAATTGTGGCTGCATCTGGCATCACCACTGGCACATGTCATGTGTTTGTCCAGCATACTAGTGCTTCTTTGATGATTTGTGAAAATGCCGATCCTGATGTAAGACGTGATCTGGAAACGTTTATGCAGCATATCGTGCCGGATGGTGACGCAATGTTCTTGCATCAGGACGAAGGTCCGGATGATATGAGCGCGCATATCCGAACCGTTTTGACTAATCCTGATCTAGTTGTACCCGTCAGCAACGGTAAATGTGCTCTGGGTATCTGGCAGGGAATTTATTTATGGGAACATCGCACGCATCGCCAGCAGCGTCGTGTGATCGTGACAGTACAAGGTGAATAATAATGAATGAAGAATTTGAACAGGATCACCTTGATGAGGAGTTTGATTGGTCTTCGATTCCGAAAAGCAAATCTCGCATTAAACGTGAGCTTGATGAGCTGAAAAAACTAGGCGAGGACTTGATTGATTTGCCTAAAAAAGATGTATTAAAGCTGGAGCTGGACGAAGATTTAACTGAAGCAGTGATCAACGCCCAATCCATGAGCAAAGGCGCTTTAAAACGTCAGAAGGGTTATATCGGCGGCATCATTGCTCGACTGGATCATGAAGAAATTCAGCAGAAACTGGAACAACTGAAGCAGCCGAAACAAGCTCAAACCGACCAATTTCATCAACTGGAAAACTGGCGTGATCGATTAGTAAATGAAGATGATGCTGTTTTTACGGAGCTACGTGAACAGTTTGAAGACTTTGATAATCAGCATGTAAGACAGTTAGTACGTAATGCTAAACAGGAAGCCGCCAAACAACAGCCCCCAAAATCCGCGCGTTTATTGTTTAAATACTTACAACAACTACAACAAAATCAGTGATCGATAAGTTCAATCAGGAAGCAAGCACCACCCAGGTAACTTTGCTGCACACTGATTTTACCTTGATACGCTTCGACAATATCACTGGCAATTGCTAATCCTAAACCCTGGCCTTCAATCTGGGTGTCCATACGTTTGCCGCGCTTGATGATATCAGCGCTGGCATGGGCTGGAACACCTGGACCATCATCTTCAATACGCACAATAATTCTTCGATTTTGTTGGCGCAGTACGATGTTTACTCGCTTATCACAGTACTTAAACGCATTTTCCAACAGGTTACCGAGTAACTCATACATATCACCCTCATCGGCATGCAACATGGCATCGCGTTCTATTTCACATTGGGTATGAATATTTTTGCTTTGATAGACTTTTTTAAGTGAATTCATCAGTTTATTAATGATTTCACCAATCGAAACTGGCGCTAGCAAATTACTTTTGCCTTCAGTGGCAGCACGTTGTAATTGATAATCGACTAAGGCATTGATGCGGTCTAACTGCTCTTCGCCCGTTAATTTGCAGGCGACCACATCATCACAACTTTCCAGTTCAGAACGTAATAAAGCCAATGGGGTTTTTAGACTGTGAGCCAAATCAGCCAGTGAATTTTTATAGCGTTGTCGGCGAGATTGCTCGTGATCTAGCAGGTTGTTGATATTGCGAGTGAGTTGTTGCAGTTCGCTTGGATAATCATCACCCAGACGTTGTTGTTTACCAGCTTCAATCGCATGTAGATCGGCTGCGGCTTTATGTAGCGGCTGTAAACTCCAACGCAAAATTAACCATTGGGCAATCAACAGCATCAATCCGGTTCCACCGAGCCAGTACCAGAGATTTAACTGAAACTCATCAATCTGTGCTTCCAGCATGTGCTGATCTTCAGATACATTGATGGTGTAATCAAAATGCTCACCATCATCATTTTCCCACACAATACCAAAGGCAAGATTCTGTAATTTCATGCCGTTATCAAGATTAATTTGGCTGAAAAGCTGTTCAGATGGACCTGGATGGTAGGGAAGTGCCAAAAATAAACCAATTGCTGAAGGGGATTGCCAGACAATTTTATTGCCACTGGTAATTTGAGCGTAAAGGCCCGAATTCGGAATAGAAAATTTTGGCTCAGCCAGACTGTCCTGCATATGTAATTTGCCATCGTGGCTGATTTCAGCGGCGGTTAGCAGAGTATAAACATAGTTCAATAAACGCTGTTTTTGCGCCGTTTCAGCACTGCTGGCAAAGGCATTAAATAAACTGAAAGCAGAAATACCCAAAAAAGCACTTAATACCAAGGTGATGGCGATTAACTGTCGATTGGTCAGCGATAAATTGAGTTTATTCACGTGGTAATGTCAGTCGGTAACCACGGCCACGTAATGTTTCAATCGGGTTGAGGCTTTTATCGGGATCCAGTTTGTTACGCAGCCTTTTAACAAACACTTCAATGACATTGCTGTCGCGATCCTGATCCTGATCGTATATATGGTCGGTCAACTCGGTTTTGGAAATGACTTCTCCTGCATGCAGCATCAAATAGTGCAACAAACGATATTCAAATGCAGTTAATTCGATTGCAGACTGATGAACCATTACTTGTTGAGAAGCTGGATTGAGTTCAACTGGACCACAACGCATAGATGATTGTGACCACCCGGCAGCACGACGTGCCAGCGCGTTCAAGCGAGCTAATAATTCTTCGAAATGAAAAGGTTTGACTAGATAATCATCAGCACCGGCTTCAAGACCTTCGACTTTATCTTGCCAGCGACCACGAGCGGTCAGAATTAAAATGGGAAAAGTAATGTTTTGTTCACGTAACTGTTTTATCACTTCAATGCCGGAGAGCTTTGGCAAACCCAAATCAATAACGGCAACATCATAGGGATATTCGGTGCCCAGAAATAAACCATCCTCACCATCTGGGCTCATATCAACGGTGAGTTGATGCTGGCGTAGATGCTGACCAATTTGTTCCCTGAGGTGAGGTTCATCCTCAATTAATAAAACACGCATGTTATTGCATTTGGTATCCGGTATCCCGATCCAGTCGGTAAGTTTTCAGCTTACCATCTTGATGTAAAACTTTGACGCGGAAAATCGTATGATTTTGATATTGTTCCTGATCTACTGATAAAACCCGTCCACCGGTTTCAACTTGTGCTAATTCTGCGGCAGTTTTTTTGGTTAGAGGCAGAGCAATGTCATTAATACTGGTTCCAGCTTCCGCTTCTGGCGGTAAGTGATCGGTATAACCCGATAAAGGTGCAGTCAGCATCATAAGAAATAGATACCAGGAAAATTTCATGTAATAACCTTAATTTTTGTATGCTTGTTATAAAAGGATAATAGCAAACTCAAAGCAGTGGGTGAATGCATTATTTTGGACCCTGTTGAGGTTGGACTGGACCAATTGCATTGTCAGCTCGGGCTCGTAAATAGTTATAGAGTTGTTCACGACCATTGATGACTTGTTGATTATCTTGAAAACCGTGAGTGAGATCATTACGACCTTTTTGACCTTTAAACAGCACTTGCATAAATTCGTCTTTGGAAGATTGGTTGAGGCTTTTGGCTAAATTTGGCCCGGCTAGTCCTTGTGCAAAAGTACCGTGGCACCGAGCACACCAATTTCGATAGAGTAAATAGCCTCGATAGGTTTGAGCATCCAATTTATTGCCATCGGTGACAGTATATGGAGTTTGAGCCTGAGCTGAGCCAAACCAAAGGGTGGTACAACAAAGAAATATGAATCCAGTTAGACGTAAATACATAGCTGCTTATTGACCATTTTAATGAGTAGGGTTTGGTGAGCTTAACATGACATCATTTTGAGCCCAGTCAGCTGTTGAAGAGACTATCTCCGTCAATGGACATTGTGATAAAAAGTTTAGGAGAAACTTTATGGTGGATACGATTTACGTTAGCTTTGTTTCTACTCATGACTTACTCCACCTATTGAAGTTTAAGTCAGGGTAACAATGCGTAACTGAACTGCGACTGAATGACGGATTATTTTTGCGTCAAACTTCTAACATTCTGCCCATTGCTTATCGAGACGTTTGGCTGAAACGGGGTAGGCGGTGCCGATTTCCTGAGCAAATACCGAAATACGAAATTCCTCAATCATCCAGCGATATTGCTGCATCGCTTCATTATCGGCGCGGTTGATATTATTCAGATATCGTTGCCAATAGGCTTGAACTTCCATTTGGCGTTGACGATCTTTGGTCGGATCGGTTTTGAGTTTATCTAGACGTGCGCCTATGGCACGAAAATATGCCGGCAAACGCTGAAATGCTTCATCGGGGGTGTGATGCACAAATCCCTGATACAGCAAATAAGCTAATTGTTCGCGGATATCTTTAACGGCATGCATTGCTGCCAATGGAATATTTCCAGATAGACGTTTGGCGATGGCATGATATTCACTTAATGGCTCAGCGATCAGTCTGGCAAGTTGATTGGCTATATTGATGAGTTCACTGCTGCGTTGTTGCAGGCGTTGTTCAAATTGTTGTTTGTCACGCGGCCAATCCTGATCTTTCAAAAAACACCGATCAAAGGCCACCGCAATCAAATCCTGTTTCAGCTGTTCGCAGGGAGTAATTTGCTGAGTTTTTTTCTCTTCAAATGGTGCAGCCGGCACATTGGCATAATGCAGACACATCTTTTGGATATCGGGCAGATTTTTTTGTAGATATTTAACTTTATCTTTCTCGGCCAACATAAACAGTCTTCTTAGCCCGATAGCCGAAAACATTTTTGCTTGTTGCAGCGTATCCATTAGCGTGAGATCAACATGCTCTCCACGATCGACCAGAGCAGGATAGGCCGTCATTTCTAGCCCATTTTGCTGCATCACAATCTGTTCAGGAAAACTGTCAAATTCCCAACCGGTCATCTCAGATTTTTCATATTCTGAATCAGGTAACTGGCGGAAACTAGCTGCTGCTTCTTTAGACCAATCCTGTTTTAACTGATTTAAATCTCGACTCTCAGCCAGCAACTCTCCTTGTTCATCAACCAGTTTGAAATTCATTTTCAAATACAAAGGCAGATCTTCCAAACGCCATTCATTAGGTTTGATTTCCACGCCAGTCATTTTGCGCAGTTGTTCGCTTAATGTTGGTAATAATGCGCCTTCATATGGCGTGAGCGCTTTAAGGCAACGATCAGCATAATCAGGAACTGGAATAAAATGTCGGCGTAGGGATTTTGGTAGGCTTTTTAAAAGAAAAATCACCTTGTCACGTAATAAACCCGGCACTAACCATTCGTAACGTTCTGGATCGCTTTGATTAAGTAGAGACAACGGAATGGTTTGGGTAATACCGTCATGTTGTTTGCCGGGTTCAAAATGATATTCCAGTGGCAGTGGCACACGATTCACTAGCAACTGATCTGGATAACTATCGACGGTGACCTGATCAGCATTGTGTTGCATCAGAATTTCACGACTCAAAAACAGGCATTGCGGATCGTTTTTCTCAGCCTGTTTGCGCCATTTTTCGAACCCCTGGCCATTGATAATATCGCCGGGAATGCGTTGCTGATAAAACGCATACAAAGTATCTTCATCAACCAACACATCGCGGCGACGTGATTTTTGTTCGAGTAATTCTATTTCATTAACCAGCTGACGATTATGTTTGAAAAATTTGGCCTGGCAGTTGAATTCGCCATTGACCAAGGCTTCACGAATAAAGATTTCGTTGGAAGTAGGGCGATCCAACGGGCCATAATGAATCTTGCGACGATTAACAATTGGCAAACCATAGAGGTTGACACTTTCAAAGGCGACGACTTGTGCCGGTTTTTTTTCCCAGTGCGGATCGCTGTACTGGCGTTTAACCAAATCTTCGGCAATTGGCTCTATCCATTCGGGTTCTATTTTGGCGACAATCCGCGCATAAAGTTGACCGGTTTCGACCAGTTCTGCGGCAATGATCCATTTCGGACCTTTTTTATGCAGTGCCGAACCCGGAAAAATTTTCAGTTTCAGATTACGGGTACCTGCATAGCTGTGCTGATCGGCTTTCATCGCTACATTACTAAGAAGCCCACTGAGTAATGCTTGGTGAATGGATTGATAATCTGCCGGTTGTTGATTCGGCTTAAAATTCATCTGCGTGGTTTGCACATGCAACTGCTGATAGATGTCATGCCATTCACGTAATCGCAGATAGGACAAAAAGTTTTCTTTGCAGTATTTGCGAAACTTGTTTTGACTTAAGTGCTTTTGCCGGTCGTGGTACAGATCCCACAGTTTGATAAAGGCTAAAAAATCCGAGCGTTCATCTTTATATTTACTGTGCGCTTCATCTGCAGCTTGTTGTTTATCCATCGGCCTTTCACGCGGATCCTGAATGCTCAAGGCACTGGCAATCACCAGCACTTCATTTAAGCTGTTTTGATCATTTGCCGCCAGAATCATCCGGGCAATACGTGGGTCAATGGGTAATTTAGCCAGTTGGCGACCGATTTCGGTGATTTGCCGTTTGCCATCTACTGCATTAAGTTCTTCCAACAATCGATAGCCATCATTAATCATCTTCGGTGGTGGTGGATTAATAAACGGAAACTTTGCTGGATCGCCGAGTTTTAATGCAGTCATTTGCAAAATAACTGAAGCCAGATTGGTCCGTAGAATTTCAGGGTCAGTAAATGCGGGTCTGGCAGCAAAATCTTCTTCGTCATACAAACGAATACAAACCCCGGCAGCAACCCGTCCACACCGCCCGGAACGTTGATTGGCACTAGATTGCGAAATTTTCTCAATGGGTAACCGTTGTACTTTGTTACGTACACTGTATCGGCTGATGCGGGCTAGACCGGGATCGACCACATAACGTATGCCTGGAACCGTTAACGAGGTCTCAGCGACATTGGTTGCCAGAATAATCCGTCGCGGTCCGCCGGTTTTAAATACCCGATTTTGTTCGCTGGCCGATTGCCGAGCAAATAACGGCAGAATTTCGGTATTGGGTGGATGATGTTTACGCAGGGCTTCTGATACATCACGGATATCACGTTCGCCAGACAGAAAAATTAAAACATCTCCCGGTCCGACCCGACATAATTCATCGACCGCCTGAACAATGCCATCAATAAAATCTAAATCTTCACTGTCGTCATCACGGCTCAATAATGGTCGATAGCGAATTTCTACCGGATAGGTACGACCACTAACTTCTAATACCGGCGCTTTATCAAAATGTTCGGAGAACCTTGTGGTATCAATAGTCGCCGAGGTGATGATCAGTTTCAGATCAGGGCGTTTTGGCAGCAGTTGTTTGAGATAGCCCAGTAAAAAGTCGATATTCAGACTGCGTTCGTGGGCTTCATCAATAATCAGCGTGTCATATTGACTGAGAAACGGATCATTTTGTGTTTCAGCCAGCAAAATACCGTCAGTCATTAATTTGATGTAACTTTTATCGGCTTTTACTTGATCATGGAAACGCACTTTATAACCAACCACTTCGCCAATTTCTGATTTAAGTTCTTCAGCAATACGAGTAGCGACAGTGCGTGCCGCAATCCTTCTTGGTTGAGTATGTCCAATCATGCCACCAATACCACGCCCCAGATCTAAACAAATCTGTGGCAATTGAGTGGTTTTTCCCGAGCCGGTTTCACCACACAGGATAATTACCTGATGTTGTTGGATAGCTTTGGAAATATCATCACGACGCTCAATGACCGGTAGATTGGCATCTAATGTGGGCTTGGGAAGGTTTTCCAAACGTTGTTGATAACGTTGGTGAGAACGTTCAATTTGCTGTTGTAAGTTCAGCCATTCTTGTTCTGTAGCGGATTTTTTTTGCAGCTGCGAAAATCGCCGACGCAGTTTGTGCTGGTCGGCAATCATCGTATTTTTTAATTGTGCTTCAAGTTGTTGCTGTTGGTTGTTCACTGATATTCAATTTACTTGGACGCATCTAACTCGCCTTAAGGTTTTATATCTTCAAAGCAATTATGCAAACGGCTATGAGAGATTAATGGACCTTAAAGACTCCATGAAAGCGACAAAGTATATTTGAAATCGTTTTTACTGATCTCTTCTTCGGTTTCAGAATCGTACTCATTGGTCATGCCGACTTTTAACGCTACGCCAGCACGCTCATCTAAATCAAGTATCCAATCGAAAGATGTCACGTTACGATACGCATCAAATGAATCAAAGCTTGGGTAAAACGTATTGGCTAAGGCAAGGCGCTGCGCGTCATTTATGCGCCAGCGTGATTCAAGACCTAATAAACCCTCAGGGGTGAATTCCTGGCGTTCTCCGCCAAACGTTTTATTAAAACCCACACCTGAACGGCCAACGAATAAAAAGTCATCCGTGTTTGCAAACTCATAACCAAAACCGCCGTTGGCATTTACACGATAGTCATAATCTTTAAATCTATCGATCTCAAACCGGCCACCGGCAAAACGAAACCAAGGAGTCTCGGGTTGTAACCAGTCACGGTTAATTGAGGTAAAAAAGCTATTATCAGAAGTTTCTTCTTCTGATTTGGCATAAAAGTAACCAGTTCGACTATTAATACGGGTTTTTTCTGTGGCTAGATCAGCATTAAAAGCTACATTGACTTGGCTGTTATGCGATTTTCCGCGGCTACCTGCTAAACCTAAATCAAAACGCCTTTCCCAATCGGTTAACCAACCGGTACCTAATAGGCCATTATCTTCCGGCTCAACCTGAGCAATTTCGGCGGATTCTGGGGCGGGTTGAATAGTATTTTCACCTTCAGAAGGCGTCTGCTGAGCCAACGCTTCATAATCCGTTTTAATTTCCGAAACGGTATTGGTCTTAATAATCATCTCACCAAGGAGTTGATGCTTGATAGAGAGCGTTTCTTGATTGCGCTCTAACAAATCGCCTTGTAGGCGATCACCGTTGGTGAGAATTAACGTAACAGGAGCAGCATGGGAAAGGACAGGGGCCAACAAACAGATGAATACGATTTTTTTCAAAAACAAAATATGTTCCTATGGCTGAATTTTACAGCCATATACTAGCGATTACTGAGTCGAATGTCAGTGATAATTTACCGGGAATTTTTCTCTAAATTTCGGGAAGTATTAGCCAACAGGTTTTTATCTCGTATCGTTACCACTGGTAGAGAATCATTTTCGATAGATAAAGTCGGAATAAAGCGACCCGAGCTTAACAACCGTCGTTGTTAATATTCCCATCGGGCATCGTTGTGTTACAGAATTTAATCCCTCTGTCATGAACGCCTTTCATTGATGCACCTGTTAGGTCTGCACCAGTCATGTCGGAAAAAATTAAATGCGCACCATCCAGCGTAGCGTTTTTCAGATTAGCATCGTTTAATTGTGTGTAATCCATTAATGATTTACTAAGATCGGCCCCTTCAAGCTGTGCACCTTGCATCCGCGAATGGGTAAACCAGGCGCCTTTAGCATTTGCATTGGTGAGGATGATACCTTGGAGGTTGGCTTCACTCATGTCTGCACCTTCTAAATCATGATCTGCCAATGGAGCTTCACTTAAATTGCAATGGTGGCATTGATTTTGTTCAAGCAGCCGTTTCAAATAAACTTTATCGTAAGCATAGGCCGCAGTACTACATAAACTTAGGGCTGTGATAATCACCATTGATTTCATTGTGCTTCCCTCAACTTCATTGAATTTAAGTGTTAATCGTTCCAGCGATTTTCAAAAAATTGTTGGTTTAAAGGACGCCGTTGTCTTGCTTTTAGTTCCCGTTCTAACTCTTCAGCACTTATAGTATCGAGTGGGGCAGGGTAGCCAATAGCAATTACCGACCATAAGTTTACAGTTGCTGGAATGGATAAAGCTTCACGTAATTTATCAGCGTCGAAGCCGCCCATTTGATGCGACATTAGACCTGCTGAAGTCGCTTGTAGACACAGATTAAGACTGGCTGCACCAGTATCGTAACCGTTCCAGCGATTTTCACTGTCATTGTGGGTGAACGTAGGCAACGAACAGGTCACAATTAATAAAGGCGCATTAACCGCCCAGCTTTGATTACCTGGAGCTAAACAATCTAGAGTCTGTAGCCAGGCTGTTTCATCTTTGAATTTATTACAAATAACATAACGCCATGGGGCTTCGCCGTAACAGGAGGGGGCCCATAAAGCGGCTTCACAAAGCGCTGTTATTATGTCGTCCTGAACAACCTGTGAAGGGTCATACGCTTTACCACTCCAACGTTCTGCAATGACAGAAGTGAGCTTTTGTTCTGTTTCAGCGGGTTTTTGAATCATTTGGTCGTCCTGGTTAGCTAAATGATTTAATTAACGAGGTAATTCAATACGCGGTTTTTCTGCCGGACGATAAAAACCGCCAATATGCCCAATGACCATCACTAGATCCGCTTTGGTTTTTTCGGCAATTTCATCAAGCATCTGCTTGCGATCAGCCCTTTCTTGTCCGCTGACTCGCACTTTAATCAGCTCATGAAACGCCAGGGCGTTTTCAATTTCAATCATTACGTTTTCAGTAAGACCCGCGTTACCTATCATTACAACGGGTTTTAACGGATGGGCCAATCCTTTCAGATATCGACGTTGTTTATCATTGACTGCCATGAGGAGAGCTACCTGTATTAAAATGCCGTGATTATATCAGGATAGTTTCATGACTAAACATAAGTTCACCGTTACCGCAGCACGTGGCATGTTGCCGCTGCTCGAAGAAGAACTCAAACAAATCGGTATTAAACAATACAAAACTGAGGCGGGTAGCATCCGTTTTATCGGCAGTCTCAAAGAAGCCTATCAAGTGTGTTTGTGGTCGCGGGTTGCGGTGAGGGTCTTAATGCCAATCGCACATTTCACCGCCGAAACTACCGATCAGCTTTATAACGGTATTAAAGAACTGGCCTGGGAAGAGCACATTGATGCTGAAGACACAACCTTGGCAATTGATTTCAATAGTTTCCGTTCAAAAATTCATCACACACAATTTGGCGCGCAGAAAGTCAAAGATGCCATCGTAGATCGGTTACGCGATTTGTTTGGTACCAGACCATCAGTCGATTTGCATCAACCGGATCTGCGGGTCAACGTCTATCTCAAACATAACCAGGCGATTGTCAGTTTAGATTTGTCCGGTGAAAGTCTGCACAAACGTGGCTATCGCGTAAGTCAAACCAATGCGCCGATAAAAGAACATTTGGCAGCAGCCATATTACTTTCGGCTGAATGGCCAAAGCTTGCCCGAGAAGGTTGGGCATTACTGGATCCAATGTGTGGTAGTGGTACGTTTCTGATTGAAGCAGCGTTGATGGCTGCGGACATTGCACCCGGTTTGCAGCGTGATTATTTTGGTTTTCTTTATTGGAAACAGCACGATAAAGCAGCTTGGCAACAATTAAAGGCCGATGCCGAAAGACGACGTTTAAGCGGTCTGGCACGTTTGCCGATGATCATGGGTGGCGATCAGGATAAAACCTCCGTGACTGCGGCCCAGGCTAATATTGAAGCAGCAGGCCTCAGTGACCGCATTCAGGTCACTCATCGGGACTTGCAAAACTGGGCTACCGTCGCACAAACTTTGCCAGAAGTCGGATTATTAGTCTCGAATCCGCCTTATGGACAGCGTATAGGTGATACCGCTTCTTTACATGATTTATACGAAGCGCTCGGCGATTTAGTGAATCATTCATTACCAGCATGGCGGACCACTATTATTACCGATAATGCTCAGCTGGGTAAGTTCACCGGTTTGACAATGTTTGACAGTAAACCGTTTGATAACGGGCCAATTGCCTGTGAAGTGTTGTCATATCGTGCGCCTAAGCCATTGCGTCGTGATGCCAAACCGGTACAGCAGGAAATGTCAGCTTCTCCATCACCCTGGGATAAAACCCCAAAAACCAAACCAAAACCGGTTGCCAATACCACAGCAGTGGAGAATTTGTCTGCTCAAGCTGAAATGTTTGCTAATCGATTGAAAAAGAACGTTCGCCATCTGGCGAAATGGGCACGCAAAAATCAACTGGATTGTTATCGTGTTTATGATGCCGATTTACCGGATTATGCTGTGGCCATTGATATCTATGGCGATTATGTACATGTGCAGGAATACGCCCCGCCAGCCGATATTGATCCGTTAAAAGCCAGTGAACGTCTGGATGAAGTGATGCACATCATTCCGGCGGTATTGGGAATGAGTAACGATAAAGTCGCGTTGAAATTACGTCAGAAACAACGAGGCTCCAATCAGTATGAATCACAGGCCGCTTTACGCCAGCGCTTTGAAGTACGGGAAAATGATCTGCGTTTCTGGATTAATCTGACGGATTACTTAGATACTGGCTTATTTTTGGATCATCGAATCACCCGACAAATGTTGGCTGAAACCAGTAGAGGCAAGGCGTTTTTAAATCTGTTTGCCTACACTGGCAGTGCAACGGTATATGCCGCTGCAGGCGGAGCAAAATCCACTACCACGGTTGATATGTCCAACACCTACCTGGGTTGGGCCAAAGATAATATGCAGTTGAATAACTTTGTTGGTGAACAGCATCAGTTTATTCGTGCAGACGTATTAGCTTGGTTAAACGAGCCAGCCACTCAGGAACTGCGTTTTGATTTGATTTTTGTCGATCCGCCGACCTTTTCCAATTCCAATAAAATGGAAGGGGTTTTTGATATTCAACGCGACTATATCGACATGCTGTACAAAGTTGCCAGAATGTTAAATCCTGGCGGTGAAATATTCTTCTCAACCAACCGTCGTGATTTCAAACTGGATACATCAGCATTAAAAGGGTTAGTGATAAAAGACATTAGCAAAACAACCTTGCCAATTGATTTTGAACGAAATTCAAAAATTCATTATTGCTGGAAAATACAAAAATCAGCTTGATGTATCGAGCGTGTCTTTAATTTCCTGCCACAAAGCTGCATAGGCTTTATTGACGGATGAATTTGCAGCAAAGGCAGCTAAAGGGGCTCTGACTTCACCCATTTTTTCTACCACAGCGGCATAGGGAATAGCCGTTTGTAAGCCATGTTTTAGCATCTTGGGCGGATGAGCCAGCATCACCCGATGCAGACTACGACGTCGATCCGCCATGGTGAAAAATGCATGAAGCCGTTTCGGTTTAAGATTATTTTCTTTAAAAAAGTCGCGTGTCTGTTCAAATGTTCGCATAGATAAATGACTTGGGATAATCGGCACATAAATCGCATCTGCTGCAGCAAACATCTGTTCAGTTAATTCAGAAAAACTGGGCGGACAGTCGAGCACTATCAACGAATAGCTTTCACCAAACGGCGCTAATAATTTGGCCAGTTGATTTTTATTATCTCCCGCTTTTGCGAGATCCAAATCCATTTGGCGAAATGAAAAATCGGCTGGAATGATATCCAGTGATGGATAGTCGGTATTTTTAACTAATTCACCAATTGGCGTTTTGCCTGACAACAGTTTTTTTGCTTCCGCTTTAGACTTACTTTTGCGTTGCAATAACCAGCTGGCAGCACCTTGCGGATCTAAATCCCAAAGTAATGTAGGGATTCCTTCATTGGCTGCCTGCCAGGCAATATTAACCGCTGAGGTGGTTTTGCCCACGCCACCTTTTAAATTAAAAAATGCAATGATCTGCATGATTAATTGAGTTTCGCTAATTCTTCCAGAAGGGCATTCTGTGCGCTAATCATTTCATCACCTTCATTGCGTTCAGCTCGATGATAACGACCATCGGCGGATAAAATCCATGCCTGAGTATTATCGGCGAGGTACAGATTCAAATCGTCAATAATACGCTTCTGCAGACGTTTAGATTCAATTGGGAAGCAGGTTTCAACACGGCGTAACAAGTTACGTTTCATTAAGTCAGCACTGCCTGCCCAAACTTCAACTTCACCCCCATTTTCAAAATAAAATACTCGGGTATGTTCTAAAAATCGACCAATGATGCCACGTACCTGAATATTTTCCGAAACGCCTGCAACACCTGGTTTTAGGGTACAAATACCACGCACAATCAAATCGACTTTAACGCCGGCAATTGATGCTCGGTATAACGCATGAATCATTTCCGGTTCAACTACAGCGTTGACCTTAATGATGATATGGGCAGGTTTACCAGCTTCTGCGTGAGCAATTTCCCGATCAATTTTATCCAACAAGCCCTGGTGTAGATTGAATGGTGCATGCATTAATTTGTGCATTTTGGGGATTTTGCCAAGGCTGGTCAGTTGAATAAATAAATTATTAACGTCTTCGCCTATTTGCTTGTCCGAAGTCAGCAAACCGTAATCGGTATAAATACGTGAAGTATTACGATGATAGTTACCGGTTCCCAAATGCACGTAACGACGTAATTTATTGTTTTCACGACGCAGAATGAGCAGCATTTTGGCATGGGTTTTATAACCCACAATGCCGTATACAACATGGGCGCCTGCCTGTTGTAACTTGGAGGCTAAGGCGACGTTGGCTTCTTCATCAAAACGCGCTCGAAGCTCAATAACTACTGTAACTTCTTTACCGGCATGCGCCGCGGCAACCAGTGCATCAACAATCGGGGAAATAGCCCCAGTACGATACAAAGTTTGTTTTATAGCCAGCACACTGGAATCAGCCGCAGCCTGTTTGATGAGGTCAATGACAGGAGTGAATGATTGATAAGGATGATGCAACAACACATCTTTTTGCTTTAACAAACCAAAGATATCGGCATCAGACGTTAACCCGTTGGGACGTCCTTGGGTAAATGGTTTGAACTTCAGATCAGAACGTTCGACGATAGAGTGCAATGCTTGCAGACGGCTTAAATTTACTGGTCCGTTGACCAAATACACGTTTTCCTGCTGCATTGCACATTGGTCACGTAAGAAATTAACCATTTCTTCAGGACAGTTATGAGCAATCTCAAGCCGTACTTCGTCACCATAATTACGATGAGTCAATTCATCAGCGATGGTGGCCAGCAAGTCACTAGTTTCTTCAGTATCGATAGCCAGATCGCTATTACGCGTCACTCTAAATTGATAACAGCCTTTGATTTTCATACCAAAAAACAAATCATCAGCAAATGCGTGAATTATCGACGACAAAAACACAAAGTGATATTGGCCAGCTTCACACAATTCTGCAGGTAATTGAATCACCCGGGGTAATGCTCGCGGCGCCTGTAAAATGGCAAAACCAATATTACGGCCAAACGCATCTTTGCCATCCATGGAGACAATGAAATTTAAGCTCTTGTTGAGTAGACGAGGGAAGGGATGAGACGAATCTAACCCGATTGGGCTGAGGATAGGCTGGATTTCATCGCGAAAATATTGCTCAAGCCAAACACTGTGCTCTGTCGTCCACATAGGTCTAGGCAAGACCTTAATGCCTTCTTGCTCTAATAATGGTAACAACTCATTATTCAGCACTGAATATTGCTCATCGACTAACTCATGCGCACGGGCACTGATCAATCTCAAAGCCTCCTGAGCGCTAATTTGATCAGCTTCTAGGTAAGGATCACCAATCTCGATTTGTTGAATTAAGCCTGCCACGCGTACTTCAAAAAATTCATCCAGATTAGTGCTGGAAATACATAAATAATTCAGTCTTTCCAATAACGGCACACTAGGGTCAAGTGCTTGCTGTAATACGCGCCAATTGAACTCCAACAAACTCAGCTCACGATTTAGATAAAGCTCGGAGCTATTCAGATCAATTTGTGTTTCCATGTTTTCCATTTTGGTGACTTGATTTAGGGTTAATGATGTTTATATTCAGCGTGGTTTACGAGTGACAGTACGATTTCGTTTACCCCACAGCAAACTAAAGCGATTTGATGACAATCTGATGACAGCTTACCAGCGATATTTGTCATAGTTTTCTGGATTTGCCCAAAAACGACTGTTGAGCCAGTCGCGTTTCGGCTGATAATTTTCAATGGCATAACTGAAAACCTGTAATCCATCGCGGGTACCCGCTATGTGATGGAGTCCCATCGCGAGATAATCACTGAACTGCCAACCTTGCTTTTGCGCTTGCGCAGGATCGGCAATAAGAATGATATGCGGCGCATGTAAATTGCGTAAATAACCCAACCATTGTTGTCCTGCTTGTAACGGCAAGGTTTCCGTCAAATCACTGATTACCGCCAGATCTACACTGTGAATTTGCTGCAATTGGGATTGTTCAAATGGTGTTGTCAGTGCCTGTGATCTGGTATCTTGGCATTCGTTCAGGCATAGCTTGGCCGACTCTCCCGCAACCAATACAGATTGCGGTTCAAATTGCTGTATCAGTGTACTGAGCAGCGAAGACAATAAAACTGATTGATTCATGACTGACCAGCATAAAACATCTACCGAGTTCTGGAAACACAAACGTCTGGGACAGATGACACATACCGAGTGGGAAAGCCTTTGTGATGGCTGTGGACGTTGCTGTCTGCACAAACTCGAAGATGATGCCGATGGCCGTATGTATTACACCCGGGTGGCATGTGAATTACTGGATATTTCAACTTGTCGCTGTAAAGATTATGCTAATCGTCAAAAGACGGTGCCGGACTGTATTCAACTCAGTGTCGAGCAGGCACACTTTTTTGATTGGTTGCCCGATACCTGCGCCTATCGTCTTCTTGCTGAAGGCGAATCTTTACCCGAATGGCATCCCTTGATTACCGGTGATCCCCAATCTGTAATTGATGCAGGTATATCTGTTCGTAATGTGGCTATTAGCGAATCAGATGATATTGATTTAACTGAAGAGGTTATTGCGTTGCAGCCACCCGTTTACCCGCATGACGCCTGAAGAAAGCCGCGAATTCACCGCCCGCCTAGAACAAGCAGCATTGACGCTGCTTGAGATGGAAATTTACCGAAAACCTGATGATCTTGCTCGTCGTTTTGGTCTGCCACTGCCGGTAGTACGTTATTGGTGGCGTCAAACTGACGAAAAAACGCGTCCGGTTGATCAAAACAGTTTGTCGCCCCGTGAAGTTAAAGTTATTCGCAAAGCTACCCAAATGCTGGAAGGCTGGGAAAAAATTAAACGTTATCGTCCGCCATGCGGTGCACGCTTGCCAGGAGGCAAAAAGTGCAAAAGATCAGTTGCGATACGCCAGCCAGAAGCCTGGTCACTAGGTGCACTCGCAGATCGCTGCCGTCTTCACGGTGGCAATGCTCGGCGCATCATTCGTTCTAAAAAAGAGAACGATATAGAATGAGGGACTTATGCTTGAGACAACGGAAATTCTGAACAGATTACTGACACTGTGCAACGAGCAAAAAAGTGGCACCTTATTTTTAACAACAGCTGATAACAAAGCCTGCCATATTATTTTTGAACAGGGTCGTATTGAAGCGATGGCGTTTGGTTCGGTCAAAGGCATAGCTGTTGCCAATTTATTACCCAGATTATTGATTGAACGCACCAGCTTTAACAGTACACTGAGAATGCCATTAAGTGAGCGGGCGAATATTGAAGATCAGTCAGATATCTTTGCTGCCTTGGGTTTAAGACGTCAGCAGGCTGCAGAAACTGAAGTAACCAATACTGCAGCGAAAACCCCACGAATGTATCGCGGTCATCTCATCATTGATCAAGATCCTGTGCAAACACGACCAAAAACAGTCAAACCTATTGTTGAATCATCAGCTGATACAGCGCCGAAAAAAAGCAAAAGTAAACGCATCTATCGCGGTCAGGTCATTGAAGATTGAATTTATCCCACGAATTTGTCACATTGACTGCGCCAAAATCGTTAACATATCGCCACGTTACAGACTCCGGAATTCATCATGAGCAGCCTATCTCCCCAAAATCTCAATCGAGGTTTACTTGATTTTATTGATGCATCACCTACGCCATATCATGCGGTAGCGAATATGCAATCGGCGTTAATCGCCGCCGGTTATCAATCGCTTGATGAAAAAGACAGTTGGGGAAAGCTAGCGGCAGGTTGTTATTTTGTGACCCGCAACGACTCATCCATAATTGCTTTTAATCTGCCTGAACAAGCTATCGCCGAAGCAGGATTTCAAATGGTCGGGGCACATACCGATAGCCCGTGTTTAAAAGTCAAACCACAACCTGGCACAGTGAAACATTCATTCTGGCAGCTGGGAGTTGAAGTTTACGGTGGCGCTTTATTAAACCCGTGGTTTGATCGTGATTTATCAATGGCTGGGCGTGTCAGTTATGTGGATGCTGATAATCAATTACGTCACACACTAATTAATTTTAATAAACCGGTGGCGATTATTCCCAGTTTGGCGATTCATCTGGATCGGGAAGTTAATCAAAATCGCAGTATCAATCCGCAGCTGCATTTACCGCCAATAGTGTTGCAAACCGAAGAGGGTGATAAACCGGATTTTCGCGCGTTACTGGAACAACAACTGAGAGCAGAACATGGTGATCAGGTTGTCGGTAAAGTGCTGGATTATGAAATCTGCTTTTATGATACCCAACCCGCTGCTTTAGTCGGTCTTAATGAAGATTTTATCAGTGCCGCTCGGTTGGATAATTTACTCAGCTGCTATATTGGTTTGCAGGCATTACTAGCTGGCTCAAAAGACAAAGCGACTTTGTTGGTGTGTACCGATCACGAAGAAGTCGGTAGTGTGTCGACCAGTGGCGCGCAGGGTACATTTCTGCCTTCAGTGCTGCAGCGACTGGCACAAGACAATGAAAGCTTTCAACGCATGATTCAACAGTCATTATTGATTTCCGCTGATAATGCACACGGTATCCATCCAAATTATGCTGATCGTCATGATGCACAACATGGTCCGATTTTGAATAAAGGCCCGGTCATCAAAAGCAACGTCAATCAGCGTTATGCCACTAATAGCGAAACCAGTGCCCGGTTTCGACAGATTTGCGAACTGGCCGAAGTACCGCTTCAGGATTTCGTGGTTCGTACCGATATGGCTTGTGGCAGTACCATTGGTCCAATAACCGCCAGCAGCATAGGCGTAAAAACGTTGGATATTGGTGTGCCGACCTTTGCCATGCATTCAATTCGCGAGCTCGCTGGCAGCCGAGATACTTGGTATTTATACAGCGCGCTTAAACAATTTTTTAATTAAATCAAAGGAATATATAGCTTATGTCAGAAACAGTTGATGAGTTAACGGTTACCTATCAAGAAGGTGATGTCACCACAGTTAAAGAGTTGGATAAAGTTGTGCTGACCAAAGGCGCTTGGGCAACGGTGATGTTCCGTTATCAGGATCTGGATCGTAAAACTGGTGAATTTGGTCCGGACAAATATACAATTCGTCGCTATCAAAAACGCAATGGCGAGTATGGCCAACGTTCAAAATTCAATATTTCAAGTCGTGATCAGGCGCAACAAATCATTGAAGCGTTAACCCAATGGACCAAAGATTAACTAGAAAAAGCAGCCTATGAATAAGAGTTTATTGACTAATCTCTGCGCCGCCGTCGTGGTTGGCGTAGGTTTATTGCTTGATTCACCCTGGCGTGAACCCGTATTAGCCACAGGAATGTTTGCCTTAGCCGGCGGTATAACCAATTGGCTGGCGATTCATATGCTGTTTGAAAAAGTGCCGGGATTATATGGTTCGGGTGTTATTACTGCGCGCTTTACCGAGTTTCGCACGGCGATTGAAAAACTGGTAATGGAGCAGTTTTTCAATCATCAGAGTCTGGATCGTTTTGTCAGTGAAATGCTGGATGATAAACGCGAAAATCAGCTCGATTTATCCGAGATCATTGATCAAACTGACCTGGATCCGGTGTTTGATAATCTGGTCGCCACCATTATGGAATCCTCTTTTGGCAGCATGTTATCTATGGTGGGTGGTGCCAAGGCGCTTAAACCCTTAAAAGAACCTTTTGTTCGCAAGATGCAACAATCACTCAATGATATTGCTCATAGCGAGCATTTTCAGCAGCACCTGCGAGAAAAACTCAGTACTGGGCCGGTTAGTGATGATTTATATCGGCAGATTTACGCCATCGTACATAGTCGACTGGATGAACTTACTCCGCAAATGGTCAAACAAATGATTCAGGATTTGATCCGTCAGCATCTGGGCTGGTTGGTTGTCTGGGGTGGTGTTTTTGGTGGTTTGATAGGATTGCTGACCAGCTTTTTACCGTTGTGAACATTTGGACTGAGAATAATTGCCGCTTATGTGCTGCGCCAGTCGTTTTTTATCAACACTGGCGCGGTCGCGACTACTGGCAATGCGATGAATGTCATTCAGTGCAGATGGATAAACAGCATCTGCCAGATCGTGAAAGTGAAATAGCGCTGTACCTAACCCATGAAAATGATGTTGATGATCCTCGATATCAGCAGTTTGTATCGCCAATCACTGAGGCCATCCTAAGCCAAATACCGACAGATAAAATTGGTCTGGATTTTGGCGCAGGCCCAGGGCCGGTTATCAGTGAAATTCTCACGGAAAACGGCTATCAAACGAAGCTTTACGATCCGGTTTTTCATCCGGATAACAGCGTGTTATCCCAGCAATATGATTTTATTATCTGCTGTGAAGTCATGGAACATTTTCATCAACCAGCGGTTGAATTTGCCCGGCTTAAATCGTTATTAAAATCGGGTGGAAAATTGTTTTGTATGACACAACTGTTTGATGAAACTATCGATTTTGCCAAATGGCATTATAAAAACGATATAACCCATGTGTTTTTCTATCATCACGATAGTTTGCATTTCATTCAGAAACAATTTGGCTTTAGGTCAGTTGAAGCTAATCAACGATTAATTACTTTTATTAACTGAATTGTTCGCGAATAGCGGCAAGATGCTTTGCGGGTAATTCGATAAGCACGGTAACCGTATCGGTAAATTGCTGATCCACAATTCGCCCATGGATTTGTTTAAGCTGATATTCCAGCATCTGTAATTGGCTGTAATCAATCTGCAGCTTGAGTTGCGCCATTTCAACCCACGGCAGTTTCTCTGCTGCATCTATGGCTAGTTTAGCGGCATTTCCATAAGCTCGGGTCAGACCACCTGTGCCTAATTTTATACCACCGAAATAACGAACTACCGCAACTACGCTATTAATCAGCTCTTCACCCTGCAACGGTGCCAGAATCGGTCGACCAGCAGTACCTGAAGGTTCGCCCGCATCAAAAAATCGTTCGGTGATAAAGCCTTCTGGTACGCGGATCCGCCAAGCAAAAGCCAAATGATTGGCAGAAGCATGCTGAGCGGCTAATTGCCGTAGCTGTTTTAACGCCGACTGTTCACTATCACAGGGCATGGCAACGCCAATAAACCGTGATTTTTTTATTTCGTATTCGCTAGTTGACGGTGAGCGAAGTATAAAAAACTGGCTGGACATCTTATTTACTATAGGAAAATACAGCCTGACAATTTACCATATCGCCATCGTTTGCTCTTGATGCTTAGCCGAGCAATGTCTCATTCATCATCAATTAATCAGGTAACACAGTTTGTCAGAATTAAGTTTTGCAGTTGGCCAACGTTGGGTCAGCAACAGCGAGGCCGAGTTAGGTCTTGGCATCATCACCGAAGTCACCGGAAGACGAATTGAAATTTCCTTTCCGGCCGCAGAAGAACAGCGCAGTTATGCCGCCAATAATGCACCGTTGAGTCGGGTGGATTATCCGCTGGGCGAACAGATAAAAACGCGTAACGGACAAGTTTTTACTGTTAGCGAAAAACATCCTTTAAATGGCTGTGTGATCTATCAAGGAGAAACCGCTGACGGTGAAGCTGTCAGCATCCATGAAATGGATCTGGATAGCTTTGTGCAATTCAGTCAGGCCACTGATCGTTTATTTGCCGGACAAATAGACAAAAACCGTCAGTTTCAATTACGTCTTAGAACCCATCAGTATTTCCATCGTTTACATCAATCACCGGTATTTGGACTGTTAGGCGCACGGGTGCAATGTTTGCCGCATCAGTTTTACATTGCCTCACAAATGGCTAATCGTATTTCTACCCGTGTATTGCTGGCCGATGAAGTGGGGTTGGGAAAAACCATTGAAGCCGGCTTGATTATGCATCAGCAAATTATGCAGGGTCGTGCCAGTCGTGTGTTAGTGATCGTTCCCTCAGCACTGGTGCATCAATGGTTGGTTGAAATGCTGCGACGTTTTAATTTGGCCTTTACGGTGATTGATGCTGAGCGTTATGAAGCGCTGGTTGAATTAGACGAAGACAATGCATTTGATAGCGCGCAATTAGTCTTAACTGATTTACAGACGCTAGAAAATCATCCAGAAATGCAAACAGATGTATTGCAGGCGAGCTGGGATATGTTGGTGGTTGATGAAGCCCATCATCTGCAGTGGCATGTCGATCAGAGCAGTGAGGGATATCAACTGGTTGAAAAATTGGCCGCGCAAATTGCCTCAGTCCTATTGTTAACTGCTACACCAGAACAATTGGGTATGGATAGTCATTTTGCTCGTTTGCGGTTGCTGGATCCGGATCGCTATTATGATTTAGTCCAGTTTCGGCAGGAACAGCAGAAATATCAGCAGATAAGTCTATTGCTAGATCAATTGATGGCAGTTGAATCCGCCAGTGAATTTGCTGCTAACAAAAGCTTAAAAAAGGATTTAGCAGACTATTTGGATAAAACGCTGCTAAAAGCGCTCGGTTCTGAGGATGAATTTGAAGCATCACGCGAACAAGCCAAACAACAATTCCTCGATCAATTTGGCACTGGACGAATTTTATTCCGTAATACGCGCGACACGGTTAAAGGCTTCCCAGAGCGGAAGCTAACAACCTATCCTCTGGAATTTCCAGAGCAATTTTTGCCCGACAGCAATAGCGAACTTACTCAGTTAGTACAACCCGAAACGCTATTAGGCGAAAACTGGCTAGAACTGGATCCGCGAGTAGATTGGCTGGTTGATTGGTTAAAACAACATCGCGGAGAAAAAACCTTATTAATTACCGCCAATGCCGAAACCGCTCAGCAGCTGGAATTGCACCTGCGGCTGCTACATGGTGTGCGTAGCACCGTGTTCCATGAACAGATGACCCTGATTAACCGTGATCGAGCCGCCGCATTTTTCGCCGATGATGAAGAGGGGGCACAAATCCTGATCTGCTCAGAAATTGGCAGTGAAGGCCGTAACTTTCAGTTCTGTTCGTATTTAGTGTTATTTGATTTGCCGCTGAACCCGGATCTGTTGGAACAACGTATTGGTCGATTGGATCGTATCGGCCAACGTAATACCGTCAATATCGTCTTGCCGTTTTATCAAGATACCGCACAAGAATTATTATTGGATTGGTACCAGCAAGGTTTAAATGCTTTTGAATCCGTATGTAAGACTGGGTCGGCTCTGCGTGAACAATTTGCTGAAGCGTTAGAAAAGTGTCTGCACAAACCTGCCGACAAAAAAGCCTTTGCCAAATTGCTTAAAGACACACAAAAGTCAGAGCAGCAACTGCGTGAAAATCTCAGCCAGGGTCGAGATCGATTATTAACATTAAATTCCTATGATGAATTAGCCGCAAAAGAGATATTGATGCAGGTGGATGATGCCAGCAGCCCATTGGAACTGGCAGCTTTTATGGATGATTTCTTTGATGCATACGGTGTGGAGCAACAAGCTCATAGCGCTGACAGCATAATTTTGCAACGTGGTGATGAGCTGCGCAGTGATGAAATTGACCTTCCAGAAGATGGTTTAACGGCCACTTATCAACGCGCCAGAGCGTTATCACGTGAAGATATGGCCTTTTTGAGCTGGGAACATCCGTTAGTGTTATCGGCAATGGATGCTGTGATCAGTTCAGATCTGGGCAATACCGCATTTTGTCAGTTAAAAAGTAATCTGGTGCCGGCCGGAAGTCTGTTAATGGAAGTGGCATTTGTAATGCATTGCCCAGCCCCTAAACACTTCAATATCACTCGGTTTATACCTGAATCATATCTACGGGTCGTCATAGACGAGAAAGGCCGCCGTTTAGAAGAACAGTTGCCTGAACAGGAAATGAATCAACTTGCCGGACGAATTCCAAAACATACCGCCCAACAGATGGTGCAGGTGGCCAGATCTCGAATTGATGATTTAATTGATGTCAGTAAAAAAATGGCAAAAAAACATCAAAAACAATTGATCGAACAAGCGATCGATAAAATGACCGAGCTGACCGATCATGAGTTGCATCGGCTGCAGCATCTTGCTGAAAAAAACACCCATATCAAACCGGCAGAAATTGAAGCGATGCAGTCACAACAGCAACAGTTAAAACAGTATTTGCAACAGGCCGAATTGAAATTGGATGCGTTGCGCTTAATCATCGTGACAGAAGCGGAGTGATCTGCCAAAGTCACCAATGAAAATTTTACGGAGTAGGGTTTTGATTAAACGTTTGTTACCTCCTTTGCTTGTTGTGGCATTGGCCATCGTAATATTCACTACGTTGATCAGTACTCGTCCCCAGGCTCCAGTTCAGGAACGTCCGGTACAAGGTGTATTGGTGGATACTCAGCAGATTGTTTTTGCTGCATTATCACCAACATTAACGTTATATGGACGCCTTGAAGCGCCGCAAATGGCTAATTTGCGTGCTGCGGTGACCGCCGACGTTGCTGAGGTTTATGTGTTCGATGGCGAATATGTCGAACAGGGCGACGTGCTTATTGAACTGGATCCTCGTGAAGCTGAATTGGCAGTACAACAGGCCGCTGCTGAACTGGCGTTAATTGACGCGCAGATTGATGCAGAAGCATCCCAACTGAAACGCAATGAAGCCCTGTTAGGCACCCAACAGCAACTAGTGGACTTAGCCAGAGCCGCAGTAAACCGGGCAGAAAAGTTACAACAAAGCAAGTTGTCATCACAGGCTTTATTGGATGAATCCGTCTCATTACAAGAGCAACAAAGCTTGGAGCTTAAACAAAGGCAGTTTGATATTCAGGATCATCCTATTCGAATTGCCCAGCTTCAAGCCAACCGCCAACAGGCTCAGGCACAGCTGGATCGTGCTGAACTTGATCTCAGCCGTACTGTTATCGAAGCCCCGTTTTCTGGAAGAATAACCAATCGGCAAATTGCTAAGGGCGATCGGGTGCAAATCGGCGATGCGTTAATGACGCTTTATGATATGCAGCAACTTGAGTTACGTGCCTCCATTCCACAGCGCTATCTGGCAGATATTTTTTCTGTGCTTGATACACAGCGATTGACCGCCACCGCCGATATTTCCGGTCAGCAATATGAATTTGAATTACAGCGACTCAGTGGTGAAGTGAATGCCAATGTCGCAGGTCGTGACGGATTGTTCCGCTTGCAAGGTGAACCCGGACCATTGGCAGCGGGACAATTTGTCAGTGCAACGCTTAGCTTGCCGGTTAGACAGAATACGGTCGCCATTCCTTACAGTGCTTTGTATGGGTTGGATCGGGTGTATCGGGTTCGTAATAATCAGCTTGAAGCAGTGCAAGTCACTAAAATCGGTGATTATTCTGATCAAGATGGTAAAAGTCGTTTGCTGATTCAAAGTGCAGCGTTGCAACAAGGCGACCAGATAATTACTACTCAACTACCTAATGCTATCAATGGTTTAGCTGTAACTGTTAAAGATGAATAATACGGTGAAACGCGACTTTATTGGCATCTTTGCTCAACATCGAGTCGCTGCCAATCTATTAATGATGGTGATGATCCTCGCCGGTCTTCTGTCATTAAGCCGTATTAACACTCAGTTTTTCCCTACCTTCGCGTTGGATATTATCACTGTCAGTATTGAATGGCGTGGCGCCAGTGCTGAGGACGTGGCTGAATCGATTACCCGGCAAGTGGAACAGGAACTTCGCAGTGTAGATTACGTAAAAAAGATGACTTCAACCTCATCGTACGGAATGTCACTGGTCACGCTCGAATTTATCGAAAAAAGTGATATGGGTCAGGCATTGGATCAGGTCAAGGACCGTATCGCTCAGATCCGTAATTTACCCACCGATAGTGAAGAGCCCGAGGTGACATTGGTCACCAATTATGAAAGTGTTGCACGTATTCTAATCACCAGTGAGACCGGCGACTTAGCGTCATTAAGACACCTTGCTCATGATATTGAACATGAACTTTTGGATCGTGGCATTTCACGGATCAATATCAGCGGACTGCCGTTAGAAGAAATCGCCATTCAGCTAGATAAAACCAAATTAGAAGCGCTGGGGCTGGACCTGGATCAAGTCGCTAATCGCATTGCCCAATTGAGCCAGGATTTACCTGCCGGTGAAATTGGCAATGATGAAAGTACCAGGCAGATCCGTAGTTTGGATCAGGGACGTGATGTGCAGGCCTTTGCCGAATTTGCTTTACAGTCCGATTTTGCTAATGGCCTTGTCAAATTAGAAGATGTGGCAACGATTGAACGACGACCTTTACGCAAACAGATGAGCCTGTTTTATCAAGGCCAACCGGCTATTGAGTTAGAGTTGCAACGCACCGAAAATGCCGATTCGTTGGAAAGTGCACGGGTACTCGAAAAGTGGCTGGATGAAAAAGCGGGCAGTTTTCCTGAAGGTGTTGAGCTAAAAGTATATGACGCCAGCTGGCAACTGATAAAAGAACGTATCAATTTGCTATTAAAAAATGGTCTGGGTGGTTTGTTGCTGGTATTGGGCATTCTGTTCCTGTTCCTTCATGGCCGAGTCGCATTCTGGGTAGCAGTCGGTATTCCGGTTTCGTTTATGGCGGCAATCGCGGTGTTATACGCACTGGGCGGCAGCATTAATATGATCAGTCTGTTTGGTCTGATTATGGCATTGGGTATTAT
>NZ_JBLWYR010000016.1:0-81366 GCF_048266885.1 Methylophaga sp.
CCACAAGTGATGGTTAGGATGCAGCTTGACGTAACCTTCAGGAGCGGTAGTTAATTCAATATCACCCTCTTCAGAAGCAGCTACCACTTTATCTACATCAAAACTACCGGCTTTCTCAACCGCTGCTTTCCACAGCCAAGGGCCAAGGTAAGCGGCTTGTGTAACGTCACCGATAACACTGTCATCGCCATGCATTTCTTTAAATGCTTTCACGAATGCAACGTTGTTCTCATTATCTTGGCTTTGGAAGTACTTCATAACTGAATAAAAGCCTTCCAGATTTTCACCACCAATACCTAATACTTCATCTTCCGTTACTGATAAGGTCAGTAATGTTTGATTTTTAGAAGTAATACCTGCCGCATTCAATTGTTTGAACCAAGCAACGTTACTACCACCAACCACTGCAGCGAAGATAACGTCAGGCTTTCTCAAACGAATTTTGTTGATAACCGAACCGAACTGGGTATCACCTAAAGGTTTGTACTCTTCACCAACCACTTTACCGCCCAGCACTTTTTCAATGTGAATACGTGCAATTTTCATTGAGGTACGTGGCCAGATATAGTCAGAACCAATCAGATAGAACGTTTTGGCACCTTTTTCTTTGGCAACCCAATCCAAACCTGCAAGGATCTGTTGAGTAGCTTCTTGACCGGTGTAGATCACGTTTTTAGATTGTTCCAGACCTTCATAGAATGTCGGGTAATACAGCAAACCATTTTCTTTCTCGAAAACCGGTAAAGCAGCTTTACGCGATGCGGAAGTCCAGCAACCAAATACCGCAGCTACATTGTCATTTACCAACAGTTTTCTGGATTTTTCAGCAAATGTTGGCCAATCACTAGCACCATCTTCCTGGATGATTTGGATTTGACGGCCGAGGATACCGCCACTTTCATTGATCTGTTTGATAGCCAGTTTTTCTGCTTCTTGAGCACCGGTTTCACTGATCGCCATGGTGCCGGTTAAAGAATGCAGGATACCCACCGTTACTGTGTCATCCGTTACTGCCATGCCGGTAGTGTTGACTTCAGCAGTCGGATAATCCGCCGCCATTGCACTACTGGTAATAAAACCAGCAGCTACCATTGCACTAAGCAGTGCGCCGGTTTTGCCTAAAAATTTTCGTCGACTAAAGTAGCTCATCGTGTATCTCCTGTTAGCAAAATTAGAGTGAACAACGTTGTTCCGTACGGTTTGTTTTGGGGGCTCAATGACCGAGCATCCAGGGTCTTGCGGTTTTCTTTGTTTGCATCATCAGGCCATTCGGATTGCTTTTGGCCTGTGCTGCTTTTTTGGCTTTATCCGTGGTATCGGTTTTACAGGTATGTGTTCCTGAGCAACCGCAGCTGGAACGTCGCACTTGTTTCGGTTCATGAGCGGACTTTTCATTACGCTCATTGGCCACACGCGTGTTACGGTCCATCAAGGCAAGATAGGGTGCGCTGATAACCCGCACCGCCATCTCACCACATTCAACACATTCCACTGACTCACCGGCTTCACTCATTTTGCGAAGCGCGCTGAAATCGCCACACTGTTCACATCGGTAGTCATATATCGGCATAACGTGATATCCCGCTTAAGATGTCGAACTTAAGTCAAAACCCTGAGTGACAAATTGCGATGGGCCATCTGCCGTCGGGTTGATGTTGAAATCAAAGATTTCTGTTGGGATCCATAACGTGGCACACGCATTCGGAATATCTACCACGCCGCTAATGTGACCTTGAACTGGGGCAGTACCTAGAATCGATAGTGCTTGCTCACCTGTGTAACCGAATTTCTTCAGATATTCGATGGCATTCAGGCAGGCTTGACGATAAGCAACATGTACATCCAGATAATGCTGTTTACCTTGCTCATCAACCGAAATACCTTCAAACATCAAGAAGTCACTGTAAGTCGGTGTTAAAGGACTGTTTTTGAATAGTGGGTTTTTGATGCCGTATTTCTTCACACCGTCTTTAATCAGGCTAACCTTAATATCCAGATAACCGGCCATTTCGATAGCACCACAGAAAGTGATTTCGCCATCACCTTGTGAAAAGTGAAGGTCGCCCATGGACAAGCCACCATCTTTCACATAAACCGGGAAGTAGATTTTAGAACCCTTAGTTAAATCTTTGATATCGCAGTTACCGCCGTGCTCACGTGGCGGTACGGTACGAGCACCTTCTTTTGCTGCTTTGGCTGCTTCATCACCTTTCAACCGGCCCATTACTGCAGCCTGTTCATTTGGTGGCAGTGCTAAAGGTGGAACCCGATCCGGTTCGGTTGCAATCAATTCTGCTTCACGTTTGTTCCATTCGGCCAACATCTCTTTCGATGGCAAACAACCAATCAAACCTGGGTGCATAATGCCTGCGAATTTAACGTTAGGCACATGACGTGAAGTGGTGTAAATTCCGCTAAAATCCCAGATGGATTTACGTGCTTCAGGGTAATGGTCGGTTAAAAACCCACCACCATTTTCTTTTGAAAAGAAGGCGTTAAAACCCCATTGTGAATCTTCAAAAGTACCGACATCTAAGATGTCGACCACCATCAAATCACCAGGCTCTGCACCTTCCACCCCAATCGGGCCGCTGAGATAGTGGACTTGTAACAAGTCCACATCACGAATGTCATTGGCACTGTCGTTATTACCGATCTGGCCACCAGTCCAATCCATACATTCCACACGGAATTCATCGCCCGGTTTCACCATGGCAATCATCGGAATATCAGGGTGCCAGCGATTATGAATTTGACCATCCTGTTCCCAGGGTTTTTTATCTAAATCAAGTTTTACTAAAGTTTTCATCGGTATCTCCTACGTTGAAGAAACGTTTTGCTAAGTAATATTTGGATTAAAATTGCAGCTGCATTGAAACGACGAATTGATCTTGATCCGCCAATCCTTCTCTTTCCAGGTCGCGATAAACGGCGGTAACGGATGCGTTATAGCCATCAATGAAGTAGTTCACACCAAAGTCTGTACGCTCAGTTTCGCCAGCATCAGAATCAAAGTTTTGGTAGCGAACGAATGGCATAAATTGGCCCCAACCGACTCTTTGGTTGAAGATATAACCAGTACTGACGTAGTAAGCTTCACCTTGTTCTGAAAGGAAGACATCATCGGTGTCATAGTCGAAGTAGGCGGCTTCCAGTGATACAGCACCCGCGGCAAGTTTCTTCTCAACTAGCAAATCAACTGTCCACTGAGAATAATCACCTACTTCAGTTGCTGAAGCAGACCCATCGCCTTTATGGCGTCCTGCCAAACCAATGGTGAAAATATCTTTAGTGCCAAGATAGTTACCGGTGCCGTAATAGCCTGGCTCCTTATCCCAGAAGCTGTATTGCAAACGACCGGCATACATTAGGTCATCATCTTGTTCAGCATTATCGGTAACGTCGCCTACCCCACTGAACTCAAAAATTTTGTCGGCTTCAAACGCTCCGAATGAATAAGCCAATCGTTGATCAAATGCGGTGGCAACCAAAGCCACACCATCATCACGGCCGATAGTGCCGCCATTCCAGCCATAACGAGCTGTAATGTTTGCCCAATAACCGTCACCAGATGTGTAGTAAGGTCCCGCCATGTTGGCGCGTGAGCTTGGAGACAAGAAACGACCTGCCCAAATAGCCATATCAGGGGTAAACTGGAAAATACCCGCAGCATCGATAACTTGGAAAGAATCATTACCACCGGATTTTTCCGAGTTAAACATACCTTTGATGTATTTATTTAACGAACCCGAAACATATAAACGGGCACTGTCCAGTTCAAAATCATTTGAGTTGCCGCCATCGTTTGCCGCATCTTCAAGATTGCTATAGCTGCCACGCATACCAAACCCAACACTGATGTACTGATCTTCACCAAAAGTGATGGTGCCTGCAGCATGAGTAGTAGCAATTGGAGCTAGGGTAGCGGTTGTGGCCAAGGCGACCAAGTAGGCGACTTTGTTCATTTTTTTCATTTTTTCTTCTCCCGAAAATCTCACCATAATAAAAAGCGTCGTTGTTGAATTCGCCTCGGTGCTCATCAACCATTAAGTTCGAGAGCCATACTAGTCAGCTGGGTCTAGTGCTTAAATACGTCAAATTGCGTACATGGGTTACGTAGGGTTTCAGTTACTCTTTGGTGAAGTCTTAAACAACAGATCGTTAAGGAGGAAAAATGAAACACCAATCCATTCACACAATTGGTGCTCTGTGCCTATTTGGTAGTTTGTTAATGCTGTCTGGCTGCGGGGGTGAGTTCAGTTATAAACGAGGGGCAACGGCAACAGATTTTCAAAGTGAAAAAGAGCGCTGCGAATCTGATTCAAGCACTGAAAAAGAGATTGATGCATGTCTGCAACAACAAGGCTGGTTAGTGGTAGGTCCAGATAAACCCTTAATTCCACTCAGTCGCGGAGAAACCAAGACCATTGCCGTAGCGGATGATGCCATGGCTGAAGTTGACGACAAACCCGTTGATCCTATGGAAAAATTACAGGTTAATTCGTGGTGGCGGATGGGCGCTGGCCCAGAAAAATTAATGGCTGATAGTGAAGCTTGTGTAGCTGAACTAGGTGAAGAACATTCACCAGAAGCCAATATGAGCGTGGTCACCAGAGGATTACTAGGCTGTATGCAGAAAAAGGGATGGGCTGCATTGTTGCAACAACAATGAACGGCTAATCAGAACTAAAAGCTGTTGTGTGGGCTGCAATATTGACCCTTTCGGGATTTAGGGCATAAGTATTGCAGTCCCACCTTCATTACTATCCGAAGAAGGGGAAATGAGCATGATGCAGCTGTGGCGTGATTATGATCCCGGTGAGTTCTATGATGAGCTGATGTACGATCAACATCAGCCAAGACACTTCAGCTATAAGTTGCTGGATTATCTGAAATCCATGCGTAGAGAGGCTTTCGAACAGCGCATTGTGGATTCTGAGCTCGAAATACTTGAGCGTGGTATTACCTTCACGGTGTACAGCGATGCGGGCAATATTGATCGTGCTTGGCCCTTCGATATCATTCCTCGCATCATTACTAAACGCGAATGGGACTGCACCGAAAAGGGGCTGGTGCAACGGATTCGTGCTTTAAATATGTTCATTAATGACATCTACAATGAGGGCAACTTCATTCGAGATGGACTGATTCCAGAAGATGTCGTATTACAATCCAAAGGTTACCGACCTCAATGTAAAGGTATGCAACCGGCACATGGGATTTGGGCACATATTTGTGGGTCTGACTTAGTTCGCGATGACAACGGCACGATGTATGTTTTGGAAGATAATTTACGGGTGCCTTCCGGTGTGGCGTATATGCTGGAAAACCGTAAAACGACTAAGCGGGTGTTACCCGAATTATTCAAACTACTGCACATCAGTCCGGTAAATGACTATCCCTCACACCTATCGGCCATGTTGGCTTCTTTAGCACCTGATATTGCTCACCCCACGATGGTGTTACTCACTCCTGGTATCTATAACTCAGCGTATTTCGAGCATGCCGCATTGGCACAACAAGCCGGCTTGATCTTGCTTGAAGGAGCTGATCTGACAGTTGCCAATGATGGGTATGTCTATATGAAAACCATTCATGGGCTGGAACGGGTCGATGTTATTTATCGACGTATTGATGATGATTTTATTGATCCGCTGGTATTTCGCGAAGATTCCACCTTGGGCATACCCGGAATTATGCAAGCTTGGCGAGACGGTAAGGTCGCTATTGCCAATGCACCTGGCTGTGGAGTTGCTGATGACAAAGTGATTTATGCCTATGTCCCGGCGATGATCCGTTATTACTTGAATGAAGAACCTTTGTTACCAAACGTACCAACCTGGATGTGTCGAGATCCCGACCAATTACAGCACGTTCTCGACCATTTACCGGAACTTGTCGTTAAACCTGCTAATGAGTCCGGGGGGTATGGTATGTTGGTGGGTCCACATTCCAGTGAAGAAAAAATTGAAGAGTTTCGTCAGTTATTAATTGCCGATCCCAACAACTATATTGCTCAACCAACTCTCAAACTATCGGTCTCACCCACTAGTTGCGGAGACCATATTGCGCCTCGTCATGTGGATTTACGGCCGTTTATCCTGTCCGGTAAAGATAACTATGTCACACCTGGCGGATTAACTCGGGTAGCCTTGGTCAAAGGTTCGCTGGTCGTCAACTCCTCGCAAGGTGGCGGCAGTAAAGATACCTGGATAGTCGATGATTCATACTTTGGGGGACTGAGCTAATGTTGTCGCGGGTTGCAGAACGGGTTTATTGGCTGGCTAGGTATTTGGAACGGGTGGAAAACACTGCCCGGCTCATCAATGTTCATACTGGGTTATTGATGGACTTACCTCGGGACGTCGAAATTGACTGGTTTACGCTAGTGACCATTTTCGATGCTGATATGTTCTATCACGCTAACTTTGATCAGATTAATGAAAATAATGTGATGCAATTTTTGCTGGCAGAACCCAACAATCCAATTTCGCTACTTAATTCTCTATCGGCTGTTAGAGAAAATGCTCGAACTTCTTTAGATATCCTGCCGGAAGAAACCTGGGAACAGGTGAACGAACTGTATTTACTGGTTAAAAATGAAATGGCCGCGATCAGTAATCGTCGGCGGCGTCAGCAATTGCTGCTGACCATTATGGAACGTTGCCAAACGGTGTGGGGCATATTGGCAAATCATATGAGCCGTAACCATGCCTATCATTTTATGCAAACAGCTAAACATCTGGAACGTGCGGATATGACCAGTCGAATTCTGGAAATGACCTCATTGTTGATGGCCGAAAATCGCAGTGAATCATTGCGTGCTGCAGAAGGCATTTTGTGGACACATTTATTACGCGCATTAAGTGCTCAGCAGATGTACACTCAAGCGCATAGCTCATCGATGAATGCTGATGGCGTGTTAACGTTCTTAATACGCGACGAAGCATTTCCGCGGTCATTATTCTTCTCGTTAAAAGCGATTGGACGTTATATATGGCCCTTGCCGCAGTCCACCTCAACCTTGGAACATCATCAAATAATTATGTCCGAAATATTTACAGAGAGACTGAACGAACTGCCGGCCGAAATGATCCATACCCGCATGGATGAATTGCAGGCCAAGCTTGCGGATTTGAGCAGTCAAATCAGTCAACAATGGTTTCATCCCGATAGATCTGTGGCATGAGACGGTTCTATTGCCACTGCGGGCAAGAAGTTTTTTTTGATAATACTTACTGCAACAGCTGTAACAGTATTTTAGGTTTTGATCCCGAGCAGCAAAAGCTCATCAGTATCGAGCCTTACAAAGGCCAGTTCCGCTCGGTGAAAAATCCGGAGAAACGCTATAAACGCTGCGTTCATCATCAACACCAGATGCAGTGCAACTGGTTATTGTCTACCGATGATAACTTTACCCAATGTCTATCGTGCCGTTTGACACGAGTCATTCCCAATCAAAACTATCCTTACAACGTTAAACGATGGTCGGTATTAGAGTCAGCAAAACGCAGGATGCTGTATGGCCTGCTCAGGCTTGGCTTACCGATCGATAACTGGCCAGCTGATGATATTCAGCGACTACAGTTTCACTTTCTGGAAGATCAGATAAGTAATCCTATTGATGGCCATGAGCAGGTTTTCAGTGGTCATGCTGCAGGCGTCATCACGCTTAATGCTTCCGAGGCCGATAATAGCTATCGCGAAGCTGCGCGTGAGGCGATGAATGAACCTTATCGAACATTATTAGGTCATTTCCGCCATGAAATCGGTCATTTTTATTGGGATAAATTGATTAAAAATCAGTCAATTTATAACGATTTTAAAGCGTTATTCGGTGATGATACCGTTGATTATCCGCAGGCGTTAGCGGCTTATTATGAGGCTGGTCCCCCCGAAGATTTTCAACAGGAATATATCTCGGCCTACGCCAGTGCACATGCGCTTGAGGACTGGGCGGAAACATGGGCACATTATCTTTTAATGCACGAAACGTTGGAAACGGCTGTAGCCTTTGACGTTATTAGACAGGCCGAGATGGATCGGGAATTTCATGTATGGTTATCGGAATGGATGCAATTGGTGTTGGTGTTAAACGCGCTGAATAGAAGTATCGGTAATGTCGATGCTTATCCCTTTGTGGTTTCAACTAAAGTACAAAAGAAACTGCAATTTATTCATGATTTGATGCATCGAGAGTAACCTTTAACCACATTATTACTTACTGTTCGCTGAATCTAGGCATCTCGGTAAAGGCTTGACGGAGTTTATCACCCCAAGCCTTTCTTAATTCAATCAGATAGGCATTCTCGACGCCAAACCGATAGTGAGCACTTAGATCATAACTGTCTTTTTTATACATCAGCACTTCAATCGGTGGACCGACACTGACATTACTCTGCATGGTGGAGTCCATGGAAATCAGTGAACAGGTGGCCGCATCCAGCAGAGAAGTATCCGGCCGGATAAAACGATCCAAAACCGGTTTGCCATATTTGCTTTCACCAATCTGCAAATAAGGGGTCTCTTTCGAGCTAGTGATATGATTGCCCTGTGGATAAATCATGTAAGCCTGCGGAGGGCCACCCTGAATTTGACCAGCCAGTAACAAAGTCGCTTCTGGGGCAAAGCCAGATGCTTCATTTTCAGAGTATCGGCGAATACGGCTGCTGAGAATTTCACCGATATAGTCGGCGGTATCGGATAAATAACTTAAGGTATTGAGATTTCGCGCTTGGCCTTCATGGATATCCCGGTGGATCTGCTCCACCACAAATTGTGTCGTCGCTAAATTACCTGCACTCAACAACACTAAACACCGGTCTGCATGCGTTTCGAAACGTGTCATTTTGCTATAAGTACTCACCTGATCGATTCCGGCATTGGTTCGGGAATCGGATGTCAGCACTAATCCGGCATCTAAGGTAATGGCTACACAATAAGTCATACACGCCTCTGAAATAATCTTGTCAAAGATAGTCGTAAATCTTCAGTAGGGCAATAATAGAAACCGATTTAATGCCTTTTTTCAGAAAATTATTTTTGCGGTTAAAGGTAAGTGATCCGAGGCTTGGTATGCTAATGCAGATTTATGAACCGATAATTTAATTTGGCACCGTTGTGGGGCAATCCAGATTCGATCTAAAGCAAAAATCGGCCAGCGGGCCGGAAACGTCGCTAAATGGGGTTGCTTACTAAAATGTCGATGCAGCCAGCGCAATGGTCTACCCCAGAGTAACCACTCATTTACGTCGCCTAATAAACAACTAATATCAGCTTCTTGTTGCGATTTAAGATCTAATAACTGTTTAACTTGCCAACGTCGTTCTGCCGGTTTCAAACCTAGATGTGTGGCGATGATTTGTAATTCATAGCCCGAAGCATCAAACGTGGCTTCTATAGCGCCTCGTGGTTCATACCCTGTTACCGATAAATCGATATGTTTGAATGATCTTATAGGCAGTCGGCTGAGCAAAGCATTGCCATAATGACGGGTTTCCCGAAACAAAGTCGGACCAGCTATTGCTTCATGCCCCGTTTGATAAGCGAGATATTCCAACAGATCCAGATCATCAATAGAGTGATGCTCGACCTCTTGCAAGGCAATAATGTCGGCATCAAGCTCTCGTATAACCGCAGCAATTCTTGCGGGATCAAAACGACCATCCGCTCCAATACAGGCATGAATATTATAAGTCGCTATTGTGAGTGTTTTTGGTGGGGTTATTTCAGTCACGTGTCTGTTGAAATTCTATTCAGCCATTTTTTAACGCCGTACAGTAAGGCACCAATAAAAAATACCACCACTACGAACACGGCAATTTCTATTGGTTCGGGTTGCTGAACAACTCTGAGTAAAGAGTTGGCAAAAACGGTTATTGCCAAGATACCGGGCAACATTCCAATTAAAGTCCCTAAGATAAAATCTCTAAATTTTATGTGAGACGCTCCAGCCACCAAATTGATCAATGTAAAAGGTGCTACGGGAATAATCCTGACGGTAATAATTGCCATCACACCATGATTTGCTAACCTTTTAGATAAACGATTTAATTTTGAGCCGGCCATTTCAGACACACTAGTGCGCCCCAACCAGTGGCCTAAGATATAGGCCAAAGTTGCACTTAATAATGACCCTGCAAGTGCATAAATACTGCCAGGCCATGCACCAAAACTAATAGCAACGGTAACAACCAATAAGGTCAACGGGATAGCGATAAGACCAGCAATCGCAAATACGGTGATGACAATGACAGGCGTAAATGGATTGTCATTTAAAGCACTGATCCACTGTTTCATGTTTTCTGGCGTCAAAAGTTCATTTAACGGTGTCCATTTCCATAATGCCGTCATGGCAATGACTGCCAGTAAAACCAGTGCTGCGATAATAATTTGTTTTTTGGGGGATTTTGGTTCGTCTATCGGCACCAGCTTACGGCTCATTTGAACTGAATCGACTGGTCGTTCAGGATCGATGTAATCAGCTGTTGGGGTCAAACCATCAATGTCTTCATCAATCTCACAGTCCAATGAGCGAAGTGTTCTAGAGGCATTTTCTCGGGCATCAATTAACGTGATCAATGATCCATGCTCTGATAGCAGATCTTCAAGCTCATCGCTCCTCAGTCCGAGATGCTCACAGAGTAAACGCTGACGAAATGCTTTTATCGCATGGGTCTGTTCTTCGTTTTCTGCTTCGATTGCCAAATCACATTCACTATCCAATCCCATCGACCGGTTGCTCAGATTGGCTGAACCGACACGCAGAAAAACATCATCCACAATGAGCAGTTTGCTATGCAAACTAATGTAGGCTTCTCCCAAATCCTCATAGTGGGGATAACACACCCTAAGCTGTCCATACTTGTCAGCCTCAAATAACTTTCTGCTCACTCTGGAACGCAATACATCCATGGTGTGTTGTTCAAGCCATCCCCCTGTCATTTTCGGACATACAATCACCACTTGCAGTCCCTTGTCCTCAGTTAAGCGCTGCGCTAAGACTTCAGCGACTTTCCATGATGTAAAATACTGATTTTCTATATAAATTAGATTTTTCGCCGCGGCGATCGCATCCAAATATAACGTTTCGACTTCAGTAATTTCAGCTTGACCTTTAAACTCAGGCAGGGTCCGGGCGATGGCGATGTTCACTTTATGAAAATCAGGTTCAATATCATCCGGCCAGATATCTTTGCCGTCTTGCTTAATTTCTGGAAGCTGTTCTCCTGTTGCTTTGAACCAACGGTCTCGTGCGAGCTCGGCAAGGTTCTTGGCTGCCTCACCATCCACCATCATCTGCATATCATGAAACGGCGGATAAGCTTCCTTATCCGGATCAATACGCCGATGATCTTCAGGGGCATGTTCACTGGTATCCCAACGATGTTTTCCGGGATCAATGCCACCACAAAAAGCTAGTTTGTCATCAACAACAACAACTTTTTGGTGCTGCGAACCTCCAAATGGACACTCACCATCTAGCTGATAATGCAGACGATCTTGTTTTTTCCAGCCGGGCCTGAACAAAGGCAACCATTCTCGCTCAAGCGTATAGAGCATGGCCCAATCCCAGTTCAGAATATAAACATTTAAATCAGGTCGTTTATCGAGCAAGGTATTTATTAGATTACCTAATTCCGCGGGGAGATCAGATTTTTGCTTTCCACGGAGTAACTCCAACCGACTATCGATGTCCCATGCCAATATGTAAACGGCATATTGGGCCTGACTGATAGCGTTATGAAGCGTTCCAAAGTAATTCTCACCATCTACCAGTAATGCTGCTCTATCAGCATTGACATAACGCCAACAATTTTCTTTAAGGCGAATAATTTTTTTGTCATGCATACAAGAAACAAGCTCCCAGCGAGGATCGACTATCTATCAAGACTACCATAGCAATATTGAATAACAATTTACCCAGGTTAACGACCTAATTTCATTAACCTAACGGCATGGCTAGGATTATCGGCGACTAACGAAAATACCTCATTGCCAATGCCACCAATATCACGACCGGTAGGAAACGACCGACCAGATAAATACGCCATTCCCACCAATGAGAGTCTGTTCCTAACACCGAATGAATTCTAATTGGAGGGATAAACCAGCAAAATAATGCCGCTCCAATGACTCCAGACAACAAAATGACATTGCCACCTGCAATGCGATCCACTATGTCCAACACGGGTTCACCTGCAATTTGTAAATTGAGCGGGGTAAAGCTTAATGCTGATGCTGATCCGAATAGCACCATTAAGGCTGCAACGAGCATGACGGCTTTGAGATTGGTCAAAGAAAATTCTTCTGTAAAGGCTGAAACAATGACCTTTAAGCCTGCAAGTGTTGAGGTAAACGCCACAGCAAAAAATAATGTAAAGAAAACTATACCGATAATTGAGCCACCGGAAAGCTCGGCAAATACCTTAGGCATGGTAGCAAATGCTAATTGAGTACCTTCATCAGGCGATAAGCCTTGACTGAACACAAAAGGGAAAATCATCCAGGCAGCGAGCAGTGCCACTACAGTTTGAAACATCGCAACGATAATACAGGCTCTGGGAAGATTAGTTTTACGGGGAATATAGCTGCCATAAGTGATCAAATAACCTTGACCAATTGCCAACGTATAAAATGCCTGCCCAAAAGCAAATACCCATAATTCGCCATTGCCCATTTTTGTCCAGTCAAACTCAAAGAAGAAATTCACGGTTTGCTGCCATCCAGATGTTTTGCTGGCGGTCACCACCAGAAAAATCATCACGATGAGTAATATCGGCATCAGAAACTTTGACAGACCTTCAATCGCTTTTAGCCCTTTGATTAAAACGATAGAAGCCAATGCGATAATGCCCAGAAAATACCAAAAACTGTTATAGCCCTGAGTAAACTCATCAAAGACTCGCAACTCTCCTCGAGCCGCATCAATGCTATAGCCTAATGTCCACCCAGTAATGACTAAATAATAGCTGGTAATGGCAATGGTAATACTCACAACAAACCAACCGTAAGAGCTTCCCAGCCGGTTAATTTGCCTGAAGGTCGCCACGGTATTGCCGTGAGTAAGTCGCCCAGCAGCCACCTCCAACATCATAATGGGCAAAACAACAATAAATAATGCGAGTAGATAGGCGATGACAAAAATACCGCCACCGTTTTCGCCTACGATATAGGGAAATCGCCATAAGTTGCCAAGCCCCACCGCAGCAGCGGCCATAGAAGCAATAAAGGCTGGCTCAGAACTCCATTGATTTCTCGACTGTTGGATAAAACGTTGATCTGACATAAAAAATCTCTTCCGCTTCAAACCTATTGAAGTTGATCGGATTAAATGTATTAGAAAAAATTATTGTGGAATAACGCGATAGTAGCCGCTTCTACCTCGCATTAATAAAGCTGGTGTTTTGGCGGGTAACATCTCGTCTGCACTTTCTACCGCTTGAATGACGGCAATCTTGTTACCCGTGGGCTTGTCCAAGATATATTCTACGCCGAGCTCTGACTTTATCTTCTCATCAAAAAGCTGTCCCGCCAACGCCCCACCGACTAAAGCAATAATTGTAATCGCCACACCAGCCGGATTATCTGCCTGAGTAATGCCATAAGCCGAAGCTCCTGCAACTGTAGCGCCTACTGCTGCCCCCCAACCAGGCCGTTTATCGCCTAAGCCCTCAATTTTGACCATTCGCGATGAGATGATCCAAACATCCTCAATGGCCATGATTTCTCCTACCTCATCGGCATAATAATTACTCTGCGATCGTGATGCACAGCCATTGATAAATGGAAGAAGAATGAGAAAGATGAAACACCATTTGGTTAAGTCACGAGACATATCGAGCTCCAATAGTTTTAATGAACCAAACTACTTTGAGTTATTTAGTAACGATAAATTCAACCTGGCAGCAGATTCATTTAGTTTGATAATTTTTTAGCCCGTTTCACAGACTGCACTTGCGCCTTCCATGCAGGTTCCAGTTCAAACTGTTGGCACCAGCCTTGAACATCAGCGGCAGGCATTGGACGGGCTATTTGATAACCTTGCGCCAGTTCACAGCCCATTGATAACAACATTAGACCATGCTCAATGGTTTCGACGCCTTCAGCGACAACCTGTCGATTGAATGCCCTAGCCAAACTAATCACACCCTCCACAATGTTGTAATCATTGGCATCCACCAGCATATCCCGGACAAAACTCTGATCAATCTTCACTGAGTTTGCCGCCAAATGGCGAAGATGAGTTAATGAAGAATAGCCGGTACCGAAATCATCCAGAGCAATCTGCACACCAACCAACTCACGACACTCATCAATGATCCGACTCAGCAGCTGCACATCACCCAATGCACCACTTTCCAGAATTTCCAATTGCAATGAGGCCGGTTTAATATCTGGAAAGCGGCTCAAGGTTTGTTGTAGGGATTCGATGAAGTTATTGGCATGCAAGTGATTTGCGGCAATATTGACACTTACCAAGATCGATAAGCCGTTCTGCTGCCATTGTTGCAACTGCTGTAACGCGGAATCAATAACCCACAAGCCCAAATCAAATTCCAATTCACTGCCTTCGACATCAGACAGAAACTCATTGGGATAGAGCAATCCCCGCTCCGGATGCTGCCAACGAATCAATGCTTCTACTGCAATGATTTCGCCGGTTTTCATGTTGATTTCCGGTTGATAATGTAAAACAAACTCGTTGTTCAGCAAGGCTTCGCGGAGGCGTTGAACAACATTATGTTTATGTACAACTTTTTGATTAATCTCGGGATTAAACAGTCTGAAAGTGTTCCGTCCAGTGATTTTTGCCTGATACATGGCCTGGTCTGCATGGCGCAGCAACGTATCTAAATCAACGTTATCCATGGGATACAAGGCGATACCACTGGAAGCACTGATCATAATCCGAAGATTATTTATCCAATAGGGCTCAGCCAAGGCCTGATGCAATCTGGTCAGCAACTGGTCACACTGCTCAAAAGAATTGATATCTCTGAATAAAATAGCAAACTCATCCCCACCAAAGCGGGAAATGGTATCTTCTTCTCGCACACTAGCCCGTAAACGATTGGCCACTTCAACCAGCAATAAATCACCAACATTATGGCCGTGAGTATCGTTGACCGGTTTAAAGTCATCCAAATCCAAAAAGCAAACACCTAACCAAGTGCCCAACCGCTGACTATGGGCGACCGCCTGAGCGAATCTGTCAGCAAACAATATCCGATTAGGTAAATGGGTCAGCACATCGTAATGCGCCATTAACTCAAGCTTTTCCTGCTGTACCTTGGACTGGGTGATATCAGAAAACAAACCCACATAGTGTTGGGTATGGCCGTGTGGATCTTTCATTAAAGAAATCGTCAACATCAAGGCATATAAATGCCCCTCTTTGTGACGATTCCAGATTTCACCTTGCCAGTAATTTTTACTTTCCAGGCTTTGCCACATTTGCTGAAAAAACGCATCATCATGCTTGCCTGATTTCAACATGGCAGGCGTATTTTGCAGAGCTTCTTCAACGGAATAGCCGGTTATTTCGGTAAAAGCAGGATTAACTTGCAGAATACGGCCTTGAGTATCGGTGAGCACAATGCCTTCATGCGCCTGACTGAAAATCTGTTCTGAAAAATGGATTTGCTGCTCGGCCAATTTATGGGTGGTGATGTCATACACCACCAGCAATAGCTCATTATTCACCGCATCATGTAACGGTGACACAGAAAGCAAGGCAAGTCGCTCACTACCATCCAGACATGTGATATTAAGTTCAACAGAAGCTTTAGGTAAGGTTTTTGCACCAAGATTGGCGTCCCACCAATCATTAATAGCTTTCAATAAGCTTTTGGGTATATTTGTTTTATTCCACCATAATGCCAGTGTCGGTAAATCACGCAAGGAATAGCCATAAAGCCCGGTAAATGCTGGGTTGATAAAACTTATCTTACGGTCTCGTCCGACCAAAATGTAGGGAACTGGAGAGGAATCAATTACTTGCCTGAATTTTAGATTGGCCAAAGACGCTGAAAACATAAAGCGAATAAAGGCCGTCAATAAGGCAAAAACGGCCAGGGCTGTTCCATATATCAAGATTCTGGATTGCCATACACTGTTTTTATTGGCGTTCCAGCCACCTTTTGGTTGTCCGGCGAGTGACCAATAACCTTCCGGCAGAGCCAACGGCATGGTTAATGGCTCATTTTCAAATAAGGCGGCATCACCAAAAAACACCTCACCTTGGGCGCCAAGACCATCTTTGCCACGGATGGCAATATCTATTGGTAACTCCGTATTATTTAAACCAGATGCTTCAAAAAACTTTTCAGCATCAATAACCGCAGAGATGATGCCCCAGAAATATTCTTGTCCCGTTTCATCAAACAGATAAACGGGTATTCGGGTGATTAAGCCCAAACCGCCTTGTTTTAACTCAAGTGGACCTGCCAGGACTAATTTTCGAGTGTCTCGGGCGCGCTCTGCAGCCGCAGATTGGGAAGGTTCTTGACGATAATCCAAACCTATAGCCTGCTCGTTGCCCGCCACGGGATACATATAGCGAATCACCATATCCGGAGCAGCAGCGACATTACGTAACTGAGTGTGCTTGCCAATCAAATGACTCATGGCAATTTCAAACTGTGCTTGCGTTAATTGTGGATTAACCGCAAACAAGCCCGGCAAACCTCTGACAATTTGAATGTGATTTTGTAAGTTAGTGACTAGATTGTTGTGATAGTGACTTAATTGTTGTTGAACCTTCGATTGCAGAGCATTGGCTGTTCGATCCTGAATAACATGATCCAGATAAATCGCCGCCACCAAAATGAGCAATGCGATGGTGGCAATCATGCTATTAAAAACCAGTTTAGTTGCTATTAAAAATCGCATTACTCATCCGTCAGAACCCTTTGCCAGCAGAGCATAGCTGGCTGGATACGTTACATTGAAAGTTCATTATTAGACTATTTATCACTATAAAAAAAATTAATTACTTAATGCTGAGGTGTGCATCACAACGTGAGCTTAGGAATAAAGGTTAACATTCATCACCCTTTTCCTCCCAAACCTTGATTTATCAGGCACTTACAGTAACAATGAAACCTCGCATAAATACTGCCTTAATTCCATCTGCCAATTTTGAAAATCTGGATGAATTGGTTAATGGACAGATGATCAATCAAAAACGGACGCCTAGTGCTTCAAATCGAATGGTAAAACGTAAAGTTATCCCTGCCTATATCGCTACGTTTGCTGATTTAATGACGTTGTTATTGTGCTTTTTTGTGTTGCTTTTATCGATGTCGGAATTGGATGTTATCCGCTTAAAAATGGTGGCTCAATCAATGGATAATGCTTATGGGGTTACTCCCCCTGAAGTACCAGAAACTATTCCAATGGGAACCTCCATTATAAAACAAACCTTTTCGCCAAACCCTTCTGATGTGACCGTTATTCAACAAGTGAGACAGACGGGCGATCCAACTAAACCCATTCTTAATACCAATGATCTCAATTTGTATTTGCAAGCCAAGCAGCAACGCCAGTTGATGCAAATTAAACAAGCATTGCAAAAACAAATTGATGAAGGAATATTGCAAGTAGAAACTCGTGAAGATAGAGTGGTTATCACTATTGATGAACAAGCATCTTTTCCCTCTGGGCTTGCTTCAATTAAACCCGCCTTTTTACCAGTATTGAAAACTATTGCGGAAGCTCTGGCAGAGACGGATGATCCTTTAGTCATTTCCGGGCATACTGATAACAGGCCTCTCAGTACATCTCAATATCGTTCCAACTGGGAATTATCAGGATCACGGGCAACTTCTGTATTACATGAACTCTTGCGCTATCCTGAATATCAAGCTGAACGATTTCGTGTTGAAGGCTACGCCGATACACGTCCTATCACAGAAAATGACACGGATTCTGGTCGAGCACGCAACCGAAGGGTAGAAATAGCTGTCCTCACTCAATAAGGTCTGTGATGCCTTGATTATTTATGGTACAACCAAGCAATGACGCGATGATTGCTCCGCCCACTCAGAGGACCTAGGAACACTCCATGAAAACATCTGATCTGCTGGTTAAAGCGTTAGAAAACGAAGGGGTCGAATATATTTTTGGTATCCCTGGCGAAGAAAACCTCGATTTCCTTGATTCATTACAACATTCCACCATCAAACTGATCATTACCCGACATGAACAAGGTGCGGGATTTATGGCTGCAAATTACGGACGGTTAACAGGCAAGCCCGGAGTCTGCTTATCAACATTGGGGCCTGGTGCAACCAATCTGATTACCCCGGCGGCGTATGCCCAGCTGGGCGGTATGCCGATGCTGATCATTACCGGGCAAAAACCGATTAAGGCCAGTAAACAGGCTTTATTCCAGATTGTTGATATCGTCAATATGATGCGTCCCATCACCAAGTTCACCAAACAGGTGGTACATGGCAATACCATTGGTGCTGTGGTGCGAGAGGCTTGTCGTATTGCAGTTCAGGAACGTCCAGGTGCTGTGCATATCGAGTTACCCGAAGATATTGCAGCCGAGGAAGTTCAGGACAGAATTTATGTGGTGGAAAATATTCGACGTCCGGATGCCGATAACACGGCGATAAAAGATGCGTTGGAAATGATCCGCAAAGCCAATATGCCGCTGTTATTGATTGGTGCCGGCGCAAATCGTAAACGTGCCAGTAAAGCATTAACTCGGTTTGTCGAAAAAACGGGTATTCCATTCTTTAACACCCAGCTCGGTAAAGGCGTTATTGATGAACGTCATGACAGCTACCTGGGCACAGCCGCTTTATCTGAGTCTGATTACTTGCATTGTGCTATTGAACGGGCCGATCTGATTATCAATGTGGGTCACGATGTGGTGGAAAAGCCTCCTTTCTTTATGAAAGACGGCGGCGCACCGGTTATTCATATCAATTTTCAACCAGCTGAGGTCGATCCGGTTTACTTTCCACAGCTGGATGTTATCGGCGATCTGGCTACCTCTATCAACCGTCTTTCTGATGCATTATCACCACAATCAAATTGGGACTTTTCCTATTTCTATCGCGTAAAACAAGAAGTTCAGCAACGGCTTGGTTTATATAGTGAAGATGATCGCTTTCCGATTTTGCCGCAAAGCGCCGTGACCACAATTCGTGCAGCACTTGGCGAAAAAGATATCCTGGCGCTGGATAATGGGCTCTACAAAATCTGGTTTGCCCGCAATTATCAGTGTTATGAAAACAACACCTTATTATTAGATAACGCATTGGCAACCATGGGGGCTGGTTTGCCTACAGCGATGTTAGCTAAATTATTGCACCCTGAACGTAAAGTCGTTGCTGTATGTGGCGATGGCGGCTTTATGATGAACTCACAGGAAATGGAAACTGCAGTGCGGCTTAAGCTGGATCTAGTGGTCATCATTTTGAATGATAATGCTTACGGTATGATCAAATGGAAACAACAGGGCATGGGGTTTAATGACTTCGGTTTGAGTTTTAACAATCCCGACTTTGTGAAATATGCTGACAGTTATGGCGCCTTTGGTCATCGCCCCAGTAGCTATATCGAGTTTGATAAAATGCTGCGTGAAGCCATTAACACCCCTGGTGTACATTTAATTGATGTCGCCATCGACTACTCTCTCAACCACTCAATTCTCAATGAGGGGTTGAAACAAAAAATCTGCATTTTATAAGGAAGCCTTATGTCTACCGCTCCCCACTTCGCTCTGAGCTTACCCGGTGTAAAAGCCAAGCAATGGGCTAAGATTGATGTAACCAATCCCTTCAATGATCAGCTTATCGCCACGGTAGATGTGGCTGATAGCAGTGCCGTCGAAACCGCTTTACACACCGCACACAATTTATTTACTGATAGAAGCAAATGGCTTTCTGTTACTCAGCGTATCTCTATATTAGAAAAATCAATCGAATTAATGCAGCAACAAGCTGAGGAGTTGGCCAAAGGCGCTGCCGAAGAAGGCGGTAAGCCATTGATTGATTCTAAAGTTGAAATGGTGCGCTGTATCGACAGCATTCGTCATTGTATGGATACGCTGCGCCATCAAACTTCACATCCCGTTCCAATGGGTGTAAATCCGGCTTCTCAACACCGTTTGACGATGTTACATAAAGAACCGATTGGCGTAGTGGTGGCCATCAGCGCCTTTAATCATCCGTTAAATCTAATTGCTCATCAGGTCGGTCCAGCGATTGCGTCAGGCTGTCCGGTCATTGTTAAGCCCGCAGAAAACACACCGTTATCTTGTTTCCGTTTGGTCGAGATCTTCCACCAAGCTGGTTTGCCAGCTGAATGGTGTCAGGCTTTATTAACCGAAAACCATCAAGTTGCAGAACAACTCGCCACCGATCCCAAAGTGGCTTTTGTCAGCTTTATCGGCAGTGCCAAAGTGGGCTGGTATTTGCGCTCCAAGCTGGCGGCAGGCACTCGATGTGCATTGGAACACGGTGGTGTAGCACCAGTCATTGTTGATGAAAAAGCTGATGTTGATGCCGCAATACCCGGACTGGCTAAAGGCAGCTTCTATCATGCCGGTCAGGTGTGTGTATCAGTACAACGTATTTTTGCTCATCACTCTATTGCCCGTGATTTAGCCGAAAAATTAGCGGCGGCAGGCAATAAAATGCAGATCGGTGATCCGTTATCGGATCAAACTGAAATTGGGCCTTTAATCCGTAGCAGTGAAGTGACCCGTGTGAATGACTGGGTACAGGAAGCCGTCAAACAGGGTGCAGAATTATTATCTGGTGGGACCACATTGGAAAACAATTGTTATTCAGCCACTGTTATATTCGATCCACCTGCTGATGCTAAAGTCTCCAAAAACGAAATTTTTGGTCCAGTAGTCTGCGTTTACCCCTATCAGGATGTTGATGAAGCCATAAAAGAAGCCAATAGCCTCGACTTTGCTTTTCAGGCATCCGTTTATAGCCAAAATATTGATAATGCCATGTATGTAGCAGAGCGACTGGATGCTTCGGCTGTGATGATTAATGAACATACTGCATTCAGGGTTGATTGGATGCTTCGGCTGTGATGATTAATGAACATACTGCATTCAGGGTTGATTGGATGCCATTTGCCGGGTTAAAACATTCTGGGCATGGCACGGGTGGCATTGCTTATAGCATGGAAGATATGCAAGTAGATAAGATGATTGTGCTCACCTCTAAAAGTATCCCTTAGGTGTGAACCCCATATTGCAGACAAAAAGAGACCGCCCGAGGGCGGTCTTAAAATTTGAGAGAGAAAAAAAGTACTTCTTGCTACTGCGTCATTGCCCGTAACATCCAGGCCGTTTTTTCATGGATCCGCATGCGGTCTGATACTAATGCCAACGACGATTCATCATCTGCTGCTTCTGCCACTTTCAATACTTCACGGCAGGTTTTTACCACTAATTCGTGGTTGTGCGTCAGAGTTTCTGTCATTTCCACCGCATCAGGAACACCATCCTTTTCCTTGATCGAACTTAATTCGGCAAATGCTTTATAAGTACCTGGTGCTGAGACACCCAAGGTTCTGATTCGTTCCGCGATATCATCAACAGCCGTTGCCAATTCGACATAATGCTCTTCAAACATAAGATGTAGTTCACGGAACCGAGGGCCTGTCACATTCCAATGAAAGTTATGGGTCTGTAAATACAGGGTATAGGTGTCAGCAAGCAATTTCTTCAGGCCTTCAGCTACCTTTTCTCTGTCTTTTTTATTAATACCAATATCAATCGAACTCATACATTTACCTCCTGATAAAATTCGAAGTCTGCCGTGACATCACGACGACCATGATCCATATCTGTTTAGTTCACATCATTCAGCGAAATACCAATCGCATCCGCTACACCTTTACCGTAGGCCGGATCAGCTTTTAGACAATTGCGAATATGACGTTTTTTTACTTCATCGTCTGCTCCGTCAATGGCCCTTGCCGTGTTTTCAAACAGCACTTGCTGTTTCTCTGGCGTCATCAAACGGAATAGATTGCCTGGTTGTGAATAGTAGTCATCATCATCTTCCCTAAAGTTCCAATGATCTGCAGCACCATTGATGGCTAACGGTGGTTCACTGAAATCAGGTTGTTCCTGCCATTCGCCATAGCTATTAGGTTCATAGCCTTTGGTACTTCCATAGTTGCCATCGACACGCATAGCGCCATCGCGATGATAGCTATGGTACGGACAGCGTGGCGTGTTCACCGGTATCTGATGGTGATTAACCCCTAATCTATATCTATGGGCATCACCGTAAGAAAACAACCGTCCATGCAACATTTTATCTGGCGAAAAACTAATACCCGGCACAACATTGGCAGGAGTAAATGCTGACTGCTCAACATCTGCATGGTAGTTTTCAGAATTACGATTAAGCTCCATCACGCCCACATCAATCAATGGATAGTCCTTATGTGGCCAGACTTTTGTCAGGTCAAATGGGTGAACGTGATAAGTGTCAGCATCCTTTTCCGGCATGACCTGAACTTTTAATTCCCAACGAGGATAATCAGCGCGATCAATTGCTTCTAGCAAATCCTTCTGATGGCTTTCACGATCTTCACCAACGAGTTTAGCCGCTTCTTCATCTGTTAGATTTTCAATGCCCTGCATACATTTGAAGTGAAATTTCACCCAAAACCGCTCGTTACTGGAATTGATAAAACTATAAGTATGGCTACCGAAACCATGCATATGGCGGTAACTTTTCGGCAAACCGCGATCACTCATTACAATCGTGACCTGATGGAGTGCTTCAGGTAATAAGGTCCAGAAATCCCAATTATTCTGGGCGCTACGCATGTTGGTTTTTGGATCACGTTTTACAGCATGATTGAGATCCGGAAATTTTAGAGGATCTCGTAAAAAGAAGACCGGCGTGTTATTGCCGACCATATCCCAATTACCTTCTTCGGTATAGAACTTGACAGCAAAGCCACGGATATCACGCTCTGCATCCGCTGCACCTCTCTCACCTGCTACGGTGGAAAAGCGTGCAAATAATTCCGTTTTTTTACCCACTTCAGAAAAGATTTTGGCACGTGTGTATTGCGTTATATCGTTCGTAACGGTGAATGTGCCAAAAGCACCCGAACCTTTAGCATGCATGCGTCTTTCTGGAATGACCTCACGGTCAAAGTGGGCCATTTTTTCGAGAAACCAGACATCCTGCATTAACAACGGGCCGCGTGGACCGGCTGTCATACTGTTCTGATTATCTACAACGGGTGCACCACCAATTGTTGTGAGTTTTGGTTTGTCTGCCATGTTCGCCTCCTTGAGGGCAATAAATAAGACCCATCTACGTGAGTTTTTCCCTACTATAGGTCAAAAAACCGAATCGGCAAAACAACTAATTCCAATATCAACAATCGGCTATGACGATTAATAATGATATTAAATGTCTAGTTAGCGTAACGAGCGATATTCACCTTCGCGACCATGCTTACTTAATACCAGCTGCCACAATTGGCCCTGTTTGGCTCGAAAGAATCCAGCACAGCTATGAAGATAGTATTTCCACATACGGTAAAACCGTTCGTCGTAATGCATTGATAAATCAGGCCAGGCTTTATCAAAATTTTCCCACCACGCCATCAGCGTTTTATCGTAATCAGTGCCGAAATTGTGCCAGTCTTCTATGACAAAACGACTATTCAGTACACCCGCCAATTCTTCAGCTGAAGGTAATTTTCCATTACGAAATATGTACTTATCAATCCATGGATCGACTTTTAATGAAGTGGCATAGATACCGATGGTATGTAGCAAGAAGAGTCCCTCGGGCTTTAACAACTTCAATGCACTTTCAAAATATACCGGATAGTTTTTAGGTCCCACATGTTCAAACATGCCAATGGATACAATCTTGTCGAATTGACCATTTAGATCACGATAATCCATTAATTCAATGGTGACCGGTAATCCTTCACAACGTTCGCGAGCCAATGTTTGCTGTTCTTTTGAAATAGTAATACCCAGGACTTCTACACCGTAGTGTTGGGCAGCATATTGGGCAAAGCTGCCCCAACCACAACCAATTTCTAACACTCGCTCACCGGGTTTAAGCATGAGTTTTCTACAGATTAAGTCCAGCTTGTCGATTTGTGCCTGAGCCAAATTATCTGCCTTGGCCCAATATCCGCAGGAATAACTCATAGTGGGATCGAGCATCGCCTGAAAAATATCATTACCAGTATCGTAGTGCTTTCTCCCTACTTCATAAGCGCGTTTACTGGTTTGACGATTGAATAAATTTTGTCTGAAAATTTCAAAATATAATCTGAATTTAGCCACACTCCCCAAATGCTTTTCGATATTGACTTTCAGTAAGCGATGAAACAACTCATCGAGTTCATGGCATTCCCACATGTTATCCATGTAGCTTTCACCGAAGCCAAGCGACCCTTGAGTCAAAATGCGGCGGTAGGCTCTAGAATCAAAAACCTGTATATCCCAAGGATGATCACCATTGAAACTGACGCCGGCCAGATCCGCCGCTTCTTTCAATATCGTAGGAGGAGCTACCGTTTGTGTTTGACTACGACGAGTTTCACTCAAATCTGCATGAGACAGTTTGGATGTTGAATCAGACATAGACGGTGTTTCTCCTCTACATTTTTGGGTTATTAACCTTACCTTAGCGTAAAAAATTGTTGCTTTGAATCAGCTAATTACTGATTTTTTTATTTTCCTGCATTACTCTACCAATTAAGCTGAACATATTTAAATTATAAAAATGAAGGGTTTAAGTTTGTTTGCTTAAAGTCAGCGATGGGAATGCCGATATAAAGCCAAATTGCTCCACAAAGCAGTTTGGCAAATCTTTATCACAATAATAGCTATAACAAAGCATGGAATAGAGGGGCAACATCATGAAAAAAAATCTTCCAATAACCAATAACGAAGTGCCTTATCCAGAAGGAGAAGAGATCATCTCCACTACCAGTCTCAAAGGCATCATCAACAGTTTTAACGATACCTTTCAGAAAATCAGTGGTTTTGAAGCAGAAGAACTGATCAATAAAAATCATAATGTCATTCGTCATCCGGAAATGCCGCCAGCTGCTTTTGATGATTTATGGAAATCAATGAAGTCCAATCATCATTGGATGGGTATTATTAAGAATCGTGTTAAAAATGGTGACCACTATTGGGTTGATGGTTATGTTAGTCCGGTGATTGAAAACGGCGATGTAATTGGCTACGAATCGGTTAGAACCAAACCCACACGAGAACGCGTTGAACGAGCAGAGAGAGTTTACGCCCGTCTCAATAATGGTAAATCGGCAATTGATGGCAGTTGGTTTTCTCGCTTGAATTTGCACTATCGTTTTTTATTGGCTCATTTATTAGCTCTGTTACTAGCTGTTGTTGTCGCCAGTTCTCTACTGCAAATTGCACCCTACAAATCAGCCATTATTGCTGCCATCGCAATAGTTATCTTTTTAGGCTTGTCAGTTTGGGCGTTTGCCCCTTTAAAACAAGCTGCTGCGAGTGCACGCGCAGAAATAAATAATCCATTGATGGCATTAATTTATACCGGCCGATCGGATGAAATCGGCCAAATCCAATTAACTGCTGAGTTTTTGAAAGGTCGTCTTGGGACTACGTTAGGCCGTATACGAGACTCTGCGGCCAGTATCGAACAAGAAGCCGATAACAGTGCAAAATCAGTTGCAGATATTCAATCGGCCATCCAACAACAAGCAATGCGAATGGGAGAAGTTGCGACTGCGATGACGGAGATGACCGCCAGCATTCAAGAAGTTGCTAATAACGCCGCTTACGCTGCCACTAAGGCACGAGAAACTGACGAGCTCTCTAAGAATGGTGTTTCCAGTGCTTCCAAAGCCGTCAATTCACTAAGTGATCTCAGTGCTGCTATTGGTAATATTTCTACCGTGGTTGCTCAGTTGGATAAAGATACCCGTAATATCGGTCAGATTATTGAGGTTATTACCAGCATTGCCGACCAAACAAATTTACTAGCTCTGAATGCTGCGATAGAGGCCGCTCGGGCAGGAGAACATGGACGTGGGTTTGCTGTTGTTGCTGAAGAAGTACGCTCCTTGGCCAGTAAAACACAACTTTCTACCCAGCAAATTCAGGATTTAATCGGCAAACTTAATGGTGCGGTGAAAGAAGCAGTGAAAGTAATGGAACAAAGTCAGCAAACCAGTGGAACCAGTGAGCTTCATGTTAAATCGTCTATTCAAGCGCTGGAAACCATCGCGAAGGAAGTGAGCAATATCAATGAACTGAATACTCAAATTGCCACTGCAGTTGAACAGCAAAGTAGTGTTAGTGAAGATATTAATCGTAATATCGTGCAAGTTAATGAAAGTGCCTCTCAAGTATCGCATGGCGCCGAAATTGCTGATAATGCTGCCAATGGCCTATCTACTCAATCACATCATATGAGCGATATGATTAAACGGTTTCAACAGGGCTAACTAATAATGTGCTGAAAACTAGTTAAGCTTAAATTAAGCCTGGATCTATACAATTTGATTTAGCTAAAGTGGCAGTGAAGACTAATTTTTAGGAAAAATATGCAACGTTCATTTGTTTCGGCATTCCGATTAATCGGTTTGATACTCATGTCAGGGTTTCTAGTAAGTCCTGTTATGGCTGACAATGTTAGTCATTCTGAAGCTCGAATACTGCGTGAGTCTGGAAAGATCCTGCCATTAGAAAGCATTATTGAAACGGCCAGAACCTATCGTAACGGTGAAGTTATTGATACCGAACTCGAACGAGATGACGGTATGTTGGTCTACGAAATTGAAATACTCGATGATCAAGGACGAGTCTGGGAACTTGAGTTTGACGCAACTAATGGCGACTTACTCGAACTGGAGCTGGACGATTAAAAATGCGAATACTGCTGGTTGAAGATGATATGCAAATGGGTCCAACACTACAGAATGCGCTTTCCCAAGCAGGTTATGCAGTCGACTTATCTGTTGATGGTATTGATGCTGAAGCGCTGGGTGACATTGAACCCTATGATTTAATTGTTCTGGATCTGGGTCTACCTAAACGCTCTGGCATGGAAGTTTTGCAAAACTGGCGTAGCCGCGATAATCATGTGCCGGTTGTGATCCTGACGGCCAGAGGCAGCTGGGAAGAAAAAGTTCAAGGCTTCAAAGCGGGTGCTGATGATTACGTCGCGAAACCTTTTCAAACCGAAGAATTGTTAGCCCGCATAAGTGCTGTATTAAAACGCAGTTCAGGTATCAGTGGCGGACCACTGCAGGTCGCAGGTTTGCAACTGGATGAAGATGCTCAATCGGTTCAACTAAGTAATGGCACTCAGTTTACTCTGACGGGTACTGAGTTTCGTTTATTACGTTATTTTATGTTGCACCCCGGCCAGGTGATCTCAAAAAGCCGCTTAACTGAACATGTCTATGAGTATGACAGTGACCGCGATAGTAATGTCATCGAGGTCTACGTCAACAGATTACGGCAAAAAGTGGGAACGGATTTGATTCAAACTCGCCGAGGGCAAGGTTATATTTTCGGTTCTGCATGATTTCTCTTAAACGCCGACTATCACTTGGTCTGACGTTTACTTTAAGCCTGTTGATCTTATTGCAGTGGGCTTTAATAACATTGGTGATTGAGCGCGTCACAGAAACACAATTACTGGAACGGCTCGAAAGTGAAAGTGAGGGTCTTCTCGCTAGTATCGAAATCTACCCGGATGGCTCGTTCGATCTCAATTCATTACGTCTAAGCAGCTTGTATCAACGCCCTTTCTCTGGACACTATTTTGTTGTTTGTACCGAGCAATCCTGCAAGCAATCTCGGTCTTTATGGGATGAATCGATAAATATTGAGCAACTCCCCAGCGGTCGTAAGCTCCAATCTTCCATGGTTGGTCCAAATGATGAACGTTTATTCACCTTACATCGTGGTTATTTTAAGCAGGATCACCGCCTTACCATTATGGTCGCTCAGAATATTAGTGAATTGCATGAGGATATTTTTCAGTTCCAAATGCTCTATTCGCTAGTCTCCGCCATTGGCTTGGCTTTATTGCTTTTTATTCAATGGCTAATTGTTGGCAAGGCGCTACAACCTTTGCAAAACATCCAAAAACAACTTTCGCGATTGCGTAAGGGTGAAACCGCAAAAATAGATGCGCAAGGGCCTGCAGAAATTCAGCCTATGATTGAAGAGCTGAACCGATTATTAAATACAATGACACGCAAAACTCAGCGTTCACGTGCAGCACTTGGTAATTTAGCTCACGCACTTAAAACCCGTTTAACGTTGCTCAACCAAACCGCTGAACACGCGTCTTTAAAAAATCTGCCGGAAATTCAAGTTTCTCTGAATCAAGTGAGCCGAGATATGGGGCAGGTTATTGAGAGAGAATTAAAACGGGCTCGTCTATTGGGTTCACCGATGCCTGGCCAGAAGGTTGAGCTTGAACATGAAATTGCTGAATTAAGCCGAACATTACAATTACTTTATCGCGAAAAATCTCCCATAATCGATTGGGAAATTGAGCCAGGCTTATTGTTTTTTGGCGATCGGGAAGACTTACTCGAGATGCTAGGCAACTTATTAGAAAATGCCTGCAAATGGTGTCGAAAAAGAGTCTATATAAGTGTTTATCAGAACCAAAACTGCTGTTTTGTCGTTGAAGATGATGGAATTGGCTGTGTTGAAAGTGAACTGTCGCAATTGGTACAGCGTGGTTTCAGAGCAGATGAATCAGTGCCAGGAAGTGGGCTAGGCCTGGCCATTGTGGCTGATATTGTTGAAAGTTATAGCGGCGAGATGCTGTTTAGTCGATCATCAATGGGTGGATTAAAAGTGGAAGTACGGTTGCCTTTGATCATATAAGGAACCCGCCTTAGCGGGTTCCTCAAAACTGTCTTTAGAACAAATCCCAATCTCTACTCACTTTTCTCACTTCACCTGTCTCAGCGTTGATATAGACATCCCACTCTTTACCATCTTTACCAAGTACTTCAATTTCATAGTCCCAGCCACCAAAAAATGAACGATTCTCCAGATCAATATCATCAACGATGCCAGGCTTGGCTTCCAAAGCAATTGCTTTTGCTTCCTCAACCCTAATAAGGCTTAATTGCTCACTTTTTGCATTCATTTCATTTATATCATCTGCGAAAGCTGGAAAACTTAATGCAGTTCCGACCAATGTGGATATTAGTAACTTTTTCATATCTAGCCTCTTTTTATTTATGATGACTAACGATATAAAAATAAAATTAAATCAAACTGAATTTTTAAATTATTTTAATTTTATTACACATAAAAAAACGGCCCGTCAAAGACGGGCCGCTGCTTTTTACGCTTAGACAGAATTAACTATCAATCACGGTCTACTTTACGAAGTTCACCGGTTTTGGCATGAACATCAATGTCCCATTCAGTGCCATCTTCTTGGACAACTTCAATTTCATATTCCCAGCCACCACCGTTATCAATATCATCTAATTCAATATCAGTTACGATGCCAGATTTTTCTTTTAAAGCGATATTTTTCGCTTCTTCAGCGCTTATCAAACCGAATTTTTCGGCTTGCATCTTCATCGTCGCCATATCATCATCTGCCATAGCTGTCGCTGTTGACAAAGTTAATGCTGAAGCGAGTAATGTTGCTAAAGTCATTTTGTTTAAATTTTTCATTTTTTGGTACTCCTTTCCGATTAAGGTGGCTCCACTTTACAAAACCAAACTTAAATCAAACTGAATAAAATTAATTTTTAATTTCAGGGTTTAAATTTCGTTGCTCGGCATGCTCTAAAGCAAACTCATATAAATCGACTAAGTCTGTTTCTGCTACATCTATGACTGCATCCATTTTTGAAAGTGCCCAATGAAAGTCCTCTTCATTTAGCAGCGTTTTATTGTTGGTTTGACTCATAAATTGATCATGATGTTTATGGTGGTTATCCCGATGTGGATAATGCCGACCTGGCAGCAAATTATTAATCAGTAAGGATAAGATCAGCAGGCTTGCTGCATTGATAGAGACAATCGCATAGACAAAATGCCAAGCGATACTGCTTTGCTCTGGCAATCCGATGACCGCAATCATAGCGGTAGCAGCAGCGGGCGGATGTAACGCATGCAAAAAATGCATTAAAAATACCGATAAACCCACCGCCAAGGCGGTTGCCATCACCGGTTCAGCTATCCAATAGTTACAACTCACTCCCATTACAGCAGCAATTAAATGACCGGCCATTAACGGCCAAGGCTGCGCCATGGGACTATGCGGCACAACAAATAGTAGGAAGGTTGATGCCCCCATTGAAGCAAGTACTAATAACTCCATTTGTAGTGTCAATTGTAATTGGCCGACGAGAGTCATTAATAACCAAATGGCGGTAAACGCACCCAAGCTTGCGTTTAGCTTCTCTTTTAGTTTTGGATGATTATGTATTGCACGTTGCTGCATTTTTTGCAGCCAATTGGATAGCTTCATTGCTTATTCAGATTTCGGTTAGTAGTGGATAAAAACCGCTTATCTGCTTCGTTGCAAGATAAGCGGATACATATACTGGTGAGTTAGTTCAAATAGTGAGTGTTTGAGTTGTTCCAAAGAATTCTGCAAATATTGAGGTACTGGCAACACCACGCTGCTGAAGTAATGCCATCGTGCTTTGCATCATGGTGGTCGGACCACACAAGTAATACTGTGCTTGAGGGTTGGGTAGCAATTGCTCCAACAAAGCCCCATCAAGATAACCTTCGCTTTGATGCACTTTAGTGGATGATGTGTTTGTAGATGGTTGGCTTAGGCGAATATGCCAATCAAAATTTTGATAGGTGTGGGCTAAAACCGACAGTTCTTCATAGAACGCTAATACTTCTTGGTTTCTGGCCAATTGAATGAGCACAAAGGGTCGTTGGTGGTCGTGTTTTAAACCGCTATGCAACATGGCTAGCAAAGGCGTGATACCAACACCTCCGGCAATAAACACTACTGGTCGCTGTTGGGAGGAGGATGGTTTTAAAGTAAATTCACCACAGGGCGGCCCCACCAGCACCTGGTCGCCTTCTTTAAAGTTATTATGCAACTGGTTTGATACGACGCCATGGTAGTCATTTGCTGTTTCTTTCTTAACACTAATTCGAAAGTAATCTTCTCTTGGCGCTGTAGACAAACTATAATTTCGCATCGCTTGGCTACCGTCGGCCAAAGTTACCTTCAGGGTGATGTATTGGCCTGGTAAATATGGTTGTATGGGATGTTGATCAGTAGGACAGAGATAAAAAGAAGTGATATTGCTACTTTCAACTTGACGTCGAATCAGCGTAAACGGTTTAAAACCTTGCCAGCCATGTATTGTTTCTTGTTGATGGTATAACTCATCTTCTCTATCAATGAAAACACCAGCCAAAATGCCGTAAGCATCAGCCCAGGCATCAATAACGTCATCTGTTGCAGCCTCACCCAATACTTCACTCAGTGTAACCAATAAATTCTCCCCAACGATGGGGTAATGTTCCGGCTTGATGCCTAATGAAACATGCTTTTGAGCAATTAACTCAATTGTCTGCCGCAATTTTTCAGGATCATTAGCATGTTGAGCGTACGCACAGATTGCCGCTGCCAACGCGCGTTGTTGCGTTCCGTCATGTTGATGTGCCGGATTAAAAAAAGCTTTTACTTCCGGATGATTACGGAACATATTTTTGTAAAAACAGTCAGCTAATTCTTCGCCATGCTGCTCTAAAACAGGCACCGTTTGACGGATAATATCGAAAGTTTCTGGCTTCATTGCCGAACTCCTATTGTCTAAACAGGCATTTTACATGCCTGTTTAAAAACGCATAGTATTGGTCCATCTTTTAGGAGTCAATGAATAATGCAACTCACCACGCATACTGATTATGCGCTTAGATTATTGGTGTACTTGGCAATACATCACGGGAAACAGCCCGCAACAATTCAGGATGCAGCGTCGCGCTTTGGTATTTCATCCAATCACCTGGCTAAAGTTGCTCAAACGTTGGTCCAGCATGGTTATATCGTTAGCCATCGAGGTCGTGGTGGTGGCTTGAAGCTGGCGCTCCCGATTGGTGATATTGGTATCGGAAAGCTGGTTCGTAAAACCGAAAACTTGCAATTACTGCCCTGCTTTAGTGATGAAATTGTTTGCCCAATTCAACCCGCATGCATATTAAGAAATGCATTGCATAAGGCCCAGGCGGCCTTTTTAAAAGTCTTGGATGATTACACTTTGGCTGATGTAATTTTCAATAAAGATCGTTTACAGGAACTGCTGGAAATACCGGAATCCGCATGAGCTCCTGGCAACAATGGCGAAACGAACAACGCTATCGTTTAACGCAACAACGGCTTGAGCTGGTAAGTGATCTTCGTCTGCTACATCAGGTGGCGCTATTTAAAAAATTACAGACAGTTCTTGATCCCCTACCTAAAGGCATAATCGGTTTCTATTGGCCGGTTCGCGGCGAAATTGATTGCCGCGATTTTATTTGTGGACTTATCAAACAAGGTTGGCAAGCGGCTTTGCCTAAAATCATCGATTCCAAACAAGCTCTGCAATTTCGTCGCTGGAGTCCAGAATCCATCATGCAAGCGGAAGTATGGGACATTCCGGTTCCCCAAAATACCGCAGTCACTCAACCAGATGTGCTCATTATTCCGTTGGTGGGCTTTGATAACGAACTTCATCGTTTAGGTAACGGCGGTGGTTTTTATGATCGAACCTTAGCCGTTTCTGCGAAACCTTTAAGCATTGGTATTGGCTATCAATGGATGCAACTTAATAGTATTCACCCGCAGCCGCATGATGTGCCAATGGATCTTATTGTCACCGAAGAAAATATTTATCCGTAATATTTTTCTCTTAACTATTCACTAGCCAAAAAAGTCTTTTGGAAGACTAAATATTAAAAGCATGTGACGCTCCGTGCGTTTACAGTATATTCATCGCTTGAAGTGCGTTTTTATCACTTAGAGCCGGATGACTGGAGTCATCTTTATATGAATCAGACGATTAGCCGATTGATTAATAGTTCAGCCTTTGATTGGCTGATTTATTTATTGCTATTAATCGTTTTTCTGGCTGATAGATACACGATTCCAGTCTTTGCGCATGGGGTGTTGTATACCCCCATCCTTATGCTATCTGGTATTGGCAACAGTCTCCGTCGCCTTACGACGACATTCTTAATTTGTATCATATTGGTTTGGGCGGGCATGTTTATTATGCCTGCCGGTCAGGAAACCTTTTTTCAAACCCAAACTATCGCCAACCGTATACTCGCCACGTTGGCTTTAATGACGATCTTTTTGCTCAGCAGCTTCACTATTCGCGCGCAACAGCAACAAGCCAAAAACCAGCAACAACTCAAGCTCGCCGCCAATATTGCAAAATTAGGCTATTGGCAAATCGATAACTCTGGTCAACTACTGCTAAGTCCAGAAGCTGCCCAACTGCTTAATCAAAATAATCTCGGCAAAATTTCGCCAACTCAATTTGTTTCCTTGTTTGTTGATAAGCAACAAAAAGATCTGCAACAGGCATTAAATAACACCTTAAAAAATAAAAAACCTCTGGATGGTGAGTTCTCACTGGCTGTGAACAATGGACCATATCGCCTCAGGATCATGGCTTACCATGACGATCAGTTGCTTAATGAAATTCAAGGCATCATTCAGGATGTTCATCAAAATAAACTTGTTGAAGCAAATCTGGCGGAAGAACAACGTCGCTTTAATTATTTGGCTGAAAGCACACTGCAATTTATGTGGTCGGTCTCAGCTGAAGGTGTAATTGATTCGGTTTCTCTTCTTACCACCGAGTATTTTGGAAAAACTGAAGCGTATATTCTGAATAACTGGATTGAGTTAGTGCACCCGGATGATCAGCAAAGAGTCCATGAACGCTGGTTTCATTCCATAAAAACTGGGGATGCCTATTCTGACGAATTTCGCCTGCGCCGTTTTGATGGAGAATATAAATGGTTTTTGGCTCAGGCCAGCGCCATTCGTGATGAGCAAGGGCAAATCACTAAATGGTATGGGTCGAGTATCAATATCCATCAAACCAAAATGCTTCAACATCAAAGTGAAGTGTTATCTCAGCAATTACAAAATACGCTGGACAGTATCACCGATGCCTTTTTTACATTAAGTACCGATTTGCGTTTTAGTTATGTGAATAACCAAGCAATGTCCTTATTTAACATGACGCGCTCATCGTTATTGGATCATAAAGGAATTGAAAACACCGATATTGATCCTGCTGGTTTATTGGTTAAAAAATTGTCTTCAGCGCTATTGCAACAGCAGGTAATTTCTTTTGAACATTTATATGAAGCCAGACAACTGTGGTTAGATATCAGAATTTATCCGTCAAGCAATGGTTTAACGGTTTATCTGCGAGATATCACTCGTCAACGCAGAGAAGGTGAGGAGCTTAAGCTATTACGTAGCGCCGTATCACAACTCAATGATGTAGTGATTATTACCGAAGCTTCTCGCTACTCGCATGAAAAACCCAATATCGTCTTCGTGAACAGTGCTTTTGAACGTATAACCGGTTACAACCGCCAGGAAGTCATTGGTAAAACCCTACAAATATTGCATGGGCCCAAAACTGAAAAAAATGAACTCCGCAAAATTAAGGCTGCTTATAGCACTTGGCAACCCATTCGAGCTCAACTGACGCAGTATCATAAAAGTGGTCGGGAGATAGTGTTAGAACTAAATAGCGTCCCAATTGGATTAACTGCGGGTTGGTATACCCATTGGGTATCTGTAGAACGTGATATCACCGAAGAAAGACATTTACAACAACAATTACAACTCGCTCAACGTATGGAAGCGATCGGACAATTAACGGGCGGTATAGCCCATGATTTCAATAATCTGTTAACCGTCATCACCGGTAATACAGAACTATTAATTGATCAGTTGTCCGACAGCCCCTCTCTGCAACCTCTTGCCAAACTTATCAGCAGCGCCGCTGAACGTGGAGCTGGGTTAACGCGTAACCTGCTGGCATTTGCCAGGCGACAACCCTTGTCACCTGAAGCCGTGAATATCAACATGCTGATCCGTAACATGGAAGCATTATTACGAAGTTCTCTGGGGCAAAAATATCAGTTGGATATGAATCTCAGCAGTGACATTTGGCCAGTGATGATTGATCCGGTTCAACTGGAGAGCAGTTTATTAAACCTGACAATCAATGCGCGTGATGCCATGCCTGAGGGCGGTACACTAATGATAAGCACTGAACGATTTACTCTGTTGGAGCAGCAAAAAACATCTCAAAATGATTTAGAAGCAGGGGAATACGTAAAAATTGATGTGCTGGATAACGGTGATGGCATACCAAAAGATTTACTAGACAAAGTGTTTGAACCTTTTTTTACCACTAAACCCACTGGTAAAGGCAGTGGCTTGGGGTTAAGTATGGTGTTTGGTTTTATCAAACAATCCGGTGGACATATTCAGGTTCAGTCTGAAATTGGTCACGGCACACGGTTTCAACTGTTTATTCCTCATACAGATACAGTCACACCAGCTCCAGTCCTGCATGATATAGAAACTCCAATATCGGTAGAGAATTCTCAACAAACCATACTGGTTGTTGAGGACAATGATTTGGTCCGGCAATATGCTATTGCGCAGCTACGGGACGCAGGTTATCAGGTATTAGCCGCTGCAGATGGCAATCAGGCGTTAAACTGGCTTGCGTCTGCACAACAAATTGATTTACTGTTCACAGACGTGCTCATGCCTGGTGGACTAAGTGGTTTCGAACTGGTTCAACAAGCCAAGCAGCTTCGAAAAAATCTGCCCGTTCTTTATACCTCTGGGTACACTGAAAATGTATTAACCGATGTGCAAGGCGAAACTGGCAGTATTGCTATTTTAAATAAGCCTTATCATCGTGCAGCACTAATAAATAGAGTCGCCCAAATGCTGAATTATAAGACCTGAGAGATTAATACATGTCGGAGCATAAACTGCTAATACTGGATGACGACGAACTGACCGGAGAAACCATCCGTAATGTCGCCGAATTCGCCGGTATGTCAGTAAAAGTGACCACCAACGCAATTAATTTTTTTAGTTTATTAAACGAATGGCAGCCTACGCATATTGCACTTGACCTCATCATGCCGGATATGGATGGTGTGGAGGTTCTGGGAGCATTAGGTGAGCAACTGGTTACTGCCAAAATTATTATCACCAGTGGTGTGGGTCATCAGGTACTACAAGCCGCAGCACGCTCCGCTGCGGCACACGGATTAAACATTGTCGGCATTTTGCCCAAACCGTTTAATCCGAAAGCTTTTCGAGAAATGATCGATTTACCATCACTAAATCCCTCTGATTTGCTTGATGGGCAGCATCTGCAAAGCAAACCGAGCATGCCCGCCATTACCGCAATGGATGTGGAGAAAGCGATTAAAAATCGCGAAATCACGCTGGCGTATCAACCTAAAGTGGGCTGTATTAGTGGCGCGTTAATGGGGTTTGAGGCACTGGCACGTTGGCATCATGCCGAACATGGCTTTGTTGCTCCCGACGTGTTTATTGCCATTGCCGAACAAAACAATCTCATCGACGATCTGACGTTACTGGTTTTCGAGCAAGCATTGCCTTGGTTTAGTCAGTTTTGCCAGCAACAACGATTAAATCCCATCACCGCTCAAGCCAGTCAATTAATCTGTTCCATTAATATTTCTGCCTTATCATTGCGTAATCTGACCTTGTTTAATCAGATCGAAGCCTTGTGTGAATTACATGCTGTAAAACTGCATACCATCATGCTTGAACTCACTGAAACGGGTGCGATGGACGACCCCGTGGCTTCATTGGATATCCTCACTAGATTAAGGATGAAAGGCTTTCAATTGTCGATTGATGATTTTGGAACGGGTTTTTCGTCGATGCTGCAATTGGTCCGCATGCCCTTTTCCGAGGTAAAAGTCGATAAATCCTTTGTGATGACCGCGCAGCAATCACGCGAATCCAGATTAGTCATTCAAGCCATAATTGAACTAGCACACAGCCTTGATATGAAAGTCATTGCTGAAGGCATTGAAGACTACGCTACCTTGCAGTTCTTACAGCAGCAAGGCTGTGATAAAGCTCAGGGTTACTTTATCGGCAGACCGATTCCTGCTGATCAGATTGACCAATGGCTACAACAACGTAAATTGGCTTTAGAACAACAAAGACTGAAAGCGCTGGAATCTTTGAATATTATGGATACCTGTGCTGAACAACGATTTGATCGAATAACCCGATTGGCAAAACGCATGTTCGATGTACCAATTGCTCTGATTACATTGCTGGATTCGGAAAGACAGTGGTTCAAATCAAAAGTAGGCGTCGACATCAGTGAAACTGCTCGAGATCATGCCTTTTGTAACTACACTATTGAGCAAGAAAAAAGCTTTATAGTGAATGACGCTGCTATTGACCCTAGATTCTCTGATAATCCTTTGGTTGTGAATGCCCCCCATATACGTTTTTATGCTGGTTTTCCTTTCCGGGCTCCAAGCGGAGAAATGTTGGGATCGTTATGTTTGATTGATACTAAACCCCGTTATATCAGTGAAAAGGACTCCCGCTTATTAGCTGGGCTGGCGCTGATGGTAGAAGAAGAAATCGCTACCAATCAGCTGCTATGTGAAGATCATTTAACTGGTTTATTGAATAGAAGAGGTTTCGAGTTTCGGGCAAATCATATTTTACAAATGTGCCGAAACCTGGGCTGTGAAGCGTCGTTGATCTACTTTGATTTGGATAACTTTAATTTAATCAATGATAGCCACGGACATCCAGCTGGCGATAATGCATTACTGCAATTCTCCAGATTATTAAACAATACTTTTCGTGATTCTGATTTAATCGGACGAATTGGTGGTGATGAGTTTGTTGTATTGATGGTCAATCAGAATGACACTGATCAATCAACGATTCTGCAACGGCTCTCCAGTATTGTGGATGGTTATAATCAGTCCATCCATAGTGATATTCATCTGCATTACAGTTTTGGCATTACCACCACTAAATCATTAAGTGATTATGATCTTCAACAGCTCTACACACTTGCTGACGAAGCAATGTATCGAAACAAACGCCATGGACATCAACTAAATATGGCAATTGATATTAATAGTCAGTCGCTATAACAATCGTTTTTTTCGATTAAATCAACCTGAATAAGTTGTTTTATTAATCAACTTAATTTCGCTACACTGCTCGCAACTGAATAAATGTTCAGGTCACAACCACCCCAAAAGGAGATTTTTAACATGACTAAACGCGTCCCTAACGTCGTATTTAAAACCCGCGTACGTGATGAAAGCATTGGCGGAGATAATCCATTCCGTTGGCAGGATGTCACCACTGACGATATTTTCAAAGGCAAAAATGTCATCGTATTTGCTCTGCCCGGTGCATTTACCCCAACCTGCTCAAGTAGCCATTTGCCTGGTTACGAAGAACATTATGAAGAGCTGAAAGCCAAAGGCATTGATGAAGTTTATTGTTTGTCCGTTAATGATGCGTTCACCATGTTCCAATGGGGAAAACGTCAGGAAGTAAATAAAGTGAAATTACTTCCAGATGGTAATGGTGAATTTTCCCGCGGCATGAACATGTTGGTGAAAAAAGAAAATCTAGGTTTTGGTGAACGTTCATGGCGTTATTCAATGCACGTGGTCGATGGTGAAATCAAACAATTGTTTGCTGAACCGGGCCAAATGGATAACTGCCCTGATGACCCATTTGAGGTTAGTGGTGTCGATACGATGCTGGATTATTTGAACAAACAGTAACATCGCTTAGCCATGATTCACCGGGTCTGCAATAGTCTCAGGCCCGGTGTTTTTTTGCAAAGTTAAGCAGTAAACAGGAGTTTTACAGATGAAATATGATTACGATTTATTTGTTATTGGTGCCGGTTCCGGCGGCGTTAGAGCCAGCCGCATGGCGGCATCATATGGTGCAAAAGTCGCGGTATGCGAAGATCGTTATCTGGGTGGAACCTGCGTCAATGTAGGTTGCGTGCCCAAAAAACTCTATGTTTATGCTTCTGAATATTCAGCTCACTTTAAGGATGCTAAAGGTTTTGGCTGGCAAGTTGATAAACCAGCTTTTGATTGGCCAACGTTACGAGACCATAAAACAGACGAAATAAGCCGATTGAATGGTGTCTATGAAGGCATTTTGGATCGTGCAGGCGTCGAGATCATTAATGGTAGAGGGAAAATCATTGATGCACACACCGTTGAAGTTAATGGTAAAAAAATCACTACGGAACGAATTTTAATTGCCACCGGCGGCTGGCCCTTTATTCCGGATATTCCAGGTAAAACCCATGCTGTAGACTCAAACGGCATATTTGATTTGGCAGAATTCCCCCATCGTTTAGCCGTAGTGGGCGGTGGTTATATTGCTGTTGAATTTGCTGGTATTTTTCATGGTTTAGGCTCACAAGTCACTCAACTGGTTCGCGGTGGTGGATTATTAAATGGGTTTGATAAAGAAACGGCTGAGTTTGCTGCTGAGCAGATTCAGCAAAATGGCGTACATATCCATTTCAATACTGAAGTGAAATCCATCAAAAAACAGTCGGATGGTAGCTTATATTTAACGATGACTGATGGTCAGCATTTAACGGTTGATGCTGTGTTGTTTGCCACTGGTAGAAAGCCCCATCTGGATGGGTTGGGACTGGAAAATGTGGATATCAAACTTAGTAACAGCGGACATATTGCGGTGAATGAGACATTTCAAACCTCTGAGCCGAGCATCTATGCACTAGGTGATGTCACGGGGGGTATTGAACTTACGCCGGTAGCCTTAGCTGAAGGCATGGCTTTAGCTGGATTTTTGTTTGATGAACAACCTTGCAAGGTAGATTACAGCAATATTGCCACTACCGTATTTTGCCAACCCAATATCGGTACGGTGGGCATGACGGAAGAGCAGGCACGGAAGGAATATTCCAATGTATTAAAATTCCGTTCCAATTTCCGCGCCATGAAACACACCTTAGGTGGTTCGCAGGAACGTACTTTAATGAAGTTACTGGTCGATGGGGATACCGATAAAGTCTTGGGTGCTCATATGGTTGGCGACCACGCAGGAGAAATTATGCAAGGTATTGCCATTGCGATTAAATGCGGGGCAACCAAAGTAGATTTCGATGCAACGATTGGGATTCACCCCACTGCTGCTGAAGAATTTGTCACCATGCGCACACCGGTAAGTGATTAATCAGGAAAATCCTGAGTTGCTTCGGGGTTTTCACTGAGGTTTTAATTGTTTGAACGCGATAATCTATACCTAAGTCAGCAAAAGCTGATAACAAACAACAGGAGAAATATTATGTGGGCTAAACCAGAATATTCAGACATGCGTTTCGGTTTCGAAGTAACAATGTACATCTGTAACCGTTAATACGCATAGTAAAAATAAAAAAGCCTCAATCTTCGGATTGGGGCTTTTTTTTGCCTGCTGGAAACCTCATAGCATCACTCTGGTCTGATTGCCGAATTCATTTAACATCGGAATACCATGAGCAAAATCGCGATTATCGGCAGTGGGATGGCAGGTTTGACGCTGGCCCATCAGCTTCAAGCCTATGCTGACGTAGAGATATTCGATAAAGCCCAACGTGCTGGAGGTCGATTAGCTTCACGATCCGCGGGATCGTTTAGTTTTGATCATGGCGCGCAATTTTTTACGGTTAAAACTCAGCGTTTTACCCAATTTATTCAACCCTTAATCGAACAGCGGGCAATTGAACGCTGGGATGCAAAATTCGTAGAGTTTTCAGCTTCAAAGCCCATCGCAAAGCGCCAATGGAATGCTGACTATCCGCACTATGTGGGCAGTCCGGACATGCAAGCCATTGCAGAAACTCTCGCTAAACCACTAAATATTCAGTTTAACTGTCAAATCACTCAACTCCAGCAGCGATATGGAAAATGGTGCTTATTTAGTGACGATAAACTGGTAGCAGAGCAATTTGACTGGGTGATTTGCTGTCTTCCGGCTAAACAATCCGCAAATTTGTTACCTGATAGTTTTGAGAATATTCAGGCAATTCAGCAAATAGAAATGCTGGCTTGTTACGCACTGATGCTAGGATTTGATCACCCCCTCGATTTAGATTGGCAAGCTGCCTTGGTCAGTGACGCCATCATTAGCTGGATGTCCGTTAATAGCAGCAAGCCTTCACGTGCTGCAGGGTTTTCCATGGTGATTCAAGCAAATAATCTCTGGGCTGAAAAACACCTGCAGCAAACTGATAAAACTATTCAACAGTTGATGCTGGAAGAAGTCCGACGTATTAGTGGTATAGACACTTCGAAAGCCAGTCATGTAGATCTCAAACGCTGGGTCTTTGCCAATATTCAGACTCAAATGGGTCAGCAAGCTTTCCTAGATAGCCAATTGAAATTAGCCGCGTGCGGTGATTGGTGCATTCAGGGACGGGTTGAAGCTGCTTTCAGTAGCGCTGATGCCTTAGCAGAACAACTTATGCCACATTTAACTTAATCGCGATGTTGCTCAATGAAATTAACTATCGGCGTCAGTAGAGCTCCATTACCCCGCAAAGGCTTGGCCAACTTGGCAACCAACGCCACATGGCCGTAACCATTCAATTCAACTAGCTCTACTGAGTTGCCATGCTGCTTAAGTTTTTCAGCCAATCGGAAACTGTTACGTGGCAACACCGTACGGTCGTCACTCCCCACCAGCAATAACATGGGTGGATGATCGGTGGTGACATAATTAACTGGCTGACTTTGCCATTGACCGTCTTCATCGCCAAAAATCTGTTTTAAGGTTTCACTTTTTAATGGCAAGAAATCATATGGTCCGGCTAAACCAATCATCCCTCGCAGCTGCTGTGGTTGCATTTCAACCTGCTGAAGATACACCGGATTAAGCGTTACCATTGCCGCAATATGGGCACCTGCGGAATGTCCTGCAATAAACAGTTGTTCCGGGTCGCCGCCATACTCGGCAATATGCTGTTTGGTCCAGGCCACTGATTGAGCAGCATCTTCGATAAATTCAGGAAATATAACTTCAGGGAAAACGCGATAATCAGGAATAACTACCATGACACCTTGTGAGGTCAGTGCTTCTGCGACAAATTTATAATCCGCTTTTTCGCCGGCCTCCCAGCCACCGCCATAAAAGAAAATGACGGTTGCAGGTGTTTTTGACCCTGTCGACTTCACTGGCTGATAAATATCCAGTCTATGTCGAGGAAGATCGCCATATTGAATATCCGCTTGATGTTGATAACCCGATTCCGGCACCATCGCATTTAATACCGTTACGGGTGAGCAAGCACTTAAGGAAAGCGCAGAGAAACCGCCAAAAACCGTTTTAACAAGCTGTCGAAACACATAATATTCCTGAAGTTAGCTGCTACTGCAGACTGAGTCAGCTGGACAGAGGTTCCTTAAAGCAGGCTAACGCGCAGCGGTACGAAGCTTATTGCACACCTTTTCAGCATCTTTTAAGTTACGCTTTGCTTTCTTAACACGTTTGTCCTCTATCATCGCTATCATGCCCACAATGCCAATCATACTGGCAATTGCACCGGCAATGCCTCCTGATAACCAGGCAATCAGCATCGCCAAACCAATTAAGCCAAACACCTGAACTACGGTAAATTGCGAAGCCAGTTTTTCTTTTTGGCAAGTGGCCAACTTTTGTTCCCAAAGCTGAGTTAATTCGGCCAATTCTTGGTCAGTCAACACATGCAGATTAACGTAATATTCAAGGCCGATAATCTCATCATTATCATTGCGTGAGCTCAGATCAATGGTTTCTGCCATCATTTTCAGCGCGATATAAGTATCTTCATCCTTTTCCATACTTTCTCCATCAGCATTGTTGATTCACTATCACTTAAGCTGCAATGCAGCTTCCAGAGCGATTTTTCCCAAAATTTGCTTTCACGATATTTTCACCATATCGAGAACAGACTTACTATTAAGAGAACTCCTAAGGTGTGGCTGTGGTTATGAATAAAAAGCTTTTAAAAACATTGGGATATTATTTGTCTGCGCTGACATTACTGCTTACTGGCATCGCTACCAGTTATGCTGTCCAGCCTACCATGGCTTATGTAGAAAATCTGAAGATTGATTTGATTTTCGATGATGCAGGCAGTTTTAACAATAAGCGCGCAGCCATAATGATTGCCAATCAAGGTCGGGCAAATTTTGCGATGATTAATCCCGATGGTGAAATTTTATTCACAGCAGATGAAATTAATGATTTGGACAGTGGTGTCACCGCCTACCGTCAAGATAATCTATGGGGCATCGTTGACCGTAATGGTCAGACGATTTTGCAGCCCACTTATCCCAAAATCCAGTCTTTCAAACAGGGCTATGCTGCGTTTATCAACGACGGTAAATGGGGGTTTCTAGATGCTTTCGGCAAAGAAGTAATCTCGGCTCAATATGACAAAGTAGGTGTTTTCTCTGAAAGCTTGGCGGGCTTTCAACAAAATGAACACTGGGGGTATCTTAATACACAAGGTGAAAAAGTTATTGCTGCTCAATATGATGAAATTCATATTTTCAGCGAACAACGTGCAGCCGTTAAGATCGGTGAAAACTGGGGCTATATTGATGCACAGGGCAATATGGTGATTGAGCCACAGTATGCTCAGGCCAGAGTATTTCGCGAAGGATTTGCTGCTGTCTTAGTCGATGGGCAATGGGGATATATCGATACAAAGGGTGACTGGCTGATAAAACCACAGTTCGAACAAGCTAAAGCCTTTGGCGAAGGCTTTGCCGTCATCAAACAGAATGGTTTATACGGCTTCATTAATTCTCAGGGTGAAATGGTAGTAAAACCGTATTTTGAGGATGCTTGGAATTTTAGCGAAGGGCTAGCCCGTGTAGAAAAAAATGCCATGGTTGGTTATATCAACACTGACGGCAATATCGAAATTGAACCGGAATACGTATGGGGCTATTCATTTTCAGATGGTTTAGCCGTGATAACTCATAACTATCGCCAATATGGTTTTATCAATCGTCAGGGTGAAGTGGTTATCAAACCCCAGTTTGAACACGCTCATCCATTTAGCGAAGGGTTGGCCGCGATAAAAATTCTTGATAAATGGGGTTATATTTCGAAAGACTAACTCAGCTCTTCCGCTTCATCGCTTTCTTCATCTAGCCACCTGTACAAAGTCCTACGCCCGATACCGAGTAGCGCAGCAGCACGTCGCTTATTACCATCTACTTCTTGTAACACCAGATTTACATAACGTTTTTGTAACTGATCTAAGGTTGGTAATACAGCCCCAGCCAATAAATCATCATTGTGCTTCTCCATATCAGGCCTTACCAACTCTTGTGGTGTCGATTGGTTTTCCAGTAACCGTGTTGGTAAATGTTGTGGTTGCACCCAATCTTCCGTACAAAATGCAAAGGCTCTTTCCACCACATTCTGTAGTTCCCGGACATTCCCCGGGAAAGCATACTCGCGAATAATTTCCAATGCCTTGTCGCTGAAACCCTGAATTTTTCGCCCTTGCGAGACGGCCAGTTGTTGTAAAAACTGCTGTGCCAAAATTTCTCTGTCTTCTTCTCGCTCCCTTAATGGTGGCACCGATAAAGCAAAGGTTTCTAGTCGATAGAACAAATCTTCTCGAAAGCTGCCTTCGACGACTTTTTGCTTTAAATCCCGATGCGTGGCCGCAATGATTCGAACATCGACTTTTTCCTCAGTGTCCTGACCCACTGGACGAATCGAGCCATCTTGCAACGCCCGTAATAGCTTTGCCTGTAAAGCCATTGGCATTTCACCTATTTCATCCAGTAACAGGCTGCCACCATTGGCCTCTTGTAATAAACCTTTGCGGGCTTTTTTGGCCCCAGTAAATGACCCGGCCGCATGACCAAAAAATTCACTTTCTAATAATTCTTGAGGTATACCGGCGCAATTGACGGCTAAAAATGGTCCATCAGCACGGTCGCTTTCAGCATGAAGGGCTTTGGCAACCAATTCCTTACCGGTACCACTTTCGCCATTAATCAATACTGGCCCCTGCGCACGACCAATTACCTTTATTTGCTCAAATAGATTGCGCATCGCTTCACTGCGGCCAAACATCTGATGAAAAGCAGGTTGTCGATTGAGTTTGCGAAACTGAAATAACTCATCATGCAATTTTCGAGTGGCCACAACTCTTTCCACCGCCAGCAGAAAGTGCTCTAAATCCAACGGTTTGGTGAGAAAATCATCAGCCCCCGCTTGCAACGCATGAACCGCCTGACGCACACTGCCAAATGCGGTAATAACAATCAGCCCAGGGCGTTGTTCTTCTGGCCAATGCGTGACCACCTGCTCTACCACTTTCATACCATCACCATCGGGTAGTCGCAGATCCGTGACTATCAATGCCGGCTGGTTAATGGTTAACCAATCCATCGCCGATTGGATTTGGTGATGAACGACTAGACTCCAACCCTCCGCCTCTAATTCATCAGTGATTAACCTGGCGAGGGCCTGATCATCTTCTATTAACAAGATTGGCAGATTCATCTGCTGTTTTAACGTCATAGTGTTGTTCCGGAATGTGTTGTTATCAAGGGTAGAATTAAGCTGAATCTAGCACCGCCCAGTGGGCTATGAGTCAATTTCACCTCTCCCTGATGTTCGCGCATAATCCTTTGCACAATGGCCAAGCCAAGACCACTACCTTCGCCAGGTGCTTTAGTGGTCACAAAAGGCTCAAAAACCTGGCTTTGTTGATCATCCGTAATACCTGGTCCAGCATCATCTATATGAATGTGTATTTGCTCATCTACTTGCCATGACAGTTCAACAGGTCCAGCTGGACATGCCTGACAGGCATTGCGTAATAAATTGACTAAGGCCTGTTCCAAACTTAACGAATCACCTTTTGTAATGGCCTTTGGTCCTTCGATAAGCTTGATTTGGTAGCCTTGATCAGCGAGCAAGGCTTGGGATCTTTCTACTAAAGACAATACATCCAGATCGCGCATCTCAGCCCGTGATGAACGACCAAAACTGAGTAATTGTTGAATAATGGAGGTCATCCGAGCCGCTTGCTGGCGGATATCATTTAGCTCATTAACATCTTTTTCATTATCAATACGGCGTAATAATCGACTGGCGCGGCCATCAACTACTGTTAATGGAGCACCTAATTCATGTGCCACACCTGCTGACAATTGCCCAAGAGCTGCCATAGTTTCAGTTTGCCTTAGCCTCTCAGCCATTTGTTCTCGGGCAGAACGTTGTTGAGCTTCACTCGTTTCGGCTTGTTCGATCGCATCCAGCATGCCATTTAACCCTTGAGCTAATTGACTGATTTCAATGGGCCCTTGCTCTGCTGCCCGGTGATGCCGATCCCCCTGACTGACTCGCCGCATGCTTTCGACCAATCGCTGTAACGGTGTTTCAATGGCCCGTTGATGAGAAAAGGTAATCACGCCTAAAATAATTAATGACACCAAGGCAAAACCACCCCAGGCCCAATATTTTAATTCGGTTAATTCCCGATCGATATCACTACGCCGGCGTGTCACTTGCAGCAAACCATTGGGCTGCCCAGTGGCATCAAACAATGGCATAAAAAACGAATATACATTTTGGCCACGAATCCGTTCGTATTGAGCAAACTCACCTTGTACAATTTGCTCTAACGCATCGGTTGCCTGTTCCTTAGTGGGATTGACCACACCAAAACTGCTTAGACGTTTCCCTTTGGCATCAAATAAATAGGCGCCATACACTTCGGTTATACCAAACACCGAGGCCATACTATTTTGCAATTGATCTAAATCCTCACGTTCAAGTGCTTGTGAAACCGGTAAATGAATAGTCCTAGCGACCTGCTGCAAATCACGTTGCATACGTTCTTCGATAAATTGACCCACCATGGAGAGGCCAATTGCCAAAATGGCAGCCAATACCAATAAAACCGGTAAGGCAACTTGCATGATCAGCACTAAACGTAGATTGCTAAAAATCGAAGGGAATCGCATCTTTAGAGCCTTTAATAAAACTTGAGTTTATGGCACATGAGCCAAAATGACACACCATACTGTAGTGGTCAAGCCAATCAAATTTAAGTTCATAAGCAAGAATTTTTATTTACCTTTAAATTTCAACACCTTAAGTTTGCCAATGTTTTTGGCACAGAACTAGCTACTTACTCTGTGTGTTCCACAATCATTAAAGGAAAACACCATGAAAAAAACAGCCACATTAGTTTCAATCTTAATGGCATTAGGTTTGAGCACTTCTGCGATGGCAGAGCAAGGCACTCAAGCTCCACAGCAAGCGGCTCCTCAAGCTCCTATGCCAGAATCTAATCAAGCTGCTGATTTCAGTGAAGCTGATTTGAAAAAATTTGCGGATGTTCAGGAAGATCTTGAAGGGATCCGTAGTGACTACTCAGGTCGTCTGGAAAGCACAGAAGATCCAGACCAAGCAGCACAGTTACAACAAGAAGCAAGCCAAAAAATGGTTCAGACCGTTCAAGATAAAGGCTTAGATGTAGAAACATACAGTAATATCGCTTTGGCCATCCAAAGTGATCCTGAATTGCGCGATAAAGTGCAATCTATGCTGAACTAAGTTCGTGTCAGCTTCGTTTGTTGTGGAAAAGCCGGGGTTCTCCCGGCTTTTTCATTTCTGTCATTTGGACGAAGCCACTTTTTTGTATCCATGGACTAAAAGATACAACGCCGGTAAAACAACTAGCGTCAAGAGCGTGGAAGACACAATCCCCCCCACCACAACTGTGGCTAACGGACGTTGCACTTCTGCTCCGGTTCCCGTATTCAGCGCCATCGGTAAAAATCCTAACCCCGCTACTAAGGCAGTCATCAATACCGGCCGCAAACGTTGCATAGCACCTTGAAATACCGCTTCGATTAATGCCAAACCTTGTTCACGTAATTGGCGGATAAACGTCAACATCACCACACCGTTTAATACCGCGATGCCTGACAACGCAATAAAGCCCACCGCTGCTGAAATTGATAAGGGCATATCTCTTAATATGAGTGCAATTAATCCTCCCGTTAAGGCCATCGGCACGCCGGTAAATATCAGCAAAGCATCCCTCAATGAATTGAATACACTAAACAGTAACAGTAGAATCAGCAGTAAAGTCACGGGTACAACAACCATCAAACGTTTGCTGGCTGATTCCAACTGTTCAAATGTCCCGCCATATTCCAGCCAATAACCGGCTGGCAAATTCAATTGTTGAAAGTTTTGCTGCACCTCACCTATAAATGAACCTAGATCTCGATCAGCCACATTGGCACTTATAATCACATGGCGCTTACCACTTTCACGGTTTATCTGATTCGGGCCACTGATTTCATAAATATCTGCGATTTCACCCAACGGCACATACGATAAATCTTGATCATCACTATTCGGTAATGAAATAGGTAATTTTGCTAAACGATCAGGATTTTCGCGTAGCTCATCCGCTAGGCGCACCATAATACGAAAACGTTTATCGCCTTCGTAAATCAGCCCAGCAGTTGTGCCACCAATAGCCGTTTGAATGGCCTGCTGCACACTGACAATATCCAATCCCAATAAGGCCAGATGATCACGTTGTGGTTCAATCGACAACATGGGTAAACCGGTGAGCTGCTCCATCCGTACATCCGTGGCGCCGTCAACCTCTGACAACATCTGCTCAGCTTGCCCGCCTAACTGATAAAGCGTCTCAAGATCATCACCATAAATTCGTAATGCGACATCCGCCCTAACGCCAGCAATCAGCTCATTGAAACGCATTTCAATTGGCTGAGTAAATTCATAAAGGTTGCCGGGTACAGCTTCAACCTTCTCACGTAATTCAGCCAAAAATTCAGCTTTACTTTGTTGAGGTTGGGGCCATTCATCATAGGGTTTGAGGATAACAAAGGTATCGGCGACACTAGGAGGCATAGGATCAGTAGCAATATCCGGTGTACCAATTTTCGAATACACATGTTGAACCTGCGGAAATTCTCCTATCACTGATTCCAGTTGATTTTGCATTGCCACAGATTGTTCCAAGCCTGTGCCGGTAACACGCAGGGCGTGCAAAGCAATATCCCCCTCATCGAGCTGTGGCAGAAATTCACTGCCTAATTTCGAGCCATAATAAGCAGTGATGCTAACAAACAGCGTAGCGAATAACACAATGAGCATCGGTAAACGTACTGACAACTTTAAAAAGGGTTGATACCCCCAACGAGCCATACGCATAATTGGATTTTCACGTTCAGCCACTTTGCCGGTGATCATTACTGCAATCGCTGCGGGGACAAACGTTACCGCAAACAGCAAGGCTCCAATTAAAGCCGCTACTACGGTAAAGGCCATGGGATGAAACATTTTGCCCTCAACTCCACTGAGCGCAAAAATGGGCAAATACACCAGCATAATAATAAACATGCCAAATACGGCGGGGTTAAACACTTCACGGGTACTGTCAATCACCTCCGCCAGGCGTTCCTGCAAACTTAGCAAACGACCCAAACGTTGTTGAGCCATTCCCAAACGGCGTAAAGCGTTTTCCACCACGATCACCGCCCCATCAACAATGAGCCCAAAATCAATTGCGCCAAGGCTCATCAAATTCCCTGAAACACGATTACTGACCATACCGGTAATTGCAAACAGCATGCTTAATGGGATAACCAATGCCGTTATCAATGCTGCTCGAAAATTACCCAATAATAAAAACAACACTACGATGACTAGTAAAGCACCTTCAAACAGGTTTTTCTGCACCGTTTTAAGTGTTTTATCCACTAATGTAGTGCGGTCGTATACCGCTTCGGCGATTACACCATCAGGCAAACTTTGATTAACCAAGGCTAACCTTTCGGCTACGGCTTTGGCGACTACTCGACTGTTTTCGCCAATCAGCATAAAAGCTGTACCTAAAACCGTTTCCTGCCCATCTCGCGTGGCTGCGCCAGTACGCAACTGTTTTCCATAAAAAACCGCTGCAACATCAGAAACCCGAACCGGCGTGTCATCTCGTTTGGTAATAACTACATTGGCAATATCCTCCAGCGAAGTTAATTGGCCCGGAGTACGCACCAGCCATTGTTCGCCATTGCGTTCGATATAGCCTGCACCAGCGTTTTGGTTATTGCGAAGCAATGCCTCGTTAAGGTCAGCAAGACTGATCTTATAAGCCAGCAATTTAGCGGGATCGGGAGCAACCTGATATTCGCGTTCAAAACCACCAATACCATTAATCTCGGTAACGCCGGGCACTTTCATCAGTTGAGGACGAATAATCCAATCCTGAATAGTGCGTAAATCCTCAGCTGAGTAAGACGTACCATCTGCTTTTAAAGCGTCCGTTTCAGCTTGAACGCTATAGGTGAATACTTCGCCCAATCCGGTTGAAATAGGCCCCATTTCGGGTTCTATCTCCGCCGGTAAAGCACTGCGAATACTTTGCAATCGCTCACTGATGAGCTGTCGAGCAAAGTAAATATCGGTACCTTCTTTAAACACAACCGTCACTTGAGATAAACCGTATCTGGACAATGAACGGGTGTAATCTAGATTAGGTAATCCTGCCATCGCATTTTCAACAGCGTAGGTAATTCTCTGCTCAACTTCTAACGGGGAATAACCATCCGCTTCAGAATTGATTTGTACCTGCACATTGGTAATATCCGGCACAGCATCAATATTGAGCTGAAAAACATTGTAAGCGCCCACTCCGGCGATAAGTATTGTCAAAAAAAGCACTAACCATCGGCGTTCAACAGAAAATCGTACAATTAAATTAATCATAATCTGCTCCAAAGGGCCTGTTTATCTTTCATAGCCGCCTCTGTTGTGAGTTGGAATAAAGCTAAACAAGCGCTAGTGATCATGGGTAGCACCTGACTTGAGCTCTTCCGCTTTGAGCAGAAAACTATTTGTTGTTACGTATTCACTGCCGGGTTTTAAACCTGAAAGTACCTCGACATAGTCATCATCCTGTTTGCCTAGCGTGAGCATTCTTACTTCAAAGGTATTGCCATAGCGCACAAACACCACCGGCATATCACGATAGGTTTGGATGGCACTTCGCTTAACGGCTAACGCTGCAGGATATTGCTCAACCATTACTTCAGCATTGACGTGCATGCCAGGTCGCCAATTGCCGTGGGTATTACTAATTTCAGCCCGAGCACGCGCTATATGACCGGCGGTCATTTTCGGCGAGATATAACTGATGGTTGTCTCGGCTGATTCATGCAGATGTAAATCATTTACTTGAATGGGCATACCGACCCGAAGTTGTTCAATATCAGCAGGAAACATCGACAACTCGACCCAAACCCGTGATAAATCACTTATTTGCAGTAAATTACCCATATCACTGTGATCACCTGCATTTGCATTACGCTGCGTCACTTCACCGTTTGCAGGGCTATTGATGGAATAACTTTGCAAAGTGACTTGATTACGCACCGTCAGTAATGCCTGGCCTTTTTTGACTTTATCGCCGGTATTCACCAACACCGACTCAATAATTCCGGGATAGGGAGCATGAATGCGAAATTGACGATTTTCAGCTACGGTAATCACACCGTATAACGCATTTTTAATCGACAAGGTTTGTGGACCAGCTATCTCCGTCTCAAGACCAGACAGTTTTATCAGACGATCGCTAATCTCACTACGACCCTCAAAATTATCGTAATGCCAGTGATAGGACTGTCCCTGATATTCCGCCTCCACCGCCACTTCAAATGAATGTGGTTCATCAACGATTGTATCGCCGACGAGGTAATCGGCTTCAGCAGCAAAGTCGATAAGATTCTGTTCACCATCCAGGCGAACGAGCGTGACCATCAACCCGACTTGCTCAGGATCAACTAGCTTATTGTGCTCAAATGCATAAACCCGCAGTTCCGGCGGCACACCTTGTTCATAAAAAGTGATTTCCAACGAAAACTCACCACTTTCCAATAAACGCCCACCATGCGGTCCTTCCACAGGTTCTTCATGATCATGAGGATCGGCATGGTCATGGCCAGGTGCGGCTAGCGGCATCGACAATGGCAGTAATAGCAGACTAAATAATAATGTTATTAATTTCATTGGTTTATTCCTGAAAACTGGTGGTAAACATCGAACTACTGAGCGGCATTCCAGTTAACCGTTCAAGCTCAAGTAACTGGCTATGCACAGCAGTCTGAGCTTCGATCAGTTCACGTTCCACGCTGAATGCTTCGATTTGTGCATCAATCCATTGCAACACGTTGTACTGGCCAGATTGATACCCAGCTTCAGTTTGTTTCAACAATTTTTGGGTCAGAGGAATAAGGGTTTGTTGTAACCGATCGTTTTGTTGATGGTTATTCAGCATAGCTTGATATATTTCCAGTAAAGCCATCCGTAATTCGGTTTGCGTGAGTTGTTGCTGCAACATGCCGGCTTCATAATCTGCATGAGCAGCGGCGATATTGCCCTGATTCCGATCGTATAACTGCAATGGCATCGAAAAACTAAACACCAAGGCATTGTCATTTTGTGCTTCTAAGCGCCGTATGCCTGCTCCAAAGCTAATGTCAGCTTTGGATTGTGCCTCGCTTAACCTTAATTGCGCTTCACGTAAGCGAATTAATGCATGGCTTTGTAAATACGTCGGTGACTGGCTAATAGCTTGTTCCAACATTTCTCGTTTAGGCAAGGTAGGTAGCTGCTGCAATTTGCCTTCAAGGCTAGCAAAATCAACTTCTTCTCCCCAACTGGCTGCCAGTTGCTGATAGGCCAGTTGACGCTCACCACTGAGCTGTTGCTGCCGAGCTTTGGAACGTTCGACTAATAACTGCATGCGTAACACATCAGCTTGACCGACAGCGCCTGCAGCGGCCCGCTGGTTGATAACGTCCAACGCTTGCTGCTCAATCTGAATACGTTGTTGATTCCAGTTTAATAAGGCATCAATTCGTAGCCCCTGCAGGAACTTCATAGTGACATCAGACAGCGTATCTAGGCGTTGGCGCTCAAAGTCCTGCTGTATCTGGCTAGATTTCGCATCGACAAGATCGACACGTTTCAGACGTTTATCACCCATTTCGATCAGTTGGCTTAATGAAAGAGTGAATTCAGCACCGGAAAGAACCCGGCTCTCGCCAGTACCAAACACATTTTCTACATCCGCTTGTATTTGTGGATTTGGAGGTAAACCAGCTTGTAACCGTTGAGCTTCCAGTACCCGCTGTTGATAAGGAAACTGTTGTAGTCGTGGACTTTGTAACAAGGTGCGTTCAATCGCTGTGGTCAGATCCAGACTTGACTGACTGTCAGCTCGCACAGTTGATGTTAGTAACAATAACGAGAAGATTATCAGGGAAATAATTACCCTGTTAGCGGAAAGAATTTTTTGATCATTCATGATGAACTCCATAACACCACCAGCTGAAAAGCAGGCAGCAAAACATTAAGTTGTTTAAAACGTTATGGAGTTAAGCGTTGGGAGGCGGTAACAGAGGGGAATAATACAAAGTAACCAGCTGACTGCTGATGGAGGAAGAGACTGCATCAGCAGTGCGAGCCTGAAAAATCATCGAAAAACTAACTAAATCAGCAACGATATGCAGATGAAGTTGATGATCATGATCAACTTCCTCATGTTGATGGTCATGATCAGCGTGACTATGCACGATACTCAGATGGGCTGAATAATGATCGTCCGGCAAATGAGCGACAGACGCAGTGACAACGCTGACCATCAATAAATTGATGATAACAAATACAGCAGTCAGCATACGCAGTCGGATAATCATGGATGAATATTAACGTAATTGCATCATAAGAGTCAGCCTTTTAATAACACTGCATTTTCAGGAATATTCTGTTTCAACGTTTCACAATCACCCTGAGCAGGTTGTTGTTCGGGTGTACGGTTTTTATACCAAATACGACAAAATCCAGGTGATGGAATATATTCAGCAGGAACCGCACTGGATGATCCGGAATAACGATCACTATTGACCACGCTATAGGCAGCACAGCTCGTCAATGCAATAAATATCGGCAAAACCAGTAGCTGGCGAAAGTGTGCTAAAGATATTCTCATCCGTTATTCCTCACCAATAGATTACGCTTACGGTAATCTTAGAAACCATTAAACCCGAGCCAATTTAGCGGCATTTGCTGCGGCTTTATCAACCGTAGTAAAGGCAATCAGATTAGCAAAAAACCCGATTACTAATGCATCAATTTGCCAAGGTTGTTGCAATATCACATTCCAAACGATGGCAGAACCGATGCCAGCAATAGCGCCCGCTATAAATCGTTTACGACTCACATAACATCCCAAAATCGCCATCGTTAAAGGCACCAATACTGTCGGAGCCCAGAAGTTATAAGCGTAGATCAAAATATCAATCACGCTGTCTATCGACAAAGCAAAAACCATCGAAGCAACACCTACTAGCAATGTGACAACGCGAGCCAACATTAATTCTGCTTTGGCTGTTAATGGTGTTTTTCGCAGCGGAGTCACAATATCATTACTAAAAGCAATTGATGCAGAATTTAAAAACGAATCTGCCGAAGACATAATAATTGAGACTATTGCGGCAGCCACAATACCCTGCAAGATCGGGGGAACAGCCTGTTGGATAACATAAGGCATCGCCAAATTAGCATCTAACGTTGGTTGCATGGCGAGAGCCACCAAACCGATTAAACCAGTGACGGCAAAAAACGGAATCGAAAATAACCCGCTTAACAATGAACCTCGAATAACATCTTTACTGCTTTTACCAATCAACAAACGTTGTAAATAAGGTGGAACTAATGTTTCACCCAACATGAACGTTAAAAATAATGACAATAAAGCAATGATTGCTAATGGTTCTGTTGGTAAAGACAGATGTGCATCCGGCAAACTACTTTGCATCGATTGCCAGCCACCGACATGCTGTAAGCCAAAATATAATGTCATCGGAATACCGACTGCCAGTACGATAAACTGAATAACATCGGTCCACACCACAGAACGCATACCACCCACTGTGGCATAAGCAATGACGATACCGCAGCCAATCAACACACCCCAAACTCGATCGACATCAAGAAACAGATTAAACACGTAACCCATTGCGCCGATTTGTGCGCCAAGGATCCCTGCACACAAAGCCAGTGAAAATACGCCACTAAATAGCCGAGCCCCTTTACCATAATGCTCATGCATAATGTCGCCCACAGAAATGGCATTGGGATAACGCATCATTTGTGGCGCAATATATTTTGCGACCAGAATTTCTTTGATGCTGAAGCCCCACAAGGCAACGATATTACTAATACCGACCAGAAATACTTTTTCTGCATTGCCCATCGAAAATCCACCACCTATAAACGATGCTGATAACGTGGCAAAAATCACCAATGTACCAAAGGATTTTCCAGCCAAGGCATATTCGTGCATGGTTGTTATGCCCCGACCTGCCCAAAGCCCAATAAGCAAGACGATAATCAAGTAAACAATTACAACGTAAGTTTCCATATACCGGTATTTCCATATGAATGAAGTCTGGTTGAAGCTTACGTGGTTTTCAGGCATTAAAAAACCACCCGAGGCAATGTCTGGGGTGGTTTTAGTTAATTTATGCTAATTAAGGTTAGATTAGGCAATCATACTTTTACATTAATGATATTACCCAAATTACCTTGAGGCATTGGCACCGCATCCAATAATTGCAAAACAGCCTGACCCTGAGCCTTAATTTGGTCATTGCTAAGTTTTAGCGTAGCGACCATCTGCTGCTGGGCTGATTGTTGTACTGACAACTGGGTCGCCATTGCAGCAACATTAGTTGTTTCCATTATCATCTCCCTAATTCGTTTACTAAAAGTCTTATCGGCAGCTTACTTCAAAACTTTATCGGCAACTTGTTCAATAACTAATGCCAATGTCTGTCGTATTTCACTTCGAGGTTGATCTTCCATCTCAGCAATCTCAACAGCAGAATGACCTTGAGACCAGTGCTGTGTGACTATACGCATATGTTCCGCGGTTAACGAACTAAGCACTTCCGCTGTCATTTGATCCTCAATAAATTCAGGATCAACTTCACTTAATTCTGCTCCGCCTGAAACAGGAACTCTTTCTTGCTGTCCCCACCGCTCAAGCAATAAACCTGCTTTTGCGATCCGCTCTTTGCGTTGATTTTGCAAAGTCTCAATCCGCATTTTACCTGCGGTACGATTCAGTTTTTTCCCCACAGCACACCTGCCTGATGTCAATAGAACTGAATGCTTATGTTATCTAACTATCGTCAGATTTATCAGCCCTTAAACATTATTTTTGTTCAAAAAAACGTTTTAAGACATTTTTCACAGCATCACGTGAATCATCATTGTAACCAACAACTAATCCCGCGAGTAAGGTAGCCATAGCTGATTTACCAGGATGTTGATGAATCATTTTAGTGATGGCTGGCGTTATAACTGATTGTAAAACATTTTCCAGGTCGTCCACATCAGGAGCTCTCGACCTTTCGATACTTGGAGAAGCAATTTTGGTGCGATACACTGCAAACTTTGCTATCAGCATCACTATTATTGCCGCTAGAGCATATCCTCCAGCTGTCATAACTGCAGCAATATTCGGTGGATAATGAACCAGCAATGCCAGATAAACAGCAAAGCCAGCGAACCCTAGCGCAAATATGCCTAACAGTGTTGAGACTGTTAATGCCACGGTATTAATTTGTACTCTGGAACGCCAGCCCATGCTTATCTCCTAACTACTCAGTATCCATGCATAACTCAGGTTTGCTTATCGATCCAGGATTTTGCCAATCACTAAACCGATACCGAAAGCAACTGCCATGCTGCTGTAGGGATGACTTTCAACTTCGCCTTGAACCTTAGTAAAAGATTCTTTTACTTGATCCTGTGCATAGCCTGCTGCAACTTTGACACGATCTTGGCTTTCTTTGGCATAAGCTGCCGTCATATCTTTTAATGTTTTGGTAACTTCAGCAAAGTCTTTACGCAGTGTATCTAGTTGCTCTTGAAGTTCTTGATTAGTTTGAGCCGTTGCCATGTAAATATCTCCTTGAAAAAAATTATCTGCCGTTTGAAGAACAGCTAAGGTTGTGACAGCTAAATTGAACTGATTACTTCAATTTTTTAATCTGTCGCTTCTTCGATAGCATCGCCAGACTCTTCAATACTTTCATCTATTTCTTCACCAGCTTCTTCAGCGGGACCTTGATTTTCACAAGCAGTTATAAAGCCAACACTCGACAAGGCAAATGTCATAAGCAAAATTTTGCATAGCAGACGGAATGGATTTGAATCAGTATTATTTAACATAATCATTTACCTCTGAAAATTTAAGTTTGTATGTGTAAATGTAAAAATGCATTTTATTAGCATTCAGTGAAACATTTATTACATCACTTTTTCAAGTGTACTCCCAAGCTAACTTTTTGACTTAAATTTCGCTTTAACCTGTGTTAAGGAGCTTTTTTTATAATCGACCTAAGGTATAACTCCCATCAACTTTAACAAGGATATACCATGATTAGTTGGGCGTTAACATTTCTGATTGTCGCAATTATCGCCGGTGCTTTAGGATTAACGGGTGTTGCTGGAACGGCAAGTAGTATTGCCTGGATTTTATTTGTTGTCGGTTTAGTGCTCGCCTTGATATTTTTTATTACCGGACGTAGACCGCCTCTTTAACTAATTCTATTTGTCTGTTTTTATAAGAATTTTAAATCATCAATAACAAGAAATCAGTTAGCTTATAAATCCTTTCGGGTTATAGGTATTTGATCAAAATGAAATAACAGTCACCCCAACCATTTTAATTATTGGTCGGCTTAGCTGAATAATAGTTTAAATGGTAACCTTTGACACTGCCCTCACTCGGGTGGTGTCTTTTTTTTGGCTTGACAGTAAATTTATTAACTTAATTTCCACATCAGGGTATATTTCACCCCAATCGCAATTTCTATGTGGATATAAGGAATACTTATGGACTCATCTTTACCTGGTAGTTGTATTGTTCATCAGTTTCAGAAATTTGCTGATCTCAACGACCATGAAATAAATTTATTAAAAGCATTAGAAAAAGATCCTCGAGACTTTGAGGCTGATCAGCCAATGGCGATTGAAGGCGGTAAAGCAGAACGTTTTTTTACGCTTCAGTCCGGCTGGGCTTGTGCCATGCGTACCCTTGCCGACGGTCAACGGCAGGTGCTGGATATTTTTTTACCAGGACAAATCCTTGGTTTGAGAGAAATCAGTTTTGATCGAAATCTTTCCGAATTTCGAACATTGACGGAAGTGAAAGCCTGCCCGTTTCCTCGCCAACGTTTGACTGAAATATTTGATCAGGCACCGCGCTTAACCGATTTATTTTTCTTAATACTAGCTCGCGAACAATCCATGCTAATTGAACGGGTTATCAATATAGGACGTCGCAGTGCTGTAGAACGTTTGGCGCACTTTATTGTTGAAATGAAAGTAAGACTTAATGTGGATGCCGACCAGTTTGAATTGCCAATGAATCAAACTATCATTGGTGACACCTTAAGTTTGTCATCAGTGCATGTCAGCCGTACATTCAAAGTGCTGCGTGATGAAGGTCTACTCGAATCGCATAATGGCAATATTCAGATTCTGGATCTGGAAGGCCTCATTGAAATATCAGGTTTTGACCGGAATTATTTAGACAGCCACTCAAACTGGGCAAGACAAGACTAAGGCTTAATCAAATCGCTCAATAACAATTAGATCATTCATACAATCAATATCCGCTAAAACACCTTGATGCTCAGTCTCGATTTTTTGGATATTTTCAACATCTCTTTCAAGCAGTTTTTTGGCGCCGGAATCTCCTACCAGAGCCAATAACTCATCTCTATAACGACTATTAAATCCAACCGGATGACCACGTTGTCCGCGAACATAGGGTGCCGTAATGTCGGCGCCCTCTTTTAAATTCTGACAAACCTCCGTTAACACATCTGCAGGAATGAATGGCATATCAGCCAAACCGACCACCCAAGCTTCAGCTCCATGATTAAACTTAATGCCAGCACTCAGACTATGTCCCATTCCAAAAGTAGCACTTTTGCACTCAATCACGTTAATCGTTTTATGCTGAACTTCAGCAAACCCCAAGATAGTCCGTTTTAGTATCTGGTTATCATTAGCTCTGATAACAACAGATAATTCATCAAATACTGAAAACCAAGGCAGCAAAGCATGTTGAATAAGTGGGTGACGGTTACCTGAAATATTGAGTTCATATAACAATTTGTCTGAACCAAAACGCGTTGATTTTCCAGCCGCTAGAATGATTCCTGCTAAATTGGACATCTTTTAACTCAGTTACAAACTGATGGTGCTTTGACCGTGGCACTGGCTTTATTAATGTGATGATTTCGTCTTAAATCAATCAACTCAGCTAATATGGCGATGGCAATCTCAGGAGGCGTTCGGCTACCAATTGGCAAGCCCACTGGGCCATGCAGTCGATCAATTTCCATAGCTGATAAATCAAACATCGCCAAACGTTGACGACGATTTGCATTATTCTTTTTACTGCCTAAAGCCCCAACATAAAACGCTGCGGACTTAAGAGCCTCCAATAAAGCCATATCATCAAGTTTGGGATCATGCGTTAGGGCCACAATAGCCGTATGGGCATCAGGCTGCATAGCCAACACGGCATCATCGGGCATCATATTGAGCAGTTCAACGTCTTGGATATCCCAGCTCTCTCGCATAGCATCGCGTGGCTCACAAATGGAAACCTGATAATCCAGCGCCTGTGCCATATTTGCCAGATAGACTGAGGTTTGACCGGCACCAATAATTAATAAACGCCATCTGGGGCCATACACAACTGAAAGTTGCTGATCCGAGATCTGTACAGCCGTGTCTGATGCTTTGGCATCACTGCAATGCGTTTGTAAGGATGAAAGCTGTAAATCGCGCTTTATCAAACGATGGGCGCTAATAGCGTTGAGCACTTTCTCTACCCAATCAGCATTTTTTATCGGTTCGATAACCAACTCCAGCGTCCCGCCACAAGGCAAATTGAAGCGCTGTGCCTCTTCACGAGTGACTCCATAAACCGCTAATTCAGCTCGCTCCGTCGGTAACTCGCCTAATTGAGCTTTGCTCACCAGATCGTCTTCAATGCAGCCGCCTGAGACTGAACCAACTAAGACACCATCCTCACGCAGCACCAACATCGCCCCCGGTTGTCGAGGGCTAGATCCAAACGTTTTCACCACAGTCACTAGCCAAACATTCAAATCGGCTTGCAACCATTTCTGCAACGTTTTAAATACCGTCAAATCGACGCTATCCATACTCAGCTTTCCAGTTGATAGCGAATTGGTAAATCACGAATCCGCTTACCCGTTGCAGCAAAAATGGCATTGCATAAAGCCGGTGCTATGGGTGGCAGGCCAGGTTCACCTATGCCTCCTAATGGAGTATTAAAATCTTCGGTCGGCAACAAGTGCACATGAACTTCGCGAGGCGACTCATTCATTCTGGTCACTTGATAGCTATCAAAGTTATCTTGCTCAACAGCACCATCTTTAAAACTGATTTCACCCACCATCGCTAGGCTGACACCCATAATACAGGCGCCCTCCATCTGCGAACGGATCCGCTCTGGATTCACTTGGGGGCCACAATCCACGGCAATATCAATTCTTGGAATCGTTAATTCACCGTCTTCTGAGACTTCAACTTCAACAATTGCCGCGGTATAACTGACAAAGCTGTAATGCGTCGCCAGACCTAGCCCACGACCGGCCGGTAAATCTCTTCCCCAATTGGCTTTTTCACAAACCGTTTCGACTACTCGGCGCAATCTTCCGGTATCCAGCGGATACGCTTCTGGAGACTCGCCATAATTCCATTCGTCTTTAAGTTCAACTGGGTCAATTTTTCTGCTCGGACCTATCAATTCCAATAAAAACGCTTTGTGATCTTGCTCTAATTCATTGGCCATTTCTGCAATAAAAGATTGAATCGCAAAGGCACGTGGAATATTGGCTACTGACCGAAACCATCCAATTCGGGTATGCGCTTTGGCAGCAGGGTTTTCTAATTGAATATTGTCGATGGCAAAAGGAATATTCATTACCCCCATGCCCAGTTCGATTGGCATTTGATGCTCAGAAGAGGCATCGAATGTTGATGATATCGATGGTGCGACGGTGCGATGTAACCATCCCGTGGTTTTACCCTCAGCGTTTACTGCCGCTTCAAGATGCTCAATCGAAACGGTATGCAAATAACCGTTGTGTATATCGTCTTCACGACTCCATGTCACCTGAACAGCACGCCCATCCATCGCTTTAGAAAGTAAGGCAGCTTCGACCAAGTAATCTGGTTTGGATTTACGACCAAACCCTCCGCCCAATAGCGTGACATGCACTGTAACGTCTTCGGCAGGCATTTCAAGCCATTTGGCTACCGTATCTCTGCCAGCTTGTGCTGCCTGAGTCGGAGCCCAAACTTCACATTTACCGTCCTGAATTCGGGCTGTGGCAACCGGGGGCTCCATCGGTGCCTGAGATAAATGTGGAATGTAATAATCAGCCTTAAAGGTTTTATCAGCGTTTTCTAAGGCTTTGGCGACATCACCACTACTACGAAGCACTTTGCCACCAGAGGTTGAAGCTGCTTGCAGCATTTGCTGACGATACTCATCGGAGTTGTAACTGGCATTGTCGCCATGATCCCACTCAATTTTCAGCTTTTCACGACCTTGCATGGCAGCCCAAGTATTTTCAGCAATGACCGCAACACCACCCAAAGGATTAAATACAGCAGGTGGAGGGCTGCCCTTCAAAGTGACAACTTTAATCACGCCAGGGACTTTCAGCGTCTCGCTATCATCGTAAGACTTCACTTTACCGCCATAGACTGGTGGGCGAGCAATGACTGCGTGTGCCATACCATCTAACTGCACATCAATACCGTAGATAGCTTTACCAGTGACGATGTCATCACCATCAATTAATTTAGTGGACTGCTTGCCGATATAACGAAATTGATCGGCTGTTTTTAACTGCAATTTTTCACGTTCAGGCACATCCAACGCTGAAGCCGCTTTGGCCAAATCGCCATAACTCATCGTTTTACCAGACGATTTATGTTTGATTTGGTGGTTTTCAGCGAATACTTCATCAACACCAACACCCCAATGCGCTGCAGCGGCAGCTTCCAGCATCATTCTGGCAGCAGCACCAACATTACGCATCGGCATAAAGAAATGTCTTACGCTACGAGATCCGTCAGTATCCTGATTACCATAGCGTGCTTCATCACCGGGAGCCTGTATGACTTTGACGCGATCCCAATCGGCTTCAAGTTCATCCGCAACCACCATCGGTAAACTGGTCCGCACACCCTGTCCCATTTCAGAACGGTGACAAACGATAGTGACTGTACCGTCTTCAGCAATAGCAACAAATATTAATGGATTATCTACCCAACCATTAGGCATTGCGTCACGACCATACTTGGGTGCTTCTTCATCTTCAGCAAAACTGCTAAAAGGCATGCCCACGGCTAAAACAAAGCCAGTTAAAGCGAAACCTTTTAATAGGTTACGGCGGCTAATATTGGTGATTTGGCTTTGCAGGCTTTCGTTTTTAAGTGGCTTATTCATTGTGCACCTCCACTGTTAGTGGCCGCTAATTTAATTGCATCACGGATTCGGTTATAGGTACCACAACGACAGATATTGCCACTCATCGCATTATCGATATCGGCATCACTAGGGTTGGCATTGCTACGCAATAAAGCCGTTGCAGAGACTACTTGCCCAGACTGACAGTAGCCACACTGCGGCACGCCTAACTCTACCCATGCTTGCTGAATGGCGCGGCCGATTTTATCTTCACTTACCGCTTCGATTGTGGTGATCTGTTTGTCTTTTGCAGCACTGATCGGCGTGGAGCATGATCGAATTGGTTGACCATCGAGCATCACAGTGCATGCACCACATAATGCTTTACCACATCCAAATTTAGTACCAGTCATACCTAGTACATCACGTAACGTCCATAGAATCGGCATTTCTTCAGGTAAATTGACTTCATGACTTTCGCCATTGATCGATAATTTCATTGTGAATTTCCTGTTGGGATCTAAAAGTGGATGACCGTCATCAGTCATTTTGTAAGTAACGATATTATCAGCAAAAGATTATCGTTTGATTAAGGACATTGTCCTTTCAAAAAAGGACAAAAACAATTTTCTATTCGTTATCTAATTAAGATTTATTCACTATTGAATCAACCATGCCATTGACAATGCGCGCAGCGCCTTCAGTTTTGGTCCCTCTATAGGTTGAGACCAGAAGCTTCGCTTCGTTATAAGCCGTATCAATTTCCTGACGGAATAATTCACGAAAACGTTTGCCGCCCAAAATGAATGAACCTTGCTGCTCAGCGATTTGTTCAAAAATCTGGCTTTCAGTTGAATTATGGCTTTGCACGATTAATTGTCCTGCCAAACGACTGAAAACCGGCACGGCCATCACAAAGGTTATCAACTTATTTACTTCTCGCGGATTTCGCTGTTTCCAATATTGTGCATACGAGGAAATCTTACGAAAGGTTCGCCAATCTACATCCGTAAGCTGGGCTATTGGTCCCGAAGGTTGTGCAGCATTAAACAAGTGTTCCAAATCGACGCAAAATGCATGATAGTCAGGCAGTGCGGCGGAAGCTAACTGAGTAGCAATATTCGCAATATCAGCTTCTAATTCCTCCCGCGGAGCCAATGTTCTGTCATAAAAAATAATGGCTGAATGGTATTGCAAAGTGTTGCTGTCTTGCCAAAAACGTATAGCTTTTAGCTTCGGATGAAACTCCGCTATTACAGCAACTGATGCAAAAAGTTGATCTAACTTGTCCATATCACCCAACTACCGTCAGAGTTAGTCTCATCATTACGCTTTCGGACAAAAAATGGCAAAGAATGTTCTGATGCTGATTAATTTATGCATAAAAAAGTCCCGATGGAAATCATCGGGACTTTTGTTTTTAGTTCATTTAATCTGATTAATTTAAAGCGCTTAATGCTGCTTCGTAATTTGGCTCATCGGCAGTTTCTGCCACTTGCTCGGTATAGATGACCTTACCGTGTTCATCAATAACCACTACTGCCCGTGATAACAAACCTTTCAATGGACCGGTTTTAGCCGTGACACCATAGTCTTCCCCGAAGCTTGAACGAAATGCTGAGCCAACTTCCACATTTTCCAGACCTTCCGCACCACAAAACCGTGCTAAGGCAAACGGCAAATCTTTTGAAATACAAACAACCTTAGTGTTATCAAGCGCCGTGGCTTTTTGATTAAATTGACGAACGGACATTGCACAAGTATCCGTATCAATTGATGGAAAAATATTCAATACGATACGACCACTTAAGTCAGTCAAATTGAGATCTGATAAATCATCTTTTACCACGGAAAACCCCGGTGCTTTGTCGCCTACTTTTGGCAGGTTTCCTACTGTTTCAAATGGATTACCTTTCAACGTTACTGTTGCCATGATGTTTCTCCTTGTTAGTTATCAAACAGATCAGCGAGCCTACACCCAAGCAATCAGAAGTCAAATACCAGCCGATCATCATAAGGCCGAAATCTAACTGACAGGGCTTTAAGCTGTGATCAATAAAGTGATTCCACACTAGGGGGATGCGGTCTTATTGTCCTTAACCTCAGTTAATCCAATGTATCTCTGGGCTTGGAGCGCTTTTATCTACTTTAGCCTGGTCACTTACCCATACTTCTTAAATAGCACAAACATGATCCCAGCCTTCTAAATAAGTACCTACCATCTTAATGTTCATCAGCATGGAATAGTCTTTAAATTTTCAACATAAACAATAAGGTGTAAGCTCATTATCAATTGTAGTACGGCGGGCAAAATTCCCGTAGCAGTCTGGTGTATAGTCAAAAATCTTGTTGATGATGATTTCAGGAGGCAAAGAGCCATGGCCAGTGTAATGAAAACCACCCATCACGGCGGCTGTCCACATGACTGTCCTGATACCTGCTCGATGGTTTATGAAGTCGAAAACGGTCAATTGATTTCTGTTCGCGGTAACCCCGAACACCCGATGACCCGAGGCGGCCTTTGCGTCAAACTCAAAGATTATGAAAAACGTCATTATCATCCCGAACGAGTGTTACACCCCATGCGTCGAGTTGGCCCTAAAGGCAGTGGTCAATTTGAACAAATTAGTTGGGATGAAGCATTAACTGAAATCACTGATCGCTGGAAAGCCATTATTGACGAATATGGACCTCAAGCGATTATTCCTTACAGTTATCTCGGCAATCAGGGCCTGATACATGGATTAAACGGTGGCGATGCTTTCTTTAATAAGATGGGTGCGACGGTATGTGAACGCACCTTTTGTGGTGAAGGTTCCTGCACTGCTTGGCTGTTAACCGTTGGACCAACTGCTGGTGTGGATCCAGAAAGTTTTATCCATTCTAAGTACATCATCATTTGGGGCTGCAATTCTGTCAGCACAAATTTACATCACTGGCATATCGTAAAAGACGCGCAGAAACGTGGTGCTAAAGTGATTGTTATCGATCCATACAAATCCAAAACCGCTAAAGAAGCGGACTGGCATATTGCTCCGCGACCAGGAACAGACGGTGCGCTTGCTATAGCAATGATGCATACCATCATTGAAGAAGGTCTAGTGGATCAGGAATATGTCGATAATTATACGGTGGGATATGAAGAGCTAGCCGAACGAGCCAAACAGAGATCGCCTGATTGGGCCGAAGACATTACCGGAGTAAGCGCTCACGATATTCGTCAGCTTGCTCGTGAATTTGCCACCACTCAGCCAGCAGCCATTCGTCTAGGCGTTGCCCTTGAACGTAATTATGGTGGCGGACAAGCCATTCGAGCCATCAGCTGTTTACCCGCATTAGTTGGTGCATGGCGCCATGTTGGTGGTGGCGCTTTACAGTTCCCAGTATGGGAACATCCATATAAATTTGATGTTATTTGCCGTCCAGATTTAATCCCGGAAGGGACTCGGGTTATTAATGCCATTCAAATCGGCAGGGCTTTAACCAATGAAACGAATCTGGATATTCCGATCAAATCGATGATGTGCTGGAATGCCAATCCAGTTACTCAGGCGGCTGAAACAGACAAAATTGTGGCAGGGTTAATGCGGGAAGATTTATTTCTAGTATCGGCGGAACATTTTCTCTCTGATACTGCGTCATTTGCCGATATTGTTCTTCCAGCATCTATGGGCGCTGAAATGGAAGATATGGTGCTGTCATGGGGCCACCTGTATCTAACTTATAATGAAAAATGCGTTGACTCACCTGGTGAAGCCATTCCAAATAATGAAATCTTTCGACGTCTGGCTGCAAAAATGGGCTATGAAGAAGAAAATTTCAAATGGACTGATAGTGAATGTCTAGAAAATTATGTCGACTGGGACTCACCAGCTTGTGAGGGCATTGATTTAGCTTATTTACGTGAACATGGTTACGCCCGGCTTAATGTCGGCACCAAAGATAATCGTGCGCCACATAAAGCGGGTAATTTTCCTACAGCCACTGGTAAGTGTCATTTCCGAATTGATGATGCGACCAATTTTGTTGCTGGGCCATTCAGACAAATGTATGACGGTTTTCAGCCAGGTGAGCCACTTGATAGCCTGCCTGATTATGTTGCTTCAAGAGAAACGCCTCAAACTAATCCCGAGCTGGCTAAGCGTTTCCCACTGAATATTATTTCACCAAAAAGTCATGGCTTTTTGAATTCTTGTTACGCCAATATGGATAACAAGCTTAAAGCTCAAGGTGATCAATTTGTGATGATCAGTGCTGCCGATGCTGATCTGCGTCAGATCCAGCAGGGCGATAACGTTCGGGTATTTAACGACCGAGGTGGCTTTGATGCCAAAGCGCAAATCACCGAAGATGTCAGTGCTGGTATTGTGGTTGCAACCTTAGGTTATTGGCGTCAACGAAACAATGGCACCGTGAATTGCGTCAGTTCGGCCGAATTTGTTGATATGGGTCATGCCCCCACATTCACTGACAACTTAGTGCAGGTGGAGCTTCTTCGATAACGGTAATTAAATAAAGTGAAGCGGATATCCTGCTTAGTAGGATATCCGTATTGCTTATTCGGTATCAGCTTCCTGTTTGGCAACTGTAAGTGCCTCTTCACGTTGTTCAATAGCCATGGTTTCCAATAGCTTACCCATCGACTGCATCAGCCAATAACATGCGTATATCCGGTCATAATAAACATCGGTATAAGCAATACCAGCGCTGAGCAACTCATTTTCACTATCCAGCAAATCAAGCAACGTACGTTGACCTACTCTGAACTGAGCGCCATAAGCTTCACGCGTTTTTTCTGCAGCTTCAACACGCTGTTGCAAACCAGGTAAACGACGTTCTGCATTTTCGAGTGCATTCCAAGCGAGACGAACGTCCAATTCAATTTCACGCTGAGCGCGATTAATCAGCTCTTTTTGCTGTTCACTTAGAAATTCAATTTGTTCAATACGGGCTTTATCTGCTCCGCCATTCAATAAGTTATATTGCAGGCGAAACATCGCATAAAGGCCTTTGTCATGGCCGGGTTCACCATCAAGGTTATTATTTGCTGAAGCCCCTAAATCCAAATCGATGCGTGGGTGAAAGGCCGATTTTGCTGAATTTTCCTGTGCTAATGAGGCTTCATGGTTCGCCAAAGCTGTACGCAAGGTAGGATGTTGGTTATAAGCAATTTTGATCGCATCTTCCAGTGTTGCTGGCGCTTTATCACAACAGTCATCACCAGGATTGGTAATGTTTTCAGGCATCGTGCCAACAACCCGTTGGAAGTTGGTTCTGGCATCTTCGATATTGCCTAGTTGCGATTCGAGATTGGATTTCGATAACGCCAAACGGGCTTGAGCTTGATCAACATCAGCTCGTCGACCGACACCACTCTCGGAACGTTGTTCGATTTGTGAAAATATTGTTTCGTGAGATTGTAGATTGGTTTGGGTCAGCTCTAATAAATCCTGCCGACGTAACACATCAAGATAGGCACCAATCGCTTGTAAACTAGTGCGTTCCGAAATATCCGTCACTGCAAAACCGGCAGAGTCGGCAGAGGCTGTGGTGCGGTCAACTTCACTTTTGGTGTAAAAACCATCGTACAACATTTGTTTGGCTGTGATGCTTGCCTCACCTCGAGTCAGCGTTTCGCTACCGGGTCGCGTTGCAGGGTTTTTAGTATATTCACGCCCATACCCCAAATTCAGATCTACCTGAGGACCGTAGCCTGCACGAGCTTGATCAATGGTTTTATCAACGCTCAGTCGACGATTTGCTTCGGCCAGAATCTCAGGATTACTTTGAATGGTTTCCTCAACAGCTTCAACCAAACTCTGGGCCATAACAGGCGCTTGAAAAGCCGTTATACCGGTTAAAATTGAGCTAAAAAGCATCACTAATTTAAATTGTTTGTTCATCTGTCTAACACTCCATCAGCGAACGTCTATTTCAACACGTCGATTTCTTACTTCAGCAACTTCATCGGCAGTCTCAATTAACAGATCTGATTCGCCCATGCCCTGGGTGGTAATAATATTTTCTGGGATGCCCCGTCGTATAAGCTCTTGACGAACTCGTTCCGCACGGCGTTCTGATAGCCCAATATTATACTGCTCAGATCCCATAGTATCAGTATGTCCAATAACAATCGCCTCAGCAATTTGTCTGGCTTTTATTTCATCAAATACTTTTTTAGCTTCTACTTCCGATTCTGGTGTAAAAGTGCTGGTATCAAAGATGAAATACAAGCGAGCACGATAAGGTTCTGGAGGTAATGCAGCCATAGCTGGTTCCATCTCAGGATCTGCTTCAACCGGTTTGGCGCAGAAAGGTGATTCACCTTCCGCTACATCAACAGGTGCCTCAATCTGCTCTCGCATCTCAGAGGTTGGCGTTTCTGGCCCAAGGGTATTAACCGCACTGCTATAGGCGCTACAACCTGAAACTACACTGGCGATTATTAATAAGGATAAAATTTGAAATATATTTTTCAGCATCATGGTACTTCTTTAAAGTAAGGATCGACTTTTACTGATAATGTTGAACATGTAGCTGTCAGCGTTGACGTTGGAGTATGAACTTTTACCGCTTCAAGATTCTTTGCAGCTAATTTGCCACCAACTAATGCCAATGTTCCATTTTCTATAGATAAATCAGCCTGTCCTTGTTGTGATTTGCTATCAAAATGATAACTATCAATGGAAAAATCGGTGTTTGGACCAGCGCCAATGCGGGTATTGTCGCTAAACAGTATGCCTACACTGCTATTGCTCTCGGTTTTCAACTCATCGGCAATGAAGACTTCATCTCCCAAGCCTACTTTAACAAATTCACCGGCGCGAATTAATTGCACATTACCTAGCAGGGTTTTTACCACACCCACGCTTTGAGCATGTGCTGTCAAGGCAAACATTAAAGTGCAGGAAAATAGAGCAAAAACTATTTTTTTAGACGACATATTTTTTACAACCATCCGTTGGTCACACAGGTCAATCAAGAGTTTAAATGTTTGTTTTTAACAACTTATTGCGGCAAGGTATTTCTGAATGACACCCTCTAGAAATCCCTTTACCCATGCATATATTAAAATGCTAACACTTTACAATACGAACTCTGTCACATTTTATTCGGCTTGACTATATTTAACAGTAAAAATGTTCCAGATTAAATATCTTGTTCTGAACAATATACCTAACCTGCAAACACTAATCGTTATTTTCAGATTGACTGTTCACAAAATTATCGGCATAAATAGCGTCAGGGTGAAGAAAAAATACAATAAGAATATGTAGATCCACAATGGAGCAAGCGGTTTTAGTGAACGGCGAATTTTTGCCTGGTAATTAAATCAGTTTGCTCTGGTCATAAAGGGTGAGATTCCCTTATTCTTTTTACAAATTCATTTTTCAAAGGAAATAACATGAAAATTACAGCTGTATTTTTATCTTTGTTTTTTACATTTGGTTTAGCGGCTTGCAACACCATTGAAGGTGCAGGTAAAGATGTGGAAGCTGCAGGTGGTGCTGTCGAAGAATCTGCAAGAGAAAATAAAAACTACTAAGTTTCTGTGCTGCTCAGTACATCTATTTAGTTAAGTTAAATTAAAAAAGCCCTGCTGACATAGTGCTCAGCAGGGCTTTTTTATAGTAATTATTAATGTTTCAAAATTACATATAACGCATGAATAATACCTGGAATGAATCCCAGCAATGTCAGCAAAATACTTAACCAAAAATGTCCTTTAAAGCCAACCTCCATGAACACGCCCAGCGGTGGCAGTAAAATAGCGAATAGAATTTTAATTGGATCGGTCGCAGTAAAAGCCATATTGATTTCCTTTATTTTGTTTCTTCAATTTATGTCACGTGCATCCAGTATAGACACACTTCATTAATCCACATTAACCTGAGTTTAATCGTAGCTAGCCGGTTGAAGTTAAAACTGATAACAAATAGCTGTTATCTTAATCTTGATCAAACTGATAATTCATCACTAGGAGAAATAATGGATAAACTTAGAGAGTATCAACAACCTGCTCTTGATGATGAGACGCTGGCACTTGCTCAACAACTTTTTGAACTAGCACGAGAAGGTAATACAGAAGCATTAACTAAGCCTTTGGAACTAGGGTTAGCACCCAATATTCGTGACAGCAATGGTAACAGCCTCCTAATGCTAGCCGCATATAATGGTCACGAAGCAATGACACGTCTGTTATTACAACACGGTGCAGATCCGGAACTAGCTAATTTACGTCACCAGACACCACTAGCTGGAGTTGCTTTTAAAGGCTATACCCATATTGCTCGCATTCTTATAGAAAATGGTGCTGACGTCAATTCAGCAACGCCCGATGGTAAAACACCACTAATGTTTGCTGCTATGTTTAATCAAATTGATGTATTAGAAATGCTTTTAAATAGTGGGGCCGATGCTAATTTAACAACTGAAGATGGCTTGACTGCAATTCAACTTGCTCAACATATGAATGCACAGACTGCGGTTAATATTCTAAAATCTTCTAGCTCATTTTCTGACCCAGATAAATGATTGGTTTTCTGAAAGTTATGCACTAGAAGCATTTTATCTATTCCAAAAATAACAATATTGTTGCAGTAGATTTGCCGTATAAAAAAAACGGTCAGCTGAACTTCAGCTAACCGCTTGATTTAATTGGTGGGCCCACCAGGACTCGAACCTGGGACCAAGGGATTATGAGTCCCCTGCTCTAACCAACTGAGCTATAGGCCCGATTTTGTAATCAGCTGTCTGAGTCGAGGAAGCTTCTCAGTTGATCTGAGCGTGATGGGTGACGCAGTTTACGTAACGCCTTGGCTTCAATCTGACGAATACGCTCGCGGGTAACATCAAATTGCTTACCGACTTCTTCCAGCGTGTGGTCGGTATTCATATCAATACCGAAACGCATACGTAACACTTTCGCTTCTCGCTCTGTCAGGCCGTTCAGAACGCCCTGAGTGGCTTCTCTGAGGCCTTCGATGATTGCCGAGTCTGCTGGTGACATAACGTTGATATCTTCAACGAAATCGCCCAGATGTGAATCTTCATCATCACCGATCGGTGTTTCCATCGAAATCGGTTCTTTGGAGATCTTCAGTACTTTACGTACTTTATCTTCCGGCATTTCTACACGTTCTGCCAATTCGTCCGGAGTTGGTTCACGTCCCATCTCCTGTAGCATTTGACGAGCAACACGATTAAGTTTGTTGATGGTTTCAATCATGTGTACTGGAATACGAATAGTACGTGCTTGGTCGGCGATAGAACGAGTGATTGCCTGACGAATCCACCATGTTGCATAGGTAGAGAATTTGTAACCACGTTGATATTCGAACTTATCAACCGCTTTCATCAGACCGATGTTACCTTCTTGAATCAGATCCAAGAATTGCAGGCCACGGTTGGTATATTTTTTGGCAATCGAAATAACCAAACGCAAGTTGGCTTCGACCATTTCTTTTTTGGCACGACGCGCTTTTGCTTCAGCGATCGACATTTGACGGCTGATTTCTTTGATATCTGAAATTTCTAGACCGCGTTCATTGGCGATTTCAGCCAATTTGCTTTGTGCTGCCAAAATATCATCCAGATTTTTCTTGATAGTGGATGAATAGTGTTTTTTAGCTCGAACGAATTTATCTGACCATTCGAGGTTGCTTTCATTACCTTGGAAGGCATCGATAAAGTCACGGCGATTCATACCCGCCTGCTCAACCACAATCTCCATGATAATTTTTTCTTGTTTACGAACTTCAGCGATAGTTTCTGCCATTAATTCATTTAAGAAAATCAGTGTTTTTGGTGTTAATTTGAATTCCATAAACAGGTTGCTGGCCTGTTCACGGGCTTCGATCATGGCATCGCCTTCGGTTGCCAGAACATTTTTGTATGCGTCGCGCAATGCAGTGAAACGGGTGCGAGCTTCTTCTGGATCAATTTCACCAGAATCATCTTCATCATCACTTACGCCGCCAACATCATCGTCATCATCATCGTCGCTGTCAGAGTCATCAGAATCAGCACTGCTAGTGACATCATCATCAACATCATCACTAGTTACTAACTCTTCTGGTGCGACAAAACCACGAATCAGTTCATTCAGACGCATTTCGCCTGCTTCAACAGCATCGTAGAATTCAAGGAATGAAGAAATAACCGGTGGATAGGTAGATAGCATCAACAAGCTTTCACGTAGGCCGGCTTCAATGCGTTTGGCAATGACGATCTCGCCTTCGCGGGTCAATAACTCAACGGATCCCATTTCACGCATGTACATGCGGACAGGGTCGGTGGTACGACCAAACTCACCATCGGAACTTGCTAGAACGGCAGCGGCTTCTTCATCAGAAACTTCGTCATTTGATGAAACAGCCTCAGCAAGGCGTTCCATCTCATCGGTATCCATGCCATCTTCATGGACCATGATACCCAAGTCACTGAACATACTGACAATGTCTTCGACCTGATCCGCATCGACCAAATCTTCTGGAAGGTGGTCATTGATCTCACCGTAAGTAAGATAACCGCGCTCCTTGCCCAGAGCGATAAGTTCTTTAACGCGTGATTGCTGATCTTTCATTCGGCCTCTTTATGCATGGTGACGCTGTTTTTGGCGGTAACACTATATTATAGTGAAAGCACTTCGTTATTGCATCATTTTTGATTACAAAACACCTACTTATAGGAATTAATTTCAATTCTTTCAGACTCTGTTAAATTGCTGAGTCCTTTATTAATCAAATAAGTATAGCGTTCATCTCTTGCTTGCTTGTTTAGACGAGTCACGATTCCAATGAGTTCATGCTCCAGTTGTTCTGGCGACAAGTTCAATGGTTGCATCGCGAGTTTTTCCATATAAGGAGCTTGTTGGGTATCTCGCCAACGCTCCAACAGCTGTGCGGTTTTAAGATGGGGATGCTCTCGCATGGTTTCAAGTAGCTGAATTAAAATCGGTAAGCCCGGCAAATCAAGCAGACGTAAATTATCTGTATCCGGAACGGCCTCATGCAGTTGCGGATGTTGCAATAAGATCATCACGGCCATACGCACCGGGGTCATGTTGGCCATCGCATTTTGTTTAACGTTTTTAGCTCGGGTTGGCGCTGCCGGTTTTTCCAAATGTTTGTTTAACGTTGCGATATTGGTCTTGGCATGGTCTGCCAGCTGCTGCTCCAACATATCCCGGTATAGACCGGCCGGAATATGCCGTAGATAGGGTTTGGCAATTTCAACCAGCCTTGCGCGGCCATCCATTGATTGACTATCTACTCGCGAAAGCAATGTAGCAAAGAAAAACTCGGAATAACTTTGTGCCTGATTCACTAACTGCTGAAATGCCTCAGCCCCCTGCTCTCTGACCATGGTGTCAGGATCCTGACCTTCCGGGAGAAACATAAATTTCAATTCAAAGTTGCCACCAAGTATCGGCATCGCATTCTCTGCGGCTCGCCAAGCAGCTTCTTTACCCGCACGATCACCATCAAAACAAAAAACAATTTCCGGCGCGCTACGTGTTAGTAGCCGTAAATGTTCGGATGTTGTCGCTGTACCTAATGTGGCCACCGCATTGTTAATGCCAAACTGTGCCAGGGCGATCACATCCATATACCCTTCAACTATCAGGATCTTTTCCAATCGACGATTCGCTTTACGGGCCTGATACAGGCCATACAGCTCCTGACCTTTATGAAAGATGGGGGTTTCGGGTGAGTTCAGATATTTTGGTGTGCCATCGGCATCGATAACACGCCCACCAAATGCGATAACGCGGCCCCGACGGTCACGAATAGGAAACATCAAACGATCACGAAAACGATCGTAAGTACGCCCCTTATCATTTTTAATCAGCATTCCAGCTTCGAACAGTTGCTCCTGGGTTTGCTGATTATTGCCAAAAGTGCGTAAAACATTGTCCCAGCCGTCCGGTGCCATACCAATATCAAAAGCTGCTACGGTCTCTGGACTGAGACCACGCTGTTGAATATAGTCCTGGAAGGTTTGGCGCTGTGGATGGTTTTGCAGTTGATGCACGTAATAACGACTGACCTTATCCATCAGGTCGTAAAGATTTTGTCTGGCTGGAGTCAGTGCTGCTTGTTGTGTTACCGGAACTTGCATACCAACAGCATCAGCCAGTTCCTGAATAGATTCAGGAAAGCTGAGCTGGTCGTATTCCATCAAGAATCCAATCGCAGTTCCATGCGCACCACAGCCAAAACAGTGATAAAACTGTTTATCAGGACTGACAGTAAATGACGGGGTTTTCTCGTTGTGGAATGGACAGCAGGCATGCAAATTTTTACCGGCTTTTTTCAGCGGTACACGCGCATCGATAATATCAACGATATCAACTCGTGAGAGTAATTCGTCGATAAACTGTGGAGGGATTTGTCCGGCCATAATTCAATTATGGCCGAAGTCTGTCATGAATGTTAACCACGTCTGAAAAAAGACCTGGCATGCTCGCTTAGGAACTGAGCGCTGCCTTGACTTGGCTGCTTACTGCGCCCATATCAGCGCGTCCCTGAACTTTTGGACGCAACACATTCATCACCGCACCCATATCTTTCTGGCTGCTAGCGCCCGTCTCTTTAATTGCATCAGCGATAGCTGCCTGCAATTCTGCTTCACTCAAAGCTGTTGGCAAAAATTCTTCAATAATAGCCAATTCAGCTTTTTCGATGACCGCCAGGTCATCACGGCCAGCTTGCTCAAACTGCGACAAGGCATCTTTGCGCTGCTTAGTCATTTTGGTCAGCACAACGATAATGTCATCGTCTGACATATCTTGGCGATTATCGACTTCAACTTGCTTGATGGCAGCGGTGATTTGGCGCAAGGTGCCAAGACGATCTCTGTCTTTGGCGCGCATTGCGTCTTTTACGCTATCTTGAATTCGAGCTTTGAGTGGACTGGCTTCTTGAGGCATTAGAATGAGATTCTAATCAGCAATTAGTACATGCGAACGCGGCTAGCGTTTTCACGAGACAGTTTCTTTTGGTGACGTTTAACAGCGGCAGCTGCAGCACGTTTACGAACCGTTGTTGGTTTTTCATAAGCTTCGCGAGCGCGAGCTTCAGCAACCGTACCGGCTTTTTCACAAGCACGTTTGAAACGACGTAAAGCTACGTCAAATGGTTCGTTTTCTTTAACCTTAACAGATGGCATTCAATACATTCCTAAACAGACAATGACGGAAAAGCCCTTAATTGTACGAGATCTATTTCGGAAAGAAAATACTAAATGCTAATTAGTTGGATGAGGCCACCCCCATCAAGGCATAATAATCGGCATTAATTTAATGCAGTCAGAATAAATTTATGCGTGTTTTAGGAATTGAATCATCTTGCGATGAAACCGGAATTGCACTCTATGATACTGATAAAGGGCTGTTAGCTCACGCACTTTTCAGTCAGATAGAGATGCATGCTGAATACGGCGGCGTGGTGCCGGAGCTGGCTTCCCGCGATCATATTCAGAAAGCATTACCTTTGATGCAACAGGTTTTGAATGAAGCGGGTCTGCAGCGGAAAGATATTGATGCAGTGGCTTATACGGCGGGGCCGGGTCTGGTAGGCGCTTTACTGGTGGGCGCCGCAATTGGCCGCAGTTTAGCCTGGGCATTAAATATTCCGGCCTTGCCAATCAATCATATGGAAGGGCACCTTTTATCGCCACTACTGGAAGCCAATCCACCAGCGTTTCCATTTGTCTCTTTATTGATTTCCGGCGGCCATACCTTGCTAGTTGATGTTAAGGGCGTGGGTGAATATGTATTAATGGGCGAATCAATTGATGATGCGGTGGGTGAAGCATTTGATAAAACAGCCAAAATGTTGGGGCTGGGTTATCCGGGAGGACCGGCCCTGGCGGCTTTGGCAGAGAAGGGACAAGAGGGCGCTCATCTCTTTCCCAGACCCATGACCAATCGTCCCGGTTTGGATTTCAGTTTCAGTGGGTTGAAAACATTTGCTTTAAATACTTGGCATAACAGCGATCAAAGTGAACAGGCCAAAGCCGATATTGCACTGGCGTTTCAAACAGCGGCGGTGGAAACCTTAGTGATTAAATGTCGTCGGGCATTAAAACAAAGTGGTCATAAGCGTTTGGTCGTGGCCGGTGGCGTCAGTGCCAATAAATCCTTGCGCGCGGCTTTAGATGCATTACCGAAAGTGCAGGTTTATTACCCGCAATTACAATTCTGTAGCGATAACGGAGCGATGATTGCGTTTGCCGGAGCGATGCGTCATCAGGCCATGGTTGTTGAAACTGAAGCAACGTTTAATGTGCGTTCGCGTTGGCCATTAGATGAGCTAACGCCACCAGCTTCAGCCTGACTTCTTCTCTTCACCGGCCAGCAACCGCTGGATATTGCTGCGATGCCGCCACAGCAAAAGCAGGGCAATTAACAGAATAACCGCACGTGCAAACACTGTATCAATAAGCCATAAGCTATAAACCGGTGTCATTGCCGCAGCGGTAATGGCAGATAAAGACGAAATTCGGCTAATGGCAAAAACCACAATCCAAGTCAGTAATGCCGCTCCAGCCAATGTTGGAGAAAGCGCCAGAAATGCACCTAATGCTGTTGCGACACCTTTGCCACCTCTAAACTGGAAAAATATGGGATATAAATGCCCAAGAAATGCAAAGAAAGCAATTAAGGCCAGGATATCAATATCAAATCCCAACATTCTCCCGATTAATACCGGGATGACACCTTTTAACACATCAATAAGCAAGACTAATGCTGCAAGCTTTTTGCTGCCCATTCGCAATACATTGGTCGCGCCGGGATTACCTGAGCCCTGAGTCCTTGGATCAGGTAAACCTGAGACTTTACAAAGTATTACAGCGCTCGACAATGAGCCAATTAGGTAGGCGCCGAGCAAAGCAAGTAGCGCGATAGCAGTTAATTCAGGCATGTTATGATGCGACCTTTTAAAATGTAGCGGTATTATTCAGTACCATTACTACTTTTGCCAACATTGAAGCGACATCATGGATAAAATTTTTCTAAATGATCTCAAAGTAGACACCATCATTGGTATTTACGATTGGGAGCGTGAAACCCTACAAACCTTACGTTTTGATTTGGAAATGGACTGGGATATTCACCAGGCGGCTCAATCAGATGATATTTCCAACACGTTGGATTACGGTGCAGTCGCCAATGTTTTAGTGGAATTTGTCGCCAACAGCCGTTACTTGCTGATTGAAAGATTAGCTGAAGAAGTCGCACAATTGTTATTAAAAACCTTTGCTATTCCAAAACTCAAATTGACCTTGACCAAACCAGTCAAATTACACGGTCAGAATTACGCACAAATTGTTATCGAGCGCTCTAGCAGATGAAGCAGCGGCAAGGCTATCTGCTTGGTCTGGGATCCAATCTCGGCCCACAGGATAATATGGCTGCCATGGTGACAGCGCTAGTGAGTGAATTCGGTGAGCTGGATATTAGTCGCGTACTGAAAATACCGCCTGTCGGAATGAACAGTCATCGCGATTTTTTAAACACGATCATTTTTGTAGAAACCGATTTACCTCAAAGCGAACTTAAAGCATTTTGCAATCAAATAGAAATCCGGTTAGGTCGGGATCGGGACGATCCATTAAGCAAAACCAAAGATCGACCTGCCGATATCGATATTCTCTGCTCATTTAAATTGCCTGAAGAAGCTGATATTGCGGTGAGCAATGTCACTGATGAATATTTTCTTTATCCAATTATTCGTGAGCTATTGGCTTATCTGACGGAAACCACAGAAGTTTCCCCTCCCGAAGGCGTGTTAATCAAGACAGCACACCTAAGCTTTGGAGAGACGGCGACCACCATCTACTGGAATGGAAGCGCCAGTAATAAAGGGATTCTCTAGCAAACTTTTGATCGCAAGATAAACCGGCTCAGCTCCACCTTCTCGAGCTAGCGGGGTTTCCGCCAACATTTTCTGTCTAACCTCCTGACTATGGGACTCAGTAAATAATACTGGGCCTGGAGCAACTGAATTCACCTTGATATTTGGCGCCAGTTTTTTTGCTAACACCAATGTCAGATTATGTAATCCCGCTTTTGTTGTGCCGTAGATATCAAACCTGGGAGTTGGGTTTTCAACGTTAATATCCGTGATGTGAATGATATCGGCCGGATCATCTGCCGGACCTTTTAACGTTGTAGATAAGGCCTGATTGATGAGAAACGGCGCTAACATATGAACGGTAAAAAATTGCTGATATTGCTCTGCGGCTTCATTTAGATCGGCTGACGTTGGAGTGAAAGCTGACGCGTTATGCACAATACCTCGATATGTTTTGCTTACCTGCTGCAATTGAGCAATAAACGCCATTATGCTGGCTGTGTCTTGCAAATCTGCCTGAATAGTCTGTATGCCAGATTGCCTTAGTTTTTGGACATCATCGGTTTCAGTGCGGTAATGTGCCAATACTTCATAACCATCCTGATGCAGCCTGGAGGCAATATGAAATCCAACCCGCTTTCCGGCACCTGTTACTAAAATAGGATTATCCACTGAAATTTCCGACTAAATGAAACACATTGCCAAGTTACCTGCACCTGACCCCAAAGCGCAACAACATAGCGATCAACTGTTGCGGCTGATTTTTCAGACCATTGAAAATCACAATGGTTGGCTGAGTTTTGCGGATTTTATGCAAATGGCTTTATACCAGCCCGGCTTGGGTTATTACAGTAATGGCTTGAGCAAGATCGGTGAAGCAGGGGATTTTATAACTGCGCCAGAAATCAGCCCGTTGTTCTCAAAAGCTTTGGGCAATCATATAGCTGATGTGCTTAAAAAAGTACCTGAAGCAGATTGCCTGGAATTTGGTGCGGGTAACGGTCAGATGGCCGTCGATTTATTGTTGTATCTGGCTGAAATTAACCGTTTACCAAAACATTATTACATTATTGAAGCAAGTGCCCACTTACGTGAAATTCAGCGTCAAAAAGTGAAAGAACATTTAGGCGACATACAAAGCTTAGTCGTCTGGCTGGATCAATTACCTGCAGAATTTAACGGCGCTATCCTTGCCAATGAAGTCTGCGACGCGATGCCGGTGCATCGGGTACAGTTCGAAAATGATCACCTTTTGGAAATAGGGGTGGAGCTGCAAAATGGCAAGCTCGAATGGCAGACACAACTCTTAACCAATCCCTATTTGAAAGCACATTGCGAACAAATACACTCTCAACTGCAGCTATTCCCATACCAAACCGAAATAGCAATACAAGCGCCTGCCTGGCTTGGCACAATTGCCAATTTGCTTAAACAAGGCGCTATTTATTTAATTGATTATGGTTATGAAGCTAAAGATTATTTTCACCCCCTGCGTCATCAAGGCATGTTGCGTTGTCATTATCGTCATCAGGCCCATGATAATCCGCTGGTTTTAGTGGGTTTACAGGATATTACTACGCATGTGGATTTCACTGCGCTGGCTGAAACAGCCCATGCTGAAGGGCTTCAGGTAGAAGGTTATCAAAGACAAAGTGATTTTCTGTTGGCGGGCGATATTCTTAATCTCAGTCAACATCATGCAACTGATGACTTTCAGCAGATGCAACAAGCTGCAGCATTAAAACGTTTGTTATTGCCAGAGCAAATGGGTGAGTTGTTTAAAGTGCTCAGCCTGTCAAAAAATATCGAGATGCCACTTTCTAAATCCGCAGATCTACGTTATCGGCTTTAATTGCTCAATAAAAAAGGCGCCGAAGCGCCTAATTTATTAATCCTGACTAAGAATTATTGTTTATCTTCTTCCTGTTGCTGCTTAAGTTGCTCAAGCTGCTCAGACATTTCAAACAGAATTTCTTTGATGTTCGCCACATCGTCCGTCAAATTATCTGTTTGACGTTTAGTTCTGGCAATTTCTTCACGCATTTCAGGCGTTAATGCACCGGTATCCTGACCTTTACGCTCAGCTGCAGAAGCTAATACGGTTGGGATATCAATTACTACCCAATCAGCCCGTTCAGAGCCATCTTCTTGGTGATATGAAATGCCATTATCTAAAGCAATTTTGGTTGCTGGTTCAGAATCGGATTTACGGGTACCCGGTAATAATGGATTTACCCGTCGATCAATCTCCTGACCGGTATATTGGTCTTTATCACGGTATTCCTGATGAACAAGACCAAAAATAATATTCAAGCGTCCATTATTATCAACAAAGACACGGCCACTGTTGGTCTTACGTTCTGCCGCAATCGCTCCGGCATGGACACCTAACGTGACAAAGGTAATATCTTCGTTGGGTTGGGCACGATTTAAACCCTGCGCTAAAGTTGAACTTAAAATTTGCAGTTCACCCGGTGAAAACAACGGAACTTGCTGGTTTCTCAGTAAAACGCGCTGATTGACATAAAGCGATGAAAGCACTTCACGCATTTCATCCTGATTAATTGGTAAAGGGTGCTGATTGGTTCCAGGCTGATCGCGCTCTACCATGCGAACGAATTGCAGATTTGATTCCCACAGTACCGGACCACTTTGTGACATAACGACTTCATCATCATCAGATGATTTTTTACTGAATGGGTTGCCACAGGCAGACAAGCCGACAGTCATTGCCAAGCTGAGTGCAATGATGCTGCTGTATTTCACAATGCCTTGCATATAATTTTCCTCA
>NZ_JBLWYR010000017.1:0-58852 GCF_048266885.1 Methylophaga sp.
GTTTGGGAACGCTGTATGAACGTACATAGTGCCGTCCATGACCAAAGCATTACCTTCGTGGCCACGTAATACACCAGTTGAGAAAGACCAAGCCATGTTCAAATCTTTGACGTTGTCTTTTGTGATTTGAGTCAGTTCGCTATAACGTTGGTTAGCATAGTTACCTGCTGGCATAACCCAGTTATTAGCATTTTTTTGCATATCGATGAGTTCATCTGCAGCAACCAGACCTGGTGCTACTAAACCCATCATTGCGATTGATAATGTTTTCAGCTTCATAAAGTTGTCCTCTATAGTTTTTATCGTTCATGACGCCAGCGTCGCTGTTCTTTCATGAGGTTGTGACTTTATTCCGATTTTGCCTGAGAATCATTAGGAACCAATCACTCTGATATCGGGATTTTTTCCCGAGCAGGGAAGAAATTCCCATTATTACTCAGTTTCGTGCCTATAGAGGGTTAAAAAATTAATGACTTTTTATGACGTTATATTTGATCGCAAGCCGCACTAACTCTACGGATGAGTGAAATCCAAGCTTCTGTTTAAGCATTGTTTGGTAATTCGCGACAGTTTTTTGTCCCAAATTCAGGGTTTCGGCAATATATTCCAGTGCATGACCTTCTGCCAGCAACCTGAATACTTCAAATTCTCTAACGGTAAGCCGCTGAATAGGATCTTCTGAACCGGAGACACTTTGCAGAGCAATACGTTGTGCCATTTCTGAACTTAGGTAACTTTTCCCATCCATTACCTGGCGAATTGCCTTAACGATATCGTCAGAATCACCCGACTTGGCTAAATAAGCTGCAGCTCCAGCACTCATAGACTGTACGGCAAGGGTCACGTTCTCGTGCATGGAAAACATGATGACTCGTGCTTTGGTATAACGAACCAAAATACGTCTCAAAGCTTCCAGCCCGCCAATACCTGGCATACTCATATCCATGATTAGCAGATCAGGATCTAAGTCTGTATACATCTGATAGGCCTGTTCGCCGCTTATCGCTTCACCAACTATATGCATATCATCATTACGTTCAAGCATTCTTGCCAAACCAGATCTGACCACTTCATGATCATCAGCCAGTAAAATTCGGATCTTATTCTTCATTCAGTAACACCTAGGGTTGGAAAGGTGGCAGAAAACATAAATCCTTTACCAGGTTCAGTAACAATCTCAAAACTACCTGATAACGCTTCTACTCGCTCTCGCATTCCAGTTAAACCATAACCTTTATTAGATTGGCTGGGATGATAACCGTTTCCGTTATCACTTACACTTATATCTACAGACTCATTGTTACACCATAAATTCACTTTTACATGAACATTTTCTGCTCCGGCATGACGAGAGACATTGGTTAGACACTCTTGAACAATCCGATATAAGGTTAATTTTCTGGTCTCATCAAGCTGACTAAAATCCCCCTCTATTGAGAGTTCAGCTTGATGATGGGGATGACGAAATACCCAGTCATTAAACAAATCTGTGACCGCACCTTTCAAGCCCAATTCAGTTAATTCAGGTGGGCGCAATCGCTGTAACATGGAGCGGACAATTCCTGTCATGCGGTTATGAACTGAATCAATTGCCGCCGCACTGGTTTTTGCTTCATCCAACGAAGCAGAATGTTTTATGGCATTTAAATCAAATTGGATTGCTGTCAGATGTTGACCAATTTCATCATGCAATTCGGCAGATAATCGCTTTCGTTCGGATTCCTGAATAGTGATCAACTGTTGATTCAGCATGTCTATTTGTTGGTCAGTGTCCAGATAGCGTTGTTTTAATAACTTGAGCTGCTTATTCACGGCCAATAATTGATTTAATTTTAACAAAGCAAATGGTGATCGTGATGGTACAGTTTGTTTACTTTTCTGGGGTAGCATTTCTGAAACTGGCCATAAAATTATCGATGCAATCAATGCAATAATTAGACTACCAATCAAAAAAGTCATAATCAGCGGGATTAATGACTTTTTGATATAAGTTCGAATGTCATTCCATTCAGCAGCGAAGTTTGGGCTGATAACGATATCGCCTATGTGCTGTCCAGCAGAAACTATCGGGGTAATGACCACTTCGGTATGACCCAAATACGCTTTCAGATAATTTTCCAGCCATAAGGGCAGATTTGTAGGTGTACCAAGGGTGTCTGGATGATTTGAATCAAGTAATTGACCATTTTCTGCAATCAATTCAATATCAACATGGAGCAAATCACGAAGATCTTCTAAGTGGAAACGTGATGACCACTGATCCACCGGAATATTTTGCTGTAATAATTCCATTTCCAAACGTGCAATTTGGGCCTCAATCGCATAATTCGCCACTTCGGTAGAAACATGTAATTCATGATCAACTCTCAGACGAATGTCATCGAGTGTACTTTTGACACCTAGACCACACATAATCATGAATACCATCAATATGACGAGATTCACTTGGAGAATGAGATTCACGAGCTTAAAAGATCCTTCCGAAAGCGTATTGCCATAATCACCAAATGAATAAGATTATAGTACGTGAGTTATGTAGTGCAGCTTTAAACACTCAATAGATGTGACTGTGTCCTCTTAAAAACTTTGTGTTAAGGGGAATTTTAAGCATGTAAAAAAATTTTATGCGACTGTTTTTTTGACAACAATACAAAGTAATGCGGCTATATCAAGCTTCCAGCAATCCACTACGAATGGCTAATCGAGCTAATTCGGCAGAGTTTGAAACATTGAGCTTTTGTTTAATATTAGTGTGATGAGTACCAACAGTTTTGGGGCTTAGATTCAAAATATCTGCGATTTCGTTAACCGTTTTGCCTTCTGCAAGTAATCTAAATACCTCGAATTCGCGTTGACTGAGCACGTCTAGTGGATTCTCAGAACCCGTTAGTTTCTGCATGGCAAGTTGCTGAGCAATTTCAGGGGCAATACAGGTTCTTCCTTGCGAAACCATTTCAACAGCTTTTAACATGGCTTCAGGTGCACTGCGTTTAGGGATAAAACCTAGAGCGCCTGCCTGCATCGCGCGAGTAGTAAACACGCTGTCTTCATGTACGCTTAACACCAAGATTTTGGCTGTCGGTTCTCGAGCAATAATCCTCTCAATGGCTCCAACGCCACCAATGCCCGGCATGGAAATATCCATCACCACAACATTCGGATGATATTTGGCAAAATCCTGCACAGCTTGTTCGCCAGAGCCTGCTTCCGCCACGACCTGGAATTTGTCGCCGTCTTCCAATAGGCGACGAAACCCGGCGCGAACCAATTCATGATCATCAACCAGTAATACCGTAATTTTATTAAGACTCATGGTGAACATTTACCCCCAATGGTATGGTGATGGTCAGATTGACACCAGCGCCTAACTGACTTTGCAGATCAAAGCTGCCCCCTAAACTTTGCGCTCTTTCACGCATCCCTAGCAAGCCAAAATCTACATCGGAATGAAAGTCATGGACCACCATGCCTTTGCCATCATCTCGAATATTAATCTTTAACTGATCTGTCAGTTCGGTTTTATCACGGATCACCGATACCATAATGTTTTCAGCATCGGCGTGTCGAACCGCATTGGTTAATGCTTCCTGCACCACACGAAATACCGTCATATTAGTCGCTTCATCAAAGCCACTTAATGATCCTTCGGTGATCAAATTAAAATTGATGTCGGGCTGGCGTTGTTGCCATTTGCTAATACTTTCTTCTAAGGTGGCCATCAAACCCAAATCGTCCAATGGACTTGGCCGTAGACGGGTAATCATATTGTGCACCACATCATATATATGACTTGCAGTATCAATAATCGCCTGGGCGCTTTGATAAATTTTCTTATCGGTCTCTTCTGAACGATTACGAATTAACACGGCATCCGTTTTTATTGCCGTTAGACATTGCCCTAACTCATCATGTAATTCACGGGCCAGATGTCGACGTTCTGCTTCTTGCACCTGATCCATATGTTTAGTTAATAGACGAGTTTCATAGAGTTGAGCCCGAGCTTTTTCAGCCTGTTTATGCTCAGTAATATCTCGCAACGTACAAATCATCCCGGCAACACAACCATCAATCTCGGTCAGTGGTACAGTCGAAATTAGCAATGAAAGCACCTCACCATCATTGCGCTTTAAAGTGGTTTCCAAATTTTCAACGGATTGAAATCCATTCAATATTGCAAGAATGCTATTACGATCTTCCTGGAATGGCATCGAGGCTAAAGACTCGCCTAGCAAATTCGGTATATCAGCAAATAACCGTTCTGCGGCGGCATTGCAGAAGGTGATATATCCGGCATGATCTAAAGAAAGTATTGCATCACCTGATTGTTTAACCAGCATAGCTAACCGGCGATTTTCAGTTGTGCTTTGTTCTAAAGCATCCCCCACCCGATTAAAGTTTTGGCTGATCTGATCCATTTCTTTGAGCGAAAAGCGTGGCAAACGCATGTGCAAATCACCACGCTCAAATCCAGCCAACGCATCCAATAAACGTTGCAACGGTCTAATAACCCAACCAACGCCCCAATAGATTAAGAAAGCCACGACCACAAAGATAATCATACCCAGAGCCATAATGGCGCGGATATCTTGCCAACGTTCACTGATTTCTTGCATTGGGGCAGGATAAATCACCATATGACCGGTGCCAAAGCGCTTAGAGAGTGGAGAAACATCAGGAAACAATAACTTAACAAACCAGGCTGGAGGTTGGACTGATAATTCTTTTTCAGGGGTACCTTCAAACAGCAGTCCTTGTCTATCAAACAGTAAAATATGCAAGCTGCGAATTTCACTTAACGCCCTAACTAATTCGTGCATATGCTCACTGACCCCCGTATTACGGGTGAGGGAACCGCCCGCCAGCGTAACCGTAATAATATGCGCGGTAGCATCCATGGTTGACATAACTTCAGCTTCTACAGAGCGCTTCGCGTTAGTTATCAGAATCGCACCACTCCCCAACATAGAGAGCAGTAACAAGAGAGCAAAAAATAAATTGGCGCGAAGTTTCAGGCTCATACGACTGTCGTTTCCGCTGTTCCTTTAGCACCGATATTATCCACCCAGCGTAAACGTATTACATCGCCAATTTCACCGCCGTTAAGTTGAAAAGCAAAGTAAGGATTACGTGAAGTCGCTGTGCCACATTTAACAGTTAATACTTCTTCGTTGTTACGCCAACAGCGAATATCCTGAATAAATTCAGCCGGGATAAGTTCATCCTGCTCATTTTTGCCTCGACCTGTGTGCATCGGGTGAGCCAGTAAAATCCTTACCACCGTATTGTCATCCTGCAGTTTGGCTCGAATCCGGTCTCTGGTTTGAGTTGTCATTAAGCACACCCGCCAATATCAATTTCCACATAACGGCTGGTTCGATAAAGTTTATCGTCCGCCCTGACCATAGCGATGATTTCAGAATCTTCAGCAACTTTCAGCATTGTTTTAAACGGAAAGCTTATAGCAGAAGTAGGCTCAAGCGCCATGGCTAACGGGAAAGGATTTTTTTCAACTAATAACGCGACACGCTGAATATTTTGCAGACTGCTACTTATCTCAACGGGAACACTGGCACCGTTGACGGCGTATGTTGGAGGAGAGCCAATAGTAAATTGAATAGCTTCCTCATTAACCTCTTCTGCTTCACCCAGGAAAGTTAAAATCGCATCTTCTAATGTTTCTGCATTAAAGGCATCTTGGGGCCAATGTGCTAAAAGCATCCGAGGGGCTATCAAACCACTGGTTGCCACTAAAGCTAACGTTGAAGCAGAAATAGATTTTTTTAGTATCTTTCGACGGTAGTCATCAAAAGTATTACTCATCGAACTTCTTCCATCATCGCAATATCCGTTTCAATCTGTCTTAACCGCGAACTGATTTTTGCCAATTCAAATTCATCTCCACGGGCATAATCTGCCGCGATACGAAGCTGATCTGCTGCCTGCATTAATTGACCAGAGCTATGGTAATGTTCGGCCAACCAGATATGCGATTTACTTTTCTGGCCCATGTCACCATAAGCCTGAGCTAATAATCTATACAAAATTGCAGAAGATCCACCCACATCCAATTGGCGTTGCAAAAGATTAACTGCCTCACGTGGCTGATTAGCTCTTAATAAAGCTTGGACTTGTTTAATCGACAATGCCCAATCATCAGGGTAAACCCTTTGAAAGTCGTTATAAATAGCGAGAGCGGCGTTCATTCTTCCTAGCGCAATTTCCACATCAGCCAGCGCCAAATGATAGCTTAATTGATTATCATCCGAATCAATTAAGGCGTTAATCTCATCACGAGCCTGGGTGAAATTACCATTTTTTAATAAGGCCAATGCATAACCATAACGAGTAGCCGTTTGATTTGAGGAATCTTCTTTGAGCTGGTCTTCATACGTTTTAATCAGCTCACGCATATTGGTGGAGCCCATCACCCGTAACTTTTCACGCATTAGAAAGAATTGATCAGAATTTCTAACCCGAGATGGCGTTTCAAGTTTTGCAGCACGACCACGCGCATCCGCGATACGCGAACCGGTGATGGGGTGAGTCCGGAGAAATTCAGGAACTTGGCTGCCGCCATAAAAACGGCCGGCAATTTGTAATCGTTCAAAAAAACGGGGCATTGCCTGAGGGTCAAAACCTGCATCCACTAATGTCTGCATACCCAGGTTATCTGCCTCAGCCTCATGTGCCCGGCTGTAATCCAACTGTATTTGAACATTACCCGCTTGTACCGCCATAATTGCCGCCGACCCCACACTGGGATCGGCAATGCCTAATAAAGCCGCTGCAACCATGGCTGCCGTCATCGGTACACTCATGCGTTTGGAGCGTTCAAAGCTACGTAGAATATGGCGCTGGGTGACGTGAGCTATCTCATGCGACATGACTGAAGCTAATTCACTTTCTGATTCGCTGGTCAGCATCAAACCTGTATGAATCCCAATAAACCCACCAGGGGCAGCAAAGGCATTCACCGAGGAATCTGGCACTACAAAAAACGTAAAGGTACGGCCAGGATCATCGCTGTTAGCAACCAGCCGGTAGCCTAATGAGCTGATATAGCTGTTTACTTCAGGATCTTCTACTAGTGTCACAGATTGTTGTAGCCGCCAATAAAAAGACTGACCAACCTGATACTCTTCCAATGGCGAAACTAATGCACCGGCACTGTCTCCCATTTCTGGCAACGCTATTTCTAAATTAGCCTGTGCAGGTGTTGCACTGCTAAAAAGAAGAATAAATGTAGCGATCAGATATTTCATAACGCCTATAGACCTTGGCTCATTAAGACCGGTTCCGCAAAGACAAAAACGCCGCTTGCGTTTATTATGTAAACGCACATTTTAAAGGAAATCAGTATGTCAGATTTTGATACAGAAATTGATACCTCAGGCTTAAACTGTCCACTTCCGGTTCTCAAAGCCCGTAAAATGCTCAATGAAATGAATGCTACCCAACGTCTTAGACTTATCTGTACCGATAGTGGTGCGCTAAAAGATATCCCCGCTTTTTGCAAAATGACCGGCAATCCGCTGTTAAGTAGCGAAGAAGTCGACGGAAAACTCTATTTCATTATTGAAAAAGGGGCATGATGTAATGGCCAAAAAGCTCGCTATCATTGCAAGCAAAGGCACTTTAGATGGTGCTTATCCGCCTTTTCTACTTGCCTCTACCGCTGCAGCATTAGGTTTTGAAGCCAAAATATTTTTTACTTTTTATGGTTTGCAACTGCTCAAAAAAGACTTGTCATTAAAAGTCTCGCCTTTGGGCAACCCAGCAATGCCAATGCCGGTTCCTGTGCCCAGCATCGTGCAGATTATCCCAGGACTCGAAGCCTTTGCCACCTGGATGATGCAACGAAAACTCAAGAAGAAAGGCGTCGCCAGTGTTGCAGAATTAAGAGAGATTTGTCTGGAATCAGACGTTGAATTAATCGCCTGCCAAATGACCGTTGATTTATTTGATTTTAAAAACTCGGATTTTATTGATGGAATCAGCCATGGTGGCGCCGCGACATTTCTAGAATTTGCCAGTGAAGCTGATATCACACTATATATATAGATCCATCATTCTTTAATTACGAACGGGAAGCAGCTTTATGCAATTTGTCTGGAAAACTTTTCTCAAAGGTTTGGCAACGGTACTCCCGGTCACGCTAACACTCTATTTGATTTACTGGTTGGCCGTCTCTGCGGAACGTGCGTTACGTCCACTGATGATTGCCATTTTACCTTACGATTTTTATTGGCCTGGTTTAGGCTTATTGGCAGCCATCGCATTAATTTTTGTTATTGGTATTGCAGTAAATGCATGGCTGGTTAAGCGTTTATTCGACATGGGGGAATCGCTTTTAGATCGCATTCCATTAGTAAAATCAATTCACGGCGCGCTTCGCGACTTTACACGTTTTTTCTCTCGCGAAAAGCAGCAGGACAACCTTAATCATGCTGTTGCAGTCACCATTGGCGGCGTTCAGTTCATTGGGTTCCTAGTAAAAGATGATGTCAGCCATCTGCTAGAGATGGAAAACGAAGAAAATGACCTAGTGGCGGTTTATTTACCGCTGAGTTATCAGATAGGCGGTTATACCATCTGTATTTCACGAGAACAGATTAAATCGTTAAAAATGTCCAACGAAGATACCATGCGCTGGGTTTTGACAGCGGGACTATCTGACAGCGAAACAGACTCCCATCAATCCAAAATCATTCTTGAAAAATAAAATACATATCAAATTAATGGTGTCCCCGATGCGATTCGAACGCATGACCTTCCCCTTAGGAGGGGGACGCTCTATCCATCTGAGCTACAGGGACATTGACGGCAATTATAACAGTCAGGGTCTTGGCTATGAACTTTCGGTTTTGCTTAAGCCCTAGAAGAGCAGATATGAACGGCGGTGAAACGGCATTCGAGTTTGTAAATAAAAAAAGCCGTGATGAAATTAATCATCACGGCTTTCTAAAAGAAATAAACTTAAGCAACTTTATTTTTTGCTCTTCGACGTAATCCCATCAATCCAAGTAATGCCGGTGCAAACATGAAAGCGGCAGCCGGAATTGGCACAGCAGAAGGTTTTATATCTAGGGATACAATCGTATCCATGGTGTATTGAAGTCCTCCCCAATTTACCCAAATTTCATCAGCAAACACCGTAATGCGAGATAAGTCAAAACCAACCATGTTGGTTATTGGATTAATAGAAACGCTCTTGAAATCACGAATCGTTCCAAAAGTGTCAGAGAGTTTAAAACCATTAAAACTGGGAAAAGAAAACCCTCCTGAAGGCACATGGGGAAAGGTGATAAGAAAGGTATTATCAGAAATATCTAAAGTACCCATATAAAAAAAGTCAACTTCAATACCTGGCCCCACTAGGTAACTTCCGTTGCCAATGTTATTCGCAGGTGAAGTTGTATCTGGGAAGTAATATTGAGAGGTAATCGTATGGCCATTTAAAAAAGCCGCATTCGCATTAAATGAGGCCAATAACAAAAAGAAGAACAAGGTTTGTCTATTCATCAAAGTTTCCTTATCAAAAATGCAACCCAGCCCTGTCAAGAAGCAATGAACAGCTGTGGCTTTCCGTCCCTGGCTCACGCCAAGTTTGGCAATGTAAAAGAGCGTGATTCAATCACCAGATCATGTATATATGAAAGTGACACAATGTCAACACTTTTTAGTGCCAAGCCATTCTTTTAAAACATGTTTTTAATTTTTGAACTTCTATTTAGGTAAACATCGCGGTGTAGAGATTTGCAGAATTAAGAAAATTTAATCGACTTTGTTGATGCCATCCCCATCTGAGCTACAGGGACATCGGCGGCAATTTTAACAGTCAGGGTCGTGGCTGTGGACTACGACCTCTATTTGGTATAACTCATAAGTTAACGATACATTAGGTTTCAGGTGTAACTTCAGTTTTTAATCAAGGAAAATACTGATATCTGCCGAGCAATTTCCGCTACTGAACCTGCTGTGAGATGCCTATTATGTGAACCGTACCAAGCAGCATTTTTCTCATCTCAGGAGTTATGATCATGTGGACTAAACCAGAATATTCAGATATGCGTTTCGGCTTTGAAGTTACTATGTACATTTGTAACCGTTAATCGAAATTGCTTGATCAAAAAAGCCCCTTCACAGGGGCTTTTTTGTAACTATATGTTTTTCCAGAACGACTATACTGAGATGGTATAAGACCTAGACATATCAATTACATGATCATTGGAGAGCCACGATGTCATCTATTCCGCAATGCCGTATTGAGCAGATCGGCAGCATAGCTGAACCTGAATTTATTATTCATAAGCAGATTGATGGAATATCGCAGACGGTTGATAAAACGTTCGAAAATCATCAGCAGGCTTTAGATTATATTTTGGCCCAAGGATGGCAAGTGCAACGTGAGAGAAATGCAGACTCCATGATCATCCAGTCACGATTCTTAAAGCCATGATGCGGGTTGATTAAAGACCATCTCAGAGCATTCCTGATGAAGTGATTTATTTCATTGGTGGATTTCTTTCCCTCAATCACACGCCTAAACAGTTTCTAACTCAGTTCACATGGTGTGTGGAATTGTCATCATCATGAATTATTGACAGCAGCAGCCTTCAACAACGGGATCATCGCCGGCGACTCACCGATATGCTGTGCAATATGGATCTGAACATTAGGAAATTTGGACCGCGTGTTATCGACATCATGAGGAATATCTTCTGTCACATGCCGACCAGAGTTCAGAAAATAAGGTAGCACTGTAATATGGCTGGCACCCGCATTCACGCAATTCTCAATACCATCTGCGATTAAGGTATCAGCCAGCTCTAAAAAGGCAGCTTGCACAATATCATAATGATCGACACATTCAGATTTGAGTTTTTGAGCTAGCTCGATGACTTCGTCATTCGACCGTTGACGGCGACTACCGTGGGCAACTAGTAATAAGGCTTTCATGTTGGATATAGTCCCATTAGTAATGTGAATTACCTGTGAACAGATTAAAAAAATTCCTAACCAAGTACTTTTTAAACAAGACAAACACATTTTCCTAACATCGAAATCATGTTAAATGGTGATTCGTAAGGGATTACTAAATAAATAGGATAGACAGCTACGAACTGTGCCAGCATAATGCGGTGATAAGAAATATTTGTATTTAAACAAAATGACAGACACGGATTCAAGGAAAAGACCTCTGTTAATAAATTTGCCAAAGCAGGGATGTGACGGAAAGGCAAGCTTAATGAGGAACGTGTCTTGGCAAACCAATATGGTCGTCCTGACAATTTAAAACCTTATGAATCAGCAAGGAGACTGAGTATTCTTAAGAAGACCAAAGAGGTGTTGATTATTGATGATCAATCCACCGGCAGAACTATATTGGAAAAGATAGTCCAGCAGATTGGCGAAAATATTCATGTCACGGCGATGAGTAATTCTTCTGAGGCCCTGGAATGGCTTCAGCATAACGAAGCGGACTTGATTGTAACCGATTATCGAATGCCTGAAATTGATGGCATAGAATTCATTCGCATTGCACGCCAAATGCCAGCTTTACAAAGCGTTCCCATCATGATGATTACCGTCGTCAGTGAAAAAGCGGTGCGTTATGAAGCATTGGATGCGGGCGCTACCGCATTTCTCACTCGACCAATCGACCAAATAGAATGCCGCACCAGCTGTCGTAATCTGCTGCAAATGCATGAACAGCATTTAATCATCGAAGACCGTGCCAATTGGCTCGCCAGACAAGTTGAAATTGCCACTGAGCAAATTATCCTACGAGAGAAAGAAACCATTATTCGTTTGGCCAAAGCCGGTGAATACCGGGATGAAGGTACGGGTAACCATGTTATTCGTATGGCCAAATATTCGCGTTTTATTGCTGAGGCACTGGGCGTCTTTGATGAACAGCAGTGTGAAGACCTCGAATATGCAGCACCGATGCATGATATTGGCAAAATTGGTATCCCCGATAGCATCCTATTAAAGCCCGGAAAATTGGATCCAGATGAGTGGGAAATAATGAAAACCCATACCACTATCGGGCATGAGATCCTGTCTGATAGCCAGTCAAAATATATGCATATTGGTGCTGTGATAGCCCTTCACCACCACGAACGCTACGATGGAAAAGGTTATCCAAACCAGCTAACAGGCGAAGAAATACCTTTGATTGCTCGCGTTGTGTCGGTGGCAGATATTTATGACGCACTGGTCACTGAAAGACCTTATAAAAAGGCTTGGTCTAGTGAAGATGCTTGTCGTTACATTGAACAAAGTGCAGGAACACAGCTTGACCCACGTTGTGTACAAGCCTTTTTTGACCGACTCGATGTAATCCAGCAAATTCAAGCCGAATATGCTGATTAGAATTTTTCAGCTATGAAAAATAGTTACGAAAAGCCCCAAAACAAAAAGCTGCTTTCTCGGGTTTTCGACAAAATGCCTAAAACCGGTGATACCGAACCCGAACAGGCAATTACCATTCGAATGACACTTGGCATTGCCTTGTTAATTTATTTTTGTCTGCCGTGGGGTAAAGAAAAAACTTTTCTTGAAAACCTCTTCAGTTTGCCTAGCCTAATAACGCTTGCTTACTACTCGCTGGGGATGGTTATTGTAGCAGCCTTGGTGCTTAATCCTAGACCATCCCCCATCAGAAGGATTTGTGGGATTCTTTTAGATCTTATTGCGCTTTCAATTGTGATGTTGATTGCAGGTGAACAAAGTGTCTTTTTGTTTGTTTTATATCTTTGGGTCATTTTAGGCAATGGCTTTCGCTTTGGCGTGAATTACCTTTATATTTCTTTGGTCGTTGGATTGATTGGCTTTACTATTGCCATAGTAAACGGTGAGTACTGGTCACATCCGCAACATGAACCTTTTGGTTTCAGTCTGTTATTTTTGCTGCTCATTATTCCGCTGTATTCGGCTTTTTTGATCAAGAAACTGCATGTGGCAATCGATTTATCAAAGCAAGCGAATGAGGCAAAAAGTCGTTTTCTGGCAAATATGTCGCATGAACTTCGAACACCGCTAAATGGTGTTATCGGTATTGCCGATTTAATGGCTGAAACCCAACTCAATAAACAACAACATGATTTTGTAAAAATCATGAAGACCTCAGCACATACCTTACTTAGCCTGATTGAAAATGTATTGGATATTGCCAAAATCGAAGCTGGCAAGATATTAATCAGTGATAAAGCTTTTGATTTACATCAATTATTAAATAGCATCATTGCCATGCAAAAACCCATGGCAAATGGCAAAGGATTGCATCTCAATTGCTACATCGATCCTGCTCTCCCCTATTCCATAAATGGTGATTTACAACATTTAAGACAAGTTTTAATCAATCTTGTTGGTAACAGTATTAAATTTACTGACAATGGTGCCGTTAAGCTCTCGGCACATGAAATCAAACGCAAATCGAATCAGAATTTATGGATCCGCTTTGAAGTCAGTGATACCGGAATTGGCATCCCGCAGGAAGCACTGCAACGTATCTTTGATGATTTTACGCAGATCTCACCTGATACACTGAACAAAGGTGGAACCGGTTTAGGTACGACAATCGCCAAAGAACTGGTTGAGTTGATGGGGGGTGAAATTGGTGTTTCCAGTGAACTGGGAGAAGGCACACTTTTCTGGTTTGAATTACCCTTCACCGCCAACGAGCAAAATGAATTAACTTTATCTGAGAGCCCTATGCTGATTTTAAGCACCGATTCACTACATGACCTTCTTAAGCCCATTGTTGATGCTTGGTCAGTGAATTATCAACATGTCGATAGCACTGCCAAAGCTTTTTCGGCTTTGATCCGAGCAGCAGAAAATCAAACACCGTATCAAACCGTTATGCTCGATCAAGATTGTATGCACGATATTGATCCCATTCAGTTTGCCAATATGATTCATGGCGAGCCTTTGTTGGCTAATACGGCATTGATATTGTTGAACCCTTCAGATTTTAGTAAACAAGATCCACGATTGCGTCATCATTTTATATCCATTGTGAATGACGTGCAGGTTAAACCCGTTTTATTCAATGCCATCCACGCGGCACAAAGTAACCATGCTATTCAGGATGAAAAAGTCATCACGTTGGCGCAACATTATGCCGCTCAATCTTATGCTAAGGCATTAAACATCTTAATCGCAGAGGATAATCTGGTAAATCAGCAAGTCTTGGAAGGTATTCTGCGACATGCAGGTCATAACGTATTACTTGCAAGTAGTGGCGAACAGGCACTGGATATTCTGAGTCAACAAATTGACAGTATCGAAATGCTGATTCTAGATATGAATATGCCAGACTTTAGTGGCCCTGAAGTGATTCGTGCCATGCGTTACATGGATACGGGTCACGATATCCCGATTATCATCTTAACAGCAGACGCCACACCACAAGCAAAACAGCGTTGCATGGAAGCAGGTGCTAATGAGTTTTTAACCAAACCCATTAATTCGCGCTCATTGCTGGAATCCATTGCCCGGCTGGCAATGAATAATCAAGACCAAGCCAAAACTCGTAAACTTGCCCATCAATCTTCTGCTGCATCGAAACAGTGGTGTGACCCACAAATTCTGGTTGAATTATCTCAATTGGGGGGTGGTGACGCTTTCTTGAAGCTTTTGTTAAACGGTTATAAAGAGGATGGAACCAAACATCTTAAATTGATCCGTCAAGCAGCCCATGACGATTACTTAACCTACCGCGAAAGTTTGCATGCGTTAAAGGGCTCATCATCTGAATTAGGTGCAAACAGTGTTGCCGAACTATGCCGAGAGGGAGAATCGTATAAACCTTTTGATATTGGCTCCGTTCAGCTATTACGTCTTACCGAAAAGTTGGAACACGCGTTCTCTCAAACGCTGAACGAATTGGAGACAGCCCTCAAAGATCAAGGGCAATCACAAAAAGCCGACAACTAATTTTTAAGCTTCGCTGTTTGATTTGGCAGTCTGGCGATTCACCAAACGTGTCATCATTCGAATATCTTTGCTAGTCAGATTTAATGCCGCATCAGCCCAAACATTCGCAATTGCAACCAGCTCTTCATAAGTCACTGTATTGCACAGATCTTTTATACGAGACATGGCTTTGTAACTGTTCGGCGATTTTTTGGCGGCTTTGATGTATTTATATAAAGCCAGTTCGCCTTCGCCTTTCTCAGCAAGAATATCGATTGCGCCCATTTCATAAAGCTCTTCAGCCGTATAAAGCGCACCCGAAAGAATCATTTTCTCTGCATTGGCGGCGCCAACTTTTCGCGATAATAAGGTGTAAGCACCCATGCCCGGAAACAGATTAAACAACACTTCCGGTAAACCTAATTTAACGCCACGCTCAGCAATAATAATGTTGCTTGATAAAGCAGCTTCAAACCCCCCACCTAATGCATCACCCTGGATCAGACTGACTGTGGTCAGATCACAATTAAAGTGGAACATATTGTCGTAAAGGATATCTATGCAGTGGATGGCATAACCCAATAACGCTTCACGGTCACCATTTTCAATCAGCGAGGTAAACAGATTTAAATCCCCCCCTAGATTAAACACACCATCTACACTTGAACCGACAACTAAGTAATCATATTTTTCTTGATTCGTGAGTTGCATATCGGCTTTAACATTAGCCAGATAATCTGATAATTCATTCAGCAGGGTTGGCGTAAAACAAGGCCGGGGGGCAGCATCCATCATGAACCAACCAATTTTGTAGGTTGGATCATAATACGTATTCAGATGTTGATATTGCTTTGTCTGATTTTCGTCAAGACCAACTCCGTTCTCTTCTCTCAGCTTCACAACAGCGTTCATCGTTTTCTCCTTAAAAGGGCTTGGGCTGCCAATCAACAAGTGACTGAAATTTGTCACTAAAATGGATTCTTTTAAGGTTTAGCACGAACTGTGCCGTTAATAATGATTTAGAATTTGACGATTAAATTATTTTCAATAAAGTCTCTAAATGTGCCGCACCGGCTTTAGCGTTACCAGTGAGATTATAGCCACCTTCTAGTACTGAAATAAGTTTGCCATCGCAATACTGTTTAGCTAATTGCATCATCATTTCTGTAAGCTGGATAAAGCCTTGATCAGTGATTTTGTAGCATCCCAACAAGTCATCCTCACGGCTGTCAAAACCGGCTGAAATCAGGATTAGTTCAGGTTTAAAACTGGCTACAGCAGGCAGAAGCTTTTCTTCAAATGCCGCCAAGATATCCTCATCCCCTGCTCCACAAGGCAAGTGCACATTTATATTAAAACCTCTGCCATCACCAGTACCTGTTTTATCAGGTAACCCCGTGCCGGGATAAGCTTCAGCATCATGGGTGGAAAAAAATAAGACGGATGGATCATGATAAAAAGCCCACTCAGTGCCATTACCATGGTGGTAATCCCAATCAACAATCAAAATTCGCTTTAATCCATAGCGCTTCTGAGCATATCGGGCTGCTATTGCGACATGGTTGTAATAGCAGAATCCTTCCTCCTTACCGGTATTAGTAGCATGATGACCTGGCGGTCTTGACGCACAAAATGCATTATCTAATAGTCCTTTGCAGACGGCATCAACGGCAACCAAAACTCCCCCGGTAGCCAGCATAGCGATCTGGTGAGCTTTGGCATCGTGTCGCTTTATTGACGCTATATGGGTCGCTGAATGAACCAGTAATAATTCTGCTTCAATATTACTTTTGGGTTTTAACAATGTGACCTTAGACAGCAATTCAGTCACTTCTAGTTCATCCAGCAAACGCTCATATCTGGCAGGAGATTCTGGATGTTGGGGCATAATATGATGTTCGGTAAAACCAGGATCCAAAACTAGACCCGTTAAAGCCGATTGAGTAACCGCTGAGGTTTTAGTGCTAACCGCCCCTAACACACCCAATTTCAATAAATCTCTGCGTTGCATTTTTCTTTCCCAGGCTGGCTTTACCACTTCATCAACAATTAATGACAGGTTTAACCATACGCTTACTTCATTACTAAATTCAAAAGATCATCGTGCAAATGATGATGCGCTCGATATTTTCCGCTTTAATCATTGCAGCAGAGATACATGGACTTAGTCTGATAATGACGTAATAAAGCTAAATAGTATTCCTCAAGCTTAATGCATCAGGATAAGGCTGCAGATATGCCTGTTTCGCTATATAGGGATCAGGGTGATTATTAAAATGATGTTTAAGTAAGGTAATGGGAACAATCAACGGTAATTCTGCCGTTCTGTAACGATCAATGATGTCAGCCAGTTCCTGCTTTTCTGCACTGGAAAGCTTTTTCTTCAGATAGCCCTGTATGTGCATCAACACATTGGTATGCGTTTTCCGCGAGGCAATTGTTGATAGCACAGCCATTAACGCAGAAAAATAATCTGCTGCTAATGTTTCAATGTCATGCTTACCAGCATCAGCCAGCATCCTGCCGAGATCACCATAATCTTTTGGCGAATGGGCCATTAAAACGTATTTATAGCGTGCATGAAACTGAGTGAGTTTATGAGGAGTTAATCCACTGTCTAACAGCTGTTGCCAGTCATGGTAGGCGTAAACGCGAGTAATAAAATTTTCACGTAACAAAGGATCATTCAATCTGCCAGATTCTTCCATAGGCATTAACGGATGGGCTTTTTTAAACGCATCAGCGTACAAACCTCTACCCATTTCATTGGCCGGGTAACCGTTTTCCTGATAAACCTTCACCCGAAACAAACCACAGCTAGGTGAATTCTTCATAAAAATATAACCACATAAATCGCTGTGTTCACGCGCTTTCTGCTGCCCATAGGTAGTTAATCTGTCGGTATAGTCCAAACTGTAATCATGCACTGCCACAGCTTGCGGCGATTCCACATCCCCCACCAGACGAATAGGCTTGCGAGGAATGCCCATACCAATGCCTACTTCTGGACACAAAGGTACAAACTCAAAAAAACGTGAAAGACTTTCGCTGCATAGACGTAGGTGTTTATGCCCGCCATCAAAACGAACTTTTTCACCTAATAAACAACTGCTGATTCCGACCCTAATCCGCATCAATCGCTCGATAACTTATTTCTAGAAAACTTTATATGAACTCTGGGTAAACTTTGCCAGCTGTTATGACTCTATACAAGGAATAATCATAATTATTCAGGGGAAATTATCATGGCGGCTTATTTAATAACCGGTGCGACAGGACTCATCGGCCAAGCGCTGTGTCAACGACTTTTAAACAATGGTGAAACCGTTTTTGCTTTAAGCCGTAATTACCAAGCAGCCAAAAAAATCCTGGGTTCTCAAGTGCAATGTGCTGAATCAGTCAACGAATTTCCTGCTGATAGTCATATTGATGTCGTGATTAACCTCGCTGGCGCGCCGATTGTGGATAAACGCTGGACCGATGATCGTAAACAGAAACTTCTCAATAGTCGGGTGGTTTACACGCAAAATTTGATTCAGCAACTGGCGAAACGTCCCAGCCTGCCTGATAGTTTAATCAGTGGTTCTGCAGTGGGATGGTATGGCGATCAGGGTGACACGGTACTCACCGAAAATAGTGGCTTTAAACCCGAGTTCAGTCATGAGTTATGCGAACAATGGGAAAAAGCAGCGTTAACAGCTGAACCTTTGGGAATGCGTGTCGCCATTGTTCGCACAGGTCTGGTGTTAGCAGCTAAAGGCGGTTTCCTTGCCAAAATGAAATTGCCTTTCAAAATGGGCTTGGGTGGTCCAATTAGCGATGGGCAACAATATATGCCCTGGATTCACATTGATGATATCTGTCGGCTCTTTTTGTTTTTGGCAGAGAATCGCTCGTATTCCGGCGTGTTTAACGGCTCCGCTCCCCGTCCAGTAACCAATCAGCAATTTAGTGAAGTATTGGCTGAAACATTGCACCGTCCTGCTTTTTTTCGAGTTCCAGCTTGTGCACTTAAACTTTCGATGGGTGAAATGGCCGGTTTACTGTTGGGTGGTCAACGGGCGATTCCTGAAAAAGCACAGGCTGCGGGCTTTGAATTTCTCTATACTGATATACATAGCGCGCTAAGCGATGTTATTAATCCTTCTCACTCAAAATAATAATTTTTATGACGCAACGTGCAGTTTTACTAGTTAACCTTGGTTCACCCGATAATCCTGATGTGCCCTCCGTCAGACGTTATTTAAATCAGTTTTTGATGGATCCTTATGTGATTCAGCTACCATGGCTGATGCGCCGACTTATAGTCAGTTTGTTTGTTTTACCCAGTCGGCCCAAGGCCTCTGCTGAGGCGTATCAGAGTGTCTGGACAGAAGACGGATCACCGCTAATTGCCTTATCTGAAAAACTGCATGGTGCCGTACAACAACAAGTCGATATGCCGGTTGAATTAGCCATGCGTTATGGCAATCCCAGCATTGAAGCGGGATTGTTAAAACTGGCAAACATTGAAGGCATCAAAGAAATTTTATTTATACCGTTGTATCCGCATTTTGCCGATAGCACGGTAACGACATGTATTGAAACGGCCAAACAAGTGATTGCCACCAACCAACTTGATATTTCATTAACCATCAAATCGCCCTTTTATCGCGAGGAAGGTTATATCAACGCTTTGGTGGAACAAACCCGACCTTATTTGATGGAGGATTATGATCATCTTTTATTCAGCTATCACGGCTTACCTGAATCACATATCTTAAAGCGTGATCCTAGCGGTCAACATTGCTTAAAGCAGCCAGATTGCTGCACAAGTCCACACGCCGCACACGCTACTTGTTATCGTCATCAGGTGATGGCCACCACGGCCGCTTTCGCCGAAAAAGCACAGTTGAATCCAGACAACTATTCTGTTGCTTTTCAATCACGCTTAGGTAGAGCTAAATGGCTTGGACCTAATACCGAAGATCGATTAATTGAACTAGCTCAGAACGGGACTAAAAATGTGCTGGTGATGTGTCCGGCATTTGTTACCGATTGTTTGGAAACACTTGAAGAAATCGCTATTCGTGCAGAAGAAGTGTTTATCGAAGCTGGTGGTCGTTCATTAACACTAATCCCATGCCTCAACGATGATCCGGTATGGGTTGATTTGTTAGCGCAGTGGTGTGAAGCGGCGTAGGCTCTGTAGTGCTTTTATAGTCTTAGCAAAGGGACTATGAAAGAGTATTACCCCTAAATTCAGACACGCCCGATAAGCGGTTGTCTAACAACAGCACTGGTATATTCACCACCGGGACCATAAGAACTGGATTCGGGATCACGTCCGCGAAGTACAGATATGGCTCGTTGAAGATACTGACGGTTAATACTGACAATGCCACCATTTACTTGGTTACGTTGTTGGCAGTTTTTAGCAACGACTTTAAGCGTTTTTATCAACTGATTAAGCGCTACTGCGTCTTCTTCAGTTTGATTATCAATGAACGCTTCTAAGCCTTGTTTACCAGAAGGAAACCCGGAGGACATCAACACGGCATCACGTTGACGGCCATGGTGTTCCAACTTCATGATTAAGGGTTGTTTTTTGTTATTGATTTCGTTGATGCTATCAATAGCGGACAATGCGAGGGCTTCACGTTCTGCTGCCAATAATTCGGCTAATTGAGTGGCAACATTTAATTCGGACTGTAAAACACTGCGTAATTGTTGTCCGGGTGACATAGCCATGATGAAGGTTCCTTAGTTATAGGTTGCCTTCAAAATCAATCATGTTTCGTGCCAACTTTTGACTATCTACCTGATAGCTACCATCTTCAATAGCAGCACGCAAAGCTGCCACTTTTTGTTCATCAACAACCGGTAAAGCGGCAATTTCTTGTTGCAAAGATTGCAGCTGTGTTGCTGTAGCAGTCAAACTGACCTTATCCGTTACGGCATCGCCGCCTGATTTAATCTGGCTAGTAGGCGCATCAGAACGCTTATCTTCACCGTTGACGTTACGCGTCGTGTTAAGACCGCCCTGTAGAGGTGGTTTTATATTGTTAATATCCGACATGAAAATGTCTCCATATTGTTTCTATATTTGTTATCGGACCGAGTTTAATAAACTTGAATAAAATGTGAATCGGTCTATATTTTGATTACATTGTAACCCGTACAACGCCCGGAGCATCGACAACACCTTCCACGACACGTTCTGACGATAAATTTTTCACTCGCACTCGATCACCGACTCCAGCATCCGCCATTGCCGTACCTTGCATACGCACTTCCATGGTTCCTGCACTGGCCACCAGCACAATAGATTCACCCCGCTTGACCACATTCAGGGGGCGCAGGTGGTTTTTCTGCACAACCGTGCCTAAACCCAATGAATATTTTGCTTGTTGCCCAACCACAGCGGCAATATTTGTCATATAACCTTGCCGAAGACTTCCTATATCGCGTTGCTCAATTCGCAAATCTTGTTCAGTCAACACACGATTGCCTGATACGGGCCTCGCAACAACCACCATGGGCTGCATCACTTTAATTTGCAGCGGTAAATAAACCGTCCATGCTACGGGGTGATGACAACGAACTCCTACCGTTACATTGCCCGCACTTGTCATTTCTCTATTCGTGAACGCCTCAAGCCCACCCTCACAATTTTGCAAACGTAAGCGCTTATCCATAGGGGTTAAGCTGATTTCAGGATTATTAAAACGCGCCTGTGCCTGAGCCAGAGTGAAAACATAAGCTGCATGCTCTACATCTGCTAGAGATTGTAGATTGTTGGCAGATACATTAACTGTCAATAAATTGACAGTTAACACTAACGTTAAATTCCTCAATAATTTATACATGGTTTCCCCCCGGCAATAGGCACGGTTTAGCTGTAAACATAATCTTGACTGCAAATATCGTTCCCACAATTACTGTTCAGAATTCTGTCTAGCTGCCGTTATACTCCTAGGGTCTGTTGATCTTACATAGCCGCCTCTGTTGTGACTGAAAATGTACCAATCAAGGCGCGAGGAGAGCAGTTTAGTCATTCTAAATAAACGACGAGCAACGCAGAGTGGTACATTTTCAGCCTCAACCCGCAGGGCTGGGGCTATTTTTACGCCCTACGGCGTTGAAAATGACCGATGTAGAATAACTACATCGCATCATTTCCGCCTTGTAGGACGAAAAAATAGCCTCCAGCAGTGGTGGCTCTGAAAGATAAACAGACCCAAGTAATTATCGGGAGAATTTTTATGGCAAGCATGATTGATGGTATTGACCAACGCACCCAACTTGCCGGTCAGAACCGGTTAGAACTGTTATTGTTCAAGTTAGGTGGCACCCAGCGCTATGGGATTAATGTATTTAAAGTCCGTGAGGCCATAGCATGCCCGCCGCTGACGCAGATGCCACATTCACATCCAGTTGTACGCGGTGCCGCACGCATTCGTGATAAAACCATCAGCATTTTTGATTTATCCCAAGGCATCGGCAAACGGCCAGTGGTTAATCCTCAAGAACATTTTGTCATCATTACCGAATATAACCGAAATGTGCAGGGATTCTTGGTCAGTGAAGTGGATCGGATCGTCAACATCAGCTGGAAAGATATTTTACCCCCGCCTTCTGCATCAGGTTCAAATCACTACATGACCGCCGTCACCAAAATTGATAATGAATTGATTCAAATAATCGATGTAGAAAAAGTCATGTCCGAAGTACTCGGAGTTGATGATACGGTTTCAAATGATTTGGTAACACGTTTCGCAGCGGCCAATGCTGAACACAAACATCATATTCTGGTGGCGGATGATTCCAGCGTCGCACGTAATCAAATTCGTCGGACGATGGAGCAGATCGGTGTCAGCTGTACCATTGTGAATGATGGCAAACAGGCATTGGATCAACTAAAAGAATGGGTCGCCGAAGGCATTGATGTCAGCAAACATATTGCCATGCTGATTTCCGATATCGAAATGCCAGAAATGGATGGATATACCCTCACCACGGCTATTCGTCAGGATCCTAACCTGAGAGATATTCGTATCCTGCTGCACACTTCAATGAGTGGTACGTTTAATAATGCATTAGTGGAAAAAGTGGGCGCCGATAAATTTATTGCCAAGTTCGCCCCCGATGATCTCGCTATTACCGTACAAGCTTTATTGGAAGAATGGCGTGAAAAAGCTGAGACAACCTAAAAAAAAAGCCCCTTCCGGGGCTTTTTTTATGCCGGAAAAAATGAACTACGGCCCAAAACCACTTGGCATTGGAATAACTTGATCTTGTACTGTGACCATATCCGCTTTGGCACGCATCAAGTTGTTACCGACAAAGCCGCCCAGACGATAGACCCAAGGCTCAACTTTTTCATTAATTTCGGCCACTTCAGCCTGAACCTGCTCAGGTGTTTTTAACGCGTCCAAACTAGCGATTGCTTCCGGTATTTCAGTGATTGCATCCGGTGCATATTCCGCACGGAAAGTAGAGAAGTAAAAACCATCGTTAAACGAAGTTTCGGCAATGATTTTCAAACCATCATATGTCAGGAACTCTGCCCGAACGACATCTGCATCACCTCGAGAAAAGTCATTTACCGGCTGAACATCTTCCAAACGCATTTGGAATAATGATCCAGCAATATCATAACCAAGCTGTTCATAACGGAACACGGTTTCTTCACGATCTTCTGGCGTGCCGAATTTATCTTTTTGTCCCAGATTAATCAGGGTTGCAGCTTCGCCCGTTGGTTGAATAATATCAACTCGAGCAATACGTTCACGAGCAATATCCATGATTTGGCCATCAATCCAATTCAACATCATCGGACTTAATTGGAAATAGCCTTCAGCCAGATAGCTGCGTTGTTCTCCAACTCGACGGACAAAATACTGTTGTGGTCCGGCTGACTCTGAACTTAAATCCCGAGCTTGTCCAAGGATAAGACCAGCAATAACTTGTTCATCATTAAACAGTTCGATTTCAAAGGATGCCCCGCCTTCAACTTCGGATCCTTCCACACCCAGCACAGGGTATAACTCAGGATCTTCTGTTTTTTGCTCCAGTATCCGCGCATCGGCCATATCCACTAACATTCTTCTGACCAACTCTTTATCAGCAAGATAATTATGGTAGTCCGAAATTACCCAATTCTTACCATCATATTGAAGTGTAAATTCATCTTGCTCACCTTTAAAGGTGATTTTATCTACATCATCAAGTTGTTCGAAAAGTTCAGGATACAACAATGAAAAATCATCACTGGTGTCTTCTGCCTGATAGATTGTTATCAACATCCACAACACCATCACTGCGGTGAGGATAGCGAGTATGGAAAGACTATTAAGTTTTTTCAGCATCTGTAGAACCTATCTGTTCAATTTGGCAACGTCATCTGACGCATGCAGAATTTATGATTGGAAACGACCACGTGAACGTTTACGAACCCGTAACCATCCCGTAATCAATGCCAATATCGCCACAATAATGGGGATCAAACCGATATTGATGAATTTCACCGTAGTTTCCAGCTGATCGATATCTTTACGCAAATTACCTTTTACAGCACGTAACTCGAGTTCTGTACGATCAGCAATCTCTCTAAATTCAGCGATTTCTTTTTGCTGCTCTGGCGTGGTAATCGCTTCATCATCACCACGTTGCTCCACTTGCATACGGGCAATACGTTGGCGTGTTTGCTGTAATTTAGTTTCCAGTTCACGTTCTTTTGCCCGGTAGAGTCTTTCCGCTTCACGTTGTAACGCTTCAACCCGCACAAATGGACGCGTAAAACCAGTACGCGAACGGACACTTATAAGTCCTTCTGACCCCGTCAATTCTTCGATAGCGTTATGAACAAAATCGATATTGTTTGAGGTGTTGAAGGCTAAATCCTGTCCATAAAAGTCCTGCATGATGACCCAGAAGCGATCATCGAGTAGATCCACATCAGCAATAGCAATCACATCGATACCATCAACTGCTTCATCAATATGATCAGGCATTTTTACCATCTCTTTTCCTGCACCTCTGGCGCCATCTGGAAAGGCTGAATCAGATTGGCCGGTAATGCGAACGGCTAATGGATAGCTGATAGTGCCACTCTCATATTTAGTGAGTAAGGCGACTGGATCATTACGAAATTGCACCACTCGCTTATCCACCAGCATCGCTTCATTGCTGGAACTCAGTAACGGTGTAATCTCGGTTGTTGCATCATCCAAAGTGATAAAGTGACCTGCAGTTGCCACGTTGATCTTGCGTAATTTAGAAGTAATACGTTGCTGTTGATTCATGTTCTCTTCGCTGAGCGCATTCCACAACACATATTCAATTGGTTGATTATTACTACGAGCCCCAAAATCTACTTGGCGGGCCGTTTTACGATCGGCCACCACATCTGAAGCATGCCGCTCCACTCCCCAATTACTCAACAGTTCTGGCATATTTGAGCTTCGATTAGCAACCATCGCTGCCATCGGATTATCAGGATCTTTTTCCGGTACATCTATTTCTGCAAACGGATCAACAAAGGTGATTAATTTGCCACCACGCAACACATATTGATCAATCGCATACAAGGTTTGCTCTGGTAAATCTTTAGGATGTACTACCATCAATAGGTCAACTGATGATGGAATACGGCGGATATCTTCCGGCAACACGGAAACATTAAACATTTCACGTAATTTACCCATCATCGCCCAAGGTTTCGCACCACCCTCAGTATCCAACTGGCCTTTCAATGGATCGTAACCTTCACCATCAATTGGCAACGAACTCATCACCGCTACGTTTTTACGTTCAACGTCTGACAATTGATAAATCATGCGGGTCAGATCGTATTCCAGGACATCTTCCATTTCCGGTTGAAAGAAACGAATACGTTCCAGACCATCAAGAATATTGGTGCCCGCTACCCCAAAAAATAACGGATCGGTTTCACCTTCAATTGGAATCGATTGCAACCCGTATTGTTTAGCTCGCTGCTCATGATCTGAAAAAGGTTTTGGATCGATAATTTTGACCTGAATCATGCCATCCGAAGCACGCTGATATTCCATTAACAGCTCTTGTACCCGTTGGGCGTAGGCTTTCAGTGATGGCAATGCCTGAGCAACCTGCTCTGAATAATAAAATCGCAGCGTGATGGGTTGCTGTAATGAAGACAAGATATTCAACGAGCCTTCAGACAGGGTATACAGTTTGTCTTCGGTTAAATCGACGCGAGCCGATTTGAAATTGCCGTTTACCACGATAATAAAAGCGATAAACAGAATGATCGCCAGAATCAAACCGGTTTTGGATAATAATTGTTTATTCATTGCTGACTTTAACTCCTAATCGGCTTTACGTGCATTCACTATCAAGGCGTTGGCAAACAACCAGATAGCGATAAGCGCTGCGAAATACAACATGTCACGTAAATCAATCACCCCTTTGGAAATCGCATCAAAGTGGGTTAGAAAGCTAAACGAACTGATGGCATCCACCAATGGTTGCGGAGCCCAACTGCTAAAGAAATCCAGTACGATGCCATAGCCTGACAGGACAAAGATCAAGCTCACAATCAAACTCAGTACAAATGCAATGACCTGATTTTTAGTGACGGCTGAAATGCACGAACCAATTGCCAAGAAGCCACCCGCCATTAAAAAGCTGCCGATAAAGCCAGTGAATATGACCCCATTATCCGGGTTACCCAAATAATTCACGGTAATCCATAAAGGAAAATTCAGGATTAATGCCAAACCGGTGAAGGCCCATGCCGCAAAGAATTTTCCCAATACCGCTTCAAAAACGGATACCGGTAAAGTCATCAGTAATTCAATCGACCCGCTTTTACGTTCTTCAGCCCAAAGGCGCATTGAAATCGCTGGGATTAATAAAATGTATAACCAGGGATGTAATGAGAAAAAAGGATATAAATCCGCCTCACCGCGGGAAAAGAAATTACCCACGTAAAAAGTCGAAAAACCAGCTAATAATAAAAAGATAATAATAAAAACGTAAGCAACCGGGGTGGCAAAGTAACCACCAAACTCACGTTTCATGATGAACCAGATATTCAGCATATTCATCATTTGACTCCCGCAGTTTTGGTCATGGTGATGCTGCGGAAAACCTCATCCAGACGCCCACTTTCAGCATACAGCGATGCAATTTCCCAACCTTGCTCACGGATTTTTTCTGATAACGGAATAGTGATATGACGACCGTCTTTTGGAAATACCCGGATACCGTTACCCGTAGATAATGGTTCGGCTTCGGCAACAAATTCTAATGACGTCACATACTGCAGCAATTTAGTGTTATCTACCGCATTGACCGTTAACACAACAGCGTTGTGATAACGTGATTTTGCTTCTAACTCAGCAGGTGTTCCGTCAAACACCACTTTACCGCTAGCAATAACCACGTTTCGCGTACAAAGAGCATTCACTTCTTCGAGAATATGCGTGGAGATGATGATGGCTTTGTCTTCTGCCATTTCATTAATCAAGGTACGAACTTCATGCTTTTGATTAGGATCCAGACCATCGGTCGGTTCATCCATAATCAACACCGGTGGATTATGCAAAATAGCTTGTGCCAAACCAACCCGGCGTTTGTAGCCTTTAGATAACGTTTCAATCGGTTGATACATCACGTTTAGCACCCTGGCACGTTCCGCAGCTGAAGCCACCGCCCTTTTTTTATCTGCACCAGATAAACCACGAATATCAGCAATAAACTTGAGGAAACTGTCCGGCGTCATATCGGCATAAGCCGGAGCACCTTCGGGCAAATAACCCAGGTTAGCTTTTACAGAAATAGGATCGGTAGAAACATCATAACCACAGACGCGGACTGTACCTCGCGTCGGGGCTAAAAAGCCGGTTATCATTTTCATTGTGGTGGATTTACCGGCGCCATTCGGTCCGAGAAAACCCAGTACTTCGCCTTTGCTCACTGAGAATGTCACACCATCCACAGCTCGAATCTCGCCAAAATGTTTGGCCAGATCTTCAATCTCAACTCTGAGTGTCATACTTAAAGCGTCCCCCGCTTCATCAAAAGCATTTTCAAACCGGGCATTATTCAGCCCCATTCACTATTACGTCAAGCTTAATACTGTAAAGTTTTCAGGAAATTCTCCCGCCCAATTCCAGGAAAGCTCTCCCGACTCGCTTTAAGGCCTCTTTATCTTTTAACCCCTCGACTTCTGCAGGCGATAATTTCTCCCAAACAGGAAGAAATAGCGAAATGTAACTGCTCTATATGACTCAATTCCAACACCATTGGAAGAAAATCTCATCCCGCTCCACTGGTCGTTTAGTTAAAACCTTTCCTCACAACTTAAGCCACTTTTTCAGCGATAACCCAGGTGGCTTTGAAAGATAAACAAACCCTAAGCATTTTTTTGCTGTCTAAAATACGCTATGGTGAAATCTTAATTACTCTCTTTGGATAATTTATGGCCGCAAATTCTTTTGTTCAGCGCAGTCGTCAGGTTTGGTGGAATGTAATCGATTCCTTTCGAGACCCCGACAGTCGTCGACAACTATCCAAAGCGTTATTCGTGGCAATCGCCATCATCTTGTTAATTTTTTTAGTGATCATGCTTTGGTGGAGTGCAACGCCTACTGCGTTCGACCCTAAAACCAATGCTCGCGAAATGGCCGCAGAAAAACAACAAGATTTAGTCGTTGGTTATACCTCCACCGCTACGTTAATCACACTTGCCAATACCTTACTCGATAAACCGGGTGGTTATTTAACTAATGATGTGATGCCACCCTCGGTATGGATGGACAATATGCCTAATTGGGAGTTCGGTGTATTGGTACAAATTCGTGATTACTCCCGCGCACTACGTAACGATATCAGTCGTTCGCAATCACAATCTGCAGAAGATAGAGACTTAATTATTGCCGAACCGCAGTTCAATTTTAATTCCGATTCTTGGCTGTTTCCACCAACCGAAAGTGAATATCGTAAAGGTATTAAAGCGCTGGAAAGTTATCTGGCTCGCCTTTCAGATCCGCAACGTGATGAAGCACAGTTTTATGCCAGAGCAGATAATCTTGCAGCTTGGTTGGGCATTGCCGAAAAACGTCTAGGTAGTCTTTCTCAACGTCTAAGTGCCAGCGTTGGTCAGACACGTATCAATACCGCTTTGGCTGGTGATATATCGGCACATCAATCAACGCTGACTCAGAATGAAAAAGTTACTAAAACGCCTTGGTTAGAAATTGATGATGTTTTTTACGAATCACGTGGTTCTATTTGGGCAATGATTCATCTGCTTAAAGCCGCTGAGCATGATTTTGCCGATGTGTTACAGAAGAAAAACGCGTTAATTAGTCTGCGTCAAATCATTCGCGAACTTGAAGCCACTCAGGCCACAGTGTGGAGCCCAATTATCTTAAATGGCAGTGGATTTGGTCTATTTGCTAATCACTCTTTAGTGATGGCGTCTTATGTTTCTCGAGCCAATGCTGCCATGATGGATCTACGTCGTTTATTGGAACAAGGATAAAACCAGCACTTATTCTTTAAAGTGACCAAATAGGTTCATCAATAAATGTCTTATAAATCCTCTATCAAAATTCGGCTTTATTTGAACGATAAGGTGGCACTTGGTCCAGGGAAAGCCGACTTACTGGATGCCATCATGCAAAATGGTTCTATCTCTGCTGCAGGTCGGGCAATGGATATGTCATACAAACGAGCATGGGATTTAGTCAACACGATGAACGAGAGTTTTGCCAACCCCATCGTTGTTACCGCTAAAGGTGGCAGTCATGGCGGCGGAGCAGAAGTCACAGAGTTTGGCCAACAGATTTTAAAGCAGTATCGTCAAGCACTACTGAATGCTGAAAAAGCCATCGAAGTTGAAATGCTCAGCTTATATCATCATTTAACTCGTTAAACTTCTCCTCAAACACAGTTTACAAACACATTTACAGCTTTCGATATGTATGTTGGAATACATTGAAATTTTCCTGTGCATATCGCGAGTATAAAAAATGAAACGTTTTTCAATCGTATTGTTAATCAGTTACCTGCTGACGTCACCCGTTCATGCTGAACAATTACTCAAATTGTCGACCACCACCAGCACAGATAATACGGGCTTATTGGGTGTTTTAAACCAAGCTTTTACTGAATCTACTGATATTAAAGTAGCAGTCATTGCAGTTGGCACCGGGCAGGCGTTAAAACTGGGGGCCAATGGTGATGTGGATGTGGCTCTGGTGCATGCACCAAAAGCAGAGCTTGAGTATGTTAAAGAAGGTTATTTCATTGATCGCCGTTATGTGATGTATAACGATTTTGTTCTAGTCGGCCCATCCAACGATCCTGCCGGGATTGCATCTGCCAAAACCATTGGTGAAGCCATGGGAAAAATTGCCAAATCGGGTAGCCGATTTATTTCACGTAGTGATGATTCCGGCACCCACAAAAAAGAACTCGAACTATGGCAAGCTGCCAATATCATTCCAACAGGGAGTTGGTATGTGCAAGCTGGCCAAGGTATGGGGGCTGTATTGAAAATTGCCGATGAAATGTCAGGTTATGCATTAACTGATCGAGGAACGCAGATCGCCTATCAGGACAAGATGCAATTGACGCTTTTATTTGAAGGCGGCGCGATGTTATCCAATCCTTACCACATCATGGCAGTAAATCCTGACAAACATCCTCATGTTCAATCAGCTATGGCAAAGCAGTACATTGATTTTATGACAGGCGAATCGGGTAAAAAGTTGATTGATAACTTTAAGGTTAATAATCAGCAATTATTCTTTACCGCACAGCCAAGTACAGACGAATAACACTAAAAAAAGCTGCTGTTAATTCACATTAACAGCAGCTTTTATTACTACGTAACTATGTATCTTGGATCAGAATGCCCATTGGCTTCGAACCTGGAACACACTAGGTTCGTCTCCATCATAGATCCCACCGTCGATATCCAGTACATGCACATAATCTGCTGAGAAACGTAACATTGGCACTGGATACCAGTTCAGTCCCAAGGTCATTGAATCCGCTTCACCGCCATCAATATCACCATCATTTAAGTCCAGTGAGCTATAACGAATGGCCACTTCCCAAGCACCGATGCCACCATCTCCAACGCTATGATTCGGTTTTATGCCACCAAACACGCCATTTTTATATGGGCGAGATTCTCCAGTAAGTAAATAACTGCTTTGCAAATACCAACCATCAAAATCGGCATCGCTAATATTGTCCCGCTCTACTGAAGTACGGATATATTCTGCCTGAGCTGTAAAAGGTCCCATTACTGTCGCAAGTTCTAAACCACTTTTCAGCATCGTGTCAGCGTTTGTCAGAATCTCAGTATCGACTATGCGAACACTTGAAACATTTGTTTCAGAGGCTTGACTGAACCGCACCTGATTATTCGGCTGCAAATCACGGTAATTAAAACCTACCCCCAGATGAACCACTTTACCGGCTTCATTAATGGGTGCCAGAGTTCCACGTGTACTCCAGCCCCAACCTTCATCTTCGTCAGCATCTCGAGTACTACTAACAGTATCACCCATCAAACCTGCAGCCAACGTCCAATGTTTGCTATTACGAGCCCCCATAACACCGAGATGACGACCCGCATTAAAGGCTGTAGGTAAAGCACGTTCCATAAACATGGTGTTATTTGCACTGATCATATAATCAAGACTGAATGGATCTTTGAAGTTACCTGCCATGATTTGATAGTTTTCAAAGCCATCATAAGAAATAAAAGCATCGGTAATCGAACTGTTATCAAACTCGTATTCAAGTTTATAACCCCAATCACGGTATAAAGTACCTGAAAGATATAATCGGGCACGGCGAATATCAGTGCCATCGCCCATATCCGGTGAGCCGCCATAAGTGGCAGCATCTACTTGTAAACGACCACCGACTTTAGTTGAAAACTGTCCATCGCGGGTTTTCAGCGTTAAGCCGCCATTTGTTGATATTTCTACATCAGAAGGTTTGGTTGCTTCCGCCAGCTTTTCATCCAGCTCGGCCTTTTGTTGTTCATTGCTTGCTTTGTTTTCTGCCAGTTCGTTCATTAACCGACCATATTGCTCGTCGGTCACCATGCCATTTTCATGCAGCATATTAATCAGTGTTTCCAATTCGGATGCATGTGTTGAAAAGCTGAGCGTTAAGCCGATGGCCGCTGTCAGCAAGTGTTTTTTAAATCGCATAACCGTGTTCCTTTTGAATGGTCAATAATTTTCTGTAATATTATCGACACATTTGGAACCAGCATTAATATTTTTTGCGAAAAGCCTATTTAATTTTTTCTATTGTGAAACAGTTCTAATTAAAAAAATAATCTTCCGTAACTATCGTTAATACTTAAAAACAAAGCTTTTTTTTATTTTGGCTAGATATTTTATCAATTCGTATAAGAGATCATTCTAAAAATTAGCGTTTCCATTTACCTAAAACTAACCAATCGCTTTAAGCATCAATTTCAATTGTAATATTTGATTTAAAACGCCCATTGGCTGCGAACCAAAAAGATACGTTGTTCTTTCCCATCATTCGGACCACCGCTTACATTGAGCACATCAATATAGTTGGCTGAAAATCTCAGCATTGGTACCGGATACCAGTTGACCCCATAAGTAATGTTCTGAATTTCACCGCCATCAATCATCTTGTCATTCAGATCTAGGCTGCTATAACGTAAGGTTAATTCCCATGCGCCAATCCCACCATCACCGACTCGATAATTTGGAGAAGGACTGCCAAAATCGCCACGTTGATAATTCAATGAATCATCGGTTAGAAAGAAACCGGTTTGGAAATGCCAGCCGCTGAATTGCAGGTTTTCTGCATTGTTACGGCGTACAGTGGTAAGCACATATTCTGATTGAGCCGATAAACGACCGTTTATCATCGCCCACTCTGCGCCGTAACGCGTGAAACTATCGCTATTAAAAATCTCACCGGTATCAACAATATTATTACCGGCAACCCTGGCTTCCGGTTCATCACTGAACTCAACTACCCCCACATCTTCAACATTTCGGTACATGCTGGCAATACCAAAATGCAGCAATTTATCTTTTTCATTATTAATAGGCGCAACCGTAAAGCGGGCTCCTACTCCCCAACCTTCATCGACAATCGGATTCTGACGAGTCGCAGTTTCACCAAACAGACCAGCGGCAGCAGTCCAGTGCTGTTTTTTGGTATCGGCCATAACGCCGATATAACGATCACCACCAAAGGCACCCAATAAACTACGTTCGATCATTTGAGAATTGCTAGAGCTGCTGCGGTATTGCAATTGGAAAGGGATTTCCATCAACCCCATACGTAAACGGGTATCTTCAAATCCCAGATATGACACAAACGAATCGCGTAACTTACCACCGTCGGCAAAATCATAATCGAGTTGGAACCCCCAATCCCTATACATACGACCGGTCCAGGCTAATCTAGCACGGCGAATATTAGTGCCGTCACCCATTTCCGGTTCGCCCTTGTAATCGGCTGCATCGATCATCAGCCGGCCACGTAAACGGGTTTCAAATTCACCATCAGTTGTTCTAACACGAAGACCGCCCCTGGTGGTAACTTCAACTTCAGGAGGTTGCGTGGCTAATTCCAGTTTTTCAGTGATTTCCTGTTTTTCTTTTGCTGACTGCTGCTGGGTCTGTTCCAGCTCGGCCAATAACCGACTATATTGCTCTTCACTAACCGTGCCATTTTCATGCAGCATATCGATCAACAAGCGTAATTCAGAAGCATGACTTACCAGTGGTAAACCGAGAAATAAAACAAACAACAGTATTGACACAAAATTGGACATCGAAGAACTCAGCATTAAATTGCAAGTATCGGGAAAATACTCACCAGAAAGAACAGGAAGAACTCCTATACAGTTTAGGTAACCGTTGCTGAATTCAAACTTAATTTAAGAAATTAAAGAGTCGTAGTTGAAATCTTGTTTAGATGGAACGTTGCCAGTGACCTGATTTACCACCAGCCTTTTCCTGCAGGCAAACATCGGTCATTGTCATGCCGCGATCAACTGCTTTACACATATCGTAGATAGTTAGCAGTGCAACTTGAACCGCAGTGAGTGCTTCCATTTCCACACCGGTTTGGCCAGCAGTGGCAACTTCAGCCTGACAATTCACCGCATTGTTGGCGGCATCAATCTCAAACTCTACAGTGACTTTGCTTAACGCTAGCGGATGACACAGCGGAATTAAATCTGAAGTACGCTTCGCTGCCATGATGCCAGCAATTCGTGCAATGCCGAGCACATCACCTTTTTTATGATTGCCCTGTTCAATTAATTTGAGGGTTTCCGGCAACATAACAATCCGTCCAATGGCGACAGCTTTGCGTTGCGTCACCGCTTTGTCGCCGACATCGACCATATGTGCCTCACCGGCCTGATTAAAATGGGTTAATTCTGCCATTTGGGGTGTTATCCTTATGTTTTTATCGAGGAACAATCAACCAGATGTCTATTCAAGTCAAATTTTTTGCCAGCCTGCGAGAAAGTCTGGGACAGAGTGAGACCACATTAGAAAAGGCTTCGACTGTGGCCGAAGTTTGGGATTTGGCTACCCATTCAGCCCCGCCACCGAACAACTTACTGGTTGCTGTCAATCTTGACTACGCCAATATGCAAAGTCAGGTGAAGGATGGTGATGAAGTCGCTTTCTTTCCACCGGTCACCGGAGGTTAATCATGACCACGCATATTCTTGATGAAGATTTCCAACCTTATCAATGGCTCAGTAAATTTGCTCAGCAGATGCCTGCTGGCAGAGATGGCGCAGCCGCCAGCTTTATAGGAACTATGCGAGATTATAATGATGACGCTACCGTCAGAACCATGACACTGGAACACTATCCTGCCATGACTCAGCGTTACCTCGACCAATTAGAAACACAGGCTAAAACCGACTGGCCATTAAATGATTGCCTGATCGTGCATCGCGTCGGCCAAGTGTTTCCCGGCGAAGCAATTGTGTTAATTGGTTGCTGGTCAGCACATCGCCGTGCAGCACTTGATGCCTGCAACTGGCTGATTGAAGAGCTGAAATATAAAGCCCCGTTCTGGAAAAAAGAGCAAAATCAGAACGGCGAACGTTGGGTAGAATCCAATACCGATGGTTTATAAGGTGTAAGTGTTGAACTTAATAGTGTCTTTTCCTCATCAAACCATCCGGTTGAACAATTGAATATTCAAATCAACTTCCTGTGGCAGATTGAACATGAAGGGAAAACCATCACCATGGATCCCATATTGTTTAATCTGCTGACAAGCCTTGATTCGTTGGGTTCACTGCAGCAAGCCGCATTGCAATGTCAGGTTTCCTACCGTCATGCCTGGGGCTTGATGGAAAAATGGGAAAAACTATTTGGCTCACCATTGGTTATCAAACACCGTGGCCGTGGCGCAAAATTAACCGAAGCCGGTGTAAAACTGTTGCAGGCACAACAACAATTACAGGCACGTCACGCGCCCCAACTAGCTAATCAAGCTACTGAACTGGCCCATCAGCTATCGCGTATTCAACAATCACAGCAACATTATCATCTGAAGATTTTTGCAAGCCATGGTTTAGCTGTCAGCGCGTTACAAGACACCTTGAACCAGCTGAAAGACATGCCGGTTGAATTACACTTTCACGGCAGCGTGGAAAGCCTGCTTGCCCTAAAAGAAAATCAATGTGATATAGCTGGTTTTCACGTGCCTGAGGGCGAGCTTGGCAAACGTGTTTCGTCACAATATTTGCAACATATTTCACCGGAAAATCATCGTATCATTTATCTGGTCAGACGTTTACAGGGATTAATGGTGCCCAAAGGCAATCCACTCGCCATCCGATCACTGGCTGATTTAAGCAAAGGACACTATCGCTTTATTAATCGCCAGAAAGATTCCGGCACACGATTATTACTGGATCAGTTACTCGCTTTGCAACACATTGACCCGACAACTATTACCGGTTATCAGCAAGAAGAATTCACCCATATGGCTGTGGCCGCGATGGTAGCCAGTGGTGTGGCTGACAGTGGATTTGGCATTGCTGCAGTGGCCAAAAAGTTCGGACTCGACTTTGTGCCCCTTCAATGGGAACACTATTGCCTAGCAGTCAGTCAGCAGCAATTCGAACATGAAAGCGTGCAAACTTTACTCGAGTGCGTAAAGGGCAAAACGTTTCATGATGCTTTAGCTGGTCTTGAGGGTTACGAACTTTCCCGTTGTGGACAGGAAGTGACGTTTGAACAAATTTTTGAAACCGGTTTTGCCTGATTTCAATCTGATTATTCAGTAGTTTTTATTACCCAAACACTACCCACTCACAACCTTTCTCTCATTAAAAATCGCTCTCTCAGCACCTTAATTCACCATAACTTAAATATGCAATTATTTACATATTTTTAAGCTAATTTTGCTGTGTTATTGTCTGATAAAACAATAAAAATAAAAATTATATATGCATACCTATTCATATATAGAATGAGAGAGGCAAAAATGATAACACCCGGGCAATGGCGGTTAGAAACCGTCCATGAAATCATACAGCGGCTAAAATCAAAGCCTGGTGCTTTATTACCGGTTTTACATGCTGTTCAGGAATACATCGGCTATATACCCGATAATGTGGTGCCGATTATTGCAGATGAAATGTTACTCACCCGTGCCGAAGTGCATGGGGTTATCAGCTTTTACGCACATTTTCGTAATCATCCCACCGGTAAACATATCGTCGAAATTTGTCGTGCTGAAGCCTGTCAATCGGTGGGCTGTCGTCAATTGGAAGAGCACGCCAAAAATACCCTCAATATTGATTACCAGCAAACAACCGATTGCGGCAGTATCACGTTGGAACCCGTTTATTGCTTGGGCAATTGTGCCACTGGTCCTTCAATACGCATTAATGATGATATCCATGGCCGCGTCAGCCCGGAACGTTTTGATGAATTGATGGAAAACTGCCGTCAGCGTTTGCAGGAGGCAGGTTAATGTCGATAAAGATATTTGTTCCCTGTGATACCACGGCCCGATCCTTAGGTGCAGATCAGATTGCCACATTGATACAGGCTGAAGCATTAAGTCGTGGCATCGACATCACCTTAGTTAGAAATGGCTCGCGAGGTCTGTTCTGGCTGGAACCCTTAATTGAAGTCGAAACCGAAAACGGTCGAATAGGTTTTGGGCCCGTCACCCCAAATGATGTGCAAACACTTTTCGAACATAATTTTCATCAAGGTCAAACGCAGCATGATCTTTGTGTGGGACTGGTTGAACAAATTCCCTACTTGAAAAACCAACAACGCTTAACCTTTGCTCGTGCTGGTATTACCGATCCATTGTCGCTAGATGACTATCTAGAACATGATGGTTACACCGGTCTGGACAATGCTTTGATAATGACCGGACAACAGATTGTCGATGAAGTAAAAACCTCCGGCTTACGTGGTCGTGGCGGCGCGGCTTTCCCTACCGGCATTAAATGGCAAACCGTTCTGGATACGCCTGGAGAGCAGAAATACATTGTCTGTAATGCCGATGAAGGTGACTCAGGCACCTTTGCCGATCGGCTGGTGATGGAATGTGATCCGTTCATGCTCATCGAAGGCATGACCATCGCGGGACTCGCCGTCGGTGCCACTCAAGGCTATATCTATTTACGTTCAGAATATCCAATTGCCCATCACATATTGAATAAAGCCATTGAAACCGCCTATCAGCAGGGTTATCTGGGCAGCAATATTCGCGGTAGCCAAAAACAGTTTGATCTGGAAGTTCGCTTAGGTGCAGGTGCCTATATCTGCGGTGAAGAAACGTCGTTACTCGACAGCCTGGAAGGTAAACGCGGATTAGTCCGTGCCAAACCGCCACTTCCTGCGATTGTCGGTTTATTTGGCAAACCGACGGTCGTCAATAACGTTTTATCTTTGGCAGCCATTCCTTACATTCTCGATAAAGGCGGTCAGGCCTATGCCGATTATGGTGTGGGACGTTCTCGCGGCACCATGCCGATCCAACTCGCTGGCAACGTCAAAAATGGCGGTCTGGTCGAACTGGCCTTTGGCATTCCACTGAACAAACTGATGAATGAATTTGGTGGTGGCACCCGTAGCGGTCGACCACTGAAAGCTGTGCAGGTCGGTGGTCCATTAGGGGCTTATCTCCCAGAAAGTCAGTGGCACACGCTTATAGATTATGAAGCCTTTTCCTCTGAACAAGCCGTGCTTGGTCATGGTGGTGTGGTGATGTTCGATGACAGTGTCGATATGGGTGATCAGGCCCGATTTGCGATGGAATTTTGCACCGTCGAATCCTGTGGCAAATGCACGCCCTGCCGTATTGGCTCGACCAGAGGTGTGGAAGTCATTGATCGGATTCGTGCTGGTGAAAGACCCGATAACAATTGGCAATTACTCGAAGATCTGTGCGACACCATGGTCGATGGATCGCTATGCGCCATGGGCAGTATGACGCCAATTCCAGTTAAAAGTGTGATGAAGTTTTTCCCCGACGAACTGCGCCATGGGCGTCAGGAGTAAGTCATGAAAGTAGAAAGATTTAACCCCAACAAAGATTATGGAACCCCAGCACGTTTATCAGAAAAGCTGGTGACGTTGGAAATTGACGGTATTGAAATCTCGGTACCCGAGGGCACGTCCGTTATGCGGGCTGCGGCACTGGTTGATATCAACATTCCCAAACTGTGTGCCACCGATAATCTGGAATCCTTCGGCTCCTGTCGTTTATGTGCCGTGCAAATTGAAGGCCGGCGTGGTTATCCCGCATCCTGCACCACCACAGTGGATGCCGGCATGAAAGTGACCACTCAGAATAAAAAACTGGCTGACTTACGTCGCAATATCATGGAATTGTATATTTCCGATCATCCACTGGATTGCCTGACCTGCCCGGCAAACGGTAACTGTGAACTACAGGATATGGCCGGCGCAGTGGGGCTGCGCGATGTGCGTTATGGCTATGCTGGTGAGAATCACCTGGAGAGTGAAAAAGATCATAGCAATCCCTATTTCGATTTTGATCCGAGCAAATGTATTGTTTGCTCACGTTGTGTAAGAGCCTGTGAAGAGGTACAAGGTACCTTTGCGTTAACCATTGATGGTCGGGGGTTTGCCTCGGTGGTATCGCCCAGTCAGCATGAAGATTTTATGGATTCTGAATGCGTGTCCTGCGGGGCCTGTGTACAAGCCTGCCCTACCTCCACTCTAATGGAAAAAAGCATTGTGGAAATGGGCCAACCGGAACATAGCGTGATCACTACCTGTGCTTATTGTGGCGTGGGTTGTTCATTCAAAGCGGAAATGAAAGGCGATCAAGTGGTGCGCATGGTGCCTTACAAAGGTGGTGACGCCAATCATGGCCATTCCTGTGTTAAAGGCCGTTTTGCCTTTGGGTATGCCACGCATAAAGATCGCCTGACCACGCCGATGATCCGCAATAACATCAATGAACCGTGGCAGGAAGCAAGTTGGGAAGAAGCCATTCAGTTTGCCGCAGACAAACTCAAAGGCATCCAGCAAAAATACGGTCGCAACAGTATTGGCGGCATTACGTCATCTCGTTGTACCAATGAAGAAACCTATTTGGTTCAAAAACTGATCCGTGCCGCATTTGGCAATAACAATACCGATACCTGTGCCCGAGTTTGCCACTCCCCCACCGGTTATGGACTGAAAGTCACACTAGGCGAATCAGCCGGTACCCAGAATTTTGACTCGGTAATGAAATCGGATGTGATTCTGGTGATCGGTGCCAATCCCACCGACGCCCATCCGGTATTTGGCTCAATGATGCGTCGCCGTCTGCGTGAAGGTGCACAGTTGATTGTGGCCGATCCTAGACATATCGATTTACTGAAAACACCACATCTCAAATCAGCTCTGCATCTGCCACTCAAACCGGGTTCCAATGTGGCGTTGATTAATTCCTTAGCACATGTTGTTGTGACTGAAGGCTTTGAAGACCACGAGTTTATTGAGTCGCGCTGTGATATGGAAACCTATGGAAAATGGCGTGAGTTTATTCGTGATGAGCGTCATTCTCCTGAATCTGTTGAGGCGGTTACCGGCGTCGCTGCAGAAAAAGTACGCGAGGCAGCACGTAGTTTTGCTCAAGGTAAAAACAGTGCCATTTATTACGGACTGGGGGTGACCGAGCACAGTCAGGGGTCAACCATGGTGATGGGGATTGCCAACCTCGCTATGGCGACCGGAAACCTGGGTCGTGAAGGTGTTGGTGTAAATCCACTGCGTGGACAGAATAACGTCCAGGGCTCATGTGATATGGGCTCTTTCCCACACGAATTACCCGGTTATCAGCATGTATCGAATGATGAATCACGGGCACATTTTGAAGCCGTCTGGGGCGTCAAACTGGATAATGAACCGGGACTGCGCATTCCAAATATGTTTGATGCTGCTATTGCCGGTGAATTCAAAGGGCTTTATGTGCAGGGCGAGGATATCGCTCAGTCTGATCCCGGAACGCAACACGTTGAAAGTGCCTTACGTTCACTGGAATGCCTGATTGTGCAGGATCTGTTTCTTAACGAAACGGCTAAATTCGCCCATGTGTTGTTGCCAGGTTCATCCTTCTTGGAAAAAGACGGTACCTTCACCAACGCCGAACGCCGAATTAACCGTGTTCGCAAAGTCATGCCACCATTGGCAGGTAAAGAAGACTGGCAAGTCACAATGGATTTGGCCAATGCGCTTGGTTATCCGATGCATTACAACCATCCCTCGGAAATAATGGATGAAATTGCCCAACTGGCACCGACCTTCACTGGCGTGAGTTTCAAACGCATTGATGAATTGGGCAGTATTCAATGGCCTTGCAATGACGCGCATCCAATCGGCACACCGACCATGCATGTCGATGATTTTCCGATTGGCAAAGGCCGTTTTAGTGTCACCGAATACGTTGCCACCGAGGAACGGACCAACAGCCGCTTCCCGTTATTGCTCACTACCGGACGAATTCTGTCGCAATACAATGTGGGTGCACAAACCCGTCGTACCCAAAACCAGCTTTGGCATGATGAAGACAGGTTAGATATTCATCCGCATGATGCAGAAGTTAGAGGTATCAAGGAAAACGATTGGGTCGGTATTACCAGCCGAGCCGGACAAACCGTGTTACGTGCCCGCCTCACCGAAAAAGTACTGCCTGGTGTGGTGTATACTACTTTCCATCATCCCGGCAGTGGTGCCAACGTTATCACAACCGATAACTCGGATTGGGCGACCAACTGTCCTGAGTACAAGGTTACCGCGGTACAAATCGAACGGGTCAGCCAGCCATCTGAATGGCAGAAAAACTTCGAGGCATTTGAAACGCTGCAATTGAATCTGTTAAAGAATCGAAAACACGATCAATCGATGCCCACAGGATCATCATCGTCATGAGCTTTGTTTATAAAACCTCGTTAGCCACACCTGTTTCAATTTATCAGCCGAACCTGAAACAGGCGCATTGGGCTTCTGATGAGGTGGCTGTCGAAGTGCCTGTTGCGCTGGTTTATAACTATATTTCGCACGTAGTAATGATGGCTTCTCCAGTCAATCTGGAAGACTTTGCTATTGGTTTCAGTTTGACCGAAGAAATCGTCGAATCCCGTGAGCAGATTAATCATGTTCATATCACTCAGGCCAAAGCTGGCATCACCATCCGTTTGCAAATCGCCGATGATGCTTTTGAAAAACTTAAGTCCAAACGCCGCAATATGACAGGCCGAACGGGTTGCGGTTTATGTGGAATTGAATCACTGAAACAAGCCATCCGACCTATCCCTGCTGTGCATGCTCCGCAGGTAAGTCAGGACGTCATTGCTCAATCCCTTGAAACTATCCGAGCAAATCAACCTATCAACGCAATAACAGGTGCCACTCATGCGGCTGCATGGTGTTCATTAAGCGGAAAGATTGAACTCGTGCGGGAAGATGTTGGCCGCCACAATGCGCTTGATAAATTGATTGGGGCAATGTCGAGCATGAAGATAGATCGCCAGCAAGGTTTTATTCTCGTCACCAGCCGCGCCAGTTATGAAATGGTGCAAAAAACCTGTATGGCCGGCGTAGGTTGTCTGGTCGCCATTTCGGCACCAACCAGCCTGGCTATTGAACAGGCACGCCAGGCGGGATTGCTGTTAGTCGGATTTGCCCGTGCGGATAAACACATCATTTATCACGATCCCCATCAACCTGAGCTATTAAGTCACGTCATCTAGAGAGTAAATCCATGAGCCATGATAGCCATTCCCAAACGGCCACCTTAATAAAGATGGTCAACCAGATTGCTGCCAACCTCAGTGCTTATGAACCTGCCGAAGCCGCTGAACGGATTGAACAACATCTGCTTCGTTTCTGGACGCCCAAAATGCGTCACGATCTGATTGATGCTGCTAAAGATGACACCGATATTTCACCCTTAGCGCGTGATGCGATCCAACGTTTACAAAACCTGCAGATACAAAAACAGTCTGCATAACCGCTGACAACATTGCCTCACTCAGCAGAAACCATGAGTATTTAAGGATAAAACATCATGCTGGCCCATCTTCATAAACGGCATATTGTTGCCAAGCCCGGATTTAATCGTTGGTGGATTGCCCCAGCATCGGTATTCATTCACCTGTGTATCGGCTCAGTGTATGCCTGGAGCATGTTTAATCCGCCACTCATCAAGCAACTGGGTGTGGTGGCCAGTGCTGCCGATGACTGGCATTTTTCATCGGTGGTCTGGATATTCTCAACTGCCATTGTTTTTCTCGGGCTTGCCGCTGCCATTGGTGGCAAATGGCTTGAACAGGTGGGGCCAAGAGCCACCGGATTTCTTGCTGCCTGTCTTTGGGGTGGAGGTTTTTTAATCAGCAGTCTGGGTCTCTATCTGCATGAACTGTGGTTAATCTATCTGGGCTATGGCGTTATTGGTGGTTGTGGTCTTGGTCTAGCCTATGTAACCCCCGTCAGTACATTAATTCGTTGGTTTCCCGATCGAAGAGGTATGGCAACGGGTATTGCTATTATGGGGTTTGGTGGTGGCGCCATTATCGGCGCACCATTGAAAGGCTATCTGTTATCACTTTTTTACGAAGCACCAACCTATTTAGGTAAAGCCACCGACCTTTCTTTAATTACTGAAAATGGCCGACGTTTTGTAGAAATGGCCGGTGATAAAGTAGAAGTAGTCGTCGCTACTGCCAAAGATATGGCCAATATGCCATTGCCCGGCCCAGAAGGTGTCTATATCGTCGGTTCTGGCAGTACCGGCGCGGCTTCAGTATTTCTAACTCTGGGCATTGTTTATTTTCTGGTGATGGTGATTGCCGCATTTAGTTTTCGGGTGCCACCAGCAGATTGGAAACCGGCAGGCTGGAATCCAGATCCAAACAAAAAAGCGGCTAAATCACTGATTAGCCAAAATCATGTGCATATTGATCAAGCATTAAAAACCCCACAGTTCTATCAACTGTGGATTATGTTGTGCTTCAATGTCACTGCAGGTATCGGCGTGATTGGCGTGGCGAAGACCATGGTCACCGATATCTTTGGCCCCAGTTTGCCATCAATAGTTGATGCAGGATTTGCCGCCACCTATGTGCTTATGATCAGCGTGTTTAATATGGCGGGTCGGTTTTTCTGGTCATCCATGTCGGACTATATTGGTCGGCAAACCACCTACAGTATTTTCTTTATGCTCGGTGCGTTGTTATATCTGTCGATTCCTTTTATTGCGATGCAAGCCAGCATTAATCCAGCCGTGATGTGGTTGATTCTGTTTTATGCTGTCACCATGCTGATTTTCACTATGTATGGTGGAGGCTTTGCCACTATTCCCGCCTACCTGGCCGATATTTTTGGCACTTTGCATGTCGGTGGTATTCATGGGCGTCTGTTAACAGCCTGGAGCGTCGCTGGCATTCTGGGGCCGGTATTACTCACCCATTTACGTGAACAATCGATTTATAAGGCTATTCACAACCTGACAAATACTGTCGACCCGAATGTATTTCTTAGCCGCTTTGGCGCGCCTATTACAGAACTCGATACCTTGATTCAAACCAGCACCGTTTCAATCGCCTCTCTCATGGAAATCGTGCCCGCTGGCACCATGGATCCAACGCCAAGTCTCTATAACACAACCATGTATGTGATGGCATCGTTGCTAATTGTGGCGCTTATCAGTAACCGCATGATGCGGCCGGTACATAGCAATCATCATGTACAAAACAGTCATTCGCATTGGTGGCAAAATCAGAAAGAAAATAAATCTGGATCAACGACGGCTGAATAAGGCACCCTTAGTCTCTCACTAAATGTCTGGGACTAGGGTTTATGCATGTCACCATTTATATCTCACTAGCAGCATTTCTCATTGTCGCTTTAGCACGCAATGTCATTGCGCTACGACGTCGACATAAAGTGGCATTAGGTGACGGCGGAAATAAAGATCTACTCGGCGCGATTAGGGCGCATGCTAATGCAGTTGAATATCTGCCAATTGGCTTGCTGTTGTTAATTGTTTTTGAACTTAACCAAGGCCCAATCTGGTTAATCCATGTACTCGGCATTTTGTTTATCATTGGTCGAGTAATTCATGCCAATGGCATCAGCAAATCCATCATTCCCCGACGAATCATTGGTATGCAATTGACCATTTGGTTACTGATCATAATGGCAGTGTTGAATCTATTAGCTTTTATCGGTATTCAGCTACCGGGCTGAGTCGTCTTCATCCAATCCCAACTCTGACCAAATCGCATCAACCCGAGCAACAATTGCAGGATCTTTCTCAATCGGTCTACCCCACTCGCGGTTAGTTTCGCCAGGCAATTTATTGGTCGCATCCATGCCCATTTTGGAACCCAGCCCCGATACCGGCGAAGCAAAATCCAGATAATCTATCGGTGTATTTTCAATTAAAACGGTATCGCGTGCCGGATCCATTCGTGTAGTAATCGCCCAAATCACATCTTGCCAATCGCGTACGTTCACATCATCATCGACGACGATCACGAATTTTGTATACATAAACTGCCGTAAAAACGACCATACTCCCATCATCACCCGCTTGGCATGTCCGGCATATTGTTTTTTCATGCTGACCACTGCCATGCGATATGAACAACCCTCAGGCGGCAGATAAAAATCGACAATCTCTGGAAACTGCTTCTGCAAAATCGGCACAAACACTTCGTTTAATGCCACACCCAGAATTGCCGGCTCATCTGGTGGTCGACCAGTGTAGGTGCTGTGATAAATCGGGTTTTTACGCTGAGTTATGCGTTCAATAGTAAACACCGGAAAGCTGTCCACTTCATTGTAATAACCGGTGTGATCGCCATACGGTCCTTCCGGCGCCATATCATCCGGATAGATAAATCCTTCCAGCACAATTTCGGCATGAGCAGGCACCTGCAGATCACTGCCGATACATTTCACCAGTTCGGTTTTGCTGCCACGTAGCAGACCCGCAAAAGCATATTCAGAGAGTGTATCGGGAACAGGCGTCACAGCACCTAAAATAGTCGCCGGGTCACATCCCAGCACAACAGCAATCGGGAACGGTTCTCCCGGATGGGTTTGCTGCCATTCTTTAAAATCCAGCGCCCCACCACGATGCGATAACCAACGCATAATCACCCGATTTTTACCGATCACCTGTTGGCGATAAATACCTAAATTCTGCCGAGTTTTATGTGGACCTTTGGTGACCACCAAGCCCCAGGTAATTAACGGTGCCGCATCTTCGGGCCAACATAATTGAATAGGATACTCAGCCAGATCAATGGCATCACCTTCAATTATTTGCTCCTGACACGGTGCTTTTTTCACCACCTTCGGGCCCATATTCAAAACCTGACGAAAGATCGGCAACTTATCCCAAGCGTCTTTCATGCCCTTAGGTGGTTCAGGCTCTTTCAGAAATGCCAGCAACTTACCGACTTCACGTAACGCCTCAACCGAATCCTCCCCCATGCCTAGAGCTACTCGTTTAGGTGTACCAAACAAATTGGCCAATACCGGAATCTTGCTGCCTTTCGGGTTCTCAAACAGAATCGCCGGACCACCAGCACGCAACACCCGATCACAAATCTCCGTCATCTCAAGATGGGGATCTACCTCGGTGGTGATGCGTTTTAGCTCGCCTTGTTTTTCAAGGTTGGTGATGAAGTCTCTTAGGTCGGTGTATTTCATGAGATATGATTTTTGAATAGTAATGTTGTAGCTTACCAGCTTAGGACATGATTTGGCTTAGCAGCTATCTCTATTGACTTATTTTGGATTAATTCGCCATTGAGAGACTGAAATTTATCGACCATACCAGTAATAATTTTCTAACGTTTTCATCGTGCCCTTTCCCCCATGAGAATGGTGAGCACAATGAGCACCTAACCTTGAGCATAAGCAATTGCCATTAATGTAATTGTACGAAAACTTGATTTTTAATTATGGACTAAAGCCCGCTGTTCATTTTTTGCGTGGCCAAAAAACGAACCAAAAAAGGCCAGCCCATACTCGCCCTGCGGGTTCCCTGTGCTTCTCGATCTGGTCGGGCATGACGGAAACTCCCTTCGGTCAAACAGCCGTCATGCTGTTCCGACCAGCTCTGCGATGCTCGGCTTCGCATAAGGGCAACAGGGGCATTAACGTTCAGGTGAGCTCCACAACTCCCCTTTTGTGTTGACGAGTAGCGGATTTTTGTCAGGATTAGAGACTTACCTGTCTGAGCGTAGCGAGTTTGGTGAGTCTCCCTGACAAAAAACGCAACGCAGTGAAGCCGCAGGCCAACACATGGGGTGCCCTTTTCTTTGGTTCGTTTCTTTTGGGCAAACAAAAGAAATGAACGCCCCGCGGCAGCGATCCAAATCATAAGCTCAACCGCAACCTACCAAAGATTAATTTCCTGACGATAAAAACTTGAACAACTTATTGTACAAGTAACCCTATCCTCCTATACTTGTACAACTGATTGTACAAAGGTGCCGATATGAAAATCGTCTCATTTTCTGAAGCCAGAAATAGCTTAAAAACCGTTCTCGATGGTGTGGTGAACGATGCTGATACCACCATCATTACCCGCCGTGATGCTGAAGATGCGGTGGTGATGTCGTTGGACTACTTCAACGGCTTGATGGAAACCGTGCATTTACTGCGCTCACCCGAGAACGTTAAACATCTGAACAAATCCATTGAACAATTCAAAGCTGGCAAGGCTAAACCGCGAGAGTTGATGGATGACTAAACGCTTATTGTCATGGACTGACGAGGCTTGGAAAGATTATCTCTACTGGCAGGGTCAGGATAAAAAAACACTACGCCGAATCAACAAATTGATCACCGATGTTCAACGTAGTCCCTTTGAAGGGATCGGCAAACCGGAGGCCTTAAAAGAAAACCTCTCCGGTTTCTGGTCACGACGGATTGATGATACCCATCGCTTGGTTTATGCCATTGAGGATTCAGCGATTACGATTATTTCTTGTCGGTATCATTATTAATATTTGGTAGGTTGCGGCTGAGGAACAAAGCCCAACATTTTTAAAAATGACTTCAAGATTGTTAGGCTTCATTGCATTCAGCCCAACCTACAGACACTCCCTAAATCCCCTTTTGTGTTGCCGATAAAAATAGTTATCCCAGGATAAGAAATCGGAATGTCTGAGCGCAGCGAGTTTTTTCGATTTACCTGGGATAACTATTTTTATCGGGGAGCCGCAGGCCAACACATAGGGTGCCCTTTTCTTTGGTTCGTTTCTTTTGGGCAAACAAAAGAAATGAACGCCCCGCGGCAGCGTTCCAAGTCATGGAACCAATGACTTTGTAGGCTTAGAAAAACTTAGCGCAAGCCTATGAAAGCACTAGATTCCCGCCTGCGCAGGAATGACGGAAACTCACTTCGGCCAAACAACCATCATGCTGATCCGACCAGCTCTGCGATGCTCGGCTTCGCATAAGGGCATTAAGGAAGAATCCCAAAACGTGAGGCTAGTGGATCCCCCTTTTGTGTTGCCGATAAAAATGGTTATTTCAGGATTAGAAATCGGAATGTCTGAGCGTAGCGAGTTTTTTCGATTTCCCTGAGATAAGTATTTTTATCGGGGAGCCGCAGGCCAACACATGGGGTGCCTTTTTCTTTGGTTCGTTTCTTTTGGGCAAACAAAAGAAATGAACGCCCCGCGGCAGCGTCCCAAGTCATTAAGTCAATAAACTTATTGAATTTACGAAACCCACAATTGTTGGGCTTCGCAAGCTCCACCCAACCAACCTTGATTATAAGTTTTATTTAAAAACTCACGCAGCATCCAATGCCTGGCTAGGTGTAATTTTAATCGCCACAAACTTGGATGTCGGAGTAAAGGTATGATCACCATAACTATCCAGCGGCACCAACGGGTTGGTTTCCGGATAATAGGCAGCCGCCTGACCTTGAGGAACATCAAAACTCAAAATGGTGAAATTTCTCACACGGCGTTCTTTGCCATCATCCCAAAGTGAATAGATATCCACCTTTTGGCCATGCTCCAGTCCCAGACGCTGAATATCAGCTTCGTTAGCAAAGATCACATCACGCATGCCATATACCCCACGATAACGATCGTTCATGCTGTAGATAGTCGTGTTGTACTGATCATGTGAACGCATGGTCTGCAAAATCAAATCGGGCACTTCACCCGTATCAGAAATCTGTTTGTGAATCAGTGATTCAGGCAGGGTGTTAGCAATAAAACGTGCTTTCTCGGTGGTCGTTTGCCACTGACGTTCAGCGGCTGGATTACCCAAATAGAACCCGCCTGGCTTGGCGATACGCTCATTGAAGTTAGTAAACCCGGGAATGACCTCGTCAATCAAATCACGAATTCGATCATAATCTTCTACCAACCATTTCCAGTCTACTGGGTGTTTACCCAAGGTGGCTTCAGCAATACCAGCGATGATGGCAGCTTCTGATTTCATTAATGGTGAGAAAGGTTTCAATTGACCATAGGAAATATGCACCATGCTAAAGGTGTCTTCCACCGTGATACCCTGTTTGCCGCTCATCTGATAGTCAATTTCTGTCCGGCCCAGACAAGGCAACATCAAAGCATTCTTACCAGTGACTAAATGACTTCTGTTTAATTTGGTCGAAATTTGAACTGTCAGATCACAATTTTTCATCGCAGCATGGGTGCGCGGTGTATCTGGTGCGGCTTGTACAAAGTTTCCTCCCAGTCCAAAGAAGACTTTGATATCACCCTGTTCCATTGCGGAAATAGCTTTAACCGTTGTATGACCATGCTCACGAGGCATTTTAATTTTAAAGCGATTTTCCAATGCATCGAGTAACCACTCCGGTGGTTGTTCGTCGATACCCATAGTGCGATCACCTTGCACATTACTGTGGCCACGGACAGGAGAAAGACCTGCTCCTGGCTTACCTACATTGCCACGCAATAATTGCAGGCTGACAATTTCATGAATAGTAGGTACGGAATGTAAATGTTGGGTGATTCCCATGGCCCAGCACATAATGACCCGATTGGCTCTGCGATACATATTGGCAGCCATTTCAATCTCGGCCAAACTAAGACCGGATTGGGTTTCTATATGCTGCCAGCTGGTGTTGTCTAATACTGCCAGATAGTCATCTACGCCACTGGTATGCTCTGCAATAAATTCGCGATCAAAAACGGCTGCACTATCATTCTCGAGTGCTTGTTTTTCCCATTCCCAGAGAAATTTTGCTATGCCTCGAATTGCGGCCATATCGCCGCCCAATGCTGGTCTGAAATACCCGGTATTGGTAGGTTCAGAATCATTTTTAAGCATTTCCAAGGGGTTTTGAGGATGTTGAAAACGTTCCAGACCACGTTCTTTTAACGGGTTAAAGCAGATTACCTGAGCGCCACGTTTGACCGCTTCACGTAAAGGTTCCAGCATACGCGGGTGGTTAGTACCCGGGTTTTGACCGATAACGAAGATGGCATCGGCATGCTCGAAATCTTCAAACTCGACAGTCCCTTTACCGACGCCTAAGGTTTCAGACATCGCGATGCCACTGGCTTCATGGCACATGTTGGAACAATCAGGGAAATTATTGGTGCCCAAGGTACGGACGAACAATTGATACAAAAAAGCGGCTTCATTACTGGCTCGGCCGGAGGTGTAAAACTCGGCTTGATGGGGGGTATCCATGCTGTTTAAATGCTGAGCAACCAATTCAAAAGCCTTGGGCCATGTGGTCGGCTCATAATGATCTGATTCAGCGTTATAGCGCATGGGATGAGTAATGCGGCCTTGTGATTCCAGCCAATGATCATTTTGTTGTAATAACTCGGTAACGGTATGTTTGGCAAAGAAGGCCGGATCCACTCGACGGCTGGTAGCTTCCCAGTTGACGGCTTTAGCACCATTCTCGCAAAATTTAATCATGCCTTTTTCAGGTGTTTCACCCCAGGCACAGCCGGGACAATCTAGCCCGTGATCCTGATTGGTTTTCAGCATTGCGCGAATGTTGTGCATGGCATTTTTACTGCCTAGCCAATTTTTGGCCACGCTGACCAACGCGCCCCAACCTGCTGCCGGACCATTGTATGGTTTGTAATGACTCAAAATCTTTCTCCGGGAAATGAAAAATATAGTGCAAAGTCCCAATCAACGCTGTAAGAAACAGTGAAAGGCAAATAAAATGGGGGTTCTCGCTAGTTTGTTTTTTTTGAGATCAAAATGGCTGAACGTTGCCAGTTATGATTTTCTCTTAATATGCAAAGTTAAACATAAATCAGATCGATTCTATTGTTTATAAATTATAATGACTATAAGCACTTACAATCAATACAAGCTATATATATCGGGAATAAAATCCTGTTTTAGTTCAAACCGAAATATGTTTTAAATTTCATATCAATTCAATCAATAAATTGAGTAATGTTGAAAATTTAAAATGCTACTTCAAACCAAACAATAATTTATTCATTTTGCATTTTGTCTTGTTCAATCCAATATTAAGTTTAATATGCTTAAATAAAAGCTTTGAAGACAATCAGTTGGAGGTTGTTATGGCTGGAGGTTGGTCTCGAGATGGTGCCGTTCAGGATCAGATAGATGCCAGTGTTGAAGATGGTATTCAACAGGCTCGTTCCCGTTTGCCAAAAGGTGAAAGTCTGACGCATTGTGAAGAGTGCGAGAAGGAGATCCCCCAAGCAAGACGGGAGGCGGTTCCCGGTGTTCGACTGTGCGTGAAATGTCAGGAAATTATCGATAAAGAAGACAAGGCGTTTAAGCTGTTTAATCGACGGGGTAGTAAGGATAGTCAGCTACGCTAACCCCCTATGTTATTAGCTATAAAGTGAGCACTTCGGTGCTCTTTTGCTTTTCAGCATCGCAGTGTGTAAAGCTGTGTGCAGATTTAGTTTGCTGAATCTTCTGCAGTTCACACGAATTTGATTACGGCTGTTTTAAAGTTTGATGCTTTAGTCTGGCTGTACTTTTTAAGAGATATAAAATGAAAAAATTATTACTGGCGTTACCTTTTATTTTTGCTGCACAGCAAGCTTTGGCAATAGATGATCAGGATAAAGAAAATTATAAAAAAAATTACACCTCACAATTAAAACCATTGGTTGTGCAGAAGTTGAGTGCTGATAGACCTGAAATGTCTGCCCGTGCAATTGATGATGAGGCTAATGCCTATGTGACTAAAATGGCAACTTGCCAGCTAGATGCGTTGCTCCAGTTCCCTGAAGAATATAGTGAAAAAGCCATTATGCCGGTAGGAAAGGGAGCAGATATCGCACAGACTACGCATGATTTAAATCAACAGATGCTGCAGGATATCGAAGCAGGCAAACTCTCGAAAGATAAGGCGGCGACGATGATTCAAACTGCTCAGGAATCCGCTCAAATTTGTATGAATTCATAAAAATCAGAATGCTTACATCATAAAAAAGGGCCTTTCGGCCCTTTTTTGTTTACGCGGCAATGCCGGTATGTCTTAACAATGCATCAATCTGCGGTTCGCGGCCACGGAACTCAATAAACAGTTCCATTGGTTCACGGGATCCACCTTGTTCCAGAATGGCTTCAAGAAATTCCAGACCGGTCTGGCGATCAAAAATGCCCTTCTCTTCAAATTTGGAAAACGCATCGGCTGACAGCACTTCGGCCCATTTGTAACTGTAATAACCAGCAGCATATCCGCCAGCAAAAATATGGGCAAAGCTGTGAGCAAAACGATTGAACTTAGGCGGTTTCACCACGGTGACTTCATCACGCACTTGTTCGAGGATCTTGTCGACCTGATTTGGCTCATTGGGATTAAATTCGAGATGCAGACGGAAATCAAATAACGAGAATTCCAGCTGACGTAACATCATCATTGCTGATTGGAAGTTACGTGCGGCAATCATTTTGTCGAACAAGTCATCAGGCAGTTTTTCACCAGTCTGGTAATGGCCGGAAATCAAATCCAAAGCTTCACGTTCCCAGCACCAGTTTTCCATAAATTGACTGGGCAGCTCGACCGCATCCCATGCCACACCGTTAATACCAGAGACTCCAGCATATTCAATTTTAGTCAACATATGATGCAAGCCATGTCCGAATTCATGGAACAGCGTAGTCACTTCATCATGGGTAAACAAAGCCGGTTTATCACCGACGGGTTCGGAGAAGTTACAGGTCAGAAATGCCACTGGAATTTCAATACCTTCGGCGCTACGACGGCGTGCTTTACATTCATCCATCCATGCGCCGCCGCGTTTATGCTGACGAGCATATAAATCCAGATAGAACTGAGCACGAACACTGTCATCTTCAGCGATAATTTCAAAAAACCTTACGTCTTTATGCCAGACATCCACATCAGTGCGTTCGCGAATATCCAGTCCGTATAAACGATTGACCACAGCAAACAGGCCATTCACTACTTTGTCTTCCGGGAAGTACGGTTTTAATTCTTCCTGTGAAATCGAATAACGTTGTTGACGTAGTTTTTCAGCAAAATAGGTGACATCCCAGGCTTCAAGTTGATCCTGATCGGCAGTGGATTTGGCAAAGGCGCGTAATTCGGCATATTCCTGCTCGGCAATCGGTTTTGAGCGCTTGGCCAGATCCTGTAAAAAGTCCAGAACCTGTTGTGGTGATTGTGCCATTTTGGTGGCCAAAGAACGTTCGGCGTGATTGGCAAACCCCAACAGGTTAGCCAGTTGGTGACGCAAGTTCAGAATATCCAGCATCACTTCGGTGTTATCCCATTTGCCGGCATTCGGACCTTGGTCTGAGGCTTTGGTGGCAAACGCGGTATACATTTCTTCACGTAATTCACGATTATCGGCATACGACATCACCGGCATATACGATGGGAAATCCAGGGTAAATAACCAGCCTTCCTCACCTTCACGCTTGGCCATTTGCTCGGCCATTTCAATAGTGGATGGCGGTAAACCGGATAATAAAGACTCGTCGGTGATCAGCTTGCGCCAGGCGTGGGTGGCATCCAGCAGATTTTCTTCAAACTTAGCTGTGCGTTCAGTCATTTGCTGTGACAGTTTTTTAAACTCATCACGTTGTTGCTGATCCAGCTCAACACCCGATAGGCGAAAATCACGAACGGCATTATCAATAACTTTTTTCTGTGCTGTGTCTAATTTCTGATATTCAGCGCCTTCGGCAATGGCTTTATAGGCTTGATACAGCGTTTCATTCTGACCCAGCTCAGTGGAAAATTCGCTGAGCTTTGGCAAACAGGCGTTATAGGCCTGACGCAGTTCTTCGGAATTCACCACTGAATTCATATGGCTGACTGGCGACCAGACAGTGTCAATCAGTGCGTCCATATCTTCCATTGGCTGTACCAATGTTTCCCATGTCGGTTCTGTCAGCGTGCTGAGAATAGTGTCAATTTTATTGCGTGCCGTGCTCAACGCATGATCAATAGCGGGCACAACATGCTCGGCTTTTATTGCGGAAAATGGCGGTAAACGGTGATTTTCCAGTAATGGATTGCTCATAATAGTGTCCTGATTAAGTTCGGTATCGCCCGCAGTGTAGCGCGTGAAGTTACTGTCATGGTAACGCAACAAAACAGTCATCACACTGCAATATCTAATAGATAAGGTTTGCTCAGAATTTTAAGTGAAAGAGTGCCTTATGCAAACACAACTAAGTCACAAGCAAAAGCTGAAAGTTCGCACCGTGTTCATTTCGGATATCCATTTGGGTTTCCGAGGTTGCAGTGCAGAGCTCCTCCTTAACTTTTTACATAATGTGGAATGTGAATATCTTTATCTGGTCGGCGATATTATCGACGTCTGGGAAATGAAAAAGCGCATGTACTGGCCTCAGGAACACAATAACGTTGTCCGTACCCTGCTCGGTAAAGCCAAGCACAATACCAAGGTCATCTTTGTCCCCGGCAATCACGATGAGATATTGCGGGATTATGATGGTGCGGTTTTCGGTAATGTGCAGATTCATAACGAAATCATTCATACCACCGCTGATAAACGAAAATTGCTGATTATTCACGGCGATCAATTCGATAGCGTGGTGAAAATATCACCGATGTTAGCCAAAATTGGAAGCCGGCTCTACGAGTTTTTATTGCGCGCCAATCGCTGGGTAAATTACTTCCGTCGCAAGATGGGCTTCTCTTATTGGTCGTTGGCAGCGTTTTTGAAACATAAAGTGAAAAATGCCGTTCAGTACATAAGTAATTTTGAAGAAGCTGTGGCCCATGAAGCGTCTAAACAAGGCGTGGATGGCGTGGTCTGTGGACATATTCACCGTGCTGAAATTACCCGAATCCAAGACATTGATTATTACAACTGCGGTGACTGGGTGGAAAGCTGTACGGCTTTGGTGGAACACCCGGATGGTCAGATGGAAATCATTCCTTGGGCAGAGTTATTCAATCAGCAAGTCTTGATCGCCAAAGCCGCTTAATGAAATTAGTGATTGTGACAGATGCCTGGGAGCCTCAGGTCAACGGGGTTGTGCGCACCTTAGGCAAAACCCGTGAGCATTTGCAGGAGATGGGTTACGAGGTAATTATGATTACCCCTCTGAATTTTAAAACCATCCCCTGCCCGACTTATCCTTCGATTCGACTAGCTATACTGCCTTATCGTAAACTTTCTAATATGTTGAACAATGTGCAAGCCAATGCCGTGCATATTGCGACCGAAGGCCCATTAGGCATGGCTGCCCGGCGTTGGTGCTTACGTCATAAGATTCAATTTACCACCTCATTCCATACCCAATTTCCAGAATATGTACGGCTGCGTTTACCCATACCGCTCAGTTGGAGTTATGCCTGGATACGCCGCTTTCATCGTCCTGCAGTGAGAACCTTAGTACCCACAATTTCTCAGCAGCAACGCTTGCAGCACTATGAGTTTCAGGATGTGTATGTTTGGGGGCGTGGCGTAGATACCACGATTTTTACCCCAAATAATCCTAAACATTATGATTTACCTAGACCTATTTTTATCAATATGGGTCGTGTGGCAGTTGAAAAAAACATTGAAGCTTTTTTGGATCTTGATTTACCAGGCAGCAAAGTGGTGATTGGTGATGGCCCCGATTTAGAAATGCTGCAAAAAAGTTATCCTGATGTGGTGTTTACCGGAGCCAAATTTGCACAGGAACTTGCTTCATATCTAGCAGGTGGCGATGTATTTGTGTTTCCCAGCCAAACCGACACCTTTGGTTTGGTGATTTTGGAAGCCATGGCCTGTGGTCTCCCAGTCGCCGCCTTTCCGGTAACAGGACCTAAAGATATTATCATTGCAGGCCAAACGGGTCAGCTCGACTGGGACCTGCAAAAGGCCGCTTTAAATGCGCTGAATTTACGTAAAACAGATTGTATTACCTATGCACATGAAAATAGTTGGCAGAAATGCACTGCGGTTTTTGCTGGATTAATGTACGACAATCATCTTCCCGCCCAAGTTAAAACAGCGCAAATCCTCAGTCAAAAAAGCTGAAGCATTATCATTCTCATGTTGCAAAATGACAACAGCGTCATACTTTACTTGTATTCGTACAACAGACTACTTGATTAGCCTAGAACTGCCGTGAGATTATTCTCTGCATATTTAAGTTTCAGGGAATGCCACAATGTTTGAATTAAGAGGTTTTTTCAGAATCAGCCTAATTAGTATGGTTGTTCTGTTTACAGGTTGCGCCACCGTACAAAATCCCGACGAACGAGATCCGTTCGAAAGCTACAACCGTGCAATGTATAAATTCAATGATACGGTTGACCGTGCTGTATTGAAACCGGTAGCAAAAGGTTATGACGCAATAGTACCTGATGCGATTAGTTGGGGCGTCAGCAACTTTTTCAGCAATCTGAATGATATTACCGTCGCCGTTAATAGTTTATTGCAAGGCAAATTCAGTCAAGCAGCGGATGATACAGGCCGTTTCCTGTTAAACAGTACGGTTGGTGTTGCAGGTATTTTTGATGTGGCTGGTCATGCAGGAAACCGTAAGCGTAACGAAGATTTCGGCCAAACTCTTGGCGCTTGGGGTGCTGAGCCTGGCGCATATGTCGTACTACCTTTTTTTGGTCCACGAACTGTGCGTGATTCATTTGGCTTAGTTGGCGATATGTTCACAGATCCTGTCATGTATGTAGAAGGTCCAGGTGCACGTAATGCGTTTACCGCAACTCGGGTTATTGATACACGTGCCAACCTTCTGAAATCAGAACGTGTTCTGAATGAGGCAACCGATGATGAATATGCTTATGTAAGAAATGCTTATCTGCAACGTCGCCAATATCTAGTTTACGATGGTAATCCACCAGATACAGATGATTACGATCTATTTGATGATGAGTAAGCCTTCGGGACAATACTAATCTTCATCGTTATAATAAAAAGAGCCGGATTTATTCCGGCTCTTTTTCGTTTCAAGGTTCCATCATCGGTAGTTAAATGACTTCACTCTTGTTTACCTTCGCTGTTATCAGTGGTTTTGTTTTACTGATTTGGGGAGCGGATAAATTTATTGATGGTGCGGCAGGTATTGCCTCCAATCTAGGTGTCGCTCCTCTTATTGTTGGAGTGACCATTGTTGGCTTTGGTACCTCTGCCCCTGAAATGATGGTCTCTGCCCTTGCCGCTTTTGATGGCGCTCCCGCATTAGGCATTGGTAATGCGATTGGTTCGAATATCACCAATGTTGGGTTGGTATTGGGCGTGACCATTCTCATCTCCCCGTTGGTAGTTCACTCAGTGACTTTAAGAAGAGAATTCCCGGTATTGGTCTTTATCATGATCCTGGCCCTAGTATTATTGCTGTGGGATATGGAGTTAGATCGAATTGATGGCATTATTCTGTTTTCCGGCTTCCTACTAACTTTGGGTGGCATGGCTTGGTTAGCGGTGCAAAGCACACAGGACGACCCGCTTAAATTAGAATTCACCCAAGAATATGATCAGCCTAACCTCTCGCTGAAAAAATCTGTCTTACTGTTTTTGATTGGCTTGATTACCCTGTTGGGTGGCTCAAAGCTATTAGTCTGGGGAGCGACTGGTATTGCACAAATATTAGGTATCAGTGATCTGGTTATTGGTTTAACCGTCGTCGCCATTGGCACCAGCTTGCCAGAATTAGCCGCTTGTATTTCTTCCGCATTAAAAAATGAACACGACATTGCCGTCGGCAATATTCTTGGCTCAAATATCTTTAATTTGCTGGCTGTGCTTGCCATGCCGGGACTGATTCAGCCATCTAAAGTAGATACCCTGCTGCTAACACGCGATTTTAGCTTTATGATTGGCCTGACCATCGTGCTGTATTTGTTTGCACGCTTTTGTTTGAAAGGCCGATTGGGACGCCCGGTTGGTTTATTACTGCTCATGGTTTATGCAGGCTATATAAGTTTGCTGGCCTATCAAGGTGTGCATAACGGTATATGAAAATAGATTCTGATAAATTAAAAAAACTGGCACTGGCGGTAATTGATACCGAACTGGAATCAGTTATGTTGCTGCGTGACCGTATCGATGATGATTTTGTACGGGCATGTGAATTTTTATTGCAATGTCAGGGCCGTATCGTGGTGATTGGCATGGGTAAGTCCGGCCATATCGGCAGTAAAATTGCGGCGACTTTAGCCAGTACCGGAAGCCCGGCTTTTTTTGTTCACCCAGGCGAAGCCAGTCATGGTGATCTGGGCATGATTACCGATAAAGATGTCGTGTTGGCCCTGTCAAATTCCGGCGAAACGGCCGAAATACTGACCATTCTGCCCTTGATTAAACGTCTAGGTGTGCCGTTAATCACCATGAGCGGCCGGATGGACTCGACACTGTCATCCTGTGCTGATGCGGTGATTAATGTCAGTGTATTTAAAGAAGCTTGCCCACTTGGTTTAGCGCCGACGTCCAGCACTACAGTTGCATTAGTGATGGGAGATGCTTTGGCCATCGCCTTATTGGAAACTCGTGGATTCACAGCAGAAGACTTTGCCCTCTCTCATCCGGGTGGCAATCTTGGTCGACGTTTATTACTACGTGTCAGCGATATTATGCACACTGGGGAAGCTATTCCACAGGTCCATCAACATGCTTTATTACGTGAAGCATTAATTGAGATGTCGAATAAAAGTCTCGGTATGACCGCTGTAGTGGATAATGACGGCAAATTAGTCGGTATCTTCACTGACGGTGATTTACGTCGTGTGTTGGCTCAGGAAGTGAACATTCTGACCGCTCCCTTGAATGAGCATATGACACGTCACTGTAAAACAGGTCAGGCAGAGATGCTGGCCGCCGAAGCATTGCAGATGATGCAGCAATATAAAATCAACGGTCTGTTGATTACCGATAAAAACCATAACTTAACTGGCGCACTGAATATGCATGATTTATTACGTGCTGGTGTAGTCTGATTTT
>NZ_JBLWYR010000017.1:58952-72818 GCF_048266885.1 Methylophaga sp.
GATTACCGATAAAAACCATAACTTAACTGGCGCACTGAATATGCATGATTTATTACGTGCTGGTGTAGTCTGATTTTCAGGAAAATAACGATGCAAGACATAACGGCTCGCGCCAAACAAATTAAGCTGGTGATTTTTGATGTCGATGGTGTTCTAACGGATGGCAGTATCATCATTGGCGATGACGGCGAAGAATATAAAGCGTTTCATTCACGTGATGGGCACGGCATGAAACTGCTGCAGTTTACCGGTGTCGATATTGCTATCATTACGGGTCGCACATCTAGAGTAGTTGAACACCGTATGCAAAGCCTTGGCATTAATCATGTTTATCAGGGACAGAAAGTGAAATTACCGGCTTTTGAGGAGCTGTTAAAAACCCTTAAATTGAAACCAGAACAATGTGCTTATGTAGGGGATGACTGGGTCGATTTATCCATTATGAGTCGAGTAGGTTTAGCGATAGCTGTCCAAGATGCTGATGCCGTGGTGAAAAAACACGCTCACTGGATAACCCCCTCTAGAGGCGGAAAAGGCGCAGCTCGTGATGTTTGTGAATTAATTATGGAAGGACAGGGAACCCTGCAGGACCAAATTGAACGCCATTTTTAATATTCCTAACTATCTCAAAATTGGCTTACTGCTGATCGCAGTAATCAGTTTGTGGATGCTGTTTACCAAACCTGAAGCCCCTAAAACAGAGGCTGCAGTGCATTATAGTATTGATTTTGGCATGACTGATTTCAAACTCACCGTAATGGATATTAATGGCAAACCTTCTCGGGTCATTAAGGGTGAGACGCTATATCACTATCCGGAAAATGACCGCACCGAAATCTTCAGCCCAAATACCTTATTTATCGTGCCGGAAAATAATGATTGGATCATTGAGTCGGACCATGCAGAAACTCAAGGTGAAGGCGAAAACATTCTTCTCACTGGCAATGTTATTATTACCAACAAAGATCAACCAGAAGTACAGTTATTAACTGAAATTCTCAATTTGGATACTGTGAACAACACGGCTTATACCGATCAACCTGTCACAATGAAATCGCCCCATGGTGATACCCATTCAGTCGGGTTTCATGCGGCTTTACAAGAAGAAACCATCAATCTGCACTCTAGGGTGAGAGGACAATACAATGCGCCACCTGTTAATTAATCTGCTCTGGGTATTCACTGCAATCCCGTCTATTGCCCTTGCTTTACCCAGCGATCGGGAACAACCCATTAATATCGAAGCAGATCACGCGCAGCTTGATGATGAAACCGGTGTCACCCAATACAAAGGCGATGCCATATTGACCCAGGGCACGTTACGTATCGAAGGTGATGTCATTACCTTCTTTTATGATGAGAACCGAGAACTGGAAAAAGCCATTGCTGAAGGTAATCTTGCTACTTATGAACAGGTTCATAAAGAAGGTGATAAGCCGGTCAAAGCGAAAGCATTACAAATGGAATACCACGCCAGTAAACAACGCATCTTTCTGGTAGGTCAAGGCTATGTTTGGCAGTCAGGCGATGAGTTTCGTGGCAATCATATCGAATACGATATCAACAAAAACATTGTCATCGCTAATTCCAGACCGGTTGAAGTAGATGGCGAAAAACAATCCAGTGGCCGAGTACACATTACGATTCAACCGCCAGGCCAGCGTGAAAAAAATAAATCTAAACCTGCCCAACCAACAGAGCAAACACCCCAACCGTTAACGGATGCACCAGAACAGCAATCCGAAATGAGCTATCCGACTGCGGTAACGCAAACTACCTTAAATGTTAGAACCGGCCCCGGTACGCAATATGAACGTATTGGCGCATTTATCGAAAACACGGAAGTAATTGTGTTGACGCGTCAACCAGAGTGGACACAAGTTCGCGGCATGAGTGGCGATAAAGCGATTATTGGCTGGGTCAGTTCACGTTACCTGCAAATGAATCCTGAATAAATCACGGAATATAAATGAGTCAGCTTTCTGCACTGTCGCTCGCCAAGCAATTTGGCGATAGGCAGGTTGTTAAAAATATTTCCTTGGAAGTAAACAGTGGTGAAATTGTTGGCTTGCTAGGTCCCAATGGGGCCGGTAAAACCACCAGCTTTTACATGATTGTTGGATTGATCCCCGTTGATCACGGCAGTATTTTTCTCGATCAGCAAGACCTCACCCACGAGCCCATTCATAATCGCGCTCGACTGGGCATTGGCTACTTGCCGCAAGAAGCCTCAGTATTTCGTAAATTATCAGTTGAAGATAACCTCTACGCCATTATTGAAACCCGAAAAAAGCTGAGCCTTAGCGCAAAACAACAATTACTGGAGCGCTTGCTAGAAGAGTTTCATATTGGCCATATTCGAAAATCATTGGGCATGGCGTTATCTGGTGGTGAAAGACGCCGCGTTGAAATTGCTCGGGCATTGGCCATGGATCCACAGTTTATCTTGCTTGATGAACCTTTCGCTGGTGTCGATCCGATTTCCGTTCTGGATATCCAAGGCATCATCAAAGCCCTTTCAGCTCGCGGCATTGGCATTTTAATTACCGACCATAATGTACGAGAAACACTGAGTGTTTGTGAACGAGCCTATATCTTCAACGAAGGTGAGGTGATTGCCAAAGGTACGCCTGATGAAATCCTGAAAGATAAGCGTGTACTTAGCGTTTATTTGGGACGGGACTTTCGTTTGTAAATTTATAGGATTTTTTCACGACAAGCTTCTGGCTATTTCGCATATCTCTAGAGTAAGATGAATTGAACTCTGTTTGAGTACTTTTTATGTGTCGATTGATCGCGCTTGTCCTGTTGTTGTTTGCCACTTCATCCATGGCGGATGAGCCAAATCAAAAGCTGACTCCCGTATCAATCAAACTTCATTGGCAAGATCAATTTCAATTTGCCGGAATTTACGCTGCTGCAGAAAAAGGCTTCTACCAAGAAGCTGGGCTGGAAGTTACCATTATTAATGGACAGCAGGCACCATTTCACGAGGTTGAAAATGGCATTGTCGACTTCGGTATCTCCGGTGCAGGCCTTGTTGTTGAGAGACTAAAAGGTCGCCCGTTTGTTGCTCTTGCAGCTATTTTTCAGAGCAGTCCCTATACCTGGCTGGTTAGAGCCGATTCAGAAATAAATCATCCAAACGATTTTATCGGCAAAACGGTTACTCGTCAGTCGTATGCTGATGATTTATCCGCCATGTTACTCAAATTCAATATTCATCCTTCTCAACTGAATATTGTCGATCCTTCTCCGGCTGACATTGACAATCTTATTGCAGGTAATGTGGATGCGCTTACGGCTTATGTTTCCAACGAACCTTTCTGGATGATGAGTCGCGAGGTGGATTACCGGACTTTGTCACCCCATGAATTCAATATCAATTTTTACAGCGATATTATTTTTACTTCCGAAGACTATCTAAAGCGTCATCCTAAAATTGTCGAAGCATTTCTCGAGGCTACCTTAAGAGGATGGCAGTATGCCTTGGAACATCCTCACGAAATGATTGATGTAATTTTAAAAGACTATAACAGTCAGAATAAGACTCGACAGCATCTCGAATTTGAAGCCGAAAAACTCAGCGAACTCAGTTTATACCCTACGGTTTCGTTAGGTCATATGACGATTGAACGTTGGCAAAAAATTGCTGAACACTATCAGCAATTAGGCTTGGTTAATGATGATCATCAGCTTAATGGGTTTATCTATGACCCATACCCAAGCATACCGACATGGCTGAGATGGCTGGTTTTTGCATTAATCATCATTGCGGCGTTAATGGCCATTGGTTATTTCATAAAACGTCACCATGCCAAAGTATTAAGTGAGCAAATTGCCTTACAAACGGCGGCGCTTGAAGCCGAATTATCTAAAGGGAAAGCCCTGGAAGAAAAGGCTAAACGCGAAAGTGAACGTTTACAGACATTATTAAATAATACCCTTGAAGGGGTTATTACGATTGATGAAACTGGGGCCATCCAGAATTTTAATGTCGCCTCTGTACGTTTATTTGGTTATCAGCCAGACGAAATTATTGGCCAAAATATTACGCGGTTGATGCCAGCTCAGCATCGACACAATCATGAAAATGGTATGTCGCGCTTTCTCAGTACTGAGCAGTCTAAAATAATTGGTCAGCCGGTTGAATTAGAAGCATTACACAAAAGCGGACAAATTATTCCCATTGAATTGACCTTAAGTGCTTTTAAATGGGAAGAACGTTACTTCTTTACCGGTATCGTCCGTGATATCTCATTGCATAAGGCCGAACATTTAGCATTAATCGCTGCGAAGGAAGAAGCCGAAAAAGCTAATCAGGCCAAATCAGAATTTCTATCGGCGATGAGCCATGAATTACGCACTCCTCTGAATGCAGTTTTAGGCTTTGCTCAACTGTTGCAAAGTGACAAACAGGCGCCACTTACCGCCACCCAACAAGACAGTTTGAAGTTAATTATTCAAAGTGGTGAACATCTGCTTCAATTGATTAATGATGTACTGGAGCTCGCCAAAATCGAGGCTGGCTCCGTAGAAGTTTCCATTGAACCGGTGGATATCAGTAACGCGATTAAACATTGTTTGCCAATGTTGCATAATCTGGCAGCTCGTTATCGCGTGAACATTCAAACAGGTGACATTCCAAAACAACTGGTGCTCGCCGATTTAACCAAGCTCAAGCAAGTACTGATTAATCTTGTCAGTAACGCCATAAAATATAATCGGCCAGAGGGCGAAGTCATTGTAACCACAGAAATTATCAGCACGGTTAATCGTTTGCGTATTACCGTGCAAGATACTGGTATCGGTATTCCAAAGGACAAACAAGCGTTTCTCTTTACGGCTTTTGATCGTTTAGGTCAGGAAAATTCGGGGATTGAAGGCACCGGTGTAGGGTTAATCGTCACCCAAAGACTGATCAGAGCCATGAATGGACATATTGGTTTTGAAAGTACAGAAAATCAAGGTAGTCGGTTTTGGGTAGAGCTGCCTATAACCGATCAGGCAAGCTTTGAAGATACTAATCATTATCATGCTTCAGCAACTTATACAGCTAATCCATTTCAATCTGGGCCGTCCACGTTGATTCTGCATATTGAAGATAATCCCGCCAATATCAAATTGATGGAAGCATTTTTTGATCGCATGCCACACTATCATTTACATGTGTGCAAAACGGCGGAAGCCGGATTGGAATGGCTAGAAAGCAATATGCCTGAGGTTATCTTAATGGATATTAATCTTCCGGGGATAAGCGGTTTACAAGCTACTGAACAAATCAACGCTAATCCAAAATTCCAACATATTCCCGTGATAGCGGTGACTGCTGCGGCTATGCCTTATGATTTACAACAAGCCGAAGGGTTATTTACTGCCTATCTCACCAAACCGGTTAACTTTGTGCTGTTGACAGAGCTTTTAAACAAATACAGCAAACCTAAAACTCATCTGAATGACGGATAACCGTCCCGTTTAGGAAAGAACAACAATGGTTCAACCCGTGCATCGTTCAAACTGACTCCCAAATGCAGATGCGGCCCGGTGACCCGTCCTGTTGCACCCACCGTACCAATAATGTCTCTTTGTTTCACCTGTTGGCCGGCTTTAACCTCAATCCGATCTAAATGACAAAACATGGTCACCAGGCCCTGGCCATGATCAATCATTACCGTGTTGCCATTGAAAAAATAATCGCCAGAATCGGTCACTATACCATCGGCGGGCGCCATAATTGGTGTGCCGGTTGGCGCGGCAATATCGATTCCGCTATGAGGGTTTCGTTCTTCGCCATTAAATACTCTACGGCGACCAAATAAACCACTCACCCGCCCTTCAATCGGCCAAACAAAATTGAATGGGATGTCATCACTCATTCGCCAATTACGTAACGCTTTATTTATTTTGGCGGTTTCTGCTTCGATTCGAACCATATCTTCGGCATAAGGGTTTACCTTACGATCATCGGGCACATTCACATGTTGGGTGGGATAAGATTTGTTTTTGACTTCAAACAGAATGCTGCTTAATACGCCTTGGTCATCCACTAAAACCTTATGACTTCCCGGTTTGGCAGCCAGCGGAATCCCCACAACTGCCTGCCATTGGGAATCCTGTTTTACCACCAGCACCTGTTGTTTTTCATAGGTGACTTTGGGGGCAATCTTTCCAGCTATTTCCAGGGGCAAAATGATGACTCCACCAGGCACTGGAAACTGTTGGGGTAAGGCCCAGGCAGACGAGCACAGCAGTAACAGAACGGGCCAGAAAATAACTCTCAATATCATTTTTTATTACGCACTTCGCATTTCAATTCACCATCAAACAAACGGACTTGCACGGTTTGTCCGATAATCACTTCATCTGACCGGTAAATGACATTACCGGATTCCGCATCACTGGTAATGCTATAGCCACGCTCAAGCGTATTTAAAGGGCTGACAACAGACAAGGTTCGCATCAGCTGTACGAGTTGTTTTTTATGATCAGTTATTTGTTGTCTGGTCAGACGATTTAACTGTGTGGAAAGTGATTCAACAAGCCGTTGCTGCTGCTTCAACCTGGAGACAGGTAATAATCGCTGCAGGCGAGCGTTCAGGTTTTGGCTTTGCTGACTGAAGCGCTGTTGCTGCACAGCAAATGCTTTCTCAAATCGTTGTGTTAAATCCTGAAGTCGTGTTTGCCGCCAGCTGATCCGCAATTGGGGATGCGGCAATCTGGCAAACAGATAATCAAGCTGTTGCTGCTTGCTTTGTAGTCGACGCTGAAAGCTGTACTCCAGTTGCGTGTGCAAGCGTTTTAATTGTTGCTGCTGAAGTTTCAGTTGCTGTTGTGGGCGAGGTAATCGCTGGGTTAAATAGCGGATATGCCGTTGTTCATTAAACAGTTTTTGTTGTATTCGGCTATTAAGGGTTTGCAACAAGTTATGCAAATTCAAAACCAGCTGCCGTGCTTCTGGTACCGCTAATTCAGCGGCAGCTGAAGGTGTTGGCGCTCTGACATCGGCGACAAAATCTGCGATGGTGAAATCAATTTCATGACCTACAGCGCTGATGGTTGGGATCTGGCAGGCAAATAAGGCCCTGGCGACCAGTTCATCATTAAAACTCCACAGATCTTCCAGCGAACCACCGCCCCGCCCCACAATCAGCAAATCACACTCTTGACGCTGATCGGCAGTTTGAATTGCAGCGGCAATTTGCCGGGGGGCAGTTTCACCTTGTACCGCAACGGGGTACAGAATCACTTTGATTGCCGGGAAACGACGTTTCAAAACATGCAAAATATCATGCACCGCTGCGCCATCAGGCGAGGATACGATGCCTATGGTTTCGGGTAATAACGGTAATGGTTTTTTATGGGCCGTATCAAACAGACCTTCCTGCCCCAACCGAGCTTTTAATGCTTCATAAGCCCGCTGCAAAGCACCACTACCCGCCTCTTCCATATGCTCAACAACCAGCTGGAATTCGCCGCGGCCTTCATAAAGCGTGACTTTGACACGCAGTAATACCTGCATGCCGTTTTCTGGGGTAAACCGTAATTGTTGATTACGTCCACGGAACATCGCACAGCGCACTTGCGCAGCTGAGTCCTTAAGTGTGAAGTAAATGTGCCCTGAAGCTGGCATCGCTAAATTGGATATTTCACCTTCCACCCACAAAAGCGGAAAGGAACCATCCAGCATCAGCCGGACTTCTCTGACCAATCGCGAAACCGGATATACATCCTTGACAGCACGGGCAGCGAGTTTACCTTGCGAATCCGATGTCATAAGTGATGCCATAAACCACTAAGTTCCTGATATAATTTGTCGATCATATTACAGTAAATTCGGGAACCCGCCTCATGAGAATTGCGCAAGAAGCCCTGACATTTGATGACGTTTTACTTGTCCCCGCCTATTCAAATGTTCTGCCGCGCGATGTCAGTCTGACCACACAACTGACACGTGATATCACCATCAATATTCCATTGTTATCTGCTGCCATGGATACCGTCACTGAAAGTCGTCTGGCGATTGCGATGGCTCAGGAAGGTGGCTTAGGTATTTTGCACAAAAATATGACCATCGAACAGCAAGCCGATGAAGTTCGTAAAGTGAAAAAATTTGAAAGTGGTGTGGTGCGTGATCCTATTACGGTCAGCCCAACCACTTCTATCGGTGATGTGGTTGCTCTCACCCGTGCTCATAATATTTCCGGTGTACCAGTTGTTGATGGCGATGATTTGGTGGGCATTGTCACCAGCCGCGATTTACGTTTTGAGAAACATTTCGACAATCCTGTCTCTTCTATCATGACTGGCAAAGATAAACTGGTTACCGTCGGTGAAGATGCCAGCCGTGAAGAAGTCCTGCACTTATTACATACCAATCGTATTGAGAAAGTTTTGGTGGTAGATGATCAATTCCATCTGCAGGGCATGATCACCGTAAAAGACATTCAAAAACAAACTGATAACCCGCTGGCTTCAAAAGATGCTCAGGAACGTTTACGTGTTGGTGCTGCTGTTGGTATCGGTTCAGAAAGTGAAGCACGAGTTGATGCGCTGGTTGCTGCTGGAGTTGATGTCATTGTTGTTGATACTGCTCATGGTCATTCACAAGGTGTATTGGACCAGGTTCGCTGGGTTAAACAAAATTATCCTCAAGTACAGGTAATCGGCGGCAATATCGCAACTGCTGCTGCAGCTAAAGCATTGGTCGAAGCGGGCGCGGATGCCGTAAAAGTAGGTATTGGTCCTGGCTCTATTTGTACTACGCGTATTGTGGCTGGTGTAGGCGTTCCGCAAATCAGCGCGATTAGTAATGTAGCTGCGGCATTGGCTGGAACCGGTGTTCCATTAATTGCTGATGGCGGTGTCCGTTATTCTGGTGATATTGCTAAAGCGATTGTGGCTGGTGCCCATGCAATCATGGTTGGTGGCATGTTTGCCGGTACTGAAGAAGCGCCAGGTGAGGTGGAATTATTCCAAGGCCGTGCTTATAAATCTTATCGCGGCATGGGCTCAATGGGCGCCATGCAGCAGAAACAAGGCTCTAGCGATCGCTATTTCCAAGAATCCAGTGAAGCTGACAAATTAGTCCCAGAAGGCATAGAAGGCCGTGTGCCTTTCAAAGGCAGCCTGAGTCCAGTTATTCACCAATTAATGGGCGGTGTTCGCGCTTCCATGGGGTATACCGGCAGCCGTACTATTGAAGAAATGCGTACCAAACCCGAGTTTGTCCGTGTGACTTCTGCTGGCATGAATGAAAGCCATGTTCATGATGTGACTATCACCAAAGAAGCACCGAATTACCGGGTTAATTAATTTTTTAAATACCGGCTTTGTTTATTAAAGCCGGTATTTTTATCTGACTGTAAGAGAGATTCATGAGCAGCCATATTCACGACCATCGCATTTTAATCCTTGATTTCGGTTCACAATACACCCAGTTGATCGCCCGTCGTGTGCGCGAAGCAGGAGTTTATTGCGAATTACGTAACCCGGATATCAGTGAAGCCGAAATTCGTGAATTTGCCCCAAAAGGCATCATTCTTTCTGGTGGTCCTGACTCAACTATAGGCGAAGCCGCACCTGCTGCACCACATTGTGTGTTTGAAATGAATGTACCGGTGCTGGGTATCTGCTACGGCATGCAAACCATGGCTACTCAATTAGGTGGTCAAGTTGAATCGTCATCTCACCGCGAATTTGGTTATGCGAAAATCCGCGCTCGTGGTCACTCTGCCTTTTTGAAAGATATTGAAGACCACACCACCCCAGAAGGCTTCGGCATGCTGGATGTGTGGATGAGCCACGGTGATCGGGTTAGTCAATTGCCTGATGGTTTTAAAGTCATTGCCAGCACCGACAGCGCACCGATTGCTGGTATGGCGGATGAAGATCGCCAGTTTTACGGCGTGCAATTCCACCCTGAAGTGACCCATACCACTCAGGGCCAACGAATGATTTCACGGTTTATCACTGAAATCTGTGGCTGTGAAACCTTATGGACCTCCGCCAATATCATTGAAGACAGCATTGAAACTATTCGCCAGCAAGTTGGCAAAGATGAAGTATTGCTGGGTTTATCAGGTGGTGTCGATTCCTCTGTAGTGGCAGCTTTGCTGCACCGTGCAATTGGCGATCAGCTGATTTGTGTGTTTGTTAACAATGGTCTGCTACGTGAAAACGAAGGCGATCAGGTCATGGCCATGTTTGCCAAACATATGGGCATTCGTGTGATTCGTGTCGATGCTGAAGATCGTTTTCTGTCAGCACTGGCGGGAGAGAATGATCCAGAAGCCAAACGTAAAATCATTGGTCGTGAATTTGTCGAAGTGTTTGATGAAGAAGCTTCCAAACTGACCAATGTGCAATGGCTGGCTCAAGGCACCATTTATCCTGATGTAATCGAATCTGCTGCATCTAAAACAGGCAAAGCCCATGTGATTAAAACTCATCACAATGTCGGTGGCTTACCAGAGCACATGAAGCTCAAGTTAATCGAGCCTTTACGTGAACTGTTTAAAGATGAAGTGCGTAAACTGGGCGTTGAATTAGGTTTACCAAGTGATATGGTATATCGCCATCCCTTCCCCGGCCCAGGCCTGGGCGTTCGCATTCTCGGCGAAGTCAAAAAAGAATACGCCGATTTATTGCGTAAAGCCGATAACATCTTTATCGAAGAACTACGCGCTCACGATTTGTACGATAAAACCAGTCAGGCATTTGCCGTGTTCCTACCGGTCAAATCGGTTGGTGTAATGGGCGATGGCCGTCGTTATGACTATGTAGTGGCGTTGCGCGCCGTTGAAACCATCGACTTTATGACCGCTCGTTGGGCGCATCTACCTTACGAGTTCCTGGATCTGGTTTCCCGCCGCGTCATTAATGAAGTCAGTGGGATATCGAGAGTTGTTTACGATATTTCCGGCAAACCCCCCGCTACGATTGAATGGGAATAACACGTTATCATTTGTTGATTGAAGGCCGTGTGCAAGGTGTCGGTTATCGTCTGTCGGCCCAAACTACGGCACAGAAAATTGGCGTAACAGGCTGGGTTCGTAATCTCAGTAATGGGCGGGTTGAAATGGTCGCTGAGAGTGAGCCGAAAAAACTCAACCAATTAGTCGATTGGGCTTGGCAAGGGCCACGTTTTGCAGAAGTTACCGATATTTCGATAACTGAACAAACAGCAACTGGTGAGTTTGATGCGTTTGAAGTCCGCTAACTCAAATAACTGATAAAGGAATTAACCATGGCACAACGGTTTAATAGCAAAGGCTTTTTATTACGTTTGTTGTTTGCTGTTTTATTGGTGTACATCAGTTATAACCCCAGTGGCTACAGCTATTACCATTGGGCCAATGAGGCTCTGTTTGGCAACGCTGGCATGAACATCACCCCGCCGTTTGCCATGGCTACAGTTATTATTCTGATTGGCTGGACGGTATATTTAAGAGCAACGTTTCGTTCATTGGGTGGTTTTGGACTGATTCTCGCTTTTGCCTTCTTTGCCATTATTATCTGGTGGTTATTTGATTTGGGCATTCTGGAGTTAAGACATCATGCTGCCTTTACTTACATTATTTTGTTTCTTATTGCTGCCGTTCTGGCGGTGGGCATGTCATGGTCACATATTCGTCGACGTCTTTCAGGGCAAGCGGATATGGATGATGTCGATGAATAATCTACAGCCACTTACCATTAATTCAGTGAAATAGTCCAAATCCAAAGTTACTTTTCAGTTTGGTTTAAGCCTTAGGGAATATCGTTCTTCTTAACCTGATATCAATGCACAACATTGGTAATACATTTTAAGTTGAAGGATAAACCTATGGCTTTTTTCTCGAGTAAAACTAAATCGAGATTAGTAATTGCTGCATTAATTGCTAGTATCTTCTTGAGTAGTTTTCTTTGGTTTAGTACTGTCAGTTCTGCCAAAATTTCTCACCATGAGCCATGGGATTTGCAAAACTACCTGTTCAGCAAAACCCTGACCATTGATGGAATAGAAGATAATTTATCCGGACTGACTTTTCACCCTGAGTCTGGACATCTGTATGGAATTGTTAACAATCCAGAACAGATCGTCATAATAAGTAAAGCCGGAAAACTGCTACGGAAAATTGATTTAATAGGGTTTTCTGATACGGAAAGTATTGATTATCTTGGTGCCAACCAATTTATTATCAGTGAAGAACGTCAACAAACAATCAGCTTTGTAGAAATACTCGATACGACCAAGCAGATTAACTATCGTGATGTAAAAACACTCGCACTGCTCCCCCCTGAAAAATCTAATAAAGGCATAGAAGGTATTGCTGTCTCTCAACAGCATGGCTTGTTTTTTGTTCAAGAAAAACCTGCGAGGATCCTACATTTCGCCCTGGAAATAGAGGAATATACCAATCAGTTTGATTTAATGAAAAACCTGCAGCTGGATGTGGGAGATTTTTCAGGTCTTACCTTATTACCGGGCAAAGAAGAAAAATTACTGGTCTTGAGTGATGATTCCAATAGCCTACATGTGATTAATCTAAAGGGACAAGAAAGCTCACGAATCCGTTTAGGCAGTGGACCTTATCAGTTTTGGCCAAAGATGAAACAACCAGAGGGAGTTGCTACCGATTTAGAAGGTAATATCTATATTGTTGGTGAACCTAATCAATTGCTGATTCTTAGCAGAACTACACCCTTGTAATTCGCTTTAGTAGACATTCCAATAATAAAAAAGGGCGGTTTTCCGCCCTTTTTTACTGTTTTAGTTACTCACTTTACGCTTCATAGGTCGATGCTGAGACATTACCGCCTTTACCGGTCCAGTTTGTATGGAAATATTCGCCGCGAGGTTTATCCAAACGCTCATAGGTATGTGCCCCAAAGTAATCCCGCTGGGCTTGTAGTAAATTGGCAGGTAAGCGTTCACTGCGATAGCCATCATAGAAGGATAATGCACTACTGAAAGTAGGTGCCGGTACGCCCAAACTGATGGCACACACCACCGCTTTGCGCCAGCCCGGTAAGGCTTCGGTGATGGCATCAATAAAGAAGTTATCTAATAACAGATTTTCTAAGTGTGGATTGCGTTCAAAGGCATCTCGAATATTGCCAAGGAAGCGGCTACGAATAATACAACCACCTCGCCACATCAAAGCAATACCGCCGTAATTGAGTTCCCACCCGTAGGTTTTGGCCGCTTCACGCATCAACATATAGCCTTGAGCGTAGGAGATGATTTTCGAGGCATATAAGGCATCGCGAATGGCATTCACCATTTCAGTTTTATCTCCCGAAAACGCTCCGGCATGTGCTGGTAAAACATTGGAAGCCGTTACCCGCTCGTCTTTAAGTGCAGATAAACAACGGGCAAATACAGCTTCACCAATCAGGGTTAATGGAATCCCCAAATCAAGGGCGTTCATACCCGTCCATTTACCTGTTCCCTTCTGACCGGCAGTATCCAAAATATGATCAATCAGTAAACTGCCATCCGGCTCTTTAACCGCCAAAATATCACGGGTGATTTCGATTAAATACGAGTCCAAAACACCTTCATTCCATTCAGCAAATACTTGCTGAATTTCATCACCGGACATGCCAAGACCTTCACGCATCATTTGATAAGCTTCGCAGATCAATTGCATATCACCGTATTCAATACCGTTATGCACCATTTTCACGTAATGGCCGGCACCATCGTTCCCTACCCAGTCACAACAAGGTTCACCATCATCCTGTGCGGCAATAGCTTGGAAAATGGGTTTAATAGCTGGCCACGCTGCAAAATTACCACCGGGCATCAAAGAAGGTCCGAAACGGGCACCCTCTTCACCACCGGAAACACCACTGCCGACAAACAGAATGCCTTTTTTATGC
>NZ_JBLWYR010000018.1:0-63612 GCF_048266885.1 Methylophaga sp.
TCGGCTTCGGCTTCGGCTTCGGCTTCGGCTTCGGCTTCGGCTTCGGCTTCGGCTTCGGCTTCGGCTTCGGCTTCGGCAATATATTCCTCTTGTTGGTTTATTTCTGCAAAATCAATATCTTGCAGCTCGTCCAACTGATTACTATCGTCAACTAGCTTATCTTCAATATCTTCTGCCAAAAATTCTGCAGGTTCATCTTTTTCAATGACATCATTTTGTTGCTGCGATAATCCATTTTCATCCAAACTCGGTTCATCTGTAACTTGAGTTTGCGCTATTGTTGCCTCATCCTCATGAAACCCAGTTAAGTCATCTAAATCTAGATCTTCAGTAGTCTCTTCAACAGTTATTGCTTGTTCAGTGTCTGGTAAGTTCTCTGGTTCTAAATCTTCTAAAGAAGCTGTAATTTCATCTGTCAGTACTGTATCAACAGCATTAGCATCAAGTTGTTCAGCAATAAGATCAGTGTCCCAGTCCGCTGATTCAGCCTCATTTTCAATGTCTGGGGCTTCCGATTCAGATGTTGACTCTGAGAGTTCGTTAGCTGTTTCCTGAGTCAATTCTGAGGAAGCTAATGGAGCCTCATCAGCTGCTTCAGCATACAGCTCTGCCTCCCAATCTGAAGCATCCATCATTTCTGAATTTTGTTCTGGCTGTTCCAAGTCAGTATCAATTAAATCGTCTTCGTCTAAATGAACGGAATAGTCTTCTGTCATTTCAGAAGTTTCATTGGAGGAATCGGGTTCAGCTAGGGAGGTTATTTCGTTATCGGATTCAATTGCATCAGCTGGTTCATCAAATGCCGCCATTTCACTTGGCTCATTAACTTCAGCCCTTACTTCAGTTTCATCATTTGGTAGCTCGTCTACCGCATTTTTTTCAGTACTGGATTCATCATTGAAATCAACAACGATATCCATCGCTTTATCATCATCGCTTACGACGGGTGACGCATGTGGTTGCATTAGGCTGTCGATTTCTGCAACAGAAATCATATCTTCTGCAATATCGATTTCAGGCTCTTCAATGTCTAATTCAATGTCTGCCGGTAAAACTGAGGTGGCATAATCTTGCGGTGTCGTATCATCAGCTTCAAAAGCATGCAGTTTTAGCTCTTGGTGCTCAAACGTTGAAAGATCCTCATCGGGTTGTGCTTCCTCGATTGGAATGGCAGATTTGCCGTAAATATCGGGAATCTGGTTGGTCCAAGCTTTATTCAAATGCGCTTTCATGCCTTTTGGCTCGGAAGCATTACTCGTCGTATCTAACTCATCTTCTATGTCTGGCTGGGTTTCTTCGACTGGCGTTTCATTTGGGGTTTTACCATAGACATCAGGAATGGTTGGATCCCAGTCATTTTTTAAAAAGTCGGCCATACGCATGGCTGATTTTTCAGGTGCTGGTTGTGGTGGCTCAGGTTCGACCACAGGCTCTTCAGCAAACTCCTCTGCTGTTTCAGCTTCCGCCAGCCCATCAAATTCTGCTAATAGATCAGGGTCAATATCCAACTCAGACTCTGCCGTGGCAGTTGCTTCTGCCAGCTCATCCTGTTCATCACTAACAACTGGTTCGTCTATTGGCTGGTTTTGATTAAAAATATCATCAACATCGACTTCTTCGGTTTCAATATCTGCCAGTTCAATTGCAAAATCCGCTTCAGCATCAGTAGGCGCATCAGTCAATTCAGACTCGTCATCCAGCATTTCAGTTTGTGCAACAAAGGTTTCAGCATTACTGTCATCAAATACACCATCAAACTCGATATCGGCTTCGGGTTCGGCTTCTACATCGTTGGCCTCGGAAGTTTCGGGTTCATCCACTTCTTCTGCAACCAGCGAATCATCAGCCTCTTCAACAAGTAGTTCCGGGGCGGTTATTTCCTGTTCCGCATCAGCCTCCATGATGCTGATGGTGGCATCGGTTAACGCGGTGATTTGTTCAGGCAGATTATTAAGCGTTTTCTCGTCTTGCTGAGTGTACAAATTAACAATCGATTTAAAGATTTCTTTTTCCCGCAGCATTAACTCATCGACCATTGAGTCAAGTGCCGCGCCACTTAATCCATAACGAGTGCTGAGCTGACTGCTTAATGCAGCAACACGCTGTTCATAACTATTTTTCAACAATTTCGCTTTGCTGGCTGCGGCGGCTTGAGTGCGTTTTTGTTTACGACGGGCGCGCAGTAAAACCCAGATAAATAAAATGGCAAAGATGCCGGCCAGCTCATAAGCCAACCATTGAAAAACGGGATCAGTCATCGACATTTACAATAAGTCTCCAGGTAATAGCTGCCGGCGACGGCTGCGATGCCAAAACCAAAATCCAATCAATAACAGTAAAACAATAACCGCATTACCAATGGCTAAAATTATTGTGTCTGATAGTTCAAACAACGGGTTGGTGGTTTCTGAGGCTTGCTCATCTACTAATGGATCAATAATAACTGGCTCAAACGGCTCAGCGTTATTTTGTTCGGCCACAATCGGCGTTTCTGAAGTAATCGTTAACGTTGCGCCCGCTTCATCTAACAATTGGATTGGTTTAGGCTGTAAATAAACATTCCGCCCTGTCAGGGTTTTACCACGGATTTGCAATGATAATTGGTAAGCAGTTTCAGGTTGTAAATCAGCCACTGTTAACTGCCAGGCATTATCTGATTGACGTAGTACATCGTATGGGAATTCACTACCATCCGGTGCGCTGAGCAAAGCAGTGATTTGCAAAGATTCAGGATCAATCATGTTGGCATCAGCAGACATAGATAAACGATGGCTGCGGCTATCCGCTTCTAACTGTGTCACGGTCACATCGAATGGCAGTGCCACCACATTGACTGATTGCCGACGCTGCCGCTCAAAGGTGTCACTTTTAGCCGTGATCACAATATCGTTTTGTCCACTATCAAACAACTTGCCCAAATTTGCCATAAACGTCGCCGTTTGGTTGTTTAAGGTCATCGTGTTATTGATGGGTTCACCTTGCAATGGCTGAGTACTTAATTCTGCAGTAACCAGTTGCAGAAAATCATTCCGTTCAACCTGCTTACCATGGTCGGTTAATTTGGCCACAATATCAAATTGCTCTCCCGCCAAAATATTGTTTGGCAGATCAATGGTTTCCATACGCAGATCAGTCAGTACCATTACCCGGTTATCTTGATCGATATTGCCATCAATAAACCACTCTCCTGGCATCGGTTTATCAATGGTAATCAAATCAAAATGTTTTTCTTGCATCCAGCTTACTGAGGTCTCATGAGTTTCGTGTGATTGGTTTTTTTGATCAGGTTGAACCAGTTGGGTGACATCGGTTTCATTTTCACGAAACACCAAAATCGTCATTTCATTGACGCTGTTATCGATGGTAAACCGATTATCGACTAACGGAACGGAATCACGCTGAGTAGCTTGCTCGAATAAATGCAGAAAAACCCGTTCCAATTCATCAGCATTATCGACTTTGTGATACCAGCCATCGGTGGAAAGTGATAGTTGCTTTAACAGTTCATGATCTGCATCTTCGGACAAGGCTATGGTATGAATTCGAAAGCCTTTTTGTTTTATTTGCGGTAATAATTTATCGATGATGTTTTGACGGGATTGATCACTGTTTGCTTTTCCCTGATGCAGATCCACCAGACCATCAGATAACAGGATAATGCTGCGTTGCTTGGCTGGATCAGAAGCTTTGACATTCGCTGTGGCCTTTTGCAGCGCCTGCTCAATATCAGTAAATAAACCATGAGAATGTATTTCGGAAGATTTTTGCTGAACGCGTTGTCGCCAAGTATCGTCAGCTTTTTGTATTGGCACCAGCATATTGACGTAGCGGGCAAAGGTCCAGACACCGCTCTCAGCGTCACCCGGCATCAACCCACCTAATAATCTCAGGCCCGGCGATCGTAGATTCTGTGGGTCGTTTTGTTTCATGCTGCCAGAGACATCAATAATGATGCGTACATCAGCGTTTGGGTTAGTATCCGCGAGTGCGGGTAACGCAAACCAGATGAGCGGCAGTGCCAGTATTAGCTTCAATATTCTCTGCATAAAAACAACCTGTTTGACTTGAGAAGCGGCAGAAAATGTCATTACTGACGACTTCCTGACGCGAATTGTTTTATTTCAGACTTAATATGCAGGTTTTATGCCGATAGTTCAGTTATTTGCTTGGCGAGCTTAAAGTAGATCCAACCCACATTGGATATCTGCTTGAATATCTTCTACATTTTCCAAACCAACCGACAAACGTATCATGCCATCACTGATACCTGATTCCGCACGAGCTTCCACTGACAAGCGGCCATGTGTGGTGGTGGCCGGATGAGTAATAGTCGTTTTAGTATCACCCAGGTTAGCCGTAATCGAAATAAACTGCGTAGCGTTAATCAGTTTCCAAGCAGCTTGCTGACCGCCCTTTACCTCGAAAGCAATAATGCCACCAAAATCAGATTGTTGTTGTTTGGCCAATTGATGTCCGGGATGCGATTCCAGTCCAGCATAAAACACTTGTGTTACCTGTTTTTGCTGTTGCAACCAGTGTGCAATTTGATTGGCATTAGTGGAATGCGCTCTCATGCGTAAATCTAATGTTTCAAGACCTTTCAAAAAAGTCCAGGCATTAAATGCACTCATGGTTGGTCCGGCAGTACGAAGGAACCCATAGACGTCTTCACCTACACGTTTTGCATCACCGACAACAGCACCGCCCACACAACGCCCCTGCCCATCAATATATTTGGTAGCAGAGTGAATCACGATATCGGCTCCAAGCAATAAAGGTTGTTGTAAAGCCGGTGTGCAGAAGCAGTTATCAACGATTAGCAAACAGTCATGTTGTTTAGCCAAAGCCGATAAAGCAGCTAAATCAGCAATTTCATTGAGTGGATTGGAAGGTGTTTCCAGAAATAACGCTTTGGTATTGGGCTTAATTGCCGCTTCCCAGGCTGCCAGATCGGTTAACGGCACATAGTCCGTCTGCAAACCGAACTTGCTGAGGTATTTATCAAACAACACCCGGGTGGTACCAAACACACTGCGTGATGAAACAATATGATCACCGGCAGCACATAAGCCCATAAAGGTGGCCAGAATTGCGGACATGCCTGAAGCAGTAGCTACGCAGGATTCACCTTGTTCCAATGAGGCCAGACGTTGCTCGAAAGTTCGTACGGTGGGATTGGTAAATCGTGAATAGATATTGCCCGGTTCATCACCTCCAAAACGAGCTGCCGCTTGCTCTGCACTATCAAAAACAAAACTTGAGGTAGGAAAAATCGGCTCGGAATGTTCACCTTCTGGCGTTCTTACCTGTCCGGCACGCACTGCCCGGGTAGCAAAACCTTTATCTTTTAGATCGGTCATGACAACTCTGAAATAGCTGGAAAAGCCTGCCATTCTAAAAGATAAGCCGTATTACTGACCAGCTTTATCCTTGAGTGACTTAGCGAAATAAAACTTAGGGAAGAAATTTAAAAACTTTTGGAAAATTGCGTTTATCAAAACGATGGTGAAAAAACCCACGAATTTAAACAATCATGCCCAGCCGATAACAACTGAGCATGATTTAATCGACTTAATTTTATGGTTGATAATGCAAAGACAGCATATAAGTCCGATCCAAGGTATTAAAGTTATTTACAGTTTGATATTCCTTATCGAATACATTCATTGCATTTAACTTAACTGACCAGTCATTATCAATCTTGTAAGCAACGCGGAAATCCACCAGGCCATAACCACCTAGGCGTGTATTGTTAGCGGCATCATCATAACGATAATCACTGACTTTCCAGCTACCGCCAATTAACCAATCACCAAACTGGCGATCCACATGCAGATTCGCCATGCGCTGTGCTCTGCGTGGTAGCTTATTACCCGTTTCTTCATCTTCGGGTTTAAGCACAGTCGCATTGAACTGAACCTGCCAGTCGAATGCTATTGTCGATAAATCAAGCTCAAGACCTTTGATTTTGGCTTCATCCACATTTTCCGTGGTGGGAAATTGATACACTAGCAAATCACGAATTTTGTTCTGAAAAGCATGAACACCCCAGGTACCCCAATCAGCGTTGCCTAACAAACCTACGCCATAGTTTTTGGACTTTTCGGCTTCCAAATCGGGATTGCCTACAAAAAAACCAACATCTGGATAATAAAGTTCATTAAATGTGGGGGCTTTGAATGCGGTTCCTGCATTTGCCGTAAGCTGAAGTGACTGTGTTAACTGATAGCCCCACTCTGCAGTGCCAGTAGTTTCTTCCCCATAGGCTTCGTTATTATCATGACGTGTACTCAATAACCAACTATGGTTTCCAGCATTTCCTTGCCAACTAATAAAGAGCGCTTTGTTATCACGTGAAGTTTCATCGTAATCAATCGTGCCCTCAACACGGTCATGATCATAGTCAAGACCTACATTGAGTCTTTGCTGTTTTGACAGAATAAAAGTGTTTACCAAACTGACAAAACGATGACGGGTATTGAACGTGCCGTCTGCAATTCCATCCGCATAATTATCTGACTCGTCGCGGGATTCAGATAAATTAAAGGACATTAACCAATTATCAGTAAATTGATAACGTGAATTTATACCTATAACCTGTTGAATATTATCAGCATAAAAATCTTCGGTCAGGGAAAAGCTGTCATAATGGTTTAGTGATTGAGCGCGTAAAAAATTAGCTCCAACACTCCAGTCTTTATTAATGGCGTGATCGACTTTTGCTGAAACACTATTATTTCGATAACCATCATGATCCGGATTATCTTGTTCTCGGGCATTAATTCCATTGGTTGATTGATGTGTGAAATTGGCATGATAACGAGTCGTTCCATTACCTCCGCTTACGCCTGCACTCGCCTGTTTAGTGTTATGACTACCAACACCCACCGACGCATAGGGGGTTGGATCTTGGTTTTTACCTTGGCGGGTAAATATCTGAATGACACCACCAATCGCCTCTGAACCATACAAACCAGACCTTGGTCCACGTACGATTTCAATTCGTTCAATCTGATTTACTGGAAAGTCCTGGATGGCGGCCCCCCCGGATGTAGCAGAATGCCATTTAACTCCATCAACTAAAAAAAGCACGTGATCTGAATTTGTGCCTCGTAAATACACACTGCTGTTTTTCCCCAAACCACCGCTATTAGAAATATCCATACCCGGAAACCGTGACAGTAAGCTGGGCAAATTATTAATCTGCAACCGATCAATATCCGCACGGGTAATAACCGTATTGGGTGCCAACGCATTTTCGGTAGGCATCCGATTAGCCGTAATCGTCATTGCATCAAGGGATTCCTGTTCAGCCAGAGCCGTAACAGAGAAGGTGGAAGTAGCCAGTGCCGCTACTGTAAGACGTGCACAGACGCGCAAAGGCATTGCCTTTGTTAAAGGTTTCATATTGTCTCCTAGGGATACGCTCACCCGCGATCCGGATTAATAAAGTCACACAACACACGTTGGTTGTGATGAACTTCAGGCCGGTCTCCGGACTCACGTTGTGGCTTGCGCCAGTACATCCGCCTTCCCACGATTAATCGCAGTGGCTGATTGGATGCATTTTCAACGTTTACCGTTGCGGGGGCAGTGTTGGTTTTTCACCAACTTCCCGTTTAACTCTGATGGATATAAAAGCACCTGAAGAGGCGCGCATCTTAAATCTCCCGTGGCTTATCGTCAAACCTGATAAGGGCAATAATTGATTTCCAAATTGACAATATAGCTTGCTAATCCTTATTCTGTCGGCAGTTTCAGGTGTCGCGAAAGTGATGAAACGGGAAGTCGGTACAGCCAAACATTGGATAAACCCGACACTGCCCCCGCAACGGTAAATGAGTTGAGATTGAACGTTAGCCACTGTATCTATTACGGGAAGGTGTTCAACCGGTGACAGCACCGCTCATGAGTCCGGAGACCGGCCTGAAATATCCTGGTCTGTTGACCGAAAATGCTATTAACCAAGTTGTGCGGGTGAGCACATCGGAGAACCTCAATGTCGTTATTGTCTCAACGTCAGCAACTGATCGTGGCTGCGCTTCTTGCCTTATTAATGGTGATGACTCGTGGTCATCATTTCGCCGATATCAACGTTTTACCCAGCGCCTCCTGGGCAGTATTTCTCCTCGCCGGATTTTATCTAGCTTCAAAATTGTGGTTTCCGGCTTTTTTAGGTCTGGCTGTTGTGCTGGATTTGATGTCGGTTTATATTGGTGGCGCCAGTAATTTCTGTGTTTCACCATCCTATGGCTTTTTACTGCCTGCATACGGCAGTTTGTGGCTGGCCGGTCGTTGGTTGTTATCCAGATACCAATTTAACTGGACGGCTCTGTTTACACTGGCGATGACGCTGGTGACGGTTACCGCAGTTGCCGGCCTGTTCAGTGGCGGTGGTTTTTACTGGTTTTCAGGTCGTTATGTCGACCCAACCATGGCTGATTATCTGAACCGGTTTATCCAGTCCTATCCTGGCAACCTGAGTAAATTAAGCTTTTACATCGCTGTTGCCGCAGTGATTCATATCAGCTTCCGTTTTGCGAATTTGAGCCAGCGCAGTAATCAGCTACGTTAATGTCAAAGCAGCCGCAAACCTGCGCTGCGCTGATTATTGCTGCCCCCGCCTCAGGTCAAGGTAAAACAACTGTTACCGCGACCTTGGCGTGGCATTATCGACGTCAGGGTAAACAGGTCCGAATTTTCAAAGTGGGTCCAGACTTTCTGGACCCAATGATCTTGTCATTTGCCTCCGGCCATCCGGTTTATCAAGTTGATTTATGGATGGTCGGTGAAACTCACTCCAGACAATTGATTGCCGACGCTGCCAAACAGGCAGATATCATTCTGATTGAAGGGGTGATGGGCTTGTTTGATGGCGCGCCCTCCACAGCCGATCTGGCTGCCATTTTGGAAATCCCGGTGTTAGCGGTGATTGATGCCAGTGCCATGGCACAAACATTCGCCGCTTTAGCGTTTGGCTTAGCCCACTTTCGTTCGGATGTGACGTTGACTGGCGTTCTGGCCAATCGTGTGGGCAGTGCCAGACATGCTGAAATGTTGACATCCGCTTTACCAGAAGATCTACCCTGCCTTGCTACTATGTCTCGTCAAACTGAAAGTCTGCCCAGCCGTTATCTGGGTTTGGTTCAGGCTGATGAACTCACGGATTTGAATGAGCGCCTGGACCGACTGGCAGATAGCATTCAGCTCAATCCCGAATTTGTTTTACCGCAAATCAAACTAGACTACGAACCTGTTGAAGCTTTACCCCCATTATTAAAAGATCTTCGCATCGGCGTGGCTAAGGATGCAGCGTTTGCCTTTGTTTATCAGGCAAATCTGGATTGTTTAACCGCGTTGGGTGCTGAGCTGATATTTTTTTCACCGTTATCGGATACAACGCTGCCTGAGGTGGATAGTCTTTATCTTCCTGGAGGTTACCCTGAACTGCATCTGGAAACGCTCAGCCAAAATATGTCGATGCGTCAGGCGATATGTGAACACATTAATGCCAATAAACCGGTGCTGGCTGAATGTGGTGGCATGCTGTATTTGTGCCGCACATTAACCGATAAGCATGGCCATCAAGCTGAAATGTGTGGTGTGCTGGGTGCTGATGCCAAATTACAAGCCAGACTGACAGCCTTGGCTCTGCAACAAGTCACTGTTGATAATCATACTTTACGTGGGCATACCTATCACCATTCCTTGCTGGAAAACCAACTCGACGCTATTGCTTATGCTGAATCCCCTAATGACAACAAAGTCAGTGAAGCGGTATTTCAGCAACAACGCCTGACCGCCAGTTATATCCACTTTTATTTTCCGTCAGCCCCTGAACTAATTGCCCGCTGGTTTACCCTATGAGTAAGGATAAATATCGTTTTAATGACCAAGATCGTGAAGCGGTTTATCGCGCCATTGGTGAGCGTCGGGATATGCGCCATTTTATCGCTGATCCCATCGATCAAGATATCCTGCAGCGATTATTTCAAGCAGCCTGGCAGGCTCCCAGCGTAGGAATGATGCAGCCTTGGCGGATGATTCGGATTACCGATAACGGCATCCGTAACGCTATCCATCAAATCGTTGAAAATGAAAGAGTTCTGACCGCAAAAGCCTTGGGTGAACGTGAAACGGAATTTCTGCAGCTGAAAGTAGAAGGCATCAAGGATTGCGCCGAAGTGTTGGTTGTTTCGTTGATGGATAAACGTGAATCGCATATTTTTGGTCGCCGCACCCTGCCGGAAATGGATCTGGCATCGGTATCGTGTGCCATTCAGAATATGTGGCTGGCTGCCCGTGCCGAAGGATTGGGTATGGGTTGGGTCTCGTTATTTGATCCCCAAAAATTGGCCGATTTACTGGACATTCCAGAAGGTGCCTGCCCGGTGGCGATTCTGTGTCTTGGTCATGTTGATGCATTTTACCAACAGCCCATGTTGGAGCAGGAAAACTGGCGACAACGTCAGCCTCTGGATGAGCTTATCTTTGAAAACCGCTGGGAAAACAAAACCAAAACATGACTTTTATTATCATGCTCAGTGCTTTGATCATTGACTGGTTTGTCGGTGAACCAAAACGGATGCATCCTCTGGTTGGTTTTGGCGCTTTGGTGAATAAAATCGAAGCATATTTTAATCACGCCAATCAGCATCGAATTCTTCAGTTTTTTGCTGGCATGCTGGCATTAATAATTTGTATTGTGCCAATTACATTTATTACTTATTTGATCAGCCAGATTCCGTTATGGGGCACCCTTTTTTCCGTTGTGCTGTTAACGCTGTGCCTGGGGCATCGCAGTTTGTTTGATCATGCCCGACCTATCCTGCATGCCATGCAACAAGGCGACGTCGAACAAGCCAAAACCTTGACCAGCCGCATTGTTAGTCGGGATAAAGATCATATTGATGTGAATAAAGCGACCATTGAATCAGTACTGGAAAATGGCAACGATGCCGTTTTTGGTACGCTTTTCTGGTTTGTTATCGGTGGTGCAGCCGGCGCGGTTGCCTACCGTCTGGTTAATACTTTGGATGCCATGTGGGGCTATCGAACTCCACGATTTTTCTATTTTGGTAAATCGGCAGCTCGGTTGGATGATTTATTAAATTTTGTGCCCGCCCGGCTGACTGCTTTAAGTTATGCCCTGCTTGGCAATACGCGAAAAGCATTGAGTTGCTGGTGTCAGCAAGCACCATTATGGGACAGCCCCAATGCTGGACCAGTGATGGCCAGTGGTGCCGGTGCATTGGACATTGAACTCGGTGGGGCTGCCTGTTATCACGGTGAATGGCATCAGCGTGCTTTGCTCGGTTCAAATCATCAGGCTACCGCTAGCGATATTCAACGTGCTTTAGATTTGGTATTTCATAGCGTCGTGCTATGGCTGTTTATTATTGGCATGATTACAGGGATTTTTTATGCTTAATCACGGTGGCCGCATTAAGGCCTATGCTCAACGTTATGGCATTGCAGTAGATAATTGGTTGGATTTATCCACGGGTATTAACCCAAATGGTTGGCCTGTGCCGGAATTTATTCCAGTATCACTCTGGTCTAGATTGCCTGAATCTGAAGATGATTTAATTGATAAAGCGATGGACTATTATCAATGCCAATATATTCTTCCCATTGCCGGTTCACAAGCTGCTATTCAGACACTACCAACACTCAGAGCTCCTTGTCGTGTTGCCATACTCTCACCAGCCTATGAAGAGCATAGACATTGCTGGCAAGAGTCAGGACATGAGGTGGTGGCACTCGAAAGCTTTGAACTGGAACAACAGATCGAACAATTTGATGTGGTGATTGTGATAAATCCCAATAACCCGACCGGGCAAACATTCAGTGAGGAATGTTTATTAAATTGGCATCGTAATTTGCAATCCCGTAATGGTTGGCTAATTGTCGATGAAGCCTTTATCGATGTCACCGCTCAAAAAAGTCTCGCTTCTTTGCCTGTTCAACCGGGATTGATTATTTTACGTTCGTTAGGAAAATTTTTTGGATTGGCTGGTTTACGGGTTGGCTTCGTTATTAGTCATCCTGATTTGTTGTCTGAAATTAAAGAAAAATTGGGCCCCTGGCCGATTGCATCTGCGTCTCGTTGGATTGCGAGTCAAGCATTGTCAGATCAGATTTGGCAACAGCAATCATTACAGTACCTGCCTCAAAATGCTCAACGTTTAGCCGAACTATTAAGCGCTTACGGACTTCGGCCAACGGGAGGCTGCGCTTTGTTTCAATGGATCAAAATTGAGCAGGCTTCCCAGATCCATTATCAATTAGCCGAGCAAGGCATCTTGTGCAGATTATTTGATAAACCTGTTGCAATACGCTTTGGTCTGCCCTCTTCTGAACATGATTGGTCAAGATTAGAAAATGCCTTACAGCAGGTTATGCCTAGATGATAGCTAAAACGCTAATGGTACAAGGCACCACATCTGATGCCGGAAAAAGTACACTGGTTACGGCATTATGTCGCTGGCTGGTCAATCAAGATTATTCTGTCGCACCCTTTAAACCGCAAAATATGGCGCTAAACAGTGCTGTGACTGCCGATGGCGGTGAAATTGGTCGTGCTCAGGCCGTTCAGGCCCAGGCCTGCAACCTACCGCCGCATATCGATATGAATCCGGTTTTGCTAAAACCTAACAGTGATACCGGCGCTCAAGTGATTATTCACGGCAAAGCCATTGCCAATATGGATGCCCGCTTCTACCACGACTATAAACAAACCGCGATGACTGCAGTATTGGAATCGCATGGCCGTCTGCTTAAACAATATGATGTCGTGATAGTGGAAGGTGCGGGCTCACCGGCAGAAATTAATCTGCGCGATCGCGATATTGCCAATATGGGTTTCGCTGAAGCCGTGGATTGTCCGGTGATCCTGGTTGCTGATATTGATCGTGGCGGTGTATTTGCTCACTTGGTGGGTACATTAGATCTTCTATCAGCTTCTGAGCAAAAGCGTGTCAAAGGCTTTGTGATTAATCGCTTTCGTGGTGATATCAGCTTATTGCAATCCGGTCTGGACTGGCTGGAAAAACGCACTGGCAAGCCGGTTCTAGGTGTGCTGCCCTATATGCATGGACTGCACCTGGAAGCTGAGGATGCGATTAACATTACGCAGGTAGAAAAAGCCGACAATGTGCTGAATGTTATCGTGCCGGTCATGCCTCGTATCAGTAACCATACCGATCTGGATCCATTACGCCTGCACCCCAACGTAAACTTACAATTTATCGGTCCGGATTCACAGATACCGCCAGCAGATTTGATCATTCTTCCTGGCAGTAAACATGTCAGCGCCGATCTGCTATGGCTAGAACAACAAGCCTGGCCTGTAGCGATTCAAAAACATCTGCGCTACGGGGGCAAACTATTAGGGATTTGTGGTGGTTTTCAAATGCTCGGGCAGCAGATTGATGATCCAACTGGCGTTGAAGGTTCGCCTGACACTTGCAAAAAAGGTCTCGGCTTACTGGATATGCACACTACCCTGCATGCCAAGAAACAATTACGGCAAAATCAAGGACAGTTATTATTAAATAATGCTGCTATCAGTGGCTACGAAATTCATGCCGGTGTCAGTGAAGGCAAAGCGTTATTGCGTCCGTTGCTACGGTTATCGCATGGTCCCGATGGAGCGATCAGCGAAGATAATCAGATTATCGGCACCTATCTGCACGGATTATTTGAACAGCAAACAAGCTGTGATGCATTGCTGCAATGGGCTGGACTGAATAACGTCAGTAGCCCTAATTATCATGCTTTGCGTGAAGCGGATATTGAACGACTGGCAGAAATGGTTGAACAGCATATGGATACCACAGCACTACTGACAATTTTAAAGGCAGCAAATGGCTAAAACTCTGATCCTTGGCGGTGTAAAATCCGGTAAAAGCCGACTGGCTGAACAACGCGCTATCAACAGTAAATTAGTCGTCTGCTATGTGGCGACAGCCCGCGCTGATGACAGTGAAATGCAGCAGCGTATTGCCTTGCATCAACAGCAACGTCCTGCTCATTGGACTACTGTCGAAGTGCCACTTAATCTTGCCACGGCGCTGCAACAACAGGACCATAACAATAAATGCATTTTGGTTGATTGCCTTACGTTATGGCTGACCAATTTGCTGCTAGCCGATGATCAAAATTTATTATCAAAAGAAATCCAACGATTACTTGAGACTCTGCCAACTCTGCAGGCTGACATCATATTGGTCAGTAATGAAACCAGTATGGGCATTGTACCTATGGGTGAATTGACCCGACGCTTTTGTGATGAAGCCGGCCGCCTGCATCAACAACTTGCTGTGCTGATGGATAATGTCATCCTCACAGTGGCAGGTTTGCCGCATGCTTTGAAAGGAAACTGAATGATCGACTTCACCCAATGGTTAACATTACCTGCCAAAACGATTGACCAAAATGCTGCAGATGCAGCTTTAATGCGACAAAGCCAGTTGACCAAACCGGCAGGCTCATTAGGCCAACTCGAACAATTAGCCGTGCAACTGGCAGCATTGCAAGGCACAACACCGCAAGCCGATCATGTGCATATCACCGTTTATGCTGCTGATCATGGTGTGATGGCAGAAAACATTTCGGCCTATCCACAATCCGTTACCGCGGCGATGATTCGTAATTTCGCCAGTGGTGGCGCGGCTATTAGCGTTTTAGCAAAACATTTGGATGCCTCGCTGGACGTGATCAATGTTGGTACGGTCAGTGAATTGGAAGAGATTAAAGGTGTACAGGATCAACGAATCGCCAATGGTACCGCCAATTTTCATCAGCAAGCAGCAATGAATGAAGCTGAATGCAAACAAGCCATACTGATTGGTCAACATAATGTCGAATGCTGCTTGCAGAACGGAACTCAGCTTTATATCGCCGGCGATATGGGGATTGGCAACACCACAGCAGCAAGTGCAATGGCCTGTGCGATGTTGAATCTACCGGCTAGCCAATTGGCCGGCCCAGGTACTGGACTTAATGCTGAAGGCGTCTCACATAAAGCAACTATCATTAAAGAATCTTTGTTATTACATACAAACCATCTTGTTTCGCCCTTAGCCATTTTGCGTTATCTGGGCGGCTTTGAAATTGCTGCGATGGTGGGTAGTTACCTGCACTGTGCCAAATCTGGTCTGCCGGTGGTGATTGATGGCTTTATCAGTAGCGTAGCCGCTTTATGTGCTGAACAAATTTGTCCGGGCAGTCGGCAATGGTTTCTGTTCAGTCATCATAGCGCCGAACCAGGACATAGCGTGGTGTTACAGACTCTTGAGGCACAGCCTTTAGTAAACTTTAATATGCGCCTGGGCGAAGCTAGTGGTGCAGCCGTTGCTATCCCGTTATTAAGAATGGCCTGTGCCCTGCACAATCAAATGGCCACTTTTGAAGAAGCGGCCATCGCCGGAGCCATCAACTAATGCGATCTTTCTTAATCGCCCTGCAGTTTTTGACTATTCTGCCGGTCAGATTGCAGGGTGAATTTACCGAACAGGATATTGGCCGCTCATTGTTGTTTTATCCAGTTGTAGGCTTGCTCATCGGTATCGTGTTAAGTCTATTAGCCTGGGGGCTTAACGCTCAAGCGCCAATGGTCTCTGCGATCTTGGTGTTAGCAGTCTGGATAACCATCACCGGTGCATTACATCTGGATGGATTGGCAGACAGTGCTGATGCCTGGTTGGGCGGTATTGGTGATACAGCTAAAACCTTATTGATTATGAAAGACCCGGCTGCCGGCCCTATTGCAGTAGTGACAATCGTATTAGTGCTGTTGATTAAGTTTGCCATGCTTACTGTTTTACTCAGTCAGCAGAACTGGTGGGCATTAATCTGGTCTGTGATACTGGCACGCACCGCTTTACCATTATTGTTTTTAACCACCGAATATGTGCGGCCCCACGGTTTGGGCAGTATTCTTAAACAACAACAATCTGCGTTGCATACACAACGGCTGATGCTCGCAGTTGGTGTATTGGCGTTATTCAGTGTCGGTCTGTTCGTCCTGTTGTTTGGCTTATTGGTTTTTCTGTTACTGCGTTACCTGATGGAACGTCGATTAGGCGGGTTTACCGGTGATACTGCAGGCGCAATGGTGGAACTGCTGGAAGCGGCGTTATTAATATTTTTTATTTTATTTTAGGAAAGTTATGACTGATTCAGAAAAAAGCCAACGCCATAAAGATCGCATGCAACGTCACAAGGAAGTGGTCGATCAAAAGATCCAAAAGGCCACCAAGGATAAAGGTTTACTGCTGTGCATAACTGGCAACGGCAAAGGTAAAAGTTCATCCGGTTTTGGCATGATTGCCAGAGCGTTGGGCCATGATATGAAAGTCGGTATCGTACAATTTATTAAGGGTGCGATGAGTACGGGTGAAGAAGCATTTTATCGTCGTTTTCCTGAACAGGTTAGTTATCACGTGGTTGGCGATGGTTTTACCTGGGATACGCAAAACCTGGAACAGGATAAAGCTTCTGCAGAAGCAGGCTGGGATATTGTTAAAACGATGTTACAAGACGACAGCATTAACGTGATTTTGCTAGATGAACTGAATATTGTCTTGAAAATGAAATATCTGGATGCAGATAAAGTAATAGCTGACTTAGCTGCTCGCCCGGCAATGCAACACGTGATTATTACCGGTCGCGGTGCTCCAGACAGCATCATTGAGGCTGCTGATACTGTCAGCAGGATTGAGGATGTCAAACATGCATTTCGCGATGGTATCCGTGCTCAAAAAGGCATAGAGCTCTAAGGAATTTTACATAGTTTTGGCTTGAATTTTGCTGTGTCATCAAACGGTAAAGTTACTCACATTTTCTGTGGATAAGTCTGTGTTTAACTTTGGAGTTAGTCGCTAAGCTGTTCATATTTAAGCACTCTGCTCAAAATGGTCAAAAAACAATCAAATTGCAAATCTTCTTAATATTCAATAGCTTAAAACCACCTTTAAGATAATCAGTGAGTTAGCGACATCTGTTATATAAAGATGTGAAGAATATGTGAAATAGGTGAATAACTTGCCGGTATTAAATGGAAAAATTTCCGTGAGTAACAATTTATAGACACAAAAAAACCCGGTAGTGAATAACTACCGGGTTGATTGTTTATCTTTATGCAGGTTCAGTTTCTTTGATGATATCCAAAACCAGTTCATCATTTTTCAAAATGACCCTGACATGACCACCATCGCTCAGTTGGCCGAACAATAATTCATCAGCCAACGGACGTTTGATTTTTTCCTGTACCAGGCGTGCCATAGGTCTAGCACCCATCTGTACATCATAGCCATGCTCTGCCAGCCATTCACGCGCATCATTCTCAATTTCAATGGTGACGTTTTTATCCTGCAACAACATTTCCAACTCAAGTACCGCTTTGTCAGCTACCCGGAGAATCGCTTCTTTGCTGAGTGGCTTGAATTGGATAATACCGTCCAAACGATTACGGAACTCTGGTGAGAAAGCACGTTTCAGCGCTTCTGTACCATCCATATGGTGTTCCTGTTTGGTAAAGCCTATCGAGCTTCGCCCCATTTCTTGTGCACCGGCATTGCTGGTCATCACTAACACCACATGGCGGAAATCAGCTTTACGGCCATTGTTATCCGTCAAGGTACCGTGATCCATGACCTGCAATAACAAGTTAAAGACATCCGGATGGGCTTTTTCAATCTCATCCAACAGTAATACGGCATGCGGTTGTTTGATGATCGCATCGGTCAATAACCCGCCCTGATCAAAACCCACATAACCAGGAGGCGCACCAATTAAGCGTGATACCGTGTGTGGTTCCATATACTCGGACATATCAAAGCGTATTAATTCAACACCAAGAATATGCGCTAATTGGCGAGTGACTTCTGTTTTACCGACCCCTGTTGGGCCAGCAAACAGGAAAGCACCTGTTGGTTTCTCTGGATGACCCAAACCGGAGCGCGCCATTTTAATCGCTGAACTTAATGCAGAAATTGCATCATCCTGACCGAAAATAACATGTTTAAGGTTTGGTTCAAGATTACGCAGATTGTCTTTGTCTGCATTACTGACAGTCTTGGCAGGAATCCGGGCAATCTTGGCAACGATCTGCTGTACATCCGGTACACCAATCATTTTTTTGCGTTTTGATTTAGGCAAAATACGTTGCGCCGCACCGACTTCATCTAACACATCAATTGCTTTGTCCGGCAAATAACGATCATTGATATGACGAGCAGCTAATTCTGCCGCCTGTTCAATCGCCGCATTGGAATAACGCACATTGTGATGCAACTCCAATCCGGGTTTTAAGCCTTTAAGAATCTCAATGGTTTCTGCCACTGAAGGCTCAGGCACATCAATTTTTTGGAAACGACGCGCCAAAGCACGGTCGTGTTCAAAGATATTGCGGTATTCCTGATAAGTGGTTGAACCAATGCATTTCAATTCACCATTAGCCAATAACGGCTTAAGTAAATTAGCCGCATCCATTGCACTGTTACCGGCACTGCCAGCACCAATCATTGTGTGGATTTCATCAATAAACAGAATCGCATGCTCCTGCTGTTTGATTTCTCGAAGCAGGCCTTTCAGACGTTTTTCAAAGTCACCTCGATATTTGGTACCAGCGACCAGAGCGCCCATATCCAGAGAATAAACAACCGCCTGTTCCAATACTTCTGGCACTTCACCATCAACAATGCGTTTCGCTAAACCTTCCGCCAGCGCAGTTTTACCGACGCCAGCTTCACCGACAAATAATGGATTGTTTTTACGGCGGCGACATAACACCTGCAAAGTACGTTCAATCTCATTAGCTCGACCAATTAATGGATCGATACGACCCAGTTTGGCTTCAGCATTCAGATTGGTAGCGTATAACGCCAATGGGCTTTTGCTTTCAGAATTGCCGTCTTCGACATCAATCTTTTCACTTTTGGTTTCTTCAGCCAGATTTTCAATGCCACCGTGACTGATGGCATTCACCACATCCAGTCGACTGACATCTTGTTTCTGCAGTAAATAAACCGCTTGAGATTGTTGCTCAGAGAAGATTGAAACCAGCACATTTGCACCAGTAACCTCTTCCCCACCAGAAGACTGCACATGCATCACTGCACGTTGCAAAATACGTTGAAAAGCTAATGTTGGCTGAGTTTCACGATCGCTGTCTTCAGCCAAGGTTGGCAGATTATCGGCAAGAAAATCGGTCAGATCCTGACGCAAGGCATTGATATCCACCTCACAGGCTTTGAGCACCGCCAACGCCTGCCCATTCTCCAGCAGGGCTAACAGCAAATGCTCAACTGTCAGAAATTCATGGGATCTTTGTCGAGCATAATTGAATGCCTGACTCAGCGTGTGTTCAAGTTCTTTACTCAGCATATTGCTATCCGCCTATTGTCGTTGCAGCCATCTCATTCCTGTTCCATGGTGCACTGTAAAGGATGCCCATGTCTTTGGGCATAACTATTCACTTGTTCCACTTTGGCCTCCGCGATCTCAAATGTAAAGACACCACATAACGCCTGTCCTTCTGTGTGCACTTGTAACATAGTACGTGTAGCACGTTCACGTCCCATATCAAACAAGGTTTCTAACACTTCCACAACAAAATCCATCGGCGTGTAATCATCATTCATCATGATCACCCGATATTTGGGTGGCTGTTTTAACTCCGGTTTAGACGGCGCAACCGCAAAATCATGCTCGGCTTGCCAATCTTGATCACGTTTTTCTGCCATAGCAAAAATCAACTCGCTGCTTCAACCATCTGTTTGAGTTCGCCGTTCTCATACAGTTCCATAATGATGTCACATCCACCCACTAATTCACCGTTGATATAGAGTTGTGGAAAAGTTGGCCAATCAGCATAACGGTGAAGATTCTCACGCACTTCCGGGTCAGCCAGTACATTTACATAAGCAAATTCTGAGCCACAGGCAGTTAAAGCTTGTGATGAACGACTGGAAAAACCACATTGTGGAAATTCCGGTGTACCTTTCATAAACAGAATCACTGAGTTTGATTCAATTGCCTGTTTAATGCGTTCCATAATATCCATCGTTGTTACCTCTTTGATTAGTTAGTTTTAGCAGATGGGGGCACCTGCTGTTAATTCAAGATTACGCCTTTGGTCAAGGTCGTTGCAATAGTCCTAATACACCATCTAAACCACAGAAATTCAACGCTGTATCGGCCGCTTCCTGTACTTTAGGTCTGGCATGATAAGCCACACTCATGCCGGCTTCAGCCATCATCAGTAAGTCATTGGCACCGTCACCAATAGCGATACTCTGGCTTTTATCAATGTTGAGTTCTTCACAGCGTTTAATTAAAAAATCTGCTTTAGCCTGAGCACCACAAATATCTCCAGTGACTTGACCTGTCAGATAACCGTTTTCGTTTTCCAGCACATTTGCCTGGGTAAAATCTAGATTTAACCGTTTTTTGAGTTTGTCGGTGAAAAACGTAAAACCACCAGAGACCAGTGCTGTTTTAATACCAGCCTGCTGCACCGTTTTCAACATCAACTCTGCACCAGGATTGAGCATAAGGCGTTCGTTATAAACACGATCTAGCATATCGACGGGCAATCCTTTTAATAGCGCTACCCGTTGTTTAAGCGACGTTTCAAAGTCTATCTCACCACGCATAGCAGCCTCGGTAATGGCTGCAACCTGGGGCTTTAGGTCCATAAAGTCAGCGATTTCATCAATACATTCAATCGTGATTAAGGTGGAATCCATATCCATTACTATCAAGCGACACTCTTCTGCTACAAAATCTGCCGGCAGCACATTAATATCCACTGCGTAAAGTTTTCGTAACATCGTCAAATCCGCATGCTGAGTATCTTCAATCAATGCATAACGATTTTTCCACTGGCACTGCCCGTCTAATTTTTCAGCAATCTCAGTAGCCAGTTGCTGGGTTAATTGGGGCCCCTGAACAATAATCTGTGTCATGATTTTTCCAGTCGTAAAATGACAAACGGCGAACTAACATTCGTCAGCTCGCCGCGTGCACAAACAGGATGAGTTATCAATTCAATGATAGTTATTTCGCTTCATTTTGATAACGCGCAACACTGTCCACAATTTCCTGTTTAGCGGCATCAATTCCTTGCCAACCTTCAATTTTGACCCATTTGTTTTTTTCCAGGTCTTTGTAGTGTTCGAAAAAATGTGCGATCTGGTTCAGCAAAAATTCCGGCACATCTTTGATGTCTTTAACGTGGTCATACATTTTGTCATGTGGAACCGCAACGACTTTGGCATCTTCGCCTTTTTCGTCGGTCATTTTAAGCATACCAACTGGACGACATGCCACCACGCAACCGTTAATTAATGGAAATGGTGTGACGACCAATACATCAACCGGATCACCATCATCAGATAAAGTTTGCGGCACATAGCCATAGTTGGCTGGGTAGAACATAGCCGTGTTCATAAAACGATCAACAAACAATGCGCCAGTCGCTTTATCGACTTCATATTTGACCGGATTAGCGTTAGCGGGAATTTCGATAATGACGTTGATATCTTCAGGCAGGTTGCTGCCAGGGCCGACTCGGTCAAGATTCATAAAGCGATTGCTCCAGTAATTAATTAGGATAGAGAATAAACCCGTCAATTATAAAAGAAACCACGCCGCCATCAAAGTTGAAGTCACTTTAGCTAACGACTAAAAAAATAAATCGCGACGCAAATCAACAACAGTGAAAACAAACGACGTAACCAATGGGACGGTAATCTTTTGGCAAGTTTGGCACCCACCTGGGCAAAAAACACACTGGTGATAATAATGCCGATAAATGCCTGCCAATGCACAAAGCCAGTTTGCCAGGAAGATTCTTGGCTCAATTCACTGGGAGCAAACACAATAAAACCAATCACTCCAGCAATAGCAATTGGTAATCCACAGCATGCAGCGGAGCCAATTGCCTGCTGAATATTAAGTCGTGCCATTAATAAATAAGGGACAATCAAAGTGCCACCGCCAATGCCAACTAGCGCACTGATCACACCACTAAACAAAGCATAGATAGTGGCAGGCCATCGATTTAATAATATGGGATAGGATGCCGTCGCGTTAGGCAGCCAAATCCGCAATGCCATTAAAAAAGCAAATATCGCAAAAAATATCTGTAACTTTTCACCACTTATCAGACTGGCCAACAATGCGCCGCCAAATCCGCCGATGATGAGGCCAGGTACCAAACGGCGAACCGCCAGCAGCGAAATATTACCTAGCCGCCAATGGGCAAATATCGATGACATGGAAGTTACAATAATGGTCATCAGTGATGTCGCCACTGCCATATGAATTAGATATTCGTTGGGTAACCCCTGTTTGCTAAATAACCAGACCAGGACAGGCACAATCACTAGTCCCCCACCAATACCAAACAGTCCGGCAAGTGTGCCAGCCACCATACCCGCTGCAGCATAACTTAGCCATTCAATCCACATACGTGTCTTTTTCCTCAGTCATGCTGCATTTTTTCGCTAAAATCATTGTTTTCCCCGATAAGGTTTTCCAAACCTTTCTAGCTTTGCCTTTGTAGGCTGAATTTACTGGATAAGCTGTGTCAGATAATACTGTAACGCACCGCCAGGTTTGGCGAATTGCCGGACCAATGATCATTGCCAATATCTCTACGCCCTTGTTAGGGATGGTGGATACCGCAATGGTAGGCCATCTCAGCGCAGCACATTACCTTGGTGCCGTAGCCATTGGCAGTATGATTTTTACCTTTGTTTTCTGGGGCTTTGGTTTTCTCAGAATGGCCACTACCGGCCTGACCTCCCAAGCTTATGGCGAAAATAGTACCGTAAAAATGCAGGCGGTATTAATGCAATCCATTTGGCTGGCGCTAACGATTGCCGTGTTATTACTGCTAATACAACTGCCTATTCGCAATCTGGCTTTGCATCTGGTTAGCAGTAGCCAGGACGTCGAATATTTCGCTGCCGTTTATTTTGATGTCCGTATTTGGAGCGCCCCGGCGACATTAATTAATTACGCCATTTTAGGTTGGCTTATCGGCCGTGAAGCTTCAAAAGCGGCTCTGCTGATGGTGCTGGTTATCAATATCACCAATATTCTGCTAGATGCATTATTTGTCATGGGGCTGGGTATGGATGTCGATGGTGTGGCATTGGCATCGGTTATCGCTGAATACAGCGGCCTGCTAATTGGTTTGTTATTACTCAAAAACTACGGAGTAAATAAAGCTGGTATTCGTCTATCACTGAGCAAAAAGGTACTGCAACAAAGCCGCCATGGCTTGCATGTGCATGGCAATGTAATGATCAGAACCTTTTTATTGATCAGCTGTTTTGCCTTGTTTACTACTCAAGGTGCCCGCCAGGGCGATACCGTATTAGCAGCCAACAGTGTTTTGTTGAACTTTATTACTTTCATGGCGTTTGTTTTAGATGGGTTTGCTAATGCCACTGAAGCATTGACGGGTAAAGCGATTGGCCGTAAATCACCAGCCATGTTGAAGAGAGCGCTCAGCTTAACCGCATTCTGGTCAATATTAATGGCAATGTTGTTTTCGCTGATATATCTGTTATTCGGATCATCGATTATCCGATTGCTAACCGGTATTGATGCGGTAATAGAATTTGCTGGGATGCATCTTATCTGGGTGATTATCGCGCCGCTGGTTGCGGTGTGGTCGTATTTACTGGACGGCCTCTTTGTTGGCGCGACGCGAAGTCGGGAAATGCGTAATACCATGTTATTTGCTGCATTCTGTTGTTATTTACCCGCTTTTTATCTGCTACAACCATTTGGTAATCATGGCTTATGGGCCGCTTTGATTATTTTTCTCGCAGCAAGAGGCATTTCCCAAAGTGTTTATATTGGCAAGATAATGCGTCTAGCAGATCCAACTTAATGATTTTTTCTGGTCTGTAGTTTTGTAGGCGATAAACGACGATCACGTCCCGAACGGCGCAAGCTGTGACTCAAATCAAAACGGATCTGCTCACGTCTTGTGAGACTTTGCCGCCGTTGATAACGACGTCGATCATCATCACCATAAAACTGACCATATTCAGGATCGAAAACATATTGTTGTTCAGACTGGCTCATTGCTGGACTCTGTCATTGATGTGATAGTTGATCATTGCGCCGTAAAAAGCGCAATGTCAACGCATTCAGCTGCTAAACATTTGTTTTTTATGAGTAATAGGACAATCAAAAGCTAAACGACAGGCTTTCAACTGCAAACCATCTGCAGTCTTTTTTCCGTAACGGCTATCACCACTGACCGGATGCCCAATCGATGCGCAATGCCGGCGAATTTGATGCATACGCCCCGTTTCGATGGAGACATCTAGCTTTGTTCGGTTTTTATCAACATCAAAAGTACGTTTTGTAAAATGACTGACGGCATGCTTTCCATCTAAAGGTGTATTAATTGTCAGTTTTTGCCACTCAACGTCACCATCAACCTGAATCTCATAGTGCTTTTCAATCTTTCGTTGTTGAAACAGCGTGGATAACTGAGCCGCCGCTTTTTGCTGATGGGCAATAATCATCAATCCAAAGGCTTCACGATCCAAACGCTGTACCAGAAAACTTTGTCTGGGTTTATCAAAGGCCAATTCGGAAACTCGAAGCAGACTGCAATGATCACCCCACTCCGTTCCTTGCGCTAACATTCCAGCCGGTTTAAACCACACACTGTAAAGACCAAAATCATGTAATAACGTTGGGGCTTCAGGGATTTGGTCCAATAAACGCTTATCGTAATAAAACCGTAATACCTCCCCGGAACTCAGGGTTTTTGTCGCTCGACGCAATCGTTGAGTGCGCTTGCCTTTTTGTAACCAGACAGCTCCCTTGCTCATCGCCTGCTTGATTTGCTGGCGGGAAAGTTCACAGTGGTGAGCTAACAGATCGATGGCATTTACAGAGCCATTTTCCACCGGAATTTTTAATTCAAAACGAACAGTATGATCAGACATTTTATGAAATAGCGCTTTGGCGTAGAATAACGATTTATTTGATTAGGTATCCGTGATGTTTATACCGCAATTAAGCTGTTGCTGTCTTGCTTTAGTCTTTGCGATGACGGTTCAAGCGGATGCATATAAGTGGATTGATGATGATGGTGAAGTTATCTATTCACAAAACCCTCCGGTCGATAAACCCTATGAAAAAATGGGCACACCGCCTCCACCGTCGATGAATCCTGAAGCGGCAAAAAAAGAAATCGAGTTGTTAATTGAGCAACAAAAAGCAACCGATGAAGCCCGTGAGGAGCAACAACAAAATCAACAACAGGAAGAACGGATTGCTGAAGCTTTAGCGGAAAACTGTCGAATTGCCAACTATAATTTACAGCAGTATCAGGACAATCCTGGTCGGCGCGTGATGGATTCACAGGGCAATGTGACAAGGCCTACTGAAGAAGAAAGACAACAACAAATAAGCACGCTTCAACAGCAAGTTAACCAATTCTGTAAACAGGAGAAGTAACCATGCCTTATTTAAATATTGTGACCAATCAAAGCATTAACGACGAAACAGCCTTATTAAAAGCCGCCAGCAAAACCGTGGCACAGGCATCAGGTAAACCAGAAAGTTATGTGATGATCGCGGTTGAGTCCAAAACAGCCATGTCATTTGGTGGCAGCACTGAGCCTACTGCAATTCTGGATTATCGTTCGCTTGGTTTGCCCAGTGATCGTAAAGCGTTGTCTAATGCTTTATGTTCGATGATTGAAGATCAAATTGGCGTCAGCGGCAGTCGGGTTTATATCAGCATGACCGACTCCGAACGACAAAACTGGGGTTGGGATCACAGTACTTTTTAACACAACCAGACTGCGCCGCAAAAATTGTGGCGCAGTTTTTAATTTAATAACAATAATCAGGAATCACGTTTTCCATGCGTACTTCGAAGCTTCTCATTTCCACTTTAAAAGAAACACCTGCAGACGCCGAAATCGTCAGCCATCAATTGATGTTGCGAGCAGGCCTTATCCGCCGTCTGGCATCAGGTCTGTACACATGGATGCCGATGGGCTTGCGGGTGCTGCGTAAAACTGAAGCGATTGTGCGTGAGGAAATGAATAAAGTCGGTGCTCAGGAAGTGTTAATGCCGTCCGTGCAACCGGCTGAACTGTGGCAGGAAAGCCAGCGCTGGGAAAAGTATGGCCCTGAATTATTACGTATCACCGATCGCCATCAACGTGAATTCTGTTATGGCCCAACCCATGAAGAAGTCATTACCGATTTGGTGCGTCAGGAAATCCGTAGTTACAAACAATTGCCAGTGAATTTTTATCAGATCCAGACCAAATTCCGTGATGAAATTCGTCCACGCTTTGGTTTGATGCGGGCTCGTGAGTTCCTGATGAAAGATGCCTATTCCTTCCATGTGGATCAAGCATCTCTGCAGGAAACTTACGATGATATGTACGCAACTTACACGCGCATTTTCCAGCGTATCGGTTTGAATTTCCGGGCGGTGCTGGCCGATACCGGCAGCATTGGTGGCAATGCCTCACATGAGTTTCATGTTCTTGCCAGCTCCGGTGAAGATGCAATTGCGTTCAGCAATGCCAGTGACTACGCCGCCAATGTTGAATTGGCTGAAGCACTCAAACCTGCAGGTGATCGCCCAGCCCCTGGTGCAGCGATGCAAACAGTCGATACACCGCATAAACACACCATTGAAGATGTCAGCAGCTTTTTGAAGGTGCCCGCATCGCAATGTCTGAAAACGTTGCTGGTCGAAGGTGCTGAGAAAAACAGTGTTGTTGCTTTGGTGTTACGAGGCGATCACGAACTCAATGAAATTAAGGCAGAAAAACATCCGTTAATTGCTGCACCGTTGACCTTTGTCACCCCAGAACAAGTGCATGAAGCAACAGGTGCCAATATCGGTTCGATCGGCCCGGTTGGTCTCACCATTCCACTGATTGTTGATCACGCTGCTGCACATATTGCCGATTTTGTTTGTGGTGCCAATGAAGATGAAAAACATCTGGCCGGCGTAAACTGGGGTCGCGATTGTCCTGAACCTGAAACTGCAGACTTACGTAATGTAGTAGCAGGTGATACCAGCCCGGACGGCCAAGGTACCTTGGAAATCGCCCGTGGTATCGAAGTGGGCCATATCTTCCAGCTTGGCGAAAACTACAGCAGTAAACTGAATGCCGTGGTATTAACCGAAACCGGAAAATCTCAAGTCATTACCATGGGCTGTTACGGCATTGGGGTTTCCCGTGTGGTTGCTGCAACCATTGAACAGAACAATGATGAAAACGGCATTATCTGGCCACAGGCCATTGCACCTTTTGAAGTAGTACTTGTACCGGTCAATTCACATAAATCACAACGGGTTCGTGATGAAGCTGAAAAGATCTATCAACAGTTGCTAGCGGCGGGTGTCGATGTGTTGCTGGATGATCGCGGCTTGCGTCCTGGTGTTGCTTTTGCGGATATGGAACTTATCGGCATTCCGCACCGCTTGATTCTGGGTGAACGTGGTATGGATAACGGTGTGATTGAATATAAACATCGTGCATCAGGTGAAGCCGACGAATTGGCTTTAGATAATGTGCTTAACGCTATTCAACAAAAGTTAGCGCAATAATTATGACGCTGATTCGCCAACAGGACTTTGTGCAAAGCATCGCCGATGCATTGCAGTTCATCGCCAATTATCATCCCCAGGATTTTATCCAGGCAATGAGCAAAGCCTATGAGCGTGAACAATCTCCGGCGGCAAAAGATGCTATCGCCCAGATTCTGGTCAATTCACGGATGTGCGCCGAAAACAACCGGCCTATTTGTCAGGATACCGGCATTGTTAATATCTTTCTCAAAGTCGGTATGCAGGTGCAATGGCAGTCCGATCAGAGCCTGGAAGATATGGTTAATCAAGGTGTGCGCCAGGCTTATCAGCATCCTGATAATGTATTGCGTGCTTCTATCGTTGCCGATCCGATTGGCAGTCGCAAAAATACCGGTGATAACACACCAGCAGTTATTTATACCGAACTGGTGCCCGGCGACAAGATAGAAATTGATATTGCCGCCAAAGGTGGTGGCAGCGAAAACAAAGCCAAATTCACGATATTGAACCCTAGTGACAGTCTGGTGGATTGGGTGATGGAAACCGTTCCCAAAATGGGTGCTGGTTGGTGCCCTCCTGGCATGCTCGGTATTGGCATTGGTGGTACAGCAGAAAAAGCCATGCTGATGGCTAAACAAAGCCTGATGGAAGATATTGATATTCAGGATTTGCTGGAACGTGGCCCACAAACGGCCACTGAAAAGTTGCGGCTTGAGTTATACGAAAAAGTGAATCAACTGGGAATTGGCGCTCAAGGTTTAGGCGGCCTGACCACGGTATTGGATATCAAGATCAAGGATTATCCGACCCACGCGGCTTCACTTCCGGTGGCGATGATCCCTAATTGTGCCGCGACCCGACATGTCCACTTCACGCTGGATGGTTCTGGTCCGGCAACATTCACTCCTCCCTCGTTAACTGACTGGCCGGAAATTACCTGGCAGGCTGCGGAAAACACCCGACATATCAATCTCGACACAATAACGCATGATGAGATTAAACAATGGCAACCAGGTGATACCTTATTACTCACCGGTCATTTTTTAACCGGCCGGGATGCAGCGCATAAAAAGATTGCTGATTTGCTGGATAGTGGTAAGCCGTTACCCGAAGGGCTGGATTTCCATAATCGCTTTATCTACTACGTCGGTCCGGTGGATCCGGTTAAAAATGAAATTGTCGGTCCGGCAGGTCCCACCACGGCAACCCGGATGGATAAATTTACTGAAACCATGCTAGCGAAAACCGGTCTGTTAGGCATGATAGGCAAGGCCGAACGCGGTGAACAAACCGTCGATTTAATCAAAAAGTATCAATCGACCTATTTGATCGCGGTTGGCGGCGCTGCTTATCTGGTATCCAAAGCGATTAAATCTTCACGATTGGTGGCTTTTGAAGAATTAGGCATGGAAGCGATTCGTGAATTCTATGTTGAAAATATGCCAGTCACTGTGGCTGTTGATAGCCGGGGAAGTTCGGTACATCAAACTGGCCCTCAAGAATGGCAGCAGAGAATTGCTGGTATTCCCATTAAAACGATAACAACTTAAAGAGAATTATTATGGGCATTGCAATTAGTTTACATTTACTGGCTTCGGTGATTTGGGTGGGCGGAATGTTCTTTGCCTTTATGTTTTTACGCCCTGCCGCAGCTAACTTACTTGAAGCTGAACAACGCTTTCCACTCTGGGCCAATGTCTTTAAACGATTTTTTCCCTGGGTGTGGGCATCCGTAGTAACCATTTTAATTACCGGATTCGGCATGCTCTTTATGCTAGGAGGTATGGGCGCTGTCGGCGTTCATGTGCATATCATGCTATTGCTGGGGATCTTTATGGTGTTGTTATTTCTGCATGTATTTTTCAATCCGTTCAGAAAACTAAAATCGGCTGTGGCAGAACATGATTGGATAGCATCAGCCAATGAACTGGATAAAATTCGCAAATTTATTCGAGCAAATCTCATTCTTGGCTTAATTGTGATTGTCATTGGCTCAGCCGGACGCTATTTTTAGTATCCATGACACTAAAGCCTATTTTCATTTTTCTATGCACGCTACTGTTAACCAGTGGCGTGCTGGCAAATGAAATAAAACAAGTGCGTAACAGCGACGGTGTTGTGGAGTTTAGCAATGCCGATATTGATGTTCGTAAACCCACTTCGATTAATAGCAATAAAACCATTATCTACAAGTCGCTTTCCAATGATGGCGAAAGCTTCAGCTTTTCTGATCAACGACCCATTAATGGTGATTTCGAAGTATTGGCTTATGATTGTTATGCATGTAACCCAAAATCCAAAATCAATTGGCATACTATCAGTCTTAATAAGGCAGATTATGCTGACACGGTCAAAGCCATGGCGAAAAAATATAAAGTCGATGCTGCCTTGGTTCGCGCTGTAATTCATGCCGAGTCGGCTTTTAATTCCAAAGCCTTATCTAAGAAAGGTGCACAGGGTCTGATGCAGTTAATGCCTGGTACCGCCAAAGATCTAGGTGTGACCAATGCATTTGATATTCAGCAGAATATTGAAGGTGGCGTGAAGTATCTGGCAGGTTTGCTAAAAACATTTGATGGGAATATTCAATTAGCTACGGCGGCCTATAATGCCGGTCCTGGCGCTGTCAAACGTTTTAACGGTATACCGCCCTATGCCGAAACCGAAGTTTATGTAGAGCGCGTAGGCATTTTGCATCAGCGTTATGGACAAGAAGGCTAAGCTAAGACCGTTCTGACTTAACCACAATCGTTTTTTTTCAGGGATAGTTTTTTGCCTAAATTCAGTTTATTTCGAAAACGCCATGTGTGGTTCCCCACAATTTGGGGTGGTTTAATGATTTTATTACTGCTAACCCTTTGTAGTTTGGTTCTATTAAGACAACTGGCCGTTATCCTCTCCCCTACCGATCCCGTACCTGATCGAACATATCTGGTAGTGGAAGGCTGGCAGGATGAAGATAGTTTGTTAGCCGCTTTAGCCTTATTCAACGCCGAGGGGTATCAATACATGATTACCACCGGTGGACCCAATATACGTTTCTTGAGCCCTGCCCATGCCTCCTATGCCGAACAAGCTGGGGCATTTATGCTGGTACATGGTTTGGATAACGACAAACTGATTATGATTCCTGCACCTGAATCTGCACAGGAACGTACCTATCTTAGTGCTGTGATGGTGCGAGACTGGTTGGATATTAAAGGCAGTAACTTAACTGAACTTAATGTGCATACCAGTCATGTTCATGCCAGACGTACTCGCAGTTTGTATCGTGAAGCCTTTCCTGATTTTAAAATAGGTATTTATGCTGCTGTTCCGCAAAGTTTTGAACTTAGACAATGGTGGAAAACTAGCGACGGAGCAAAATCAGTGATTACCGAACTCATTGGTAATACTTGGGTAGCCTGTTGTTTCCATCCAGGCGAACCCGGTTCACATTACGAAAAATGGGCTGTGGAAAAAAGCAGTCAATCCTCAGATCCCCGGTAAACGTAAAGTCAACGTTCCATCACGTTGCGTCATATCTAAATGTTTCATAAAACTCATGCCCAGCAACACAATATCATCCGACATATGTGGGTTGATATGCGCCTGGATATGCTGCAATTTAATCCCTCCCAGCTGCACAATGTCTAACTCTGTAGCGTAGACCGGCACTACACCATTTGCCGTATTCACCATCGCCTGTCGTCCCTGTTTTAAACCTGCCTTTTTAGCAATTCCGGCTGGCACACTGATATTAGTTGCTCCTGTATCCAGCAAAAAAGTGACTTCATGGCCATTAATAAAACCTGGTGCCACATAGTGTCCAGCCTGATTCCTCACTAAAACCACATCGGTACCCAGACCTGCTTCTATCTCAACCAAGTGACGGTTAGGATTGTGTTTTTGCTCAATAAAACCATTAAAAAACAACGTCAACGATCCCATTAATAACAACCAGAAAATAAGGGTAAATGCTTTTGACGAGCCTTGTTGATGTGCTGGATTCATATTCATTTAAGTTAATTCAGTTAAGGTAAAACCAATTTAATATAACCGCGGTCTGAGAATCACATTATGCGGGCAAGCCACTTAAATTACATCCAAACCTGGAGATACTAGCAAATGAACACACGCAGTCTGATGGATAAACTTCTACAATCGGGTCAGCAATTTCTGGATAAGCAAAATAATGGCTCAAATGGCGGAGACAATAAAATCGGTCAATTCTTAAGTGGTGCGGGTGGTGGCGCGTTAGCTGGGACCGCGGTAGGTCTTTTGCTCGGTAATAAAAAAACACGCAAAATGGGCGGCAGTGTCCTTAAATATGGTGGTGTAGCAGCACTGGGGGCTGTTGCATTTAAAGCCTATCAGAGCTGGCAGCAAAATAATCAACAAACTGCACCACAAGCCACTCCGCAAACCATAGATAGATTGCCAGCACCTGAAGCCGAACAGCATAGTAATGCGATTTTACAAGCGATGATTGGGGCAGCCAAAGCCGATGGTCATATTGATGATCAGGAACGACTATTGATTGACCAACAAATTGCTCAACTTACGGATGATCCGGAATTACTACATTGGATAGATGTGGAACTGAAAAAACCGGTAAACCCGACTGAAATTGCTAAGCTGGCGACCACTCAAGAAATGGCTGCTGAAATGTATTTGGCCAGCTTGATCATGACTGATGAAGACAGCTTTATGGAAAAAGTCTATCTCGATGAACTGGCACGCCAGCTTAAGCTGGATGACGCTTTAAAAGCCGAAATACACCAAGCTAAAAATAATACGGTGGCATGATATGCTCTGCGCATGTCATTTTTATCACACACCCTGATTTTTTGGCTGAGCATAAGTTATGCTCAGCCAATCAGTCCTCTAACAGATGCCTCGTGGCAAAAAATTGAATCCCAACTTACTACAGGAAGTTGTGAGCAATGTAACCTATCTCCACAAGCCAAATGGTATTTTGAAAATGAAATTATCGCTCTCCGTCCCGCTACCCCGTCAGTAATCACATTACCAAACTGGCTGCAAAAATTACCTGAAATTCACGATGACACGCCTGTTTGGATAGCCTCCCCAGAACTGATTGAATCCGCCAATTTGGATGCTTCAGATCAAATGATTGAACTGTCTGATGGGCAACGACTTGCTTTCCAAACGGTACCTAAAATTCCACAAAATCAGTCCTATTGGAATGAAACCACCAGCAATTTTTTCAGTAACCAAACCATTCGTCTTCGTGGAGAAACAATAGAAAATAGGTTTGTTGCCCGAACTGTTTGGCCATCTGAATTCAGTATCAACAACTTTCAATTATTGCCGCTCAATCCAGAAGAGTCTTTGCAAACCTTAGTCCAAGCTGATGATGGCGGTGTGCAACAACCGCATCAAAGTCGCTTGTTATGGGAACGTACTGCAGGTGGCGCTTTAAATTCGGCTGGCAAAACAGTTATCGGTTTAATGTTAAATGGCGCACAGGGAGATGATCACGAAGCATTGGCTGGGCACTTTGCCGTCGTCACCGGTCAATTTAACGCTGATGGCAGTTATCATGACTGGCTAGTGAATAACTTTTATAACCTGGAAACGGTCAGTGAAAAAGGCATTATTGCTGCCGTAACGCCGATGGATAATTATCTGGCAGATTTAAATGCTGGGCAGAATTATTACCGCCCTTCTTATATGTTGTTTGTTACTCTCAAGAATGATCAGTTATCGACTGAGTTTCAGCAATCCATTAATCAAGTAATGAACCATTTCTATCGACACAATTTTATTTATAACCATGCCGATGCTAACTGTACCGGCATATCAATCGATACCTTACGAGCGTTGGGTTGGAATATTCCTACACGCGGGATAAATGGCTATATTCAGGCTATCGGTGCCTATTTTTATACGGCAATAACCGATGCAGATCTGCATGCTGCCAGACAGGTTTATGATTATTTAACGACAGAAACAACTCGCTTGTTACCAGCAGTTGCTTTTGATGCTATTGGCGAAGATTTAATGCAATTAACTGCTGCTGAACCACCCCGAACTCTTACGGCTTATGAACAAAACTTAGTCGAGTCAATTGAGGCCATTTGGTTTGTGCGTATTCCCCAAATCCCATCTAGTCGAGCTTTTGGCAATGCACCCATCTATAGTGTTAACGAATATTTAGAAACCGCTCCGTCTGATCGAGAGGATTGGGTCACGATTGAATTGGCTAACCGAGATATTCCGCCATCACTAAAACAACAAAAGCCAGTGAATCCACGCCCCTATCCGATTCCCTGGCCTATCATTTTGATTTTATTTGGTCTTTCCAGTTTTGTCGCTTTAGCATTACGCTGGATAGCCAAAAAAAGAATTAGCTAGTTTGATGGGTAGTGTTTCGCTGACGTTTTTCCCATAGTTTCTTAGCATATCGACGCATATTCGGAATATCATCGGTTTCATCCATAATCGATTTACCGATGATCGTTTCAAAAATATCTTCCATGGTCACGATACCAAGCCAACTGCCATATTCATCATAAACAATGGCCATATGTTGGCGTTCTTTCATCAATAACGTCATAACTGACTCAACATCCTTCTGATCCGTTACCACAACGATGGGTTTCATCACTTCAGAAACTTTGGTGCTTTCGTCAGCGCCAATCACATCCCGACGGAAAATAACACCTAATGGCGATTCATTGGCATCTAACACTGGATAACGTGAGAATTGACCTTCATTGGAGCGCTCAATAAATTCAGCAATGGTTTCATCAGGTCCCACATATTCAGAGACTGTGCGTGGTGTCATGATGTCCCGAGTACGGATTTCATGTAAATCCAAAATATTGGAAATCACTCGAGATTCATCCTCATCAAGTTCACCCAGTTCCTGCCCTAATGACGTCATCGCTTTGATTTCGAGACGAATATCACCTTGTTGCTCTTTGCCACCAAGCAATTTCATCATCTGATCTGACACCCAGATAAACGGTTTCAATATCCAAATCATTCCGTTCAGAATAGGAGGCATTACTGGGGCTAAACTGCGCCAGTACTTTGCACCAATTGTTTTAGGCAGAATTTCGGAAAGAATCAGGATTAATAGCGTCATAATGACTGAGGCAATGCCTAAATAGCCATTACCAAAAACCACTGTCACCTGAGCACCTACACCTAACGCCCCAACAGTATGAGCTACGGTATTCAGTGTAAGAATTGCCGCCAGTGGCTGATCAATTTTATCTTTGAGTCGATTGAGCTGGCTGTATAGCTTTGGTTTGTGTTCTTTCTGTTGGGCAATATAACTAGGGGTGACAGAGAGTAAAGCCGCTTCAAGAATTGAACAAATAAATGAGACTAAAATTGAAAGTACCGCAAATGCGATAAGCAAAGTCATGAGGTTTAAAAGCTCCGGTTACAAGGGACAATCATAATACACCGGCTGCAAGTTACTGTATATCGACACAAATTAGCGAAAATAAAACCCCGCGTTAATCATTACACCCGCCGCAGCAAAAGGTACCAACTCCAGATTGACTCTACTGTGCTGCACTCCTACCGCTGGCAAAATAACTGGCGCAACCCCCAAACTGTTAAAAGGGATTTTGTCCTTATATTCACCGCGATAACCATACAGCAGGCCGGCAGTCAGTTTGGCATAAGCTTTGGTATTTGCTCCTAAGGCATAATCATAACGCCCACCACCATAAACATAGGTGCTTTGCTGATCATAACTGTTCTTAAATGTCGCCCCACCCACCAACCAGCGAACATCATCTCGCCAACTAGCCTGTTCTGGATTTAAGAAAAACTTCACTTCATCGTTAAAATAGTATTCAAGATTAATCATTTTCTGATGGTTGTTGTGATCCGGTTCTGGATTGAAATGTTTGGTCCAGACAGAGGTTTGCAGTAACAGCTCATCACCCTCAGTAAAAATAACTTTGGCATGAGCTGGGCTCACCACAAGTAAAGAACACAAAAGTAATTTTTTCATTGAAATATCATTTTTCATTTAGTTTGCAGTTTCAGTTTGATGATGTTTGGTTATGCTGCGACGTAACCATTTTTCAATTTCTAAAATCAGATACATCACAGCTCCTACCGCGATAATTTCTATTCCGTGACGTAAGCCAATGGGTGTTGATTCAAATAACCTGTTCATAAAGGGTGCATAGGTAAATATTAGCTGCAGGAAAATAACCAAACCGATTGAAATAAATACGATACGAGAAGTAAACCATTGCCTGATTGACCATGAGGCCGTGCTTAAACAACGCACATTAAATAAATAAAACACTTCCATCACCACCAGGGTATTGACTGCATAGGTTCGTGATTGTTCGAGTGATGCTCCCTGAGACTGGGTCCATAAAAACATGCCATAAACCCCGATCACAAACAGTAATGACACAAAAGTGATCCGCCAGACCAGAAAACCAGAAAGCATTTTTTCATCAGGCTGACGTGGCTGGCGATGCATGGCATCTTCTTCACCTGGCTCAAATGCTAACGATAATGCTAGAGCGATAGAACTGACCATGTTGATCCACAATATCTGCAATGGCGTAATCGGCAAGGTCATGTCCGCCATTACCGCCACGATAATACTCAATGACTCGCCACCATTAATGGGCAATAAAAATAAGATGGCTTTTTTCAGGTTGTCATAAACAGTGCGCCCTTCTTTTACCGCTCTGGCAATCGAAGCAAAGTTATCATCGGTTAACACCATTTCAGCCGCTTCCTTAGCGGCTTCGGTGCCTCCATGGCCCATAGCAATTCCAACATCGGCTCGTTTCAATGCAGGCGCATCATTTACCCCATCCCCCGTCATCGCAACGACATGGCCATTGGCCTGTAAAGCACTGACCAATCTTAATTTATGTTCCGGTGCAGTCCGGGCAAAAACATCCGTTTGGTTCACCGCGTTTTGCAATTCTGCATCACTGAGTTGTGTGAGATCGTGCCCGGTCAGCACTTTGTCCGTATTATGCAGCCCCAGTTTGGCGGCAATCGCACTGGCTGTTGCGGCATGATCACCAGTGATCATTTTGACCTCAATACCGGCTTTATGACATTCACTAACAGCCGTAATGGCTTCTTCTCGAGGTGGATCGATCAACCCAATCAGCCCCAGCAACACCAGTCCTTGGTCTAAATCTTCAAACTGCAATTCACCAGTATGTTGTTCCATCGTTTTAGTAGCTACAGCCAGGACACGTTGGCCTTCAGCTGCAATTTTTTCAATCTGTGTATACCAATAAGTTGAGTCAACGGGTATATCACCGTCATCAGTACGCTGAAACTGGCAAAGTTCGATAAGTTTTTCCGGCGCACCTTTCACAGCAATAAAATCATGTCCCTGGTGATCATGATGCAAGGTGGCCATAAAACGATGTGCGGTATCAAATGGAATAACGTCACGCCGTGGGTAAAACTGTTTCAGGTCCTCTAGCGTAAATTCCGCCTTTAATGCGGCGGTAAGCATCGCCGCTTCCATCGGATCGCCTTCTGACAGCCACTCATCATCGTGTCGCTTCAATGCTGAATCATTGCAAATAGCGGCACAACGTAAAAGCAACGTTAAAATTTCATGCTGTTCGATTTCAATGGGCTGCTCATCAATGGTGAACTCGCCCGCTGGAGAATATCCCACGCCACTGACGCTATAGTTATTTGCCGAGCTGATTATCGTAGCAACGGTCATTTCATTGCGGGTTAAGGTGCCCGTTTTATCAGAGCAGATAATAGATACCGCGCCAAGAGTTTCTACCGCTGGAAGACGCCGGATAATGGCATTACGACTGGCCATGCGTTGAACACCAATCGCCAGTGTGATGGTCAGAATAGCCGGTAATCCTTCAGGAACCCCCGCCACGGCCAAACCGACTACAATCATGAACATCTCGATAGCAGGTGTCTGGTTTAACCAGTAACCGTAGCTGAATACCAATCCGGCAACCACCATGATGACCAGAGTCAGCAAGCGGGAGACGACGGAAATTTGTTGTAACAACGGTGTAGTTAGGTTTTCGATATCAGAAATCATGCCACTGATACGACCAATTTCAGTATGTGCTCCGGTTGCAACCACCACCCCATGTCCCTGACCAGAAGTGACTAACGTGCCTGAATACGTCATACACAGCCGGTCACCTAATACGGCATCACTTGCTACCGGTTGATGATGTTTTTCAACAGCGACTGACTCACCGGTCAATACTGCTTCCTGAATTTGTAAGCCTTTTGCACTGAAAAGTCTTAGATCAGCGGGTACCTTATCGCCGGGTTCCAACACAACCACATCACCGGGAACCAGCTGATCGGCTTCAATCCGCAGACGGTGCCCACTGCGGATTACTGTTGCATGAGGCGCCAGCATATCTTTGATAGCATCAAGCGCTTTTTCCGCTTTTCCCTCCTGAATAAAGCCAATTAGCGTGTTTAAAATGACAACCGCAAGAATTACCCAGAAATCTATCCAATGACCCAGCAAAGCGGTAAGCAACGCCGCAGCTAACAACACATAAATGATCATATTGTGCAGCTGAGCAAATAACCTGGCTATTGCAGAACGCCCTTTAGCCCGGGGCAAATGATTTTCACCAAATTGCTGCAAACGTTGTTCAACGGTTTCGGAATCCAAACCATGCTTGTCACTCTCAAGTAGTGACAAACTTTCTTCTGAGCTGAGGTGATGCCAGGATTGTTCGAATGGTTGAGACTGCATATGCTGTTTCATCAGTAACTCCAGGCAACGATCACAACCTAGCATAACGTGTTTATAAGTTAAGCCTATGTAACAAAGTGGTTTGTTTTGATCTACATCAAGCTGCACAATAGGCAGATTATGTATTTGTCTAGAAGGAGTTGAGCATCAACACTATTAGTATTTTAGGGAGCGGCTGGCTTGGCTTACCACTGGCAACTCAACTATATAAACAAGGCTTTGATGTAAAAGCTTCAACTCGACATCGTGAAAGGTTCTCTGAACTTGAAACCGCTGGCGCTAGCGCATTTTATGTTGATATTGATCAGTTATCCAATATCCAAGAATTTTTACATAGCGAAATTCTGATCATCAACATCACCTCTAAAAACCAAACTGGTTTTGCCGATCTTATCCAGCAAATTGAAAAATCGCCGATTCAAAAAGTTTTGTTTATTAGTTCAACCTCGGTATATCAAAACCTAAACCGTGAAGTTAGTGAAGATGAAAAAGCTGAAGATCACAACAATTTGTTATGGCAAATTGAACAACAGTTTCAAGCTAACCCACATTTCCAAACAACCATCTTACGTTTCAGTGGTTTGATTGATAAACGACGCCATCCTGGCCGGTTTTTTCGCAATGGCCGCAATGTGCCTCAAGCAGACGCCCCGGTAAATCTGATTCATCTGGATGATTGTTTAGGTATTATCAATGCCATCTTGCAGCAACAAGCTTGGGGTGAAATCTTTAATGGCTGTGCTGATACTCACCCGACTAAGCGGGAGTTTTACAGTTATGCAAGGCAGTTAATGGGATTGTCACCACCTGAATTCGATAGCGAAACCGATATTAAGTACAAAATAATAAGCAACCAGAAAGTTAAGAATAAATTAAACTATCATCTTCAACACCCTGATTTAATGAAGATTACCTTCTAATGAAAAACCAACTTTGTCCGTGCCAAAGTCAATCTGTGTATGACGAGTGTTGTGGCTTGCTGCATCAAGGCAAACATGTGGCGACCAACGCTGAGCAATTAATGCGTTCACGCTACAGTGCGTTTGTACTTCACAATACGAGCTATTTGCATGCAACATTACATCCATCACAACGACGGCCAGATGATTTGCTAAATCTGCAGCAAACGATGGAAACCACCGAGTGGTTGGGGTTAACCATTTTGGAGCATACCGAAACTGACGATCAAGCTGAGATCGATTTTATTGCTTTTTATGTCGATAAACCTATCGGACAATTACATGAACGCTCACGATTTACTCGCCAACAAGGTCAATGGTTTTATCTAGATGGCGAGTTTTTACCACCGACAAAACTGGGTCGCAACGAGAACTGTGTTTGTGGCAGTGGCAAAAAACTTAAACGCTGTCATGGATAGCAGGTTAAGCCTTCGCTTCCCCCAGATAACGTTTACGCTTAGCTGGCTTTAACTGCTGTAAATCCACCATCACTAGACCATCAATACAGTTTCCGAAGTTGGCATCAATATTAAAATCAATAAACCGCACCCCACTTGGCTCACAAATATCAGCATATTGTTTATACAGTGTCGGCACAGTGACATTCATATGCGCCAATTGCTCACGCATCGCCATGAAATCACTATCCGCATCATCATTAACTAATGTTGTATTTACCCGTTGTTGTATCTCAATATCAAACACTGAAGGTACTCTGGCATTCGCTAGGGTTTCTGTATCAGCAAAATGTTTTTGATAAAAACTGACAATCAACGCCTTGGCAAAATCAGGATAGGTATTGCTCAAACTGACAGGACCAAATAGATACCGTACCTCTGGATAACGTTTTAGATAAGCACCGATGCCATACCATAAATAATCCAGACTACGTTTGCCCCAGTATTTGGGGCTGACAAAGCTGCGGCCTAATTCAATGCTTACTGGAAAATAATTCTGCATCGCTGAATTAAATTGAAACAGCTCACTGGTATAGATATCTCGTCCTGCAGACATAATGCGTGCGACTTCACCAATTCGATAAGCACCGGCTATCTCAAGCTCCTGTTCATCCCAGAGTATTAAATGCCGATAATCCCGATCATAATCGTCTAAATCTCGCTTTTTACCGGTGCCCTCACCAACTTGTCTGAAGGTAATTTCCCGTAGCCGACCAATCTCCTGCATAACGGCAGAATTCGCCTGATAATCAAACAGGTATATCTTCTTATTATCGGCAGTTTCACCTAATAATTCTGCGTGCTGCAATTCTTTTTTGATTGCCCGGCGTTCTTGCGGGTGAGCAATAGTTTGCTCAGTTATAAATAATGGTTTTTTACCCTTAGCCAGCCGATATAAATGACGCCGTAATAATTTGGCTTTTTCGGCTTTGACCAAAGGTAATTGTTCAATTTGCTGATAAGCAATCGGCTCCCCTACTCGCATCGAGATGGTTTTGGAGTTTTTATTGAACATTTCATGTGCCAGCATCATGCCTGACAATGGCTTATATACCATTGAGGCGCTGTAGAATAACGATGAGTTTCTGGCTTCAACGTATATCGGCAAAATGGGGGCTAGTGTTTTTTTGGCAAAATTTAAAAAGCCACTGTTCCATTTACCATCACGCACACCGCCTGGTCTAATACGTGACACTTCTCCAGCAGGAAACACAATGACAGCTTCATCATTATTCAAGCACTCAACAATCCGAGCGACGCTGCTTTTGCGAGTAGATTTGGAGAGATTATCAACTGGCAGAAACAACGAACTTAATGCCGAAAAATTCAGCAGCATATCATTGGCAACAATTTTGACATCACGTCTGACTTCACCCACCAGCTTTAATAAACACAAGCCATCCAATGCACCCAGGGGATGATTGGCGACAATCACTACGCGACCTGTGGCTGGAATATTATTACGATGACGGTGAGTAATACTGTAGCTGAAGTTGAAGTAGTCCAGGACTTCATCAATGAAATCGAAGCCCTCAAGCTGCTTATGCTGTTCCAGGAAACGATTAACTTCTTGTTCGTGAGTGATTTTTCGAAGAAAGCCTAACGTCGGTATTCTGAGCCAAGGTTTTTGATGCTGGAAATTGGGAAATTTTTGTTGAACAGCTTGTTCAATATTGAGCATACAGTTTCTCTGGTGACTTCATGCTTGCAAAGTCTAGAGAACTCTTATGACAAAAAAATAACGATTTGATGACTGTTCAATGACAGTCTTACAAACCGTTATATTTGAAGGAGTTTAATTAAGCCGCTTGAACAGGAATGGCATGACGCATATGAGTAATATCATTATTTTCATTTAGATAGACCAGCGTCGGTTTGAAGCTTTTTACTTCTTCAGCATCCATCGCGGTATATGCACAAATAATAATGCGATCACCGGGAGAGGCTTTATGCGCCGCAGCACCGTTAACTGAGATGATATTAGAACCGTCTTCAGCACGAATGGCATAAGTCACAAAACGTTCGCCATTGGCGACGTTGTAAATATGGATTTGTTCATACTCATGAATGCCGGCGGCTTCAAGTAATTTGCCATCAATCGCACATGAACCCTCGTATTCCAATTCGGAATGGGTCACGCAGGCACGATGTAATTTAGCTTTTAACAGTGTCAGATGCATAGCAGGCAAATTTCCGTCAGTAAGCTGTGTATTATCGCTTTTTCAGTATTTTCAAGCAAGGTTACACGCGATATTGTCAATCAAACGTACATTGCCTAGCCGACCCGCTGCCAGCAAACGCAATTCTTTATCAACTGCAGGATTGGCTAATTGCAAATCTTCAGCACGGCGAATATCAATATAGTCCATGGCGAATCCGGCTGCAGTTAATTGAGAATGAACATGGCTCAGTAAACCGTTAGGATCTTGGTTGCCCGTTTCCAGCTGCTGTTTAAGTTGGTTTAAACTCGCATACAACGTTGCCGCTTGCTGCTTTTCGGCTTCCGTTAAATGCTGGTTACGTGAACTCATTGCCAGACCATTCTCCTCTCTTACGGTCGGCGCACCGACAACCTTAACCGGCAGGTTCAAATCGCTGACCAATTTTCGAATCAACAACAATTGCTGATAATCCTTTTCACCAAATACTGCGACATCAGCCTGCACCATATTAAATAACTTGGTGACCACAGTTGCCACACCATCAAAGTGCCCAGGTCGTTCCAGTCCACATAGTTTGTCATCCATGCCGGGTACATGAATAAAACTATGAAAATCCATGCCATGGGGATACATCACATCGGTATCTGGGGTAAATAACAGATTACAGCCAGCTTGCATGAGTTTTTTAATGTCAGCCTGCAATGTACGTGGATATTTAGCTAAATCCTGTTTGTCATCAAACTGCAATGGATTCACAAAAATACTGGCTACAACTCTGTCAGCCAATGTCTGGGCTTTTTTAACCAGTGAAATATGACCATCGTGCAGATTCCCCATAGTCGGCACAAAGGCAATGGTCTCACCATCCACGCGCCACGTTTTTATCTGGCCTCGCAGGCTCAGAATTGACTCAACAATTTGCATTAATACTGTTGCTCAGAGGTAGGAAATTCACCATTTTTAACGGCTGCCACATACTGAGTTATTGCCGCGGGAATATGATCGCTATCAGCGAGAAAATCATGGCTAAAGCGTGGACGTTTTCCAGGTGTAATACCCAACATGTCATATAACACCAGCACTTGCCCATCACAATCAGCACCAGCACCAATGCCTATTACCGGAATGGTTAATGCTTCACTGATAAGTTTTGCTAACGTTGCAGGTACGCATTCCAAAACCAACATATCAGCGCCGGCTTTTTCCAGACTGATCGCGTCCTGCAGAATTTTATCTGCAGCAGCCTGTTCTCTGCCCTGAACCAGATAACCACCCAGCTTATGGACTGACTGCGGTAATAAGCCAAGATGTCCACACACCGGGATGCCACGCTGAGTTAACGCAGTGATTAAATCAACCAGCTCTGATCCGCCTTCAAGCTTAACCATCTGCGCCCCACCTTCGGCCATCAACCGAGCGGCATTATGCAAAGCCTGATCAATATTGGCGTAGCTCATAAAAGGCATATCAGTGATGACAAACAAACGATCACTGCCGCGTATCACATTAGCGGTGTGGTAAATCATATGATCAACGGTGACTGGCAAGGTACTTTCCTGACCTTGAATGACCATGCCTAATGAATCACCGACCAGAACAATATCAACGCCAGCCTGTTCAAGTACATGACTGAACGTCGCATCATAGGCCGTCAAAACAGCAATTTTGTTTTGCTCAGCTTTCATTTTACGCAGCTGATGCAGACTCAAACGGCTCATGCTTTTTTCTCTTTCACCGGTAGCGGATTGTAATATTGTCGACCACTTTGAATGGTGCAAATTTGATCCAGAAGTTGCTGATAATCAGCTTCACTTTTCACCAAATCAATCTGCTCGGCATTCACAATGAGCAGCGGTGATGAGTCGTAATAATGAAAAAAGTCAGCATACGAATCTGCCAGACGTTTCAAATAAGCATCTTCAACGTGCTGTTCATAGCTGATACCTCGTTGTGAAATCCGGGTTTTCAATATGGGTAAAGAAGCTTGCAGGTAAATCACCAGATCGGGGGTGCGATGGTGCATAGTGAGGCTGTCATAAACCATGTTATACAAGGCCAGCTCATCGTCATCCAGCGATATCTGGGCGAATAATCGGTCCTTTTCCAACATGAAATCTGCTACATGCAGTGATGTAAATAAATCATCCTGTTGTAAGGTTTTGGCTAATTTAACGCGCTGCATCAAAAAGCTTAGTTGGGTCGGTAATGCTGATTGTTTGGGATGCAGATAATAACGTTCTAAAAATGGGTTCTGCTCTGGTGCTTCTAATAATGTATTGCCAGAAAAACTCTCGGCTATTCGTTTAACCAGATGCGTTTTGCCGACACCAATCGGACCTTCAACAACAATATATCGATGTGGCAATGTTTTCATAAGCTAATCTGTTCCACTTGTTGTAAATCACCTTGAGGGCACAAAGGTAATATTTCCTGCAAGGCGCCAATACCTGGGATCTCAACCTCCGGGGCAATTTCGGCTAATGGGTATAATACAAAAGCCCGCTCATGCATGCCGGGATGAGGTATTTTCAATCGTTCATCATCCAATATTTGATTGCCATAGAGCAAGATATCTAAATCCAGCGTGCGCTCCCCCCAATGACGCTTGCGCACACGACCATGCAATTGTTCTACAGATTGTAAGGCGTCCAGTAATTGATGTGGAGGCAGCGTGGTTTCCAATGACAATACCGCATTGATGTAATCTGGCTGATCTGCAGGGCCCATGGGCGGACTCTGGTATAACGAAGATACTGAGACGATAGTTATATCGGCTAAAGACTGCAAATCATTTATGGCTGTTTTAATCTGCTGCAACGGGTTTTCCAGATTACTGCCAAGTCCAATATAAGCGAGCATTATTCCACTTTTTTTATAGCAGGTTTACGTCTGCGACGACGCTTTGGTTTACGTTTTTCTGTTTCTCCACCAGCACCCAAAGCATTCACCATATCGGACTGAGTGGTAGCAGAAGCCTGCTGGAAAGTAGTCCACCAATCGGTCAGCTCCTGCAGCGGTTCACCTGATTGGGCTCGTAAAGCCAGAAAGTCATAACCAGCCCGAAACTTAGGATGCAATAACAAAGCAAAAGCGCGCTTACCCTGACGACGAGTCAACCGGGGTTGCATAGTCCAGATATCACGGGTGACCAGACTGAAGCGTTTAGGAATGGCCACCGTTTGAATTTGTTCGGATAATACTTCGCCAGCCGCACGCTGCATTGCCGGGATTTCAGGCATATCCTTGCTTAATTGTAACCAGCGTTGACGTAATGGTTCCCACAATAAAGCGGCGAACAAAAATGCCGGTGTGACAGGTTTATTTTCAGCTAGTCGTTTATCGGTGTTTTCCAGGGCTTTCATAAGTAAAGTACGTGGATAACCATCTTTTTCCTGGTGCAATAAAGCCGCCGTTTGGGGATAAAGATGGTCAAATACGCCATAGTGACAAAGCAGCTCATGAGTAACGGCCGCTTGACCACTTAAATATAGCTTTAAGGTTTCATCAAATAATCTGGCGGGTGGTATATCACTTAGCAAGGGTGCTAAATCGACAATCAGTTGTTCCGTTTCAGCTTCTAGCTTTAGCCCTAGTTTGGCCATAAAGCGTAAAGCCCGCAACATTCTGACTGGATCTTCACGATAACGAACCGGTTTATCACCAATCAAGCGAATCAAACCCGCTTGCAGATCGGCAATGCCGCCAGTGTAATCAACTATTGAAAAGTCACGAATGTTGTAATACAAAGCATTAATGGTGAAGTCACGTCGCCACGCATCCTGCTCTAATGTGCCGTACACATTATCCTGCATGATACGACCTTGTTTATCGACATGATTTTCAGCTTCTGGGGGTGCCCGGAAAGTAGCAACCTCAATGATTTCATCCCGACCAAAGCGCACATGAACGAGTTTAAAACGGCGGCCAATCAGCTGACTGCGACGAAATAAACGGTGAACTTGCTCCGGCAGCGCATTGGTGGAAATATCAAAATCTTTAGGTTCATAGCCCAATAATAAATCACGTACACAGCCGCCCACCAAATAGGCTTCAAAACCCGCATCTTTAAGCGTGTAGAGTACTTTTAACGCACTGGGACTGATGACATCACGAGAAATATTATGGTCGGCACGCGGCACAATAAGTGGTGCGGCTCCCTCGGCTGCTGCACGGCTTTTTTTACCGGCTTTGATCCGTTTGAATGAGCTGATGAGTGAATTTATCGAAAGCATAAGGTGCGAATAATACCATGCTTGTAAACGTTATCTGGAAAATGCATCAATTTATCTCAACGCTCGGCGTACAGGAGCAAATGAACGACGGTGGATGGGAGATGGCCCGAGTTCAAGCAAAGCCTGTTGATGCTGTACCGTTGGATAGCCTTTATGTTTTGCAAGTCCATAGCCAGGATAAAGTTCATCTAAAACTAGCATCTCACGGTCTCTGGCAACCTTGGCCAATATCGAAGCTGCCGCAATGGCCGGCTCAGTTAAATCGCCTTTAATAATGGTCGTGACCTTACAGTTCAAATTCGGTGCATGCGTACCGTCAACTAGTGCATGCTCAATTTCGAAAGGCAAAGCAGCCACTGCCCGTTGCATCGCCAGTAAACTGGCTTGCAGAATATTTAACTGATCAATCTCTTCCACCTCTGCCCGGCCAAGTGCCCAGGCATACGCATATTGCTCAATCAACGGTACTAATTGTTCGCGACGCTTTTCACTGAGCTTTTTGGAATCGGTTAACCCGTGAATTGGTTTGCTTGGATCTAAGACAACTGCAGCCGTAACAACTGGACCAGCTAAAGGACCTCTTCCAACTTCATCTATGCCGGCAATTAATGCGATTATGCTCATTCGGAAACAAGTCTCAGTATAAGCTCAGCCGCATTGTCAGCCCCGCCACTCGGTCCAAGTGCATCACGTACTTGCTGTCGAATTTTTTCTGCCTGTTCTTGCCTATGGGGATGGGTTAACAAATCCATTAATTGCTGTTCTAATCGAACCGCCGTGACTTCATCTTGTAGTAATTCTTTAATGACGGGCTGTTGAGTCACTATATTACACAATCCTACATACGGAATTTTCACTAAACGTTTCAGTATCCGATAGCTCCATGGAGACACCCGATAAGCAATAAAATGTGGCACACCTATCAATGCAATTTCCAAGGTCACGGTACCCGAAGCCGCCACTACGGCGTCACAAGCTTTTATGACCTCGTAAAAATCGTCTTTAATAATACTGATGCGTAAAACTGATCCGGCTGAAAATTGTTGCAGGTATTCTTCATTAATTCCTGGGGCTTGGGGAATCACTACCTGAATCGGAAAATGTCGTGTTTCAATTCGTTCCGCCGCATCCAACATTATCGGTAGTAAGGCTGAAATTTCACTGCGGCGACTGCCAGGAAACAAGCCAATAACCCGAATATCTTTATCTAAAGAAAATTTTTCACGTGCAGCAGACTGAGAAAGTTCACTATAAACTGCATCAACCAACGGATGTCCTACACAAGTAACCGCAACACCTGCGTTTTCGTATATCTCCTGTTCAAATGGAAATAACACGGCCATATGGTCTACATCACGTTTAATTTGTTCAATACGCCCCGCTCGCCAAGCCCAGATTTTCGGGCTAATGTAATACAAAACTTTAATACCGAGTTTCTTGGCTTGTTTAGCCAGTTTTAGATTGAAGCCCGGATAATCCACCAAAATCAGCAAATCAGGTGGCTGACGGCGTAATTCGGCGACGACCTGATTAAAAATGGCTTTAATTTTGGGGTAGCGTTTGATGACTTCCACTAAGCCCATCACCGCAAGTTCAGCAAAATCGATACTGATATCGGCGCCAGCTGCCCGCATTTTTTCACCACCGATACCGGTGATATAAATCGCTGGCTGTTGTTTTTTTAAAGCACTGACAAGGCGAGCCGCATGTGCTTCGCCCGATGCTTCACCCGCCACAATATAAATATGCTTATTCACCGGTTATATTCAATCTTCTAAGTAGCCGGTTAATTCCAAACCAAAACCCGAAACACCCGTCAGTTTAGTCGGCGTACCTATCACCCGCATTTTGCGAACACCGAGATCCGCTAAAATTTGTGCGCCGACGCCGAAGGTTCTTAAATCCCAACTCGCTTTGAATGGCGCGGCTTCACCTTGATCTTGCTGTTGGTAACGAGCAATTTTTGCCGCCAGTTGCTTATTTTGTTCAGGTTGCCGCAAGACCACTAACACACCTTTGCCAGCCTGTTGAATTCGGCGCATCACATCCGGCAAAGGCCAATGTGTCGGTTCACGTTTTGAGGCCAATAAATCACCTAAAGGATCGGCCATATGTACCCGCACCAATGTTTCCTGCTCGGCATCGATATCACCAAACACCAATGCCAAATGGGTTTGGCCGTTTACATCATCTTGATAGCTGTGCAAAGTGAAATCACCATATTCTGTCGGAAAGTCACATGTCGACATGGCTTTAATGGTCATTTCATTTTGCAGGCGGTAGCTGATTAAATCTGCGATCGTGCCGATTTTAAGCTGATGCGTTTCGGCAAACTTTTCCAGATCTGGACGGCGGGCCATGGTGCCATCATCATTGAGGATCTCAACAATGACTGCTGCAGGGGTGCACCCTGCTAGATAAGCCAAGTCACAACCCGCTTCTGTATGCCCAGCACGCGTTAACACGCCACCAGGTTGGGCTTTTAACGGAAAGATATGCCCGGGCTGAACCAGATCTTCTGGTTTAGCTTGTACAGCTACGGCTTTCTGAATGGTTAATGCTCTATCCGCTGCGGAGATACCGGTTGTTACCCCTTCAGCAGCTTCTATTGAAACAGTGAAATTGGTGGCATAAGGCGTTTGATTATCGGTCACCATTAAAGGTAGACGTAACTGACGGCAACGATCTTCTGTTAATGTCAGGCATATCAGTCCGCGACCGAATTTAGCCATAAAGTTAACCGCTTCAGCAGTAACCTTATCGGCGGCCATCACTAAATCACCTTCATTCTCACGATCTTCATCATCCATGATGATGACCATTTTGCCTTGTTTTAGATCATCAATGATCTCTTGAGTACTATTGATTTGCATTAACGGATATAACCATGTTGTGTAAGAAAGTCCCGGCTGATGTTAGAGCCGGTCTGAGGCAGTAAACGCTCCAGATAGCGGGCAATCAAATCTACTTCCAGATTGACCTTGGTGCCGGTTTGATAATGTTTGATAATGGTTTCTTCAAGGGTATGCGGAATGATATTGATATCAAATCCACCCTCAAAAACACCATTGACTGTAAGACTGACTCCATCAATGGTAATTGAACCTTTTTCTGCAATATAACGCTCCAGTTCTGCCGGAACTTTTATCTTATATTGCCAAGAACGAGCCGAAGCCGTTTTACTGATCACTTCACCCAAACCATCAACATGGCCGCTCACCATATGACCACCTAATCGATCCCCAACGGCAAGGGCTTTCTCAAGATTGGCTTCACTACCGGTTTTTAATTGTCCCAGACTGGTTCGCTGTAATGTTTCCTGAGACACATCAAACTGTAAGCTTTTAGCTGCCATTTCCACCACAGTCAAACACACACCATTTACCGCGATGCTATCACCCAGCTTGACGTCATTAAGATCCAACTTCGCAGTGTCAATATGCAAGCGGATATCACCACCAACTGATTGCAAAGATTTAAGCTGACCTACAGCCGCAATAATACCTGTGAACATGAATTAAAAAGCCTCGTTATATTGGGGTTTAGCGGTAATCCGCCAGTCATTGCCAACGGCGCGAATATCGATGATATTAAGTTGAATATTCTGAGCCATGCGCTCCATGCCTGGGAGGTGGAAAACGGCTCTAGCGGAATCCCCCATCAGTTTCGGTGCAACATAAAAAATCATTTCATCAATTAATTGTGAGCGTAATAATGCGCCGTTTAATACCGCGCCAGCTTCAACCATAACTTCATTAATTTCACGCTTGGCTAATACCGATAACATGCCAGTTAAATCGACCTGATTATTTGGTGCAGGCAATACAATGGTTTCAACATCATCACGCACCATGCGATCACAGGCAGTAAACAGCAACACTTTTTCATCATTGAGGATTTGTGCATTGACAGGCATCCGAAGCTCGCTGTCTACGATGACTTTTAGCGGTTGGCGTATCGCCTCTCCTTGCGGATACCATTCAGCAACATGGCGAACATTTAACAAAGGATCATCCGCGATAATGGTGCCCACACCGGTGAGTATCGCTGAGCTACGAGCTCGAAGTTTTTGTACATCAGCGCGTGCTTCTGTACCCGTTATCCATTTGCTCTCGCCTGATGCCATGGCTGTGCGACCATCAAGACTCATGGCCATTTTACTTCGCACATAGGGTCTGCCGATACGCATACGTTGAATAAAACCAGGATTTAATTGTTCTGCTTGAGCTGCCAATATGCCTTGATGAACTTCAATGCCCGCTTGTTCAATACGCTGAATACCAGTACCCGAAACGACTGGATTGGGATCGGTCATTGCCACAAATAAACGTTTAATTCCCGATCGGATCAATGCATCAGCACAAGGCGGAGTGCGACCAAAATGACTACAAGGTTCAAGTGTTACATAACAATCTGCGCCTTCTGCATCATGTCCGGCATCATGCAGAGCATTTATTTCGGCATGCGCTTCTCCGGCACGGTGATGCCAGCCCTGGCCAATGATCTGATCATTTTTGACAATGACACAACCCACCCGCGGATTAGGATCGGCGGTATATAAGCCTTTCCAAGCCAGTTGAATTGCTTGGGCCATGTATTGTTCGTGTTGGCTCATTGGGGTTGCCTCCACAGATGATCTTTTACATTGATTGTAATCGCATTCGAATGATGCGTTTGCATAAACTTAGGCTGATAGCGAGATTCAGCTGTCTTTATCAGATAAAGCACGATTTTCCATACGCTCGATTTCTTCTCGAAATGCATTCACATCCTGAAAACTTCGATACACTGATGCAAATCTGACATAAGCCACTTCATCAAGCTCACGCAATGCATCCATTACCCAGTCACCCACCAGACGACTCTGCACTTCTCTTTCGCCCGTCGCCCATAAGCGCCGAGTAATGGTTTTTACTGCATTATCAATGGCATCAATACTGACCGGGCGTTTTTCCAAAGCCCGCATAATGCCAGCACGTAATTTATTTTCATCAAATGCTTCACGAGTAGCGTCACGCTTGATCAACCGAGGCAAACTCAGCTCAGCCGTTTCATACGTAGTAAAACGTTCATTACATTCCTGACACATGCGACGACGTCGAATCGCGTCTCCCTCGGAAGAAAGACGCGAATCGACGACTTTTGAATCTTCAGCTCCGCAAAACGGGCAGCGCATCAGTCAGCACAAACTTATGAGTAAACTGGCAATCGTTTGCATATAGTCGTTACTTTGTCACGAATAGCTGCAATTACTTTCTCATCGCCATGGCTATCAATGACATCACACATCCAGCCGGCCAGATCAGTGCAATCCTGCTCGCTGAAACCGCGAGTGGTAACCGCCGGTGTTCCGACACGAATACCAGAGGTAACGAATGGTGATTGTGGATCATTAGGAACGGCATTTTTATTGACCGTAATATGTGCATTACCCAACCATGCATCGACTTCTTTACCGGTCAGACCGGCTTCAATAAAGCTGACCAGGAAAAGATGATCATCAGTTCCTTTCGAAACCACATCATAGCCACGAGCCATAAACACTTTGGCCATGGCTTGGGCATTCTTAACAACTTGCTGTTGATAGGTTTTAAACTCTGGCAACATTGCTTCCTTGAAAGCAACCGCTTTCGCCGCAATGACGTGCATTAACGGACCACCCTGGAAACCAGGGAAGACAGCGGAGTTCAATTTTTTCTCAATCTCGGGATTAGATTTGGCCAGAATCAGACCACCACGCGGGCCTCTTAATGTTTTGTGAGTCGTAGTGGTCGTTACATCAGCGATTTGTACTGGATTTGGATAAAGCCCTGCAGCTACCAAACCGGCAACGTGTGCCATATCGACCAACAGATAAGCGCCAACAGAATCCGCGATATCACGGAATTTTTGCCAATCGATAATACGTGAGTAAGCCGAGAAACCGGCAACGATCATTTTTGGCTGATGTTCTTTGGCTAGTTTTTCAACTTCGTTGTAATCAATCTCACCGGAATCACTGCTAATGCCATAAGCAACAGAATTATAGATTTTTCCGGATGCGCTGACTTTGGCACCATGAGTTAGATGGCCACCGTGTGCCAGACTCATGCCTAGAATCATATCGCCAGGTTGCAATAAAGCCAGATAAACCGCAGCATTGGCTTGTGAACCGGAATGTGGTTGCACGTTAGCGTAATCCGCACCGAACAAAGCTTTAGCACGTTCAATGGCTAAATCTTCAGCAGTATCAACGTGTTCACAACCGCCATAATAACGTTTGCCGGGATAACCTTCTGCATATTTGTTGGTTAACAATGAGCCCTGAGCTTCCATCACCCGTGGGCTGGTATAGTTCTCAGAAGCGATTAATTCGATATGATCTTCCTGACGTTGTTCTTCAGCAGAAATTGCTTGAAATAACTCGTCATCAAAATCAGCGATGCTCATGTTTTTTTTGTACACAGTTTTCCCCTGTAGCGGCTGTAAATGCCCGCATATTGTATCCCACAACGCACGTAGCATCTATGTAAGAATAGTTTTTTTAGTTACACAAATTTAGGAGTCATTATGAAAATAGCCATTCTTGGCGGTGGCCTGATGGGCAATGCTCTGGCAGAACACCTTCTCAGCGAGAAATGTGAGTTAAGTATCTATAATCGAAGTATTGAAAAGATTGCAGATCTAAGCACTCATGGTGCCCGAATTTGCGAAACTGCCAGCGAAGCTGTTGAGCAAAGTGAAATGGTTATCTTGCTGTTAAGCGATGCCGAGGCGATTGCAACCGTACTGGACAGTGTCAGTCCCGGTGCCTTTTCGGATAAGTTATTTATCCAGATGGGCACGATTGCTCCGGAGCAATCTCAGCATCTTGAAAACCAGCTGAACAGTGTTGATGCTAAATATCTTGAATGTCCAGTGCTAGGCAGTTTACCTGAAGCCCGGAGTGGTACATTAATTCTTATGGCGGCGGGTTTGGAAGAGAATTATCGTCAGGCACTTCCGTTGTTGAAAATGATTGGAGAAACACCTCGCTACATCGGTGAAACTGGCCAGGGGGCGGCGGTTAAATTAGCTATGAATCAGTTAATCGCCGGTCTTACTGCAACATTTTCATTAAGTCTTGCATTAATCGAGGAATCTCAGATTGATGTTGATCTATTTATGCAGATTTTGCGTGAAAGTGCTCTATACGCACCAACCTTTGATAAAAAATTAGATCGCATGCGCGATCGAAACTTCAGCGATCCGAATTTCCCGACTAAACATCTAGCTAAAGACACTAGACTATTCCTGGAGGTCGGTGAAAAACTGCGACTTGATACCACAGCACTTGAAGGTATAAGTCGATTGTTAGATAAAGCTGTAGCAATGGGCATGGAAAATACCGACTATTCGGCACTCTATGCCGCGATTTCTCCTGATAGAAAATAATGCCACAAACAAAAACGCCCTCAAAAAGAGGGCGTTTTGAAATAATTTTCAGTCGATATTACAAACTGAATAAATCCCGACGAATAATGGTTTCGCAACGATCTGGACCTGTGGAAATAATATCAATCGGCACGCCAGCCAATTCCTGGATTTTGTCGATGTAGTTGCGTGCATTCTCCGGTAATGCATCAAAGTCTGTAATACCTATGGTCGCTTCCTGCCAGCCTGGCATATCAATATACACCGGCTCACATCCGTCAAATTCATCCGCACTTAAAGGCAGAACCGTTACATCTTCACCATTACGTTTATAACCAACGCATAGACGAATAGTTTCCAGCCCATCCAGCACATCCAGTTTGGTTAAACATAAGCCAGTAATACTGTTGATCCAACTGGCGCGATTTAATGCCACCATATCCAGCCAACCACACCGGCGATCACGCCCGGTAGTAGAACCTTTTTCGTGACCTTTTACCGATAAATGTTTACCGATGTCACAGCTTAATTCTGATGGAAATGGACCTGCGCCAACACGTGTGGCGTAAGCTTTGGTAATGCCTAATACGTAATCAATATGGCATGGCCCGACGCCAGCACCTGTCGCACTGCCGCCTGCGGTGGTATTCGATGATGTCACGTATGGATAAGTACCGTGATCGATATCCAGTAAAGCGCCTTGAGCACCTTCAAACATGACACGATCACCATTGAGGTAATATTGTTGCAGCATAGCCGGAATATCAGCAATCATCGGAAGCAACACATCACGCATAGCTAATGTTTCATCACGTACTTGTTCAAAACTGACTGGCGCCGCCTGATAATAGTTGATTAATGCAAAGTTATGGAAATTGACTACTTCACGTAGTTTTTCGACAAATTTTTGTTCATTAGTCAGATCGCCAAGACGCAAACCACGACGAGCTACTTTGTCTTCATAGGCCGGGCCAATGCCCCGACCAGTTGTTCCAATCGCATCTTTACCACGACGTGATTCTCTGGCGACATCCAATGCCACGTGGTAAGGCAAAATTAACGGACAGGCTGCACTGATTTTCAGACGCTGGCGAACTGGAATACCATTCGCTTCCAATTCGTTCATTTCTTTAATTAATGCTTCCGGTGATAGCACTACACCATTACCGATCAGACATTGAACATGTTCACGCAAAATGCCAGAAGGAATGAGGTGCAAAATGGTCTTTTTACCCTCAATTACCAGAGTGTGGCCTGCATTATGTCCGCCTTGAAAACGCACTACAGCGGAAACGCTGTCAGTCAGCAAATCTACTACTTTGCCTTTGCCTTCATCACCCCATTGAGAACCGATTACTACAATATTTTTAGCCACGCGTGTTATTTCCTGTCTCGACCACTTGCCAGCGGTCATCTTGTTGAATCAATGTTTTTTCGCTTTGAGCTGTACTGCCAGGCAAAGTAAACATCACTATTTCACCTTGCTCACGTAAGCTTTCGACCATCTCTAGCTGAATTGGATCCGATGACCAGCTTGCGCTAATCACTTGGCGCTTTTCAGTGGGTTTGGGAAAGCTGGTGACTAACTTTTTTAAATCCAGACTAAAACCCGTGGCGGGTTGAGCATGACCAAAATCTTGCCCGATATCATCATATCTGCCACCCAGGGCGATCGCTTGTGCTGAGCTAGATTGGTAAGCCGCGAAAACCACGCCTGTATGATAATGATAGCCGCGAAGCTCTGCCAAATCGAAATTTAATTGGATACCGGATAATCGTTGTTGCGACATCTCCGCCAATACATTTAATGTATCTAAAGCGTTTAACACCGCTTTTGGTGCGTCCTTTAATATCTGTTTGGCTTTATCCAAAACGCTGACATCACCATTAAGTTCAGACAAAGCTGCCAACATTTTGCTTGCCGGTTCAGCAATAGCATAACGGCTTAACAAACTTTCGATTTCCGGTAGGGCTTTACGCTGCATTGCCGAAAAAAGTGCTTGTTCCTGTTCTTCATCCAGTTCAGCAAAGTCTGCTAGTCCACGATAAATGCCAACATGACCAATATCTAAAGAAATAGGTCCAGCGACACCGCTGTTAACCAACAATTCGATCATCAGCTGGATGCTTTCCATATCACTTTCCGGACCAGCATGTCCGTAAATTTCAGCACCTAATTGAATGGGATTTCTTGAACTGGCCTGACCAGCAGGTAACGTATGCAATACGCTACCGATATAACACAGGCGTAAAACATCTGAGTTGTCGCGTAGGCGGTGTGCTGCAATTCTGGCTACTTGAGGCGTCATATCAGCACGAATGCCAAGCAAACGACCGGATAATTGATCAATCAGTTTAAAGGTTTGCAGATCAAGTGTTTTTGCCGTTCCTGTTAACAAGGAGTCCAAGTACTCGACCAAGGGTGGGACAACAAGTTGATATCCCCAGCTTTGCATGCGATCAACCAACTGCCGATGCATTCTTTCCAGCTGCGCAGCCTCTTCCGGCATTAATTCATCAATGCCCTCAGGGAGCAACCAACTCTCTTTTAATGTCATGTAAATTAATTAACCCAATATAAAATCAGCAAGCCTGCCACCATGCTGAGCAATCCCGTTGTACGTAATTGTTGGTCAGTCATAGTGGCAACTTGCAGTAAGGCCCGCCTTAATGCTGTGGGATTAATAAAAGGCAAAATCCCCTCAATAATCAGCATTAATGCAGTGGCGAGCCATAGGCTGTGGATCAGAGACTCACTCACTAGTCCAGTGTATTCAAGTCACTAAAACTGCTGAAAAAGTCACCTTTGGGCTCAATAACTAGCAAATCATCACCTTGGAAAATATGCTTATATGCCCCTAAACGTCGGTAGAACGAGTAAAAAGATTCGTTTTGACCATATGCATCTGCGTATATTTGAGTTGCAGAAGCATCGCCTTCACCTCGAAGCATTTCAGACTGACGATTAGCCTCAGCCAAAATGACAGTTCTTTGTCTATCAGCATCTGAACGAATTTTTTCAGCTTCTTCTGCACCGCGTGACCGTAAATCTTTAGCAACACGTTCACGTTCAGCTTCCATACGGGTGTAGACCGATGAACTTACTTCTGTAGGTAAGTCGATACGTTTAATACGCACGTTGACGACTTCTATACCAAACTCATTAGCAATACGGTTCGCTTCGTCCATCAGTCCACTTACCATTACTGAACGTTCACCGGAAACAACTTCCTGGATAGTGCGACGACCAAACTCAGCTCGCAATCCGTCTTTTACAATTTGTGATAAACGTAGCTTGGCGCTTTCTTCGTCACCACCCATTGAAGTGAAATAATCAGCGACATTTGACACACGCCACAGAATGAATGAATCGACGATAACGTTCTTTTTTTCACCTGTCAGATAACGAGCTGGTGTTGCATCAAGACTCAGAATGCGACCATCAAAGCGACGAACTTCATTTACAAATGGAATTTTAAAATGTATGCCCGGTTCAAAATCTGCATGCTCAATTTGACCTAAACGTAGCAATATCACGCGTTCACGTTCATCGACAAAAAAGATGGTTGAACTTAGCGTAATTAATGCAAGTACAACAATAAAAATAATTGCAGTAAATCTAGAACTCATGATTAACGTCCTCCCCGGCTACGTGCACCATCTTGTGTCGATGTGTTCGTTGTTGATTGGGGGTTATTTGTAGTCGGATAATTCAAATTATTTAAATCAACCCGCGGGGCGCTATTACTGCTACCACGCATTTTATCCAGTGGTAAATACAACACGTTGTTGCCACCGCTATCTACGTCAACCATTACTTTTTGGCTACGACTATAAACGGATTCCATTGCATCAATATAAAGTCGTTCTTGAGTGATTAAAGGTGCTTTTTCATATTCGGTCATAACTTGTACAAAGCGACTTGCCTCACCATTAGCTTTGGCAACCACTTGACTTTTATAAGCTTCGGCTTCTTGAATGACCCGGAATGCCTGACCACGCGCACGAGGGATAATATCGTTTGAATAGGCTTCCGCTTCGTTTTTTGCTCTGACTTCATCTTCACGTGCTTTTACAACATCCGCGAACGCTGACTGAACCTGTTCAGGCGGTTGTACATCCTGCATGCTCACACTGGTTACGGTTAAGCCTGTTGCATGAGCATCTAACATGGCTTGCAAGCGTTGCTCAGTTCGTGTGGCAACTTCACTACGACCTTCTGTTAATACAAAGTCCATCGTGGATTGACCAACAACTTCACGCACAGCACTTTCCATCATTTGACGAAGAATGGTGTCTGGAGTACGAACGTTAAACAAATATTGGGCAGCATCATTGATTCGGTACTGGCCGGCAATTTTTAAATCAACGATATTTTCGTCATTCGTCAACATTAGAGATTCAGACAAAACGTTGCTTTCAGGTCTACCACCACTTGAACGATAACCAATTTCAACAGATCGTATTTTGGCTACATCAACTACTTCGACTTTGTCGATAGGGTAAGGAAAATGCCAATGAGGGCCAGGCATTGAGGTATGGCTATATTGGCCAAAACGCAATACAACACCTCGCTCTGCGGGTTCTACAATATAAATTCCGGAAAGCAGCCACACCAATAAAATAATGGCAGCAATTAATCCTGCTCCGATTGAACCAGATTTACTTCCACCTTCTGGCGGTGGTGTATTGTTATTACCGCCACTTTTTCCGCCGAACATTCCAGCGAATTTACGTTGCAGATTTTTTACTACTTCATCAAGATCGGGGGGGCCATCATTACTGCCACCACGCTTACCCCATGGGTCTTTATCACCACTACCGGGTTCGTTCCAAGCCATGTACCGCTCCAAAATTTAAATTAAGATTTTCAATGTGGGATCCGAATGAATCTATTTTACGGACATGGGTGCCGATAGCAACCAAAAGTCCGCTTTAATTGACTGATTCAATCGCTGAGAGTTGCTCAGGGAAATATTCTTGTAATGCAAGTCTTAGAAGATCCAAGCCTTCACCAGTATGTGCAGAAAGCCAGATACGGCGAATTTTTCCTTGCTGATCTCTTTCCAGTTTTGGCTGAACGTTTTCTAAGCGGTCAATTTTATTGTAAATAATCAATTGCGGCAGTTCGTCAGCACCTATTTGCTGCAGAACGTCATCAACATGTTTCATCAACTCGTCCCTATCTACTGCAGCGACATCAACTATGTGCAATAAAAGAGATGCGTCACGTGTTTCTTCCAAAGTTGAGCTAAATGACTCGACCAAATCATGAGGCAACTGGCGGATAAATCCGACAGTATCAGCTAAAATTAAAGGTTCGGTATCGGCTATTCTGAATCTGCGTAAAGTAGGGTCTAAGGTGGCGAACAAACGGTCATCAGCATAAACATCTGATGCTGTCATCCTATTGAAAAGGGTAGATTTACCCACATTTGTGTAACCAACTAGCGAAACAACTGGTACCCCTGCTCTCTGACGAGAACGACGGCCTTGATCACGCTGTGAACGTACTTTTTCAAGACGTTTTTTGAGTGATTTAATACGTTGACCCAGCAAACGTCTATCGGTTTCAAGCTGCGTTTCACCAGGGCCACGTAAACCGATACCGCCTTTTTGTCTCTCTAAGTGAGTCCAACCGCGGACTAATCGAGTTGAAAGATGCTGCAACTGTGCTAATTCAACTTGAAGCTTACCTTCATGTGAACGTGCTCTACGGGCAAAAATATCAAGAATCAGACCTGTCCGACCTAGTACACGACATTTTAATCGTTGCTCAAGATTACGTTCCTGACTGGGAGAAAGTTCATGATTGAAAATAACCACTGCAGCATCATTTGCTGCAACTAATTCGGCTATTTCTTCTACTTTACCGGTTCCAGCAAAATACTTTGAATCAGGCCTTTGACGTTTACCGTGAACCACAGCAGAAATATTGGCACCTGTTGAATTAACAAGTTCAAGAAATTCCTGTTGTGTTTCTTCAAAACCCCGATCATTAAAATCGAGATGAACTAAAACAACCGATTCTTGTTCAGAATTTTCTTCAAAAGCAGCATTGCTATCAGGTCTGTCAAACAATCAATAAACTCCCTTATTCTTCTTGGGTTATCTGAACATTTCTAGCCGGTACAATCGTTGAAATGGCATGTTTATAAACCATTTGATTGACTGAGTTTTTCAGCAAAATGACAAATTGATCAAAAGAATCAATCTGACCCTGCAATTTAATACCATTTACTAAATAAATTGAAACTGGAACATTTTCTCGACGTAATGCGTTTAAAAAAGGATCCTGCAAGGATTGGGCTTTAGCCATTGTCGACTCCATCATTGTTATTATTGTTAAACTTCTAAGTTGTTATAAGCATTCTAAAAGGCTGCACAAAATCGTCAAGCATTATCGGATTCTGACAGCACAGAGCGCACGAAACCTAATACTGGCTCCTTAGGCAAATCTTTACCACTATCGAACCAAACACCATCATTTTGAGCTCTCAACCACGTCAATTGGCGTTTTGCCATTTGTCTTGTGGCGATTACCGCTTTATCAATAAAAGTTGATTCATCATACTCGCCACAAAGATAAGACCAAGCCTGTCTATAGCCTACTGCGCGAATAGATGGTAAACCAGGATGTAAATCACCCCGTGCATGTAGTTTTTTAACTTCATCGGTAAACCCTGCTCGCATCATTTTTTGATAACGTTCAGAAATACGTTTGTGCAATATTTTTCTGTCAAAAGGTGCCAAAATTATTTTAATAACACGATATGGCAGCAAAAAATCTGAATGCTCAGTTAATTCAGTGAGTGATTTTCCAGAAATTTCATAAACCTCTAATGCACGCAACAATCTTTGTGGATCGTTAATATGGATGCGTTTTGCAGAAACAGGATCGATTTCACTTAATCGTTGATGTAAATGCGACAAACCAAAGTCATGAAGTTCTTTCTCAAGTTTTGATCTAACCTCAGCATCAGCTTCGGGTAATTCGGCAATTCCATACTGTAAGGTTTTGAAATACAGCATTGTTCCGCCTACTAATAAAGGAATTTTGCCACGCCGGGTGATTTCCGCCATTAGCGCTAGAGCATCTTGCCGGAAGCGTCCGGCAGAATAAGCATCTTTTGGGTCAATAATATCGACAAGGTGGTGAGGGAACTGTTCTAAAGTCTCAGCATCTGGCTTGGCAGTACCAATATCCATCTGTTTATAAATAAGTGCGGAGTCCACACTTATAATTTCTACAGGTAAATTTTGGGCCAAAAATATGGCCAGATCAGTTTTCCCTGCAGCCGTTGGCCCCATCAAAAAAATAGCAGGTGGTGCAGATTGTGCCTGCAACAAACTTATTTTTTAACCTTGTTTCATCGAGTCAAAAAACTCAACATTGGTTTTAGTCGATTTCAAACGATCCATGAGGAATTCCATTGCTTCAATAGGTTCCATTGGAGCCAAAATCTTACGTAAAATCCAAAGTTTCTGAAGGTCTTCTTCGTTTGTCAGCAACTCTTCACGACGCGTGCCCGAACGGGTAACGTTAATTGCAGGATATATCCGACGATCAGCTAATTTGCGTTCAAGTAATACTTCCATATTACCCGTACCTTTAAACTCTTCGAAGATAACTTCATCCATCCGTGAGCCGGTTTCGATCAAAGCAGTCGCGATTATAGTTAAACTGCCACCTTCTTCAATATTTCGGGCAGCGCCAAAGAACCGTTTAGGTCTTTGTAATGCATTAGCATCAACACCACCAGTTAAAACCTTACCGGAAGAAGGTGAGACAGTATTATAAGCTCGAGCCAAACGAGTAATTGAATCTAATAAGATAACAACATCATGTTTGTGTTCAACTAAGCGTTTAGCTTTTTCAATAACCATTTCTGCAACTTGGACGTGGCGAGTTGCAGGTTCATCAAACGTACTAGAAACGACCTCTCCTCGAACTGAACGTTGCATTTCAGTAACTTCTTCCGGACGTTCGTCGATCAACAATACAATCAGGTCACTTTCAGGATAGTTTGAGGCTATTGATTGCGCAATGGCCTGCAAAATCATTGTTTTACCAGACTTCGGTGGTGCGACAACTAAACCACGTTGTCCTTTACCGATTGGTGCAGCTAAATCAATAATTCGTGCTGTTAAATCTTCTGTACTGCCATTACCACGTTCTAAATTAAAACGTTCATTAGCAAAAAGTGGCGTCAAATTTTCAAATGGTACTTTATTACGGGAGTTTTCAGGTTTTTCGTAGTTGATCTCATCAACTTTAACTAGAGCAAAATAACGTTCGCTATCTTTAGGTGGTCGAATTTTCCCTTTAATAGTATCGCCCGTTCTTAAATGAAATCGTCGAATTTGGCTCGGGGAAACATAAATATCATCGGGACCGGCAACATAAGAGTCTTCCGGGGAACGCAAAAAGCCAAACCCATCAGGTAATAACTCTAAAACACCAGTGGTATAGACATCATCGCCTTGTTTAGCGTGTGCTTTAACAAGTGCAAAGATAAGTTCTTGCTTTCGATTGCGGGCGAGGCCCTCAAGATTCATGGAGAGTGCAAGTTCCATTAATTCAGCAGCGGACTGCTTTTTCAGTTCTGTCAGATTCATGTATTACCTAAAATGGGTTTTTATATCAGAATTGCCTTGAATGCGCGCGGAGAACGCGATTGTATGAAGTTTGGGAGATTTGACCAGAAAATTGCCAGCAAGAATATCAGTAATAATTAAAACCGTCCAGCCTTTTTGGGAAAAAACTCCCAAATCAATTTTTTCACTCACTTAATTTTGTTTTTCATGAAACTTATAGTACATCCGTTTTGTTCTAAATAGGTAAAACAATTATCTAGAGGTTTGTAAATGAAGCAGCTGTCTGCGTTTTTTGTGGCAAGTTTATTTCTAATCCAACTCTCGGGTTGCAGTAATATTCCGAAACAAATTAGTTCGGCACCAATTAATGACGTTCAACTTAATGAAGTTCGTAGTCAAATAGCAAAATTTTCAAATCAAGAAGTTCGTTGGGGTGGCGAAGTAGTCAATGTTGAAAACAGTAATGATGTTTCACTTATTCAGATTGTTCAATACCCTTTGAACCATTACGGCAAACCTATTACGAATAAGCCAAGTGAAGGCAGATTCCTCGCTCAAACGACTGAATTTGTCGATCCAATCGTTTACAAAGAAGGAACATTATTAACCTTTACAGGCAATCTTGATGGCGAAGAAATTCGAAAAGTAGACCAAAAAGAATTAGTCATGCCGATTGTTAATGTTTCATCTATGTACAAATGGCAGCCATATCGCCCTGTTCAAAGAGATCCATTCTACGACCCGTTCTACTACAACGGTTTTTATCCCTACCATGGATATTACAATAGATATTGGTATCACCCAAGATTTGGGTACAGATCCTACTATTAAACTCAGCAGTTATTTAGTTTGATGGACAGTATCTCGCTTATGCAATAGCCATTATCGGTACTGTGGGATTCGCCTTGGTCAAGTAAGGTACAAATATAAAAACCCTGACTCATTAGAGATGGTTTGTTTTATTAAAGTCTGTCAGTTATTTACATGAATGTGATGTATGCCGATAACGCAGGGGCGGTTATCTGTGACATGATTTATCAGCAAGATGTCTGTGACTGACGCTTCGCTCATGCAAAAACACTTATCTCCATACGTGGAGTGATCGCTCCTTTCATCCTGCTATCTCGACAGTTGAACATCCCAGCTCATCGTATGCCGTTTTTGCAGGAGCAATCATCGGCCACTCCGTTCAAGTAGGTCACCTTGTCTAAACGATAGATAATAAAAAAGGCCACCCCTGTTAACTTTAGCCTTCTATTTTTGACCTACTTTGATGAGATGCTTCCCTGCATCTCCCCCTTCGGGCGCCTATCGGCGTGCATTATCGCTTATCTCCATGGACGGAGTGTATGCAAAGCAATGTTCCAGACATTGCTTGTCCGGGCGATAATGTCACACATGGGTGTTGCCATGCTCAAGTTAAATCACCACAAGTTTTGAATATAAAAAAAGCCCGGCGCTTTCGCGTCGGGCTTGTTTTA
>NZ_JBLWYR010000019.1:0-60001 GCF_048266885.1 Methylophaga sp.
GGGTGTGATGGTGACATTATCTTCGGTAGGGGCCGGCGCATTGGGAGCGGGGGTTTTATTGTTTCTTTATCCACGGATGCGTGGTGTTGAAATTGTGGCAACCGATATCGCACATGCGGTTCCTTTAACGGCAGTGGCCGGATTAGGACATTCTGCAGTGGGCACGGTGGATTGGTCGTTATTATCTTATTTGCTGATGGGATCGTTACCAGGCATTTATATCGGCTCACATCTGGGGGTGAGAATCTCAGATAAGATTTTACGGCCATTACTTGCAATCATTTTATTGTTGGTTGGCATCAAATGTTTGCTTTAACAAACTAAACGAATGAAAAAGTAATTCAAAATGACAGAAATTAATGAAAAGCTTCAATTAAAAGTCGATGCAGCAAAACAATTGCTGGAGCAGATAGCGGCTGACTATAGTCCTGCGATTCTCGCCACCAGTTATGGTGCTGAGGATATGGTATTGATGGATATGATTGCCAAGTTTGCACCTCAAATCGGCATCTTTACTTTGGATACTGGTCGACTGCCTAAAGAAACCTATGAATTAATGCAGCAGGCAAAACAGCATTATAACCTTGAGGTTGAGGTTTATTATCCCGATACCCTGAGTATTGAACAGTTTGTCACTCACAATGGACCAAATGCATTTTATGACAGCGTTGAAATGCGAAAACAATGCTGTGGCATCCGCAAGGTTGCCCCATTAAATCGTGCTTTGTCCGGTAAGAAAGCCTGGCTGACCGGCATGCGCCGCTCTCAGTCAGTCACCCGCAATGAGTTGCCGGTATCGGAATGGGATGCTGATCATGAACTACAAAAATTCAGTCCACTGACGGACTGGTCCAATGGTGAAGTATGGAAATATATCCGCGCTTTTGATGTTCCATTTAACGAATTGCATAACCAAGGCTATGCCAGTATTGGCTGTGCGCCTTGCACTAGAGCCATTACTCCTGGCGAAGATATTAGGGCTGGTCGCTGGTGGTGGGAAAATCCTGAAACCAAAGAATGTGGCTTACATGTGAAAGCTAAGTAACAGAGAAAAATTATGACTGAAAAACAACTGACACACTTAAAACAACTCGAAGCCGAAAGCATTCATATCATGCGTGAAGTGGCAGCTGAGTTTGAAAATCCGGTCATGCTATATTCGATTGGTAAGGATTCAGCAGTCATGCTGCATCTTGCCATGAAAGCATTTTATCCGGGCAAGCCGCCGTTTCCGTTGATGCATATTGATACCACCTGGAAGTTTCAGGAAATGGTCAAGTTCCGCGATCAGCGTGCTAAAGAATTGGGACTGGAACTCATCGTACATACCAATCAGGATGGTGTCGAAGCGGGTATCAACCCTTTTGACCATCCTCGTTATACCGACATCATGAAAACGGATGCGTTGAAACAGGCGCTGAGTAAACATGGCTTTGATGCGGCTTTTGGTGGTGCACGCCGTGATGAAGAAAAGTCTCGTGCCAAAGAGCGAGTATATTCGTTTCGCGATAAAAACCATCGCTGGGATCCCAAAGCACAACGTCCTGAGCTATGGAATATTTATAACAGCAGAGTGAACAAAGGTGAAAGCATCCGGGTATTCCCGCTGTCGAACTGGACCGAACTGGATATCTGGCAATATATCCACCTTGAGCAGATCCCGATTGTACCGCTGTATTACGCCGCCGAGCGTCCGGTGGTCAATTACAATGGCCTGACCATTATGGTCGACGACGATCGTATGCGTATCCCTGAAGGTGAAAAAATTCGGATGGAAAAAGTTCGTTTCCGCACACTGGGCTGTTATCCACTGACCGGTGCGGTGAAATCGGAGGCGAATACGCTGCCTGAAATCATTCAGGAAATGCTGCTGACAACGACTTCTGAACGTCAAGGACGTGCCATCGATCACGATGAAGCCGGCTCGATGGAGAAAAAGAAACAGGAAGGTTATTTCTAGTTTTGATGATGATGGGCGCCAACCCCCTCATCAAGCAGCTGAATGAATTGAATTTGATGCTCAAATTTGTGAGCATCCGGACCCCGTTAAAGATAATTAAACCAGGCACACAACATGACATATGAAACTGATGCGCTGATTGCGACCGATATCGAAGCCTATCTCAAGCAACACGAAAACAAGGAACTGCTGCGTTTTCTAACCTGCGGTAATGTGGATGATGGTAAGAGTACGCTGATTGGGCGGTTATTACACGATTCCAAAATGATTTACGAAGATCAGCTGGAAGCGGTGACACGTGACAGTGTGAAATCCGGAACCACAGGAAATCAGGTCGATTTGGCTTTGCTGGTCGATGGATTACAGGCTGAACGTGAGCAGGGCATTACCATTGACGTAGCGTATCGTTATTTCTCTACGACCAAACGTAAATTTATCATTGCTGATACTCCTGGTCACGAGCAGTACACTCGGAACATGGCTACCGGCGCGTCAACCTGTCAGTTGGCGGTTATTTTGATAGATGCCCGTTATGGTATGCAAACCCAAACCCGCCGCCACAGCTTTATTGCTTCCTTGCTGGGCATCAAACACATCATCGTTGCCATTAATAAAATGGATTTAATGGATTTCAGCGAACAGGTATTTAATGATATTCGCAAAGCCTATAGCGAATTTGCCCGTGAACTGGAAATTGAAGATATTCACTTTGTACCGATGTCGGCCTTAAACGGCGACAACGTGGTGAACCGAAGTGAAAACATGTCCTGGTATCAGGGCAACACCATGATGGAATTACTGGAAAATATTGAGATCGGTAAGGATGCTAATACTCAAGATGCGCGTTTCCCGGTGCAATTTGTCAGTCGACCGAATCTAAATTTCCGTGGTTACTGTGGCACCCTATCTGCAGGTATCCTTAAACCCGGTGATGAAATAACGGTATTGCCATCTGGTAAGGAAAGCAAAGTAAAAGCGTTGGTCACTTATGATGGAGAACTGGATCATGCGGTTCCTGGGGAATCGATAACCGTCACCTTACAGGATGAAGTGGATGTCAGTCGCGGCGATATGATTGTGCATCGTGACCATCAACCACACGTATCCAGTCGTTTTAAAGCTATGGTGGTATGGATGACAGAACAGCCGCTGGTGGCCAACAAACAATACAATATCAAGGTCGGCGTTTCTGACAGTACCGGTGTGATGACACAAGTTGATCATCAAGTGGACGTAAATACCCTGGCCCATAATATAGTGACTGAGCTGAAACTCAATGAAATCGGCTTATGTGAATTTTCATTGAATAAACCTGTTGTGTTTGATGCTTACAAACGTAATCGCACAACGGGTGCATTTATCGTTATTGATCGCCTGACCAATGTCACTATTGGTGCTGGCATGATCACTGAAGCCATTACCGGTATTACCAATGAACCTGCAAGTTCAACTGATATTTCCGCATTTGAGGTCGAATTAAATGCCCTCATTCGCAAACATTTCCCGCATTGGGATGCGAAAGATATCAGTGCTCTGCTGAAGTAAATCAAAACAAATCAGGCCGTGTCCGCGGCCTGATTTTACCATCCAGTTTTCATTGGAAAGCTCTTCGAAATTCCTTTTTTACCACATTAAATCTTACGAATGGTTTGCTTTATGTTAATGAGGCAATGCTGTTGTTTTGCCATCTTATTCGAAATTGTTAAAGTACCTTTGTAAAAATATTTAAATTATGTGAACCGGTTTTAGTAGCGGAAAGTGATTTAGGTTACATTCTGCGGAACCGGGATGGTGAATAATGAAAGAACAAGCAGATTTTCGAAAGATAGGTTGTGGCGAGTGCTTAAACAGCGGCTTACTAGGATTCGATTTTTCGATGGCCTTTCAGCCCATAGTTAACACAACTAACCAAACGATTTATGCGCAGGAAGCACTCGTTCGTGGCTTGGAGGGACAAGGATCAGCTCACGTTTTTGAGAATGTAAATCAACTTAATCGGTATCGGTTTGATCAGGCATGCCGTGTTAAAGCCATTAAACTTGCAGCTGAACTTAACATTCAGAGCAGACTCAGCATCAACTTTATGCCCAATGCGGTGTATAAACCCGAATTGTGTATCAGGACAACACTGGAAGCGGCTGAAATATATAACTTCCCGATTGAGCGAATTATTTTTGAGGTGACTGAAGGTGAGCAGATTAATGATCATGTGCATCTCCAAGACATTATCCAGTCTTATCAGCAACAAGGGTTTTTAACGGCCATAGATGATTTTGGAGCGGGTTATGCGGGATTGAACTTGCTGGCAAATATGCAAACCGATTTAGTAAAGTTGGATATGGCTTTAATACGCAACATTCATAGTGATAAAGTTCGGCAATCAATTACTAAAGGCATCATTGCTTTTTGTAAGGATTTAAATATTACCGTGATAGCCGAAGGCATTGAATCTGCAGACGAGCTGCATGTTTTGCAAGAGATGGGTATTGAGTTATTTCAGGGATATTATTTTGCCAAGCCCAGTTTTGAATCTTTGGCAACAGTATCATCCGATTGGTGGCGCTAGGGCTTGATGCCAAAGCTGTTGTTTAGTTTCATAGTTCATAGCGGCATGTGCCGGGCTGGTCGAGGGGAGCCTATGGTATGAAGGTGAAATCCTCGCAGTTTCCAGTTTTTTTGCCACATAACGTTTGAAAACCTGTTCCGCTTTACCACCATTAAAAAAGATTTGTCTTATTGATGGATGAAGCTGCAGAAAAGCCACAAAATCATTAGCAACCATCGACTCCGTTTCAATATTTTGATCCAGGCTTCCCGGTCGATAACAACTTTTCAAAACATCCCACACAGCAATCTGCTTCTGTTTTAATAACTCACAGCGTTGCGAATAGTCTAAGCTCTCCGAATGACCATAAAGCGATGTAATGATTGGCCAGAACGCATTACGCGGATGGGCGTAATAACGCTGCTGTTTTAATGATTCCATCCCTGGCATCGAGCCAAGAATAAGGATTTTCGGCGTTGTACCAACAATCGGTGGAAAGCTGGTGGCAAGTTCCAGAATCTGTTTGTCTTCCATAGCCTTACTGATAGAGCCTATCCTGATGTCTTATCCAACCATGTGGATGACGATTAGCTGGATCATGATGGGTCCAGTGAATTAAGCCGCCTTTATCATTCCAGATATATTCGCCGTAAACGCGGACTTCGTTGCCTTCTCTAATATCATCAATTCTTGGTGCCAAATCGATATTGTGAACAATTAACAAAGTTTGGCTGCTGGGTAATTCAATAATAAACCGCTGATGTCTACTACCTTCATTATCATCTGATAACAGCCGGATTACCGTACCGGAAACCTCAATCTGAACATCACTTTGGCGTTGTTCAAACAGCTGCTCAACACTACCAGCAGGTGAAGACTGATTATTCTGCGGTTCGGGTTCATAAAAACTGCCTACAAAGATCAAAATGGCAAAGCCGAAAATGATCCAGATACGTTGTTGCATGCGTGTGAATTTCGACATTCTTGAATAGCTCCACTAATAATCCATGAAATAGGATTACAGTTTGTTTCTAAAATTGGTTGGGATTTTCAAATGATAAACTTTTTACCAGTCCTGAAATTACAGTAGGGGTTTAATTACAAGATGAATCAAAATTTGATTCATCAAAAAATACTGACTTTAACCGATTATAAAAATTGATAGCTTAACTTGGATCGCTATAGTGATTTTTTATTAGCAATTAATATCGATATAGCCATTTATAATTTCCTGTTATAAGCCAGCATCGTTATAATGGGCGGTTCCATTGAAACCGTTTAGAGACCATAAATGTATCAATACGATAAGTATGATCAGACGATGATAGATCAGCGAGTAGCGCAATTTCGCGATCAAACCCGTCGTTTCCTTGCCGGCGAATTGACTGAAGAGCAATTTCGTCCGCTACGCCTTATGAATGGTTTATACATTCAAATTCATGCACCGATGTTACGGATAGCGGTGCCTTACGGCATGATGTCATCCCGCCAAGTTCGCAAAATTGCGGAAGTTGCACGTCGTTACGATAAGGGCTTTGTACATTTCACCACTCGGCAAAATTTCCAAATGAACTGGCCGAAACTGGAAGATGTTCCGGATATTTTGGCAGATCTTGCAAGTGTGCAAATGCATGGTATTCAAAGTAGTGGTAATTGCATTCGTAACACCACCTCGGACCAACTTGCCGGCGTCAATGCCAATGAAATCGAAGATCCGCGTCCATGGGCCGAGATCATTCGCCAGTGGTCAACTTTCCATCCTGAGTTTGCTTACCTACCACGCAAATTTAAAATTGCTGTTGTTGGATCTCATGAAGATCGCGCAGCAACCAAGTTGCACGATATTGGCTTGCATCTTGTGAAAAATCACGAAGGTGAAGTGGGCTTTGAAGTGTTGGTAGGTGGTGGTTTAGGCCGTACGCCGATTATTGGCGAACAGATTCGCCCTTTCCTGGAAAAACAAGATCTGTTGTCTTATCTCGAAGCCATCGTACGTGTCTATAATCGCCTTGGTCGTCGTGACAATAAATATAAAGCACGCATCAAAATCACCGTTCGGGAACATGGCATCAACCATATCCGTGAATTAGTTGAAGCCGAATGGGTGCATATTCGCGACCAACTGAAACTGGATGCAAAAGAAATCGAACGGGTAAAACAGTATTTCACTGAGCCGGCTTATGAATTGGATGCGGTTGATTCCGATAGCAGTTATGCAGATCTGTTAGCGCAAGACAAAGACTTCGCTTTGTGGGTTAAACAAAATACTGCTGATCATAAAATTCCAGGCTATCGCGCTGTTTATGTTTCGTTAAAAAAACCGGGTGAAGCACCAGGAGATATTACTTCTGAGCAATTGGAAGTGGTTGCCGATCTGGCGGATGAATTCAGTTTTGGTGAAGTGCGCTCCACTCACACCCAAAATCTTGTTTATGCCGATGTCAAAAAAGCAGATCTGTATGCTTTATGGTTGCGGTTGAATGCAGAAGATCTGGCTACGCCTAATATCAATACACTGACAGATATTATTTGCTGTCCTGGATTGGATTACTGTGGTCTAGCTAATGCGACTTCTATTCCTTTATCCAAAGGAATCGCGCAACGATTTAATGATTTGGATTACCTACATGATTTGGGTGATATCAAAATCAAATTCTCCGGCTGCATGAATGGCTGCGCGCATCAAAGCGTTGGTCATATCGGTATTCTGGGTGTCGATAAAAAAGGGGAAGAATGGTATCAGTTCACCTTGGGCGGAAGTTCAGAAGCCGATGCCTCGCTAGGCGAACGTCTGGGTCGAGCCATTCCCAAAGATGAAGTGGTAGATACCGTCGCGCATTTACTGGATGCTTATATCGAGTTGCGGCATGACGATGAAAGTTTCCTCGCGACTGTTCGCCGAGTTGGCGTTGATCCGTTCAAGGAGCGTGTTTATGCAGAAGATCATTAAAGATCGCGAGATCGTTGACGACAACTGGCAACATCTTGACGATGAAGCTGCATTGGTTGCCGGTAATATCACGGTTTCGATAACACGTTGGCAGGAACAGCACGAAAAACTGAGTCGCCATGAAGGTGGTTTAGGTATTCGTCTATCTGGCGATGATCCCTTAGAAGAAATTGTCCCTGATTTAGGCCGCTTTCAACTTATTGTATTGTTATTTCCTGCATTTACCGACGGCCGTTGTTACTCCTATGCCCGTTTGTTACGTGACCGATATCACTTCAAAGGCGAAATCCGCGCACAGGGTGATGTGTTATATGACCAGTTGTTTTATATGTCTCAGTGCGGCATTAATAGTTTTGAACTGGCTAATCCCAACCGTCTGGTTCAGGCATTAGCTGCTTTTGACGATTTCAGCGAAAGTTATCAGGCCACGGTATTAAGGCCTGAACCACTGTATCGTCGCCGTTAATCCGCTAATAAGATGGCTGTTTATGCAATCGGTGATGTTCAGGGATGTTTTGATGAACTGATCAAATTACTGGAAGCTCTCAGATTTGATCCTCAACAGGATCAAATCTGGTTGGCTGGAGATTTGGTCAACCGTGGCCCCAAATCGTTAGACACTTTGCGTTTTGTGCGGGATCTGGGGGGAAAGGCAGCAAAAGTAGTGTTAGGCAATCACGATTTGCACATGCTGGCGCATGCCGCTGGAAATAATGAATTTAGTCATCGACTAGATACTATTGAACCAGTTTTAACGGCTGAAGATAGTGATGAACTGATTGACTGGTTACGTCATCAACCGTTGTTTTATCACGATAAACAATTGCAGTTTTCTATGGTGCATGCCGGTTTGCCACCTGAGTGGAGTATAGATGAAACATTGGTTCGCGCTGCCGAAGTGGAATCAGTACTACAATCTGACAATTGGCGGGATTTTTTCAAACACATGTACGGTAACAAACCCAAACGCTGGTCTGCTGATTTAACCGGCTGGGACAGATTACGCTTTATCACCAATTGTTTTACCCGGCTGCGTTACTGTCATGAAGATGGCAGCTTAGCGCTAAAGTTTAAAGGTGCACCTAAGGACAAACCGGCTGAACAAAAACCTTGGTTTATGATGCCAAACCGCGCTAGCGAGAATGACCGGATTGTGTTTGGTCATTGGTCGCAACTGGGTACCGGACAATATGACAATGTTTTTTCATTGGATAGCGGTGCAGTTTGGGGTGAACAATTAACCGCCGTGCGCATTGATCAATCACCTTATCAATGGACCGTGGTTGAAGCGGATGCAGATGCCTTGCCGCATGCACGGAATAAAACAGCAGCCGAAAAGCAGCGCTGGCTGTAACCGACTGTTAGGCATTCATTTTTAAACACAGTACAATATCTTTTTTATCTCTTTGGACATTTCTGAAATATGAGCAATATCAAAACCTTTTCAGGTGACTTTTCCGCAAAAGGCATGCGAGTGGGTATCGTTGCTGGCCGTTTCAATGACTTTATCGTTGATAATCTGATTGCTGGCGCAGTAGATACATTATTACGTCATGGCGCAGCGGAAAAAGATATTGAAATCGCCCGAGTTCCCGGCGCAGTGGAAATCCCCTTGGCTGTACAACGCATGGGTAAAACCGGCAAATACGATGCAATCATCGCATTAGGCGCTGTTATTCGTGGTGGTACTCCGCATTTTGAATATGTTGCCGGTGAATGCTCAAAAGGTCTTGGCCAACTTACACTGCAACTCGATATACCGATCGCTTTTGGTGTATTGACGGTCGATACCATTGAACAGGCAATTGAACGAGCTGGCACTAAAGCCGGTAATAAAGGCGCTGAGGCTGCGATGGGCACGATTGAGATGGTCAATGTGTTACGTCAAATCGGAGCTGCCAAGTAAATGGCTGGTGGACTGCCCCGGACCCAAGCTCGACGTGCTGCTGTACAAGCGCTTTATCAATCACTGGTCAACAATCAGGCTCCTGAAAAAGAAACCATGGATTTTGTTATGGCGGAATACGCCAATAAAATCGATAAAAACTATTTTCAATTGCTAGTGGAAGGTGTCACCAAAGAAATAGACATTATTGATGCTGAATTAGCTCATGCAGTGGATAGAAGTTTATCCGCTGTTGATCCGGTTGAAGTTTCTGTTTTACGTTTGGCTGTTTTTGAATATATGCATCGCCCGGATATTCCGTATCGCGTTGTGTTGAATGAGGCCGTTGAACTTGCCAAATCATTTGGTGGTGAACAAGGCCATAAATATGTCAACGGTGTGTTGGATAAGATGGGGGCCCGCTTACGTCAAGTCGAGTATCAGGCAGCCAAAGCGGCACGTGCACAGAAAAAAGCGAATTGATTATCAGCCCCGAAAAGATGAAATCATCCAGACGGGGCTTTTTTTGAATGAAGCAATCTCCCGAGTTTTCTCTGATTCAACAGTATTTCCACGCGTTAACGGCTAACCGTGAAGATGTCATTGTGGGAATTGGTGATGATTGTGCCGTATTAAACAATCCGCAAGATACATATACGGCGATTTCCATTGATACGCTGGTGCATGGCATACACTTTTTTGCCGATGTCGATCCTTATCGTTTAGGCATCAAAGCGCTTGCGGTTAATCTAAGTGATCTGGCAGCGATGGGAGCTGAACCTGCCTGGTTCACACTGGCGTTAACCTTGCCGGAAATAAATGATGAATGGCTGAAACAGTTTTCTGCCGGTTTAGCGGAAATCGCTCAACAACACCAGATTCAATTAGTCGGCGGTGATACTACGCGCGGTCCGTTAACCATCACCATTCAGGTTCATGGGCATTTAGCGAAAGAAAATATTCTGAGACGCAGTGCTGCTCGATCAGCTGATTTGATCTGTGTAACTGGTTATTTGGGAGATGCCGCTGCAGGGCTTCAATATAAATTAGGGCAGCTTGATACCGCATTATTAACGGATACAGATATAGAATACTTGCTTCAACGATTGGAAATGCCCACACCGCGTAATCAAATAGGTCAGCAACTGGTGGGCAAAGCACATGCGGCAATTGATGTGTCAGATGGCTTATTAGCGGATTTAAACCATATCCTCAATGCAAGTAACAAAGGTGCAAAGTTGCATTTATCCAATTTACCGTTCTCCTCGGTGTTGCAAAAACTTTCTTTAGAACAAGCGACTCAGCTGGCATTAACTGGCGGCGATGACTACGAATTATGTTTTACTGCCCCGGCTGACAAGGTGGCGAGACTCAAACAACAGTTTCCTGACATGATTCATGTGATTGGTGAAATCACTGAAGACCTAGGCATAAATTATAAGAATGCCCAAGGCGAATGGCAGGCATTCTCAGAAATAAAGGCTGGTTATGACCACTTCGCATAATAAGGTGACATTTCAAGACTTGCTCAAAAGACCAGCCTGTTTGCTGGCCTATGGGTTTGGTTCCGGGCTATCACCCAAAGCCCCTGGTACGATGGGCACAATTGTCGCGCTGCCACTTTATTGGCTAATACAAGATCTCGACCTTTGGAGTTATTTACTGATCACTGTCATAGCGTTTATCGCTGGGATTTGGATTTGTCAGCAAGCAGTGAACTGGTTGAAACAGGATGATCCATCCGCAGTTGTATGGGATGAAATTGTCGGATATTTGGTGACAATGATTGCCGCGCCAGCCGGATGGCAATGGATGTTACTGGGATTTGTATTGTTTAGATTGTTTGATATCTGGAAACCTTGGCCAGTTTCGCTGGCAGATCGCAAGCTACATGGCGGTCTGGGCATTATGGTTGATGATGTAATTGCAGGTGTTTTTGCCGCGGTGATATTGCAGCTTTGTCATTATTTGCTCTGAAACTGCCAGATTGCAGTCTCAGAGCTCAAATGTATTTAACCTAATTGCATACCAAAGTTTTGCTCAAACCGTTCGGCAAAACTCTCACTAGTAAATTGATGATTCTGCGTGCCGTGTTGTTCAATTTTAATGGCACCTAATAACGATGCAATACGCCCCGTAATTTCCCAATCCTTGCCATGCAAAATGCCGTGCAGTAGTCCGGCACGATAAGCATCACCACAACCGGTAGGATCGACGATTTCCTCAGCTTTGGCGCAGGGAATATCAATACGTTTGCCTTCGGTGTAGATGTACGAACCTTGAGCGCCACGGGTAATAATCAGTGCCTTAACAAGTTTGGCAATCTCTTCCGGAGGCAGACCGGTTCTATCTTCAAATAACTGTGCTTCATAATCATTCAATGCAATATAGCTTGCCTGCCGGGCAAACTGCAGCAAATCCTCACCATTAAACATCGGTAAACCCTGGCCCGGATCAAAGATAAACGGAGTGCCGGCATCCGCAAATTGCTGGGCATGTTGAATCATGCCATCACGACCATCTGGAGCGATAATGCCTAGCTGGATATTTTGAGCTTCACTGATCTTGGTTTCATGGGCCAGATTCATCGCACCAGGATGAAAAGCGGTGATCTGATTATCATCAATATCGGTGGTGATATAGGCCTGGGCAGTGAAATGATCTTCTTTGACATGTACATGACGACGGTTAATTGCATACTTATCCATCCATGCGGCATAGGTGGCAAAATCACTGCCAACGGTGCCCATCGGTACAGGTTCATCACCCAACATTTTCATATTAAACGCGATATTACCAGCACAGCCACCAAATTCACGACGTAACTCCGGCACCAGAAAGGAAACATTCAGCATATGCACCTTATCCGGCAGGATATGATTTTTAAATTGATCAGGAAAAACCATAATATTATCGTAAGCAAATGAGCCACAAATAAGTGCCGACATTTTTTATACCTCTGTTGTATGAATTTGTTGTGTATCAGCGGTAACCGACAGATGGCCATCGATAAACGCAGTCAGGTGATGCCCAACGATTTGATAACGCCAACCTTGTAATAAAGGCAGATCGGTTTCACCGCGCACCAGCTTTTCAATATCTTTGCGACTGGCAACAGCAATAGGGGTGATCGATTGGTCATCACAGAATTTACGCAGCAACGCCATCAATGCATCAATCAGAGCTTCCTGTTGATTGCTCAGAGGTTCGGGCTTGAGCAATATTGGCCAATCTTCGGGTGGGGTTTGTTTGGCTTTACTGATAACTTCGATGATGGCCCGACCGCTGCGTTCGATATCTCGCGCTTCAAGCCCACGGATTTGACTGAGTTTTTCAATTTTTTCCGGGGCAAAACGAGCTAGGTCTAACATCACTTCATCTTTGATGATCCAGCGTCTTGGTCGATCTCTATCAATTGCGCGTTGTTCACGCCAAGCTGCCAATTGTTGTAATACGGCAAGTTGCACACCTTTTAATTTGCCAGCACCACGAATCTTGCGCCAGATCGTTTCTGGATCAGCGATGTAATTGTCGGAGTTGGAGAGGGCGGCAAAATCTTCTTTAAGCCACTCACTGCGCTGTTGTTTTTCCAGATCAGCTGACATTTGGTGGTAAAGCTCGCGCAGATAGCGAACATCATCTGCAGCGTATTCCAGTTGTTCGGGACTCAAAGGACGCTGTGTCCAGTCGGCTCTGGAATGGGCTTTATCGAGGCTGACGTCAAGTCGTAATTTAACCAGATTGCCATAGCCAATTTGATCGCCATCGCCAAGGATGGTTGCGGCCAGCTGAGTATCAAATAGGTTTGGTGGGAGTGTATTTTTTAATAAATACAATAACTCGAGATCCTGTCGTGCAGCGTGGAAAACCAGCGTTATGTCTGGCTGATAAAGGAGATCAAGTAACGGTGTGAGATCTTTTATAGCGATTGGATCAACACAGGCAATGATATCGTCATTGGCAATCTGTATCAGACACAATTGAGGGAAATAGGTCTTTTCGCGCAGAAACTCCGTATCGATAGCGAGCCACTTGCTATCCTGAATATCTTGGCAAAATTGTGCTAACGCCTCGTCCGATTCAATGTAAAGAACTGTCATGTTATCCAGCTAAAAAAAGCAGCCAGTATAACTGTTTTTAAAGGATATTGCGGGCGTGCACCTGACTAACAACATGTTCAATAGCTTCAATAATAATTTCTGGTTGTTCGTGTGGTATAGCATGACCACTTTGATGAGCAAACATATGGGTGCTGATAGGGGAGAGATGTGATAAGTCTTGCTGCAGATCTATCCAAGTGTTCTCACGCTGTTGTTGGCTCACATCGCCATACCATTCCGGTTTACCACGGCTTATGACAATCAATGGCACGATTGGTAAAGCCGGATTTTTTTGTAATTGCATTGAGCTTTCATCTAAGGCAGAAATTTCCGCTCTGGCGGCATGGAATGCGCGTTCACGCAGAACCGGAGGTTTATTCGCATGCGCCAAACTATCAGTTGATTTTGGCAAAATCATGATAGTGCCACGGCGATTGAAATTGTTTGGCAACTTGATCTTAAACTGGTTGTATTGATCTTCATGCGATGCGTCAACCAGTACCATACCCGCAACCATTTGCGGATTATTTGCCGCAAAAACTCGAATGTTATAACCACCAAAAGAGTGACCTACCAAAATATAGGGCGGAGCAATATCAGCTTGCTCAAGTAATATTTCAAGTTCACTAGCTATTCGGTTACTGGTTCGGGGGGATGGGCCAAAATCACTCCAGCCGTAACCGGGCCTATCAAACACGCAGATTCGGGTATTAGTTGAAACAGCTTGTTGAATGGGTAACCAATCAGTGGAATCATCACCTAAACCCACATCTACAATAACTGTGGGACTGCCCGAGCCGGAACAATGAATATGTATATGATAACCGCCAACATCAAACCGCTTGCCCGGAATAGCTGGAAATTCAGCCGCAATTAGTGGTGTGGAAACCGACCAAAACACCAAAAAAGGCCAGATTAACGCTTTCATACCGTGGCTCCGATGCAGTTAACGTAACAGTTAAGTTAAGAGCTACAGCAGGTATTAAAGTTCCACAGGATTAGAGGCAATTTTCTGCAGAATATCATTTTGATTGAATGGCCAGTTTAATTCGCTGTTATCGGGAAATTTCAATACGGGAATACGAACCCCATATTGTTCCACCAAAACATCATCATCGCCGATTTCAACGATATGTAAATCGACTTGATCAGCAATACTAAGAGTTTTGATTTGCTCGATCGCCATATCGCATAAATGACACCCCACTGTGGAAAATAATTGCAGGGTGATCATTTCTCGCGTAACCGTGGAATTAATTCAACAAAGTTACAAGGTCGATGTCGCACATCAAGCTGGTGTTGTAAAATATCATCCCAACCCGTTTTGCAGGCGCCAGAAGAGCCGGGTAAACAAAAAATAAAGGTGCCATTCGCTACGCCAGCTATCGCTCTTGATTGCACCGTCGAAGTGCGAATAATGTCATAAGAGATTTGCCGGAACAGCTCACCAAAACCGGTGATTTCTTTATCAAATAAAACCTGAACTGCTTCCGGTGTACCATCTCGACCCGTCAGACCAGTGCCGCCGGTGGTGATTATGACGTCCACCTGATCATCACAAATCCATTGCGAAATAACTGAACGAATCTGATAAATGTCATCAGTCACAATTTGTTTATCTGCGAGCTCATGACCCGCAGCAATCAAGCGGTCTTTTAAGGTGTTACCTGATACATCATCGGTTTCAGTTCGAGTATCTGAAATCGTCAGGATGGCAATTTTGACAGCAATGAAGTCACGTTCCATGAGCAGTGGTTCTCGTATGTAAAGATTTGAAACAAGTATAGTCACCCTATGACGTAGGGTCTAGAATGCAACACAATAGCGAGGAGTTATAACAATGAAAAAAGTTTTATTAGTCTCAGCGATTTCATCAGCAATCATTCTATCCGGCTGTGCTGCTGAAGATCCAAATATGCGTACTAAACGCGGTGCTGCTATCGGCGCTGCTGCTGGTTCGATCATTGGTTATGCAATTGATGATGGTGCTGGTGGTGTGTTAGCTGGGGCCGCTGTTGGCACATTGGCTGGTGCGGGTGTGGGCCGTTACATGGATAACCAGCAACGCGATATGAATGAAGCATTGGCTCAAGAGCAAGCTCGCAATGAATTGCAAATCCAACAATTGCAGGATGAGTCATTAAAAATTGATATTTCTAATGAAGTATCATTCGATTTTGATAGTGCTGCTATCAAACCAGCATTTGAACCGACGTTGAATAAAGTTGCTGACGTTTTACAGCGTTATCCAAAAACGATCATTCATGTTATCGGACATACCGACAGTAAAGGTGCAGAAAGTTATAACCAACAACTTTCAGAGCGCAGAGCTCAATCGGTGACTAACTATTTTGCCGCGCGCGGTGTGTTAAAAGAACGTCTTGTCCCAATGGGCCGAGGTGAGTTGGAACCTAGAGCTAGTAATGATACGGAAGCTGGCCGACAATTAAATCGTCGTGTCGAAATTATTGTTAAACCAATTGTAGAGGGACAAGAAACTGAAGCCTACCAAACGCCGTAAAGGCACATCTGAAAGAAACCAGGCCCCATCACAAGACCTGATTTTTGGTTTGCACGCAGTACAGGCGGCTCTTGAGTCGCCTGTTTCACGTGTGGCAGAAATTTGGGTGGCCGATGAGCGTCATGATCAGCGCGTTGAAACTATTTATAAATTAGCGGGCGATTTGGGTATTCGTTTACACAAAACCCAACGCCAGCAGTTGGATGATATGGTTCCGGAAAACCGCCATCAAGGCTGTGTTGCACGCTGTCATCCATTAGCTGTTCTGGATGAAACTGATCTTGATGTAATACTGGATAACTTACAGCAAACACCGTTTCTATTAATCCTGGATGGTGTTCAGGATCCACACAATCTTGGTGCTTGTCTGCGAACCGCTGAAGCTGCTGGTGCTCATGCGGTTATCGCTCCTAAAGATCGTGCTTCTGGCTTGACGCCAACGGCCATTAAGATATCCAGCGGCGCAGCCGAACGTTTGCCGTTTATTCAAGTGACTAATCTTGCGCGCGTTTTGCGGGATTTACAGCAACGTGGTATCTGGTTGGTGGGAACCTCAGGTGATAGTGAGATGAGTCTTTATCAAGCCGATCTCAAAGGGCCATTAGCGATCATCCTGGGAGCAGAAGGGCAGGGTATTCGCCGGTTGACTAGAGATCACTGTGATCAGGTTATGCATATTCCCATGCAAGGTAGTGCTGAAAGTCTTAACGTATCTGTCGCTGCAGGTGTATGCCTATTCGAAGCAGATCGTCAACGTCGCTTGTGAGTAAGTACCAAAATGAAGTAAAATCCGCGATTGCCTTTTAACAGGTAAAACTCCTTGCTTTCTGAAATTTTTCAGCAAGCTGTATAAACCGTGAGGAGCTCAAATTGAGACATTACGAAATCGTGTTTCTGGTCCACCCTGATCAGAGCGAACAAGTGCCCGGTATGATCGAGCGCTATACCCAAACATTGACTGCTGCTGGTGGTCAAGTTCACCGTCTGGAAGACTGGGGTCGTCGTCAATTAGCTTACCCTATCAACAAAGTTCACAAAGCACATTACGTGTTAATGAACGTTGAATGTGGTGTTGAACAATTGAATGAAGTTACCACTGCTTTCCGTTTCAACGATGCCGTTATTCGTCACTTGGTTGTTAGCATGGATGAAGCTGTTACTGATGCTTCACCGATGATGCGCAAAGACGACGAAAAACCCGCTTCACAAGCCTAATCCGGAGATATCACGATGGCACGTTTTTTCAGACGTAGAAAATTTTGTCGTTTCACTGCCGAAGGTGTGAAACAAATCGATTATAAAGACGTAAACCTGCTTAAAAATTTCGTAACTGAAACAGGCAAAATCGTTCCTAGCCGTATTACCGGTACAAAAGCTCGTTATCAGCGTCAGCTGTCAACTTGTGTAAAACGTGCACGGTTTTTGGCATTGCTGCCTTACTGTGACATGCACAAGTAATTTAGCTTCCCAGTTGTAAGGTTAAAATCAAAATATTATGTTGCGGGCAATCGCTGATTTTGCAATGAAAGGTCGCTGGCAAGCTGCTTTGGCAGCTGCTTTGCTATCCGTTGCTGCAATGTTGCTTCCACCACTCAATTATCTCGCTAGCGGGGTCATTGTACTGGCTACTTTACGTGTCGGCCCCAAAGAAGGGCTGCGGGTAATGGCTGCAACACTAGTGGTATTCGCTATTGTCGCCGGATTGCTCCTAGGACAGATCTGGATTGCTTTAGTGTTATTGCTGACCAGTTGGTTACCTGCCTATTTGGTGACATTGGTATTGGGATACACTCGATCGCTGGAGCGGGCGCTTTTGGCCGCTGCAGGTGTTGGCATCTTGGTGGTATTGATAGCGCATGTCTTTTTACCAAGCCCTGTTTTATGGTGGCAGGAAATGCTGACACCATTTGTTCAATTACTATCAGAGCAATCTGGATGGCAACTGAATGCAGCAGACACCCAAAACTTTCTGGTGCAAATGGCCGGGATGATGACAGGGTTGATTGCAGCAGCAGTCAGCGTCAATATTATTCTGGGTATTTTGATCGGTCGGGCATGGCAATCTGCGTTATATAACCAAGGTGCGTTTGGTAGTGAGTTTACACAGTTAACTCTGGGGAAATCACTGGCAATTGTAACGGCTGTATTGATGGCCTTGTCACTGACACCAATAGCTAATTCGCTGGCGTTGTTAATAGATTGTTTGCCGGTTTTGCTGGTGCTATTTGCAATACAAGGTATTGCAGTTGCCCATGCGATTGTTCGGGCGAAACAAAAATCTGTTGCTTGGTTGGTGGTAATGTATGTGCTGATGGTGTTAATGCTACCGCAAATGTTGATTTTGACTGCCTCACTGGGCGTATTGGAACAATGGTTTAATTTTCGCAAGCGCTCAATGGCGTGATGCGGTTATTTTATAAGCAGTCTCTGACTGCGAATGAGGGTTAGAACGATGCAAGTAATTTTGCTGGAAAAAGTTCAAAAGCTTGGCAATTTGGGTGACGAAGTTAGTGTAAAAGCTGGCTATGGTCGTAACTATCTGGTTCCTGCTGGTAAGGCTTTGCCTGCTAACAAGAACAACAGAGTTAAATTTGAAGAACGTCGTGCTGATTTAGAAGCGGCGGCGGCCAAATTACTTACTGCTGCTCAAGAACGTGAGAAAAAACTGATTGCGGCTGGTGATGTAGACATCATGGCTAATGCCGGTGTGGAAGGTAAATTGTTCGGTTCAGTTACTGCTGCAGATATCGCTGATGCGGTTAATGCTAAAGGTGCTGATGTAGACCGCAATGAAGTCCGTTTACCAACGGGTCCTTTACGTCACACAGGCGAATACAACATTGATGTGCAATTGCATGCAGATGTTGTCTTTAGTCTGAAAGTAAACATCACTTCAGAAGCTGAACTTGCCGCTATTGCAGCTGCAGAAGAAGCACGTAAAGCGCGTGAAGCTTCACGTGAAGAAGCTGAAGCGATCGCAAAAGCACAAGAACAACAGTAAGAAGATTGATCAGCAGGGGCACAGAAAATTCTGTGCCTCTGCTATTTTTGTGATTCAGTTATATTGAATCAAATGCTTGTTTAACCAGCTTGGACAATTGCTGTGGAACAGATAACTTATCCAGAAAGCTATCAAGACAGCGCGACTCAGGCCCTGAAGGTACCACCACATTCAGTTGAAGCTGAACAATCTGTCTTAGGCGGATTGATGCTTGATAATAGTGCGTGGGAACAGGTTTCTGATCTATTGGTTGAGCTGGATTTCTACCGCCACGACCATCAGCTTATTTTCCGCGGCATCGCGGAATTAATGGAACAAGCCAATCCGGTAGACGTTATCACGCTGGCCGAATGGCATAATCAACGTGGTGAACTCGATAAGGTTGGTGAACTAGCCTATCTCGGCGCCCTTGCGCGCAACACTCCCAGTGCAGCCAATATCAAAGCCTATGCAGCGATCGTCCGCGAGCGTTCAATTCTGCGTCAGCTAATTCAGATTGGTAATAACATTGCTAGTATGGCTTTTACGCCGGAAGGTCGAAATAGTGAAGAAATGCTCGACACCGCTGAGCGACGTGTTTTTGAAATCGCTGAAAAAGGTGCAAAACGTGGTGGCGGCTTTATTCAGGTCAAAGATGTCTTGAGTAAAGTGGTCGATAAAATCGATACACTATTTGAGCAGGATAGTGGTATTACCGGCCTACCAACTGGTTTTATTGATTTTGATGATCAAACTTCCGGCTTACAACCTGCAGATTTAGTGATTATTGCTGGCCGACCGTCGATGGGTAAAACTACCTTTGCAATGAACATTGCCGAAAATGCGGCTATCCATAGCAAACAGCCGGTTGCGGTATTCAGTATGGAGATGCCTGCCGACTCATTAGCGATGCGGATGTTGTCCTCATTAGGTCGTATAGATCAGCATCGATTACGTACCGGCCGACTGAATGATGATGATTGGCCCAGACTGACTTCGGCCATTGCTTTATTAAACGAAGCACCCTTATTTATTGATGATACTGGCGGCTTAACCCCATCAGAACTAAGAGCACGTGCAAGAAGGTTAAAACGTGAACATGGTTTGAGCCTGATCATTATCGATTATCTACAATTGATGAGCGGCAGTTCCAATGGACGTCAGGCTGAAAATCGCACCAATGAAATTTCCGAGATTTCACGTTCGTTAAAAGCTCTTGCCAAAGAATTGAATGTACCCGTTATCGCCTTATCTCAGTTGAATCGTTCACTTGAACAACGTCCGAATAAGCGGCCGGTAATGTCGGATCTACGTGAGTCTGGAGCGATTGAGCAGGACGCGGATATCATTGTTTTTATCTATCGTGATGAAGTTTATAACGAAGATTCTGCTGAAAAAGGCAAAGCTGAAATCATTATCAGTAAACAACGTAATGGTCCCATTGGCACTGTCGCGTTAACCTTTCAGGGCAAATACACCCGTTTTGAAAACTTTGCCCCTGCTTATTACCAACAAGATTACGGTGATAATGAATCGTGAGTCGTTATCCGTTTGCCCGAATCGATCTGGCAGCCCTCCAACATAATCTGCAGCAGGTTCGCCATTACGCTCCGAACAGTAAAGTAATGTCGGTGATTAAAGCCGATGCCTATGGCCATGGCGTCATTGAAATCGCCAAAGCATTACAGCAAACCGATGCTTTTGCGGTAGCCAGATTAAAAGAAGCGTTAATCCTAAGACAACATGGTTTTAAGCAGCCGATCACGATTTTTGAAGGTGTCAGTTCTATCGAAGAATGGCAGTTGGCAGCTGAGTATGACTTAACACCGGTTTTACACCAGCAACAACATCTCGACTTTTTGCTGAAAGCAAAACTCATTAAACCCATACCGTTTATCTGGCTGATGCTGGAAACCGGTATGCATAGGTTGGGGCTGGCGGAGCAACATATCCGACAGATCTGGGACCAACTTACGGCACGTAAAGATCTGGTCGACGAGGTTGGTTTGATGAGCCATTTTGCTAACTCTGATTTACTTAATGATGAGAGAAACCAACAACAGATAATGGTTATGCAAAACCTTGCAGAAACTTCTGGATTGCCTGTTTGTATGGCGAACTCAGCAGCGATAATCAGTTTGCCTCAATCACATTATCAATGGGTAAGACCCGGGCTGATGCTATACGGCGCTTCACCATTTGCCGATAAAACAGGCACTCAACTGGGATTAAAGCCGGTGATGCAATTGGTCTCCAAACTGATTGCTACCCAACAGTTAAAAGCTGGAGATGAAGTGGGTTACGGTGGCCAATGGACGGCAGACCAATCAATGCGTATGGGTGTGGTCAGTATTGGTTATGGTGACGGCTATAGCCGACATTTATCCAATACTGGCAAAGTCATTATTCGTGGCAAAGAAGTTCCGGTTATCGGTCGCGTCTCCATGGACACAATATGTGTCAATCTGGATACTTGTCCACAAGCACAATTAGATGACGAGGTGGTGATTTGGGGCACCGATGCCTTAGCGGTTGAATGGTTAGCCGAAAAAGCAGGAACCATCCCCTACGAATTATTATGCTGTGTGACACCGCGAGTGAACAGGGAGTATCTACATGGCTAAAGCAAAACGGGTTTATGTATGCCGTGAATGTGGTGCTCAAACACCGCAATGGGCTGGTCGTTGTACAGACTGCGGTGCCTGGAACAGTCTTGAAGAATCGGTGCAAAGCAGTGTTAAACCCTCTGCCACAATGAATAAACACACTGGTTATGCTGGCCAACAACAAAATACAGTTCAAGCATTAAAAACGATTACTTCCGAACAAGCAGTTCGCTGGTCAACCGGATTGCCGGAATTGGATCGCGTGCTGGGTGGAGGACTGGTTACTGGTTCAGTAGTGTTGATAGGCGGTGATCCCGGTATTGGTAAGTCGACTTTACTGTTGCAAGCCATGGCGAGTATGGCGGAATTAAGTGGTATTAATCCGCTATATATCAGTGGTGAAGAATCCCTGCAGCAAATTCGTCTGCGCGCTGAGCGTCTGCAATTACAAGAAACGCCAGTGGATCTACTGGCAGAAACTCATGCAGAACAAATGATGGCGATTGCCCAACAACGTCAACCGCAAGTGATGGTCGTTGATTCGATTCAAACGGTGTTTACTGAGTTACTGCAATCTGCGCCAGGAACGGTAGCACAAGTCCGGGAAAGTGCGGCGCAATTAGTCAGATTTGCCAAATCCAGCGGCATTACCATGATTCTGGTCGGCCATGTCACCAAACAAGGTGCATTGGCAGGACCACGTGTTTTGGAACATATGGTGGATACGGTGTTGTATTTTGAAGGCGACAGCTCGACTCGCTTCCGTATTTTACGTGCAGTCAAAAACCGCTTTGGCGCAGTGAATGAGCTGGGTGTATTCGCTATGACTGAACTAGGGTTAAAAGAAGTTAGTAATCCATCAGCCATCTTTTTATCGCGTGGAGAACAGGCCGTTCCTGGCAGTATTATTACGGTGATTCGTGAAGGTAGTCGCCCAATGTTGGTGGAAGTGCAAGCTCTGGTCGATGAAAGCCCTTTAGGCAATCCGCGACGTGTCTCGGTTGGTCTGGAACAAAATCGTTTGGCGATGTTATTGGCTATTTTGCATAGACATGGTGGTATTACTTGTCATGATCAGGATGTCTTTATCAATGTAGTGGGCGGCGTCAAATTAAGTGAAACCGGTGCCGATCTTGCGGTGCTGACAGCTGTTATTTCAAGCTTACGTAATAAAGCGATTCCACAGGATTGGGTAGTGTTTGGTGAAGTCGGATTAACCGGTGAGATTCGGCCAGTTCAAGCGGGAGAAGAACGGATTCGGGATGCAGGTAAACATGGCTTTAAAGTGGCATTAGTACCTGCTGCCAATGCACCACGGAAACCTATTTCAGGGTTGAAAGTGATTGCAGTACATCATTTGCAACAGGCAATTGATGCGCTTAAAGAGGGCTGGCTATAAGCCTAATTTATTGGCCTGGCATAGTTAATAAGGCTGATAATTCGCGATGTAACAAAGCTTCGTCAGCGAGATTCAATTCCACCAATCTTTTGAGGTGGGTTATGCTGTCTAGGTCGATTAATTTACAGTGAAAGCCAATACTGTCTGTGTCCAGGTGTGCCATTTCCGCTTGCATTTTAATCACCACCTGCGCGTCGTCGAGCAACAAATCAACAGTAAAATTATCAGTAAGCTTGCCTACCCAGTTTTCGGGGCGAGCAATGAGTAATCCGTTGAGTGACACATCAATTACCCGACAATTAAGATACATGTCACCATCAGTCGTTAAAATATGCGCATTGGCCGTAAAAGGGATTCGGCTAAAATATCTTCGTTCATCGGACATCGTTGATCTCCAGTTTAATATGGACTGATACTATCATTGTTTCTAATAAGGAGTCATTGCAGATGTTATGGATAAAAGCGTTCCATTTGATGGCGATTGTGACATGGTTTGCCGCTTTGTTTTATTTACCAAGATTATTTGTTTATCACGCGATGTGTGAAGACCAAGCTGGCAACGAACGGTTTAAAGTTATGGAGCGTAAACTGTATCGTGGCATTATGACCCCCAGTGCAATTATTGCCCTGATATTGGGGGTATGGCTAATGAGTTATTACACGCTGGATCAATTGAAAACGATGTATTGGTTACATGCCAAATTGACTCTGGTGCTATTGCTGTTTGCCTATCATGGTATGTGTGGACGAATGCTTAAACAGTTTTCTGCAGATAAAAATCAACGTAGTCATAAGTTTTATCGGTGGTTTAACGAGATGCCAGTGTTGATATTAATAGCGGTGATAATTCTGGCGGTGGTGAAACCGTTTTAAAAAAAGCCCCTCTGAGAGGGGCTTTTGTACAACAGCTAATCAATCGATATATTCGAATATTTTTACGACTCGTAAAACCCCTTTCACAGACCGTGTTGCGGCGACAGCCTGATCTGCCTCAGCCTTCTTAACTTTACCCATCAAGTAGACCGTTCCTCTTTCTGTAACAACTTTCACATAAAAGGGATCGACATTTTCATCCTGGGTAATCTTGGTTTTAACCTTAGTGGTGATCCAGCTATCACTGCTTCTTGAAGTTAATGCGCTGGGGCCTGAAATCGCCAGTTCGTTATAGACCTTACGTACTTTTGGTATATCTTTAACTAGCTTTGTCGCTTTTTGTTTTAGTGCTTCGTTGGGTGTTTCACCTGATAACAGCACAAAGCCGTTATAACTGGTTACATTGATATTGCTTTGGTTATATACATCTTTACTTTGGAAAATAGCATATTTGGCTTTCACTTCAATGCTTTGATCATCTAATATCGCGCCAGCGGTACGGCGATCATAAGCGACTGCTGCAGTGGTTGCAGCGCCACCGACCACCACGGCTGCACAGGCTTGCAGCAACATTATTGGTATCAGTAGTAAGAAAACCAGTCTAATTTGGTACATGGATTTGTTCCTCGTTGAATAATTGCTGATGAATTTGTTCTTTAGTTTAGTTGAAATGCATCCTGAATCCATAAAATGTGATCGGATGAATCTGCTGTCACGGCGATTGCATCAAATCGACAATTATGTGGCCATCCAGATTGCATTAAATAATGCTGAGCTGTGGTGATAATACGTGATTGTTTGGTGCTTGTAATACTTTCCAGCGCACTGCCATGGTATGCATTGCGTCGAAACCGAACTTCAATAAATACTAACGTCGTGCCATCTTGCATGATCAAATCAATTTCACCGCGACGACAGTGAAAGTTACGTTGGATTAGCTTTAACCCTCTTTTTTTTAGGTAATCACAAGCTAATTGCTCCGCCTGCTTACCAGACTGGAGATGTTCGGCCATCTGTTTTATTCACTAAGAAGCGGTTCAATCAGGCCATTGCGTATTGTAGCAATTGGCATTGAACGTTCAATCTGACCTTGCTCATTAATCGTCAGTGTGCCGGTGGCACCTTTATACTCCTCGGTTTCAGAGCTTGTCATCACTGGTAAGAAAGGAATCATTCGATAGGCATCAACGCCTAACGCCGCTAAACGCATAAACGTACCAATATCGCCAGAGGCTTGTCGACGCACAGCAGTATAAGCGGGATCTTGCTCTGATTGCTCGCTAAACATCCAAGGTATATCGGTAAAAATCAACCCATTCAAGTCGATATCTTGTTGAGCATTGGCTTCACCACCATAGGCGTGTGAAGTAGCCAGAATGGGTAATTGTCCTGAACGATGGAAACGTAGTTGCGTTAACAGTTGACGAGCTTTCAAAGGCCTACCAACCATAAACAGAAAATCCACATCCTGGCGACGTCTCGGTTCAAATTCAAGTGATTTCCCTAGCGCACGCTGGAGGTTTTGATAACGTTGAATACTGCTATCCACTCCAAGAATAGGTGTCAGGATATGTGAATAGTCATTTTCTGCTTCATCATATTTTGCCCGAGTAACCAGTTGACCACCCGAAGCTTGCCATTCATCGGCAAAAGCATCCACCACTCGATCACCCCAATCACTGCGTGGGCTCAAGACAATTGCTCGTTTATATCCCAGTTTGTTGGCATACTCTGCTTGGGTGCGGGCATCATCCTCAGGTGCAAGAGCAAATTGGAAGAAGTTTACTTGCTCAATATCGTGGCTAATTCGGTTAAGCGCTAACACCGGAATGGTTAAACCTTCGTGTTCAGCCAATATTTCTACTGAAAGCTTGTCCAGAGGGCCAATGATAATATTCGCGCCATCAGCCACGGCCTTATCGTACTGCGAGATAACATTATTGGAAGCAGCTGTGCTACCGGCTTGAACATCATAAAACTGCAGCCGAACATTGGAACGGGCATTGAAATGTGCAGCAATGATTCCCTGGCGGATTGCCTGGCCCGCATTTGCTGCTGGTCCTGAATCAGGCAATAAAATCCCAATCAGGTCGAGTTGTTCTGGAAGGCGAACCGGTGTTTTAACCGATTTTTTTAATTGCTCAACATTGGCAGGATGGTTGGGATAACTGTATTCCCAGTCTTCGATCGCCACTTCCATCGCTTCAGGATTATTTTCATAAGCTTTAACTGCATAAGCCAATGCAAACCAGCCACTATCTTCGGCTGGCGGCTGACCGGGATTGTATAAATCCAATGCCTGCGGTGTCATTTTCATCAACGTTTGCCACAGTGCTAAATGATTATTTTCACGATCACTTTCCGATAACATTTCATCAAGTTTGATATGAGCTAAAGCTTTCTCTAGCCAGTTTTCTGTCAGATCGTAAGCGGTAATTTGCAATTCCAAAATACGACTTTGTTGGGCAGTATTGGCTGAAGCAAAATCAATCTTGTCTAAATGTAGTAATGCACTTTGACCATCCAAATTTAATACAGCGATATCTGCGCGTAGCAAATTGGCTGTTATTTGTTCTTGTGAAGTAAGTTGTTCAAGGTTGGTTTCAGCAAGTAACGCATCTGCCTCAGTCAGTTCACCTAATTCATAGTGCATCATGGCGGCGCGATATTGAAATGCTGATTTTAATGCACCTTCAGATTCTGCTGCTTTAGCAAGATACTGTTCAGCGGCCACCGCATAATCGCCCTGTTGTTCTGCCTCAGATATCAAGGTTGTCATATCGGGACCAGAGGGTTTTGTATCCATCGATATCGGCTGACAGGCAGACAAAGTCAGTAGGGCCAACAGTATAAGCAGGGCAGAAAATCGTTGCGTCATAAGCTACATCAAATTTAGTTCGGAGAAGGCATCATCTTACCTGTTCGCGTATATTACGACCAGAATCAATATTTCTTTTCAGGATACATGCCGTGAACGACGCTACAGCCGCCCTCTATATTGTCGCGACCCCTATCGGAAATTTGGCAGATATTTCTGCCCGCGCTATTGAAGTCCTATCTTCAGTAGATTTGATTGCCGCTGAAGACACCAGACATAGTAAATATTTGTTGAAGCACCATGGTATTGAAACTTCTACCATTTCATTACACGAACATAATGAACAACAACGCAGTGAATTATTGTTATCGCGTATCGCTGCAGGTGAATCAATTGCTTTGATTTCGGATGCCGGCACACCATTGATAAGTGATCCGGGGTTTCGTTTAGTCAATATGGCGCGTGAACAAGGTATCAAAGTGGTTCCCATACCAGGCGCCTGTGCGGTTATTACGGCACTGTCAGCATCTGGATTATCCGCCGAACGTTTTGCCTTTGAAGGTTTTTTACCACCTAAATCTACCGCACGCCGGCAAGTGCTAGAAAAACTAGCGAATGAGCCGCGTACGTTAATTTTCTATGAAAGCCCCAAGCGAATGGTGGCCAGTTTGCAAGATATGCTGGCTGTTTTTGGGGCAGAGCGTAAAGCTTGTCTGGCTCGTGAACTGACAAAAATGTTTGAAACCATTGTTACTCTGCCGTTAGCTGAGTTGGTAGAGGTTGTTATCGCTGATCCAAATCATCAAAAAGGTGAGATCGTTTTACTAATTGAAGGTCAATCAACGGTGGTGGACAGTGATGAAGCAGAGCAAGCCCGAGTACTGAAGATCTTGTTAGAGGAAGTACCTTTGAAGCAGGCCGCGAGTATTACGGCTTCTATTCTTGGCATCAAGAAAAATAAAGCCTACGACATGGCGTTGAAACTTCAGCAAAAATAAAGCTGCTCCGGTAAAATAGCGGGTTGAGATGGCCAGACAATCGCGCTTGATGTCCGTAAGGATTCAGAGTGAGGAAAGTCCGGGCTCCATAGGGTAAGGTGCCAGGTAACACCTGGGGGACGCAAGTCCACGGCCAGTGCAACAGAGAGTAAACCGCCTGAATGTATTTTCAGGTAAGGGTGAAAGGGTGCGGTAAGAGCGCACCGCGCTTCTGGTAACAGAAGTGGCATGGTAAACCCCACCAGGAGCAAGACCAAATAGAGGAACAAATGCTTCGGCATGACATGCGGCCCGCATGGTTCCCGGGTAGGTTGCTTGAGGCTGATGGTGACATCAGTCCCAGATGAATGATTGTCCACGACAGAACCCGGCTTATCGGCCATCTCAAACTTTTTTCTTGATTAGGACTTGTTGATCTTTCATATCCACCACTGCTGGCGGCTATTTTTGTGTCCGCCAAGGCGGAAAGCACGCCGTGTAGTCCTCCTACATAAGTGATTGACAACGCAGTCGGCCGTAAAAATAGTCCCAGCCCTACGGGTTGTGACTGAAAAAGCGCCACTCTGCGTTACTCGTCACTTATTTAGAACAACTAAAAGGCGCTCCTCGTGCCTTGATTGACGCTTTTTCAGCTCACAACAGAGGCGGAGATGAAAGAGCAACAAGCCCTAGCCCCTCTAAAATTTTTTTCAGCCGGTTCAAATCCAGCCATTATTCTAGAATCTACTTTAACTTCCGATGCCAGTTTTTTGATAAGAAATGAGTCCTCATTTTTGCCTTGATCCACATTCCCCCCACTTTTATAAAAATGCGCTAAGTCCTTGTCGTAAAAAGGGGATTTTCTTAATTTTGATGCTTGACTTCGTTCTGTAGCACTCCTATAGTGTCGGAAAGTGGGGAAAAGTGGATCTTTGTGGATCCTTCAATTTGAGGACTAACAGTGTTTCGAGGCGTAGCAACTTTCAATCTGGATGCAAAAGGACGGATGGCCATCCCAGCCAAGTTCCGTAAGCATCTTGATGTCTGTTGTGAGGGCCGATTAGTGATCACTATCGACCACTCAGATCACTGTTTACAGGTTTACCCCCTGCCAGAATGGGAAGCTGTTGAGCAGAAATTATCTGCGCTACCAAGTTTGAATCCTCAAGTTCGTCGTTTGAAACGTATGTTGCTGGGCTATGCCACCGAATGTGAGATGGATAGCAATGGCCGCATTCTGTTGCCGGCCAAGCTTCGTGAGTTCGCAGGTTTAGATAAAAATATCGTCATGATTGGGCAAGGAAATAAGTTTGAGCTGTGGGATGAACAAAGCTGGAATACATTGATGGACGCATGTCTTCAAGAAGACTTTGACGCAATAATGCCCGCCGAACTCGAAACGCTGTCGATATAGGGCGGAGCCATGACAAACCAACTCCCAACACATCAACCGGTCCTTCTGAAAGAGACTGTCGAGGCGCTGTTGATTCAGCCCGATGGTATTTATGTGGATGCCACTTTCGGTCGCGGTGGCCACACCCGTGCTGTATTAGAGCAACTTTCAGATAATGGACGTTTATTGGGTTTAGACCGTGATCCCGCTGCGGTTGCTGTAGGTCAGGCTCTCGCTGCAAGCGATAGCCGTTTTTCTATTGAGCATTGTGCATTTTCCGAACTTTCCACTGTTATTCATTCACGTCTCTGGCAGGGAAAAGTGAATGGTATTTTGATGGATATTGGTGTGTCCTCTCCACAGCTTGATGAAGCAGTTCGTGGCTTTAGTTTTCAGCATGATGGTCCGTTGGATATGCGGATGGACCCGACCACGGGTATGAGCGCAGCACAATGGCTTGCCAGTGCCGAGATGAACGAAATAGCGACGGTTATTAAAACCCTTGGCGAAGAACGTTACGGTAAGCGTATTGCTTCAGCCATTGTAGAAACTCGCGAACACACGCCCATTACCACAACTAAACAACTGGCAGATTTGGTTGATAAAGCCAGCCCTACCCGCGATAAGTTCAAGCATCCAGCGACACGCACCTTTCAAGCCATTCGTATTTTTATTAATAGCGAGTTAGAAGAATTAACCAGTGCGCTTGAACAGGCACTAGACGTGCTAGCAGTGGGCGGCCGGTTAGCGGTAATCAGTTTTCATTCATTAGAAGATCGTATTGTTAAACGCTTTTTCCGAGATCAGGCTAGAGGGGATGATTTACCAGCCCATTTCCCTATCACGGCGGATCAATTAAATCCTCGTTTACGAATAATTGGTAAAGCCGTTAAGGCCGATGATGCTGAATTATCAGTGAATGTACGCTCGCGCAGTGCCGTGTTACGTGTCGCGGAGAAACTCACATGAGCTGGCCAACATTTTTTGAACACATTCGTATTGATTGGCCGGTGTTTGTAATGACTTTATTGGTGTTGATCTCATCGGTTGCAGTGGTTTACACCAAACATGCTGGCCGAAGTGAATTTGTGGCTTTGCAGCAATTAGAAAATAGACGTGACCAATTGAATGAAAATTGGGGGAAGTTACTATTAGAGCAAAGTACTTGGGCAAGTCCTGCTCGAGTTGAACTGCAATCTCGAACTCGCCTTAACATGCAAGTTCCTACCAATGAGCAAACTGTGGTGGTTAAACCATGAGTCGTCGTCAGCAACGTGGTTATCAGCAAACAGGTAGTTGGCGGCTGAACCTGGTCAGACTGTCTTTTATTCTGATTGGTCTGGCTTTGCTATGGCGTTTGATTGATATCCAGGTGCTTAATCCCGACTTTTTGCGTAATCAAGGTGACGCACGCCATTTACGTAATGTCCCAATTGTGGCGCATCGCGGCATGATCTTGGACCGACATGGTGAGCCTTTGGCAATTAGTACACCGGTACATTCTGTCTGGTTGAACCCACAAGCAACTGATCCAGAGCACCCACAACTGGCAAAATTGGCAGCTATTTTAGACATTGATGTGAGAAACATTCGTGAACGTATCTATCAAAATCCTAACCGCGAATTTTTGTATTTAAAACGTCGAGTAACTCCTGAAATCTCCGAGCAAGTAAAACTACTAAAAATTGGTGGGGTAGCTCTCCAACGTGAATATAAACGCTATTACCCAACTGGCGAGGTGGCCGCCCATGTTGTGGGCTTTACCAATATAGATGATGTTGGGCAAGAAGGGCTGGAGTTAACCTACGAGCCTTTATTAACTGGCGTGCCAGGCATGCGCCGAATGGTGCGTGACAGTAAGGGAAACTTTGTTGGTGGTGGTGATCCGATTCGTGCGGCAAAAGCGGGTGAAAATATTCAGCTGAGTATCGACTTGCGCTTGCAATATTTGAGTTATAACGCATTGAAAAATGCGGTTGAAAAAAATAAAGCTCAATCTGGCTCTGCGGTTATTCTGGATGTTCAAACCGGTGAAGTGTTGGCCATGGTCAATCAACCAGCCTTTAATCCGAATAACCGTTATGGCGTAAGTTCTAACGATTTACGAAATCGTGCTGTTACCGATTTATTTGAACCGGGTTCAACCGTTAAACCATTCACCGTCGTCAGTGGATTAAAATCAGGAAAATTTGATCTCGATACTATGATTAATACGCATCCTGGCACCATGCGGGTCACTGGTCATACTATTCGTGATTTTCGTGATTACGGCATCATTAACCTGGCCACATCGATTCAAAAATCCAGTAACGTAGCGGCCAGCAAAATTGCCCTCGAAATCGAGCCTATGGAGCTGTGGGAAGATTTTGCCAGTTTTGGTATGGGCGTTGATAGTGGAGCTTATTTCCCTGGCGAAGCAATGGGCCGCTTACCCGATCCTCGTACTTGGCGGACACTTGATAGAGCAACATTAGCTTATGGTTACGGTTTAGCAACCAATACCCTGCAATTAGCTAGAGCCTACACCATCATTGGTAATGGCGGCATCATGCGCGATGTCACGTTTATCAAACAAGATAAAGCGCCAAAGGGACGTCGTGTTTTTTCCAAAGATTTAATGGAAACTGTTCGTGGCATGATGGAACTGGTGGTGCTTCCAGGAGGAACTGCACAACGTGCGGCAGTTCAAAACTATCGCGTTGCAGCAAAAACCGGAACCGTTAAAAAGGCCATGGCCGGTGGATATACCGAGAGTGAATATCAATCTCTATTTGCCGGTTTAATTCCTGCAAGTAATCCTAGGCTGGCCATGGTGGTCGTCATTGATAATCCTACGGGTGAAGAGTATTACGGGGGAGCGGTAGCTGCTCCAGTCTTTGCTGATGTCATGGTCGGAGCCATGCGTCTGTTGAATATCGCACCTGATGCGCTTCCACAAACGCAATTACAGGTGGCGCATCAATGAATTATCAAATGCGCCTAATTGATTTAATGAGTCTGGTTGAAAGTGATACTTTTTCAACGACTGTGATTACTGGTATGAGTCTGGATAGCCGCCAACTTAAGCCTGGAGATTTGTTTATTGCTTTAGCAACGAACACAGAAGTTCGCTCCCAACACATCCAGCAAGCAATCGAGGCTGATGTTGTTGCCATTTGCTATTCAACTGAATTACCACTTGAGCCTGAGCTGATACAGCAAGTGTCAGACGCTAATATTGAATTATTAGCTGTAGACCAGCTGAACGATAAAACCTCACGACTTGCGGCGGCTTTTTATCAATATCCCTCTGCGGTTATGACTATCTTTGCGGTAACCGGTACCAATGGTAAAACTTCCGTTACGCAGTTTATTGCCCAGGCTCTTGAAAATGCTGGCCAGCCATGTGGTGTCATAGGAACATTGGGAAGTGGCCGTTTAAATGAGCTCAAACACAATGGCATGACAACACCTGATCCAATCCGTTTGCAGGCCTTATTGGCCGAAATGCGTGATGCAGGTATTCAATATGTTGCTTTGGAGGCTTCATCTCACGCACTTGAGCAGGGACGCTTAGCTTTTGTCGATATTGATTTTGCCATTCTGACCAATTTAAGCCGCGATCATCTTGATTACCACCAAACCATGGAAGATTACGCTGCCGCTAAACAACGCCTATTTAGTTTTGCATCGCTTCAAGCGGCTGTGGTGAATGCCGATGATGAGTTTGGCCAAAAATTGTTGTCATTACTGAGCAGCGAACAAATTACTTGTATTAAATATAGCTACAAAGATCCTAAGGCAGATATTTATGCCTCAGCTATTGAGGCAACAACCAATGGTTTGCAATTTAATCTGCAGCTTCATCAACAAGATGTAGCGATAAACACCCGGCTGCTCGGCAAATTTAATGTGGAAAATCTGCAGGCAACAGCCGGAGCATTAACACTGCTTGACTGGTCCGTAGCCCAAATTGCCCAAGCGCTTGATCACCTGGTTAGTGTAAACGGCCGCATGCAAATGTTGGCGAGCAGCCTGCAACCATCAGTCGTAATTGATTTTGCTCATACACCCGATGCGCTCGCTAAGGCCTTACAAGGTATGCGCCAGCATATGGAGTCTGAATCCAGACTTTGGTGTGTGTTTGGCTGTGGTGGCAATCGTGACAATGGCAAACGGCCATTAATGGGACAAATTGCTAGTGAACTGGCTGATAAGGTTGTGCTAACAGACGATAACCCTCGCAGTGAAAGCAGTGCCGAAATCATTCAACAAATCCTGGTTGGTTGTCTGACTGATACCGATATTCATATCGAAGCAGATAGACAGCTGGCGATTGAATTCGCCGTGATGGATTCAGCGCTGGAAGACATGGTGTTGATAGCCGGTAAAGGCCATGAACAGTACCAAGAAGTATCTGGCATAAAAACACCATTCAACGACTACGAGATTGCGATGCAAGCTTTAGAAAAACGCCATTCAGTAACAAGGGTAACACTATGACGTGGAACATTCGCTTAGTCGAAATTGCTGAGTTACTTGGAGCCGAAATAAACGGTCACGATGCGGTGATGACTGGCAGTAAAATTGATAGTCGTAAACTTGAGTCTGGCGATTTGTTTATCGCATTGCCGGGCGAAAATACTGACGGTCATGATTTTATTGAACAAGCGCTTCAAACTGGAGCGTGTGGTGCATTGGTCAACCGCTATATCCCTAGCGAATTACCCCAAATTGTGGTGAATGATGTCGTTAGCGCCTATGCACAAATTGCTAGGTTTTGCCGTAAAAAAAGCCATGCCAAAATCATTGCTGTAACCGGCAGTAATGGCAAGACCACCTTAAAAGAAATGATCGCTTCCATCCTGACACAAAGCGGTAAGGTTTTAGCGACAGCAGGCAACTTGAATAATGAACTGGGGGTTCCACTTACCCTTACCCGGTTAAACGATAGTTTTGATTATGCCGTGATTGAAATGGGAGCAAACCATGCTGGTGAGATTGCTTCATTGGTGGCTATGGCAGAACCCGATGTAGCCGTCATTAATAATGTCGGTGCAGCTCATCTGGAAGGTTTTGGTTCTCTGCAAGGGGTTGCCGAAGCTAAAGGTGAAATATTTGCCGGTTTGAAGGCAGATGGTGTGGGCATTTTGAATGCGGATATGCCTTATATAGAGTTATGGAAACATATCCTGGGTGCCCGACAGTCCATAAGCTTTGCGCTTCAACAACCAGCAGAAATTACAGCATTAGATTTACAGCAGTCAATTACTGGAAGCCACTTTATGGTGAGACTGGATGGGGTATGCCATTTTATAACTTTACCCTTACCCGGAATCCATAACGTTAGTAATGCGTTAGCTGCGATTGCAGTATGTTCCGCTTTAAACGTTGATCCAGAAGCGATTGTGAAAGGTTTAGCGTCAATTGAAGCGGTACCTCATCGGTTGCAACTGCGCCAAGCGGTCAATAACGCATTAGTGATTGATGATACCTACAATGCTAATCCCGGCTCATTTCAACAGGCCTTAAAAACCTTAATGCAATTTCCGGGAGAACATTGGCTGGTGTTAGGGGATTTCGGCGAGCTGGGTCCGGAGAGCACTTCTATTCATCAAAAATTAGGTAAAGATGCCCGAGCCGCGGGTGTTAAACGCTTATTTACGGTTGGTCAACAAAGCCAACTGGCAGCATCAGAGTTTGGCAATAATGCTCAGCATTTTAATGATAGATCCCAACTGGAAGCGGAATTAAAAAACATGCTCAATAAAGACGTAGCGTGTTTGATAAAAGGCTCGCGCTTTATGAAGCTGGATAAACTGGCTGATGCGTTGTCTGTTGGAGGAGAAGCCTGATGTTGTTAATGCTGAGTGAATATTTAAGCCAGTATTACACCGGTTTCAATGTCTTCCAATATCTGACGTTAAGGGCCATTTTAGGCGTGATGACGGCCTTGGGAATTGCCTTGATTGTTGGCCCTACGATGATTCGTCATTTAAGTTTCAGACAAATTGGCCAAGTGGTGCGTAATGATGGTCCAGAATCACACTTCAGTAAAACTGGAACACCGACTATGGGCGGTTCCTTAATCCTAGTAGCCATTGCTGTGAGTACATTACTGTGGGCCGATCTCGCTAACCGTTATGTGTGGGTGGTCTTACTAGTTACCTTACTTTTTGGTTTGATCGGATTTGTTGATGATTACATCAAGCTGGTTCGGCAGGATCCGAAAGGCCTTTTGAGCCGTTACAAGTATTTCTGGCAATCGGTAGTCGGTTTGGGTGCCGCAATATTCTTATATATGACGACCCAAACTGCTGCTGAAACGCAGTTAATCGTGCCATTTTTTAAAGAAATTATTATTCCACTCGGTGCATGGTATCTGCTAGTGGTTTATCTGGTCATAGTAGGCAGCAGTAACGCGGTGAACCTTACTGATGGTTTGGATGGTTTAGCCATTATGCCAACCGTTATGGTGGCAGCTGCATTGGGCTTGTTCAGCTATGTTGCAGGTCACTTTGAGTTTGCAAATTATCTACAAATTCCACATATCCCCGGTGCTGGAGAATTAACCGTGTTTTGCGCCGCCATGGTTGGCGCCGGTTTGGGATTTTTATGGTTTAACACATATCCAGCACAAGTGTTTATGGGGGATGTCGGTGCGTTAGCGTTAGGTGCAGCATTAGGCACCGTGGCCGTTTTGGTTCGCCAGGAATTGGTATTACTAATCATGGGTGGAGTATTTGTTATCGAAACCCTATCCGTAATGATTCAAGTGGCCTCATACAAATTACGAGGCAAACGTGTGTTTTTAATGGCGCCAATTCATCATCACTACGAATTAAAGGGCTGGCCGGAACCCCGCATTATTGTTCGATTTTGGATCATCACCGTATTTTTGGTGCTGGTCGGTTTAGCGACGTTGAAAATACGATGACAGCAGAATTACAACATCATAGTTCCCAATACAGCTTAATCATCGGATTAGGTCAGACAGGATTGTCGTGTGCGAGATTTCTGTTGCAGCAGGGTAATGCCGTAGCGGTTATTGATAGCAGCGAAAAACCTTCTTGCCTGAATGCATTGCAAAAAGACTATCCAGAAGTTGTTGTTAAGACTGGTGGTATCCCTGCAGACTGGTTGATGCGGGCAGATAGTATTGTGTTGAGTCCTGGAGTTGACCCACGACTACCTCAAATCAAACAGGCCGCAGAAGCAGGCATTGAAATCGTTGGTGATATTGAGTTGTTCGCGCGTCACGCTAATGCACCAATCATTGCAATCACTGGCTCTAATGGCAAAAGTACCGTGACCACCCTGGTAGGGTTGATGGCACAAATGGCTGATAAAAATGTGGCCATTGGCGGTAATTTAGGTACGCCAGCGTTGGATTTACTGACTGAGCCTGCACCTGATTTTTATGTGCTTGAGTTATCCAGTTTTCAAATGGAAACCGTACAGTCATTAAATGCCTTTGCATCGGTGATTCTGAACGTAAGCCCCGATCATTTGGATCGCTATGATTCAATTGAAGACTATCAATGGGCTAAACAGAAGGTTTACCAAGGTAACGGAGTCATGGTGATTAATCGGGATGATCCGATTGTTTCATCAATGGCTGTTGAAGGCCGCAATCAGCTTGGTTTCAGTCTGCATGAGTCAAAAGGCTATGAGTTTGGCGTACTGACTCAGCGTGGCCATCTTTGGTTAGCTGAAGGCGATACACCATTAATGCTGGTCAGCAAGATGAAAATTGCTGGCAGTCATAATGTGGCCAATGCACTTGCCGCATTAGCGCTAGGATCAGTAATGGGCTTGCCAATGGACGCTATGTTGCAAGCATTAAGAGAATTTAAAGGTTTACCGCATCGTTGTCGGTTTGTGCGTGAATTGCACGGAGTGCGTTGGTTTAATGATTCCAAAGCGACCAATGTTGGTGCCAGTATCGCTGCAATTGAGGGGCTGGCTGAGAATGGCAAAATTGTATTGATCGCTGGTGGAGTGGGTAAAGGACAAAATTTCGCACCATTAAGTGACGTCTTAAATGACTATGTCAGTACCATCGTATTGATTGGTCAATCAGCTGAAGAGATCGCTCGTCATGTACCGAAATCAGTACAGGTCCATTTTGCGGCAGATATGAAAGCGGCCGTTCAAGCGGCAAGTATTTCGGCACAAAAAGGTCAGCAAGTTTTGCTGTCACCAGCTTGTGCAAGCTTTGATCAATTTACCAATTATGCTGATCGCGGCGAGCGTTTTGAACAGGCTGTCAGGGAGTTGGCTGCATGAGTCGTGTAAGCACCTACTTCGATTCAAAGCTTTTGATGGCAACATTAGCCTTACTGCTGATTGGCCTAATTATGGTCTGTTCTGCCTCGATCACTATTGCTGAGAACAAAACCGGGCAACCACTGTATTTCTTCATCCGACAACTGGCATTTGCCATGATTGGATTGTTCTTTGCCTGGTGTGTAATGTCGATACGACTGTCACATTGGCAACAAATGGCACCAATGTTGTTAATGATTGGTGTGGGCATGTTAGTACTGGTGTTGATACCCGGGATTGGCCGCGAAGTGAATGGTAGCTCACGTTGGTTACCTCTCGGCCCGGTTAATTTGCAAGTAGCAGAATTGATCAAGTTGTTTGCCATTATCTACGTAGCTGATTATCTGCAACGACATCATGGTCAGCTCAACACATCGCTATTGAAAGTATTATCTCCGTTGTTATTGCTAAGCGTGGCGGCGGCATTAATGTTGATGCAACCCGATATGGGGTCAATAGTAGTAATTCTGTCTACCGTATTAGTGATGATGTTCCTTGGCGGTGCCAGGTTGGATGTATTTATCGGTTTAATCACTATTCTGGCTGGACTGTTTGCATTGATGGTGTGGATTGCCCCATACCGTTTACAGCGTTTGCAAAGTTTTATGGACCCCTGGGCAGATCCATTTGGTAGTGGCTTTCAGTTAACACAAGCCCTTATTGCTTTTGGCCGTGGTGACTGGTTAGGTGTTGGACTAGGCAGCAGTATGCAAAAGTTGTTTTATTTACCTGAAGCACATACTGACTTTTTATTTTCCATCCTGGCCGAAGAGTTAGGTTTGGTGGGTGCTGTCGCGGTGATTGCCTTGTTCTTAATTATGATTTGGCGTGCGTTGGCAATTGGCCGCGCTGCTGAAGAAGCAGGTCAATTATTCGGTGCACAGATAGCCTATGGCATTTCAGTTTGGTTAGGCTTACAGGCCTGCGTCAATATAGGCGTCAATATGGGCGTATTGCCCACGAAGGGTTTAACCCTTCCTTTAATGAGTTATGGCGGTAGTAGTCTGGTTATCGTTTGTGTCGCCATTGGTTTGTTATTACGAGTGGATTTGGAAACCCGCCAGCCTGAGAAAGCGTCAGCGAGGGTCAAACGATGACGCGAGTATTAATAATGGCGGGCGGAACCGGTGGACATGTGTTTCCAGCCTTAGCGGTGGCTGAAGAATTGCGCTCCCGTTCAGTGGATATTGAATGGATTGGCACAGAGCGTGGAATTGAATCACGTTTGGTGCCTGCGGCGGCATTTAAATTAAATTTAATTCCTATTAAGGGATTGCGCGGCAACGGTTTACTGGGCTGGCTAGTTGCGCCGTACAGAATTTTGAAAGCTGTGTTGGCTTCAACAAAAGTGATTAAACGGTTCCAACCGGATGTGGTCATCGGATTGGGCGGGTTTGCTTCAGGTCCAGGTGGTCTAGCAGCGTGGTTGTCAGGCAAACCACTATTAATTCATGAACAAAATGCTATAGCCGGATTAACCAATCGTCTATTGGCAAAAATTGCCAAACAAGTCTTACAGGGATTTGAAAATAGCTTTGCCAGCAGCACTAAAACCAAATGGGTTGGTAATCCGGTACGTAAAGAGATTGAACAACTGCCAGAGCCACACATTCGTTATCAGGCAAGAGCCCAAAAACCAATGAAACTATTAGTATTAGGTGGCAGCCTGGGAGCACAAAGTTTAAATCAGGTCGTGCCAAAAGCTTTGGCAATGCTTGGACCTGAGCATGCGGTGGAAGTGGTTCATCAGTGTGGCGAAAAACATTTAGAGGCTTGTCAACAAGCCTATCAACAAGCAAATGTGCCAGGCACAGTTACTCAATTTATTGATGATATGGCGATAGCTTATGGCGAAGCAGATTTAGTGATTTGCCGGGCTGGGGCATTAACGGTTGCTGAGGTTGCTGCAACGGGTGTAGCAGCCATTTTTGTGCCTTATCCATATGCCGTTGATGATCACCAAACACACAATGCACAGGCATTAAAAGATGCTGGAGCAGCTCTGATTATTCAGGATTCCTTTTTAAATGCAGAAGAGTTGGCAAAAACACTAAAGACATTACTGGAAAATCGAAAACAATTGGAACAAATGGCAATACAAGCAAGAGCCTTGGCAAACCCAGGAACGGCTGTGCAGATAGCCGATATCTGTTTGGAGTACGCGCATGGCTAAATTAACCTCAGCAATGCAAAGCCGGGTCAAACATATCCATTTCATCGGTATTGGTGGAGTGGGAATGGGCGGTATTGCCGAAGTATTACTGAATCTTGGGTATCAAGTGAGTGGTTCTGATATCCATGAGAACAGCTTGATCCAGCATTTGCGTCAACTAGGTGCCAACATCATGATTGGTCATGATGCTGAATACTTGAAAGGCGCTGATGTAGTGGTAGTGACCACCGCAGTGAGCGCTGACAATGTGGAGGTTATCGCAGCAAGAGAACAACGTATCCCAGTGGTTCCACGTGCAGAAATGTTGGCTGAACTTATGCGGTTTAGTTATGGCATTGCGGTGGCAGGTACCCATGGCAAAACTACCACGACAAGTTTAACGGCAGCATTGCTCAGTGAAGGTGAGTTGGATCCAACCTTTGTCATTGGCGGTCGCTTAAACAGTGCCGGTTCCAATGCAAGATTAGGGACTGGTCGTTATCTGGTGGCAGAAGCAGATGAAAGCGATGCATCCTTTTTATACCTGCAGCCGATGATCGCTATCGTGACCAATATAGATGATGATCACATGGCAACTTATGAAGGAGATTTTGAAAAACTCAAAGCGACCTTCATTGAGTTTTTACATCATTTACCCTTTTATGGTTTAGCTGTGTTGTGCCTTGACGATGAGGTGGTGGAAAGCATTCTGCCTGAAGTCACTCGTCCCATCACAACATATGGTCAAGATGCTCGTGCCGATTTTCGAATCAGTGATCTGCAGCAGCATCAGGGACAAAGTGAGTTTACCGTTAGTGAAGCCCAAAGCGGAGTGCAATATCAGATCCGTTTAAATATGCCTGGCTTGCACAATGCACTGAATGCTACGGCGGCTTTATCCGTAGCTCGTAATTTGGGTGTAGACATCGCTGCTTGCCAACGAGCGTTATTAAAGTTTGACGGCGTTGGACGACGTTTTAATATTCTTGGCGAAAAACAAACTGCAAATGGGCAGGTGTTGTTGGTTGACGATTATGGACATCACCCGACTGAAATTGCCGCCACTATTGCTGCAAGTCGTGGTGGATGGCCGGACCGCCGTTTAGTGGTGATCTTTCAGCCGCACCGTTATACCCGGACCCGTGATTTATTTGAAGACTTTGCTCGTGTGCTCTCAACAATAGATGTTTTGATTGTGCTGGAAGTGTATCCCGCAGGTGAAAATAAAATTGCAGGTGCAGATGCACGCAGTTTGTGCCGTGCTATTCGTTTGCGTGGCCAGGTTGAGCCGGTGTTTGTTGAAGACAAACAGGCATTGTTTTCTGTGCTCCCCGGTTTACTACAAGATCAAGATTTACTGCTTACCCTTGGTGCAGGTGATATCGGAACCATTGCCAAAGAGTTGGATCAACAACTTGAGGAGCTGAGCTAATGGTGTCGATGTTTACCGAGTTACAAGGTGAATTGAAAATCAACGAGCCTTTATCACAGCACACTTCCTGGCGGGTTGGAGGTATTGCCCAGCGCTTTTATCAACCAAAAGATAAAAACGACCTGGCAAATTTTCTACGTCAATTACCAATTAATGAGCCTCTATTGTGGTTGGGATTAGGTAGCAATTTATTGATAAGAGATGGCGGTTTCGCTGGCACTGTGATCAGTATGGCAGGCACAATGCAGAACCTGGATATAGAAGGCCAGAGAGTTACAGCCGAAGTAGGTGTTTACTGCAGCAAAGTTGCTAAACAATCCGCTAAACAAGGATTGAGTGGTGCTGCATTTCTGGCAGGTATTCCTGGCACATTTGGCGGAGCTCTAGCGATGAACGCGGGCGCGCATGGCTGGGAGACTTGGCAGTTAGTTAAAGAAGCCACCACAGTAACGCGTCAAGGTGAACTAAAAAAACGTCCGGCTAGTGACTTTAATGTCAGTTATCGCCATGTCGAACTGCCAGAGAAAGAATGGTTTGTCTCTGCCACATTGGAATTACAAGTTGGCGATGCAGAAGCTGAAACAGCATTAATCAAACAATTACTGAAAAAACGTAATGACAGTCAGCCGACTAATCAACCTTGTGCTGGATCAGTATTTCGTAATCCTCAGGGTGATTATGCTGGACGTTTGATTGAACAATGTGGTTTGAAAGGACTGCGTGTTGGCGGGGCCAGTGTGTCGCCCAAACATGCCAACTTTATTGTCAATGACGGGGCAGCGAGTGCGGCTGATATTGAAGCGTTAATTGATTTAGTAAAACAACGTGTAGAAGCAGAGACAAAAGTTCAATTGATCCCCGAAGTCCACATTATCGGAGAACACGCATGAGTGAATTAACTATCAATCCACAAAGCTTTGGTAGAGTTGCTGTATTGATGGGCGGACGCTCTGCTGAACGCGAGATTTCGTTGAAAAGTGGTCGTGCTGTGTTTGCCGCTATGCAGACTTTAGGTATTGATGCGGTAGCGATCGATGTTGATCAAAATGTCAGTGAGCGTTTACGCCATGAAACCTTTGATCGGGCATTTATTATTCTGCATGGCCGCGGCGGTGAAGATGGTGAGATCCAGGGTGTTTTGCAGTCATTGCAGATCCCTTATACCGGTAGCGGTATCACTGGAGCAGTGCTGTCGATGAACAAACGCCTCAGTAAACAAATTTGGCAAAGTCAGGGATTACCGACACCTAAATATGTGCGATTAAATCGCCACTCAAATACTGAACAAATTGTTGAAGAGTTGGGTTTGCCCATCGTGATCAAGCCGGTAAATGAGGGGTCAAGTATTGGCATGAGCAAGGTGACTTCTGCAGAAGCGTTGCACCAAGCCATCAATCTTGCTTTTGATTACGACGATGAAGTTATCGCCGAGCAATGGGTTCATGGTGCGGAATTCACGGTAAGCATTTTGAACGGCAAAGCCTTACCTGTTATTCGTTTAACAACGCCTAGAGAGTTTTACGATTTTGAAGCCAAATATCTGGCAGATTCAACAGAATATTTATGTCCTTGCGGTTTGGCCGAGGATGATGAAAAACGTTGTCAGCAACTCGCTATCTCGGCATTTAATGCTTTGAATATGTCCGATTGGGGACGGATTGATGTGATGGCAGATCAGCAAGGTGAGTTTTACCTGCTGGAAGCGAATAGCGTACCTGGCATGACCGATCATAGTTTGGTGCCAATGGCCGCTCGTCAAGCTGGAATCAGTTTTGAAAACCTGGTTGCACAGGTATTACAGAGCAGCTTGGAGGGTAAACGCTAATGGCCATCAGACAGCGTCCAACTGCGGGAGCAACACGAACCCAAGCCGTGAAGCCACGAGAAGCCGTGAATTGGAAGATCAGGATACGAAATATAAGTACGGTTCTGGTGTTGCTGACATTGATATTCGGCACTGTGTATATGAACAACACCGATACTCTGCCGATTTTGCACGTAACGGTTGAAGGCGAATTGGTTAATACCGAAAAACAAGCATTGATCGAGGCGGTAACACCTTTTGTCACAGGCAGTTTCCTGGATGTAAATGTGGCGGGTATTCGCCAAGCAGGTGAAGCATTGCCCTGGGTGGCACAAATACAAGTGAGACGTGTTTGGCCAGATACTTTGCACTTGATGGTTAGTGAGCATAAAGCGATAGCCCGTTGGAATGAAAATGGTCTGGTCAACACCCGTGGACAAGTTTTTTATCCAGACGGTAATGGAAAAATGCCTGAAGGACTTATTCAATTGTTTGGGCCCGAAGGCAACAGTGAATTGATGGCGAGACAGTTGGTGACCATCCAGCAGTCTTTAGACACCCTGGGATTAAGAGTGAAAAGCCTGACTATGGATGAACGTCGTTCTTGGCAAGTGCAATTTACCGACGATATGCAATTGCAGCTAGGGCGTGCAGCTAGCGAGCAACGGTTAGCAAGATTTATTCGGGTATTTGAAGGCCCGCTCGCAAGTTATCGCGACCAAATCAAAATTGTAGATATGCGCTATACCAACGGACTTGCAGTCGTCTGGAAAAACGGTAAGCAACCTGATTTTAATGGAATTGTGTAATGTCGAAACGAATTGAAAGAGAACTGATTGTAGGACTGGATATCGGCACCTCCAAGGTAGTTGCAATTGTTGCAGCGCCGATTTTGGACGCAGGACCGAATGAAAATAAATTAGAAATTATCGGAATCGGTTCGCATCCTGCCCGAGGCATGAAAAAAGGCGTTGTGGTGAATATTGAATCTACCGTGCAATCGATTCAACGTGCGATTGAAGAGGCCGAACTGATGGCTGGCTGTCAGATCCATTCTGTTTTTGCTGGGATTGCTGGCAGTCATATTCGCAGTTTGAATTCACATGGCACCGTGGCAATCCGTGACAAAGAAGTGACTCAGGGGGATTTGGATCGTGTTTTAGATGCTGCACGTGCTGTGCATTTTCCTGGCGATCAGCAATTACTGCATGTGCTGCCTCAAGAATACATCATCGATAATCAGGAAGGCATCCGTGAACCTATCGGCATGTCAGGTGTGCGTTTGGAAGCCAAAGTGCACTTGATTACAGGTGCTGTTAGCGCGGCACAAAATATCACTAAATGTATTGAACGTTGTGGGCTGGTAGTTGACGGAATCATATTGGAACAGATGGCTTCCAGTTATTCGGTTCTTGAGCAAGATGAAAAAGAACTGGGCGTTTGCTTAGTCGATATCGGCGGCGGCACCACCGATATTGCCGTGTTTATTGATGGCGCCATTCGCCATACGGCGGTGATTCCAATTGCAGGCGATCAAGTGACTAACGATATCGCCGTGGCATTAAGAACACCGACGCAATATGCCGAAGAAATCAAAATCAAATATGCCTGTGCATTAACGCAGCTGGCCCGCGAAGATGAAACCATCGAAGTGCCAAGTGTAGGTGATAGACCGCCAAGGCAACTAGCCAGACAAACTCTGGCAGAAGTGGTGGAGCCTCGTTACGAAGAATTATTAATGCTGGTCCAGGCAGAGCTACGCCGAAGTGGCTTTGAAGAAATGTTAGCTGCCGGAGTGGTGTTAACAGGTGGTAGTTCGAAAATGGAAGGTGCAATTGAACTGGCAGAAGAAGTATTTCATCTGCCCGTAAGACTAGGTGTACCACAGCATGTTGGTGGTTTAGTTGATGTAGTACGTAATCCAATCCACGCCACGGGTGTGGGCTTATTACTGTTTGGAAATGAACAAGTTAGTACCGGACACAGTGAATCTGTGATTTCGGATGGTTTTAAAGGAATGCTTACCAGAATGAAAAGTTGGTTTCAGGGCAATTTCTGAGTAAGTAATGTTAGTAATTGAAGAGGGGAGAAGATCATGACATTTGAATTGATTGATACATACACAGCAAATGCAGTTATCAAAGTCATCGGTGTAGGTGGCGGTGGCGGTAACGCGTTGGAACACATGGTGGCCAATAAAATCGAAGGTGTTGATTTTATTTGTGCTAATACTGATGCACAGGCTTTACGTAAAAGTAACGCCACTACGCATTTACAATTAGGTACAGATATCACTAAAGGTCTTGGTGCTGGTGCCAACCCGGATGTGGGTCGTCAGGCCGCACTGGAAGATCGCGAACGTATTATGGATGTGATCCGTGGTGCTGACATGGTGTTTATTACCGCCGGTATGGGTGGTGGAACGGGTACGGGTGCCGCACCAGTGGTTGCTCAAGTAGCAAAAGAAATGGGTATTTTGACTGTTGCTGTCGTCACCAAACCTTTCCCATTCGAAGGTGCTAAAAGACTGAAAGTTGCAACAGCGGGTATTGAAGAGCTTGGTCAACATGTTGATTCATTGATTACCATCCCCAATGAAAAATTGCTGAAAGTGTTAGGCAAAGAAATGAGTTTGCTCAATGCCTTTAAATCAGCAAATGATGTTTTATTGGGTGCTGTACAAGGTATCGCTGAATTGATTACCCGTGAAGGTATGATCAACGTCGACTTTGCTGACGTACGCACCGTAATGTCCGAAATGGGTATGGCAATGATGGGTACTGGTCGTGCTTCAGGTGAAAACCGTGCAGCAGAAGCCGCCAGATTGGCCGTTTCAAGTCCATTATTGGAAGATGTCGATTTGGCTGGTGCCCGTGGTGTATTGGTCAATATCACTGCAGGTCTGGATATGAGCATCGGCGAGTTTGAAGAAGTCGGTAATACCATTAAAGAATTTGCCTCAGAAGACGCAACAGTGGTTGTTGGTACCGTCATTGATCCAGATATGACCGACGAGTTACGCGTAACCGTTGTTGCGACAGGTTTAGGCGCGGCAAGAGCCGCTGTAGCTAAACCAGTTGAAACCAATTCTGCGCCGCAAATTGAAATTGTCAAAAAGCCCGTAGATATTGATTACGATGAACCAACTGTTTTACGTAATGGTCGTAACAGCGACCACAAACAAGCGGCTAATGGTGATGTCAATATGGATTACTTGGACATTCCAGCATTCTTACGTAGACAAGCTGACTAACGTAGATGGTGAAGTGGTATAAGCCTATGATATTATTCTTCGATGATTAAACTAGTGAGGGGGTAAAACACCTTGATTAAGCAACGAACATTGAAAAATGTGATTCGTGCCACAGGTGTAGGATTACACAGCGGTGAGATGGTTTATTTAACGCTGCGTCCAGCTGCCCCTAATACTGGCATTATTTTTCGTCGAGTCGATTTAGATCCTGTGGTTGAAATCGAGGCCAAAGCTGAAAATGTGGGTGAGACAGCCCTGTCAACCACATTGATTCAGAATGGTCAGCGAGTTTCAACCGTGGAACATTTATTGTCAGCCTTTGCTGGGCTGGGTATCGATAACGCTTATATTGATTTAAATGCAGCAGAAGTGCCCATTATGGACGGCAGTGCCGGTCCTTTTGTATTTCTGGTGCAATCTGCCGGTATTGAAGAACAGGCAGTTGCCAAGCAATTTATTCGGATCAAAAAGTCTGTATTACTGGAAGATGGTGATAAGTGGGCCAAGTTTGAGCCTTTTGAAGGTTTCAAGGTCTCTTTTACGATTGATTTTGAACATCCAGCTTTTACTGGCCGACCACAACAAGTTGATGTTGATTTCTCCTCCACATCATTTGTTCGTGAAGTCAGTCGTGCTCGGACGTTTGGATTTATGAAAGATATCGAAAAATTGCGAGAAATGAATCTGGCTTTAGGTGGCAGTATGGATAATGCCATCGTGGTCGATGATTTCCGGGTGCTAAATGAAGATGGTCTGCGTTACGAAGATGAATTTGTGCGTCATAAAGTGCTTGATGCCATCGGTGATTTGTACTTGCTAGGCCATAGTTTGATCGGTGCTTTTGTTGGGCATAAGTCTGGTCATGAAGTAAACAATCGTTTATTACGCAAACTTATCGCTCAGGAAGATTGCTGGGAATTGGTTACTTTTGAAGAAGATGCGGATGCTCCGATTGTTTTTAGTCGTCCCGCTGCTTCAATAGTAAGTTAGGACTAGTTTATTTTTCAGTTTCACCAGAAGATTTACCTCGCTTAGCGAGTTTATGCAGCGCTGTTTTGAGCTGACCATCGTCTAACCCGGCGGCGGTCTGAGCAATCAGCGCTGCATTGTTATTAGACATATCAATAATATTGGACTTTGCTGAACGTTGGGATGGGTAGTTGGGTTTTACCCTAACTTCGACACGGACAATTTTCTCTGATAACTGGCTAGAAAAGGTTTTACAAATGGTGGCGGAATGGAAGCGTAATAGGCTTGCAATTGCCGCATTTTCTGTATGGATGATGATTTTGCAATCTTTCATATTCGCCAACTGGCAATGGCCTGCGAACTGTGAAGGTAAAATTTCTTGCAGAATGCTGTTAAGCTGAGTTAATTTTTGGGCGCGCTTCGACATTTGCTGTAAATGCTGATTTGTCTGACAAACAGTAGTGAAATGAAGCGGTTTATTTGACATGTCTCAAACCCGGGACGAGGATAAGTATGCAGATTATCATAATATCCGCCGACAATACCGGCCACAAGCATTGGCATTTAAGCCGAACGCGACTGATGCTTTTAACAATATTTCTTTTATCTATTACCATTGCAATTACCGTCTCGGCAATGAAGTTTATAGATGAAAAGACCAATACGACTGCAACAGAAGATTCAAAGTTTTTCCCTACTGCTCAGCTGCTTACCCCTAAATCCCCCCCTTACTCCATCAGTGAAAACACTACTGAAAATGAAGCCATTCAAGGTTTTTATGCGCAGCAACTGGGTGGATTACAAGCCGAAGCGATTCGTTTAAAAATGCTCAGCCAACGGTTAGCTGAGATAGCTGGATTTGAGTTAAGTGATTTTGATTTAGAATTCGCACCTGGCATGGGTGGCATTGAGAAGTCTGGCGATTGGTTATCCAACGCCGAATTTGAAGAAAGTTTGGTTCAGCTATCACAAGACTTTGCTGATCAACAAGATACACTAACTGCTTTGCAGGATTATTTAATCACTAACGATAATATTACCGGTGCAATACCTACCGGCAGACCGGTTGATGACGGATGGATTTCATCTTTTTATGGTTATCGTGTTGATCCGTTTAATGGTAAAAAAGTGTTTCACGATGGAATAGACTTTGCCGGTAAAACTGGAAGCGCCGTTATTTCCGTTGCCGATGGTATTGTTAGTTGGGCCGGTATGCGTGGTGGTTACGGTGGGCTAGTGGAGATCGATCATGGCAATGGTTACATTACTCGTTACGCACATAATAAATCACTCGAAGTGAATACTGGTGATCGCGTCAGCAAGGGAGATGTGATTGCGTTGATGGGGTCAACTGGCCGCTCAACTGGCCCCCATGTACATTTTGAAGTTCTCAGAGACGGTAAATCCGTTAATCCTTTTAATTACATCGAATAATACTTCTTGCAATTGAAAAATTTGCCACCACTTAAAAAAAGTGTGGCAGGTCTTTCGATCTTCTCAACAGTACGCGTTATAATCACGCGATTAATCTAACCGTCGACAATTCGGCACAATTCAACAGGTAGTTTTAGTCATGGTAGGCAAGTTTTTCAGTAAGGTTTTCGGCAGTCGTAATGAGCGTGTAATCAAAAAACTGCAGAAACAAATTGGCCTAATCAATGCGTTGGAGAGTGAATACGAAAAACTTGACGATGCCGCTCTCAGAGCTAAAACAATTGAATTCAAACAAAGACTGACTGACGGTCAAACCCTTAATGATATTTTGGTAGAAGCTTTTGCTGTCGTTCGTGAAGCCGGCAAAAGAGTGATGGAAATGCGTCATTTTGATGTGCAGCTAATAGGCGGCATGGTGCTAAATGATGGCAAAGTCGCTGAAATGAAAACGGGTGAAGGTAAAACACTGGTTGCAACACTAGCGGTTTATCTGAATGCACTGACGGGCGAAGGTGTTCACGTTATTACAGTCAATGATTACTTGGCAAAACGTGATGCGGCATGGATGAGCAAGCTTTATGGTTTTCTTGGTCTCACAACAGGTGTGATTGTCAGCGGTCTGAGTGGTGATGAACGTCGTGAAGCCTATGCGGCAGATATCACCTACGGCACAAATAACGAGTTTGGTTTTGATTACCTTCGCGATAACATGGCTTTTCGACTTGAAGATCGGGTTCAGCGGCCATTAAATTTTGCCGTTATCGATGAGGTTGACTCGATTCTGATTGACGAAGCCCGCACTCCGTTGATTATCTCCGGTCCAGCCGAAGACAGTTCAGAACGCTATGTACAGATTAATAAATTAATTCCAAATCTGACTAAGCAAGAAGGCGAGGAAGAAGAGATTACTATCCCAGGTGATTACACTGTCGACGAAAAAAATAAACAGGTGCACTTCACTGAAGCTGGTCACGAAAAAATTGAGCAATTATTAACTGATGCTGGTCTTTTAGACCCTGAGGCAAGTTTATACGATGCTGCCAATATTGGTTTGATGCATCATGTTACCGCCGCTTTACGTGCACATGTGTTATTCAACAAAGATGTTGAATATATCGTTCAAGATGATCAGATTGTTATCGTCGATGAATTTACCGGACGTACTATGCCAGGCCGTCGTTGGTCAGAAGGTTTGCATCAAGCCATTGAAGCTAAAGAGGGTGTAAAGATTCAAAATGAGAATCAAACCCTAGCATCAATTACTTTCCAGAACTATTTCCGTTTGTACAAAAAATTGTCCGGTATGACCGGTACCGCTGACACCGAAGCTTACGAATTACAATCGATTTATGGTTTGGAAGTTGTCGTCATTCCGACACATCGTCCAATGCAACGTAAAGATGAAGCCGATCGCATTTATTTAACTGCAAAAGAAAAATTCGACGCGATTTTGTTGGATATTCAGGAATGTATTAAACGTCAACAACCTGTGTTGGTTGGTACTGCCTCGATCGAGAGTTCAGAATATCTGGATAAATTGCTGACCAAAGCCAAAATTCCACATGAAGTGTTAAACGCTAAATTCCATGAAAAAGAAGCCCACATCATTGCCGAAGCAGGTAAACCTGGTTCGGTAACCATTGCGACCAATATGGCTGGTCGTGGTACTGATATTGTGCTTGGTGGTAGCCTCGAAGCCGAGATGGATAAATTAGCTGAGGATGCTGATGAAGCTGCCAAGGCCAAAGTCAAAGCTGATTGGCAACAACGCCATGATATGGTTTTGCAGGCGGGTGGCTTACATATTATCGGTACTGAGCGTCACGAATCACGGCGTATTGATAATCAACTTCGCGGTCGATCTGGTCGTCAAGGTGATCCCGGTTCAACCCGTTTTTACTTGTCGCTTGAAGATAATTTGATGCGAATTTTTGCCTCCGAACGCATGTCCGGCCTGATGCAAAAACTGGGCATGGAAGAAGGCGAAGCTATTGAACACCCTTGGGTCAGTAGAGCCATTGAAAATGCTCAACGTAAAGTTGAAGGACATAACTTCGACATCCGTAAACAATTATTGCAATTCGATGATGTCGCTAATGACCAACGTAAAGTTATTTACGAGCAGCGCAATGAATTAATGGCAGCAGATGACGTATCTGAAACCATTATCTCAATGCGTAGAGGTGTAATTGATGATGTGATCAGTCTGTATGTTCCACCAAACAGCATTGATGAACAATGGAATATCAGTGGATTGGAACAGGCATTACGTGATGATTTTGCCTTGGATCTTGATATCAGCGGTTGGTTGGAAGCGGACGATACCCTGCACGAAGAAAACTTGCGTGAACGGATTATTGATGAAGCTGAAGCCGCCTGTCAGGCGAAGGAAGCTACGGTTGGCGCCGAATTGATGCGACACTTCGAAAAAGCCATCATGCTGCAGACGTTGGATACCCAATGGAAAGAACATCTGTCTCAAATGGATTATTTACGTCAGGGCATCAACCTTCGTGGTTATGCACAAAAAGATCCTAAGCAGGAATATAAGCGCGAAGCTTTTCAGCTTTTTACCGCTATGTTGGATAGCTTAAAACATGATGTTGTTAGTTTGATTTCTCGGGTTAAGGTGAGAGCGCCAGAAGATGTTGCAGCAGTTGATGAACAACGTCGTCAATCTGCTGATGTTGAGTACCAGCATGAAAGTGCTTCCACAGAAACGGAAGCAGAGCAACCTTCTGCCAATCAGCCTTTAACTCGTGATGGCAAAAAAGTTGGCCGCAATGATCCGTGTCCATGTGGCAGTGGTAAAAAGTTCAAAAACTGCCATGGCGCATTGAACTAATGGCAGTCAATTTATCTGCACCTGCAGCAAATGAATTAAAACTAATAAATGGCATCAGGCTATCCACTGCTAGTGCTGGTATTAAAAAACCGGGTCGTCAGGATGTCGTTTTAATTGAACTGGCACCTGGAAGTCATACCGCAGCGGTATATACCCGTAATGCTTTTTGTGCGGCACCCGTACTAATCGCTAGAGAACATCAGGCACAAACTGCAACGCGTTTCTTACTAATTAATTCTGGCAATGCTAATGCTGGAACGGGGGACGCTGGTCTAATTGATGCCAAAGCGTGTTGTCAGGCTGTAGCAGAACAAGGTGATTGCCATGCTGCTGCTGTACTGCCTTTCTCTACAGGGGTGATTGGTCAGCCATTACCGGTAGAAAAAATAACAAGCGTTTTACCTGAAGCATTTACGCAATTAAAAGCTGATAACTGGTTTGCTGCGGCTCATGCGATTATGACAACCGATACTATTGCCAAAGCCCGTTCAGTTGAACTGTCATTAAATGGACAGCAAATCACACTGACAGGCATCGCCAAAGGCTCAGGCATGATTCGCCCTGATATGGCCACAATGTTGTCTTACATCGCCACTGATGCGGCGATAAGCCCGTCAATATTACAAAAGATACTTGAAGTTTCGATGGAGCAGTCTTTTAACAGTATTACCGTTGATGGCGATACCTCAACCAATGATGCCTGCATCCTCATTGCAACTGGTAAGGCTGGAAACTCAGTTATTGATGATATGGATAGCGCGGATGCACATCAGTTTATTGAGGCTTTAAATAATCTAAGCCGATTCCTAGCCCAAGCTATTGTTCGCGATGGTGAAGGCGCGACTAAATTTATTAGTATTGATGTTCAGCAAGGCACTGATGAAGACGAGTGTAAGCAAGTCGCCTACACCATTGCACACTCACCGCTGGTTAAAACGGCATTATTTGCATCAGATCCGAACTGGGGTCGGATTCTGGCAGCGGTTGGTCGAAGTGGCTTGCCCAATCTGGACTTATCGAAAATCGCCATTTATCTGGATGACGTGTGTATTGTTGATGGCGGGCAACCTGCTACCGACTATACTGAAGAAAAAGGCCAACAGGTTATGTCTCAATCTGAAATAACCATTAAGGTAAAACTTGGTAGAGGCGGTGTAAGCAAAACAGTCTGGACTTGTGATTTCTCCTACGACTACGTCAAGATAAACGCTGAATACCGTACCTGATACGGGGCAAGCTATGGATATTGGACAGATCAACACGCTGAGTAAATTTCTGCGGCAAAGTGGAGCGCAATATCGGGTGTTTGATATGGGCCGTCGTGTCTGGAAATTAACGCCGGATCAGTTTGTCAGTTTTGATAATTGTCAGAAACCTTATCCTTATCCTTTTAAACGGCAAGCCCAAATAGGCATTATTTTCTGGCATCCTGAAGCCCCTCAACAACAATATGTCTGGTTTTTACAGTTCCCATTGGATGAGCAGGGCTTATTGATCCCCGATGCGCGAGATGCATTTTTAATGATGCTGCTAGAAAGATTGGGCGAGGCCATGCTGGCCGCTGCTGATGGTGAAAAAATTCAGGGGGCTTTGATGGATAGCCCCTATAGCTTTAAACCTCGTCAAGATCGAATGGCTGCATTTAATGCGCATGCTACTTATGCTCTGAAGTTATCACCATCAAAATATTACGATAAGGCCTATAAGTATTTCACCGGTGAAGTTTCATTGGATAAATGGCCAGGGTTGGCGATGCAAGGGCTTGCCGACTTTGCTATTCGGTTAGATTCTGATGAAGGCACATTAGGACTGATTCAAACGCTTTCTAAGTTACCGCATGAGCCATTTCATAATCTCTGCGTATTGTTGGAACATGGCATGCCAGCAGCTGGTGTAGTCGAAATATTAGCCCAACAAGTAGATATCCAATTACAGGAAAAACAGCCGGATACAGTCAAAATTATTTCTTGTTTACGGGCGGCGTCTAATAGTCCTGCCCGGGGTCTTGTCGAACGTATGGTGATGCAGGTTTTAAAGCATCGTTGTAGCCGAGAGATTGAAGTATTGGCAATCATTAGTGGGCGTATTTGGCTGGCGTTGGCTAAACCACCTATCTGTGAATTATATCTTGAGCAACTTGCTCATAATGACGCTGGGCAACCAGGCTTTAGTCAATTATTAGCTGATTTGTTATTTATCCCGGGTATGCGTGAACCGATTATGCAGGTTTTGCGTAATCCAAAGCGTTCGGAAACTCTGGCAAAAGCTGTGGGTGAAATGTTCGGCCATTAGTAAGTCGAAAAGGCTAAATATTCTTTTTGACAATATCGGTTTCCAGCCCATCCACCGTGATCTGATTTTTTTCCCGCCAATAGTCTTTAATACCAGTTTCACCTTTGCGCTCAGCCCAGTTATTCAGTAGCTCGCGTTCCCCAACATAATCCAAATAGGGAACAGCCATGCCACAAGAGGTTTGTACCAAATCAATATCCAGAATAAATATCTGCCTAGCACCGGGCAACGCATCAAATAAACCATAAAGTGATTGCCACTCAGGATCCTTATGATGAATCGCCCGAGCCTGCCCGTAGAGTCTCAAAATCAAAGGTTTGCCTTCAAAAGCACAAAACATCAGAGTCATCCGTGGATTTTGTTCTATATGTGCAGCGGTTTCGTTGCCGCTACCAGTCACATTCAACCAGATCACCTGATTACTGTTTAACACCCGTAATGAGTCCATCCCTTTGGGTGAAACGTTAACTCGACTGTCAGCCGTAGCCGTTGCCACGAAAAACAGATGCTGTTGGTGAATAAACTCAATTAAGCGATCAGACAAGCTATCAAATTGTTGTGCCATTACTTAGTATTGCTCCTGGCTTTTTCAGCCAGCATTGAGCGCCAGCTGGATTCGGTCATCATATCCATTGTCGATTCCACACGATCAACAAAGACTTTTCCATCCAGATGATCCAGTTCATGCTGAAACAGCCTAGCCATGAAATCATCATATTTCACCTCTATGTGAGTACCATCACGTAAGCTGTATCGGACTTCAATCTGCTGATAACGAGGCACCAAGGATCGCAATCCTGGCACACTCAAACAACCTTCCCAGTCTTTTTCAACCGCCTCGGAGTGCCATATAATTTCAGGATTTATGACACAGGTTGCCGGCATATCCGGTGCGTAGGGATAACGTTCGTTAGGATGACTCGACATAATAAAAAAGCGTTGATTAATACCAACTTGTGTAGCAGCAATACCCATACCGCCGCGTTGCTGAACAAACGCAATTAACGCATCAATATTCTGTTGCAGAGTTACATCGTGTATATCGATGACTGGAACAGCGACGCGACGTAGATCGGTTTGGCCTAATTCCAAAATCTCAAAGTTTGTATTCATATCATTGGTGCCTGCAGTGGATCGTGAACTCGAAACCATCCTGCGATACTGTAACGATCACGATTGGCCAGTAACACTTCGTGAGGAAACTGCTCACTTAAAAACACAACAAAAGTGCCCAGTTCGGGTTCAACAGAGGTGATCAGACTATCATTATTGAGATCATAGATCTGTAATTGCCCGCCATCCTGCGTCTGCCAGAAAGGATTTAAATACATCACCGTCGTTAATATGCGGTTTGATTGACCTTTAAAGGCATCTAAATGGCGTTTATAGAATGCACCACTGGGGTAATGTGCATAATGCGCTTCATAATCAAACAGGCCTAAAAACAACCGTTGATTCATGGCCAGGCGGAAATCTGACATATGGTTGAGATAGGCCTGATCAACGTGATTGTTCGGATCCAGCCAGCGAGTTTCATCGCTGCGAATGGTTTCGTTTAATTGATGCTTTTGTTCTCGACCAATGCCAGCCAGCTCTAGAGCATTATGCTCATCCAGACGGGCAACCCGTCGGTATAAGTCATGAGTTAATGCTGCCGGCAATAGATGTGGCAGAATGCAGTAACCGTGAGTGCTCAACGCGTCAGCGATCAGATCAAATACAGCATAATCAACAACAGATTGAGCGTTCAAAAAAATGAATCTCCAGAAGAGTAAATAACTTCATTATTAGGGTGGATGTTAAGCTAAGCCTTTGAACGGGCGATAAAATGTAGCAGAATTTGAGTTTTATTGAAGAAGTTTTTTTGTGGTTAAGACTAACCAGCCAATTACCGGTTATTAATTAACCAAAAAACCAATACGCGACAACAATTGCGGCAGTGATGCCAGCAACATCTGCGGCCAAACCACAGGCGACAGCATGACGAATTTTCTGAATGCCGACCGCACCAAAATAAACAGCCAAAACATAAAAAGTGGTTTCAGTACTGCCCTGAACTATCGATGCTAGACGCCCAGCAAACGAATCCGCACCATGGACTTCCATGGTATCAATCATCATGGCTCGCGCACCGCTACCGCTAAACGGTTTCATCAAAGCGGTTGGCAATGCATCAATAAACCTGTCATCCAATCCCACAGCGACCACCACAGCGCGAATGCCCTCTGCGAACAGATCCAGTGCGCCACTGGCACGGAAAACCCCAATGGCAACTAACATGGCAACCAGATAGGGAATAATCATTACTGCAGTTGAAAAGCCTTCTTTTGCACCTTCAATAAAGGCTTCATAGGCATTTACCCGTTGCCAAGCTGCTGCAACGATAAAGGCAATCACCAGTGAAAAAATTACCACATTACTGATGATTGCTGATTGCACTAGCATTTGTTGTTGTTCCAGACTGGCAAAATAAGCCAGTAAACCAAATACAAAAGCACTGAACCCACCCAGATACATCAGCACAACCCGATCCAGTAGATTGATCTTCTGTACCGCAGCGACAGTTATTAAACCTATCAAGGTTGAAAAATAGGTGGCAATAAGGAGGGGAATGAACACATCCGTCGGATTGGCAGCACCCATCTGAGCACGATAGGTAAAAATAGTGACCGGGAATAAGGTGACAGCTGAGGTGTTAATCACCAGAAATAAAATCTGTGCGTTACTGGCGGTGTCTTTTAACGGATTGAGTTTTTGTAGCTCCTGCATTGCTTTAATACCCAATGGCGTCGCTGCATTATCCAGCCCTAGCGCATTGGCTGATATATTCATCACCATTGCTCCCAATGCCGGATGATTCTTCGGCACCTCAGGCATTAAGCGTGTAAATAGCGGGGAGAGGCCACGAGTTAACAATTCGATAAATCCGCTACGCTCGCCAATTTTCATAATGCCCAACCACAGCGCCAGAATACCTGTTAGGCCGATAGCAATTTCAAAAGCCGTTTTGGAAAGCGCAAACAAGGCTTGCATGATCTGGCTGAAGATTTCGCTGTCGCCCAATACCAGCAGCTTAAATAAAGCTACCGCAAAGGCGATCAGAAAAAAAGCTATCCAGATGATATTGAGCATGGACGCTATTGTGGCATGCTTAAAAAAAAAGTCACTGCTAGCAGTGACTTTTTAAATGTTGAAAAACGTTATTTTTTAGCTTTTTTTGAATTTCTTGGCCGGTTTGTTTTTTGGACCATCTTTACGATCTTTACTGAAGTTACGTCGTGATGGACGATCTGCAGCACTTTCTGCAACAGCTTCATCGGTTGCCAGACTCATATTCAACTGCTTACTGTTGACCCAAATCTTACGTAATTGCTGAAACATATCTTTTGGCATGCCTTGTGGCAGGTCAATCAGACTATGATCTTCGTTGATAGTAATGCGACCGATAAACTGACTTTCGATACCTGATTCATTGGCAATTGCACCCACCAGATTACGTGGTTCAATTTTATCTGCACGACCCACTTCAACACGGTAAGTATCCATATCTGGTTCATTAGGATGTTGACGAGCTGGGCGCTTCTCACGTGGTGGACGTTCATCACGATTGCCACGAGCTGATCGTTCACCACGATCACGCTCTTGGCGTGGTGCGCGTTCACGATCTTCACGAGCTGGACGTTCGGTAACATGTTTGACCGGTTTTAACGGACGATCTTTTTGTACTAAAAAGGCTAATGCCGCAGCGATTGCAATTGGATCGGCATCATGTTCTTTTTGGTACTGGCTAATCAATGTTTCGAAATACGCCAATTCTTGCGACTCAATGGTTTCACTGAGTTGTTCCATAAATTGCAATACACGACGATCAGCAATATCTTCGCTACTCGGCAATTGCATTTTGGTAATGACCTGACGAGTCGCTTTTTCGATAGCACTCAACATGCGGGTTTCGCGAGGAGAGACAAACAGAATAGCTTCACCTTTACGACCAGCACGACCGGTACGGCCGATGCGATGTACATAAGATTCAGTATCGTAAGGAATATCGTAGTTGACCACGTGGCTCATGCGTTCAATATCCAGACCACGAGCAGCTACGTCGGTAGCAATCAAGATATCGATACTGCCTTTTTTCATGCGTTCGATGGTTTTTTCACGCAATGCCTGATTCATATCGCCATTGATTGCAGAAGCCGAATAACCACGAGCTTCCAGTTTTTCAGCCAGCTCAACCGTGGCATTCTTGGTGCGCACGAAAATGATCATGCCATCAAAGTCTTCGACTTCCAGAATACGGGTTAACGCATCCAGTTTGTGCATGCCGGTCACTTGCCAGTAACGCTGGTTAATGGTGGTTACGGTTGATGTTTTTGATTGAATACGTACATCGACCGGATCTTTCAGATATTTCTGTGCGACGCGATGAATTGGGCCGGGCATGGTTGCTGAAAATAACGCTACTTGGCGGTTTTCAGGGGTTTCTTTAAGAATGGTTTCAACATCATCAATAAAGCCCATACGCAACATTTCATCGGCTTCATCAAGCACTAATGCTTCAAGTTTATCCAGCTTCAATGTGCCACGACGGATGTGATCCAGAATACGACCAGGGGTACCAACCACGACTTGTGGTTTACGTTGTAATGAACGTAATTGAATACCCATGCTTTGACCGCCATAAATAGGCAGAATGTGGAAATCTTTCAGGTGACGAGCGTAACTTTGAATCGCTTCAGAAACCTGGATCGCCAACTCACGAGTTGGTGCTAACACCAACATTTGGGTGGCTTTGTTTTTGAGATCCAAACGGCTTAACAGCGGTAAGGCAAAGGCTGCAGTTTTACCGGTGCCGGTTTGGGCCTGACCAAGTAAGTCTCTACCAGCCAGTAACGGCGGGATACTTTGCGCCTGAATTGGCGATGGTGTTTCATAACCGAGTTGTTGTACGGCTTGTAAAATTGGAGCGGCTAACCCTAACTCAGCGAATGAGGGTGTTGTATCGTTTTCTGGTGTGGACATTGAATAACCTGTGATGGGCAACTTTGGAAACAAAGCTGTAAAAGTGACATTTGCGAGCGTGCAATTATACGTGCCCGGTCTAGTAAAAGATAGCAAAATCATTCATTTATTTAGAGGGGCATGGTGCTTTAAGCGCATCGAAGTAATTATCAGCAAACTGGTTTTTCAATATCAAGAGAATACCGGTAGAGCTATTTTCAGCGGATGCGTATATCGCGATAGAACATTGAAGACAATTTGGCCAATATGTTTTTTATTGCTACCGGCTTACTGGCAAAATTTGAAATGGGATCGGTTTGTGCCGTATGTGAACAATGGATAATCAGTGGTTTTTTGAGGCATAACTTGATCCCGATGACTTTGGTCAATATGCTGGGAGGCAGTGTTTTTGTGGGTCTGTTTTACTGGTTTATCTATCTTACGCAAATAATAAGGAAATATTATGACTGAACATGTTTATAAACATATTGAAATCACTGGCAGCTCTGCTGAAAGCTCGGATAAAGCGATTGAGAATGCCATTGCCAAAGCAGCAGAAACCGTTAAAAACCTGCATTGGTTTGAAGTAACGGACACCCGCGGCTATATCGAAAACGGCGGGGTCCGGTACTGGCAAGTCACTATCAAACTCGGTTTTCGTATTGAAGACTAGCGTTGGTCGATCTTAAATCGTCACCGCAGCTAGAGGCTATTTATTCAACTTAGTAAACTTGGCGCCTTCGAGCGTCAAGTTATACATTAATCCTTTGTTACTAAAGACAAAGCCCACAATCGGATCTTTGATATCAGTCGTATTGATATCTTCACCGACACCCCATTCAACTACTGCTACCGAGCCATCAACACCAGCTTTCCAACCTTCATTGTCTCGGAATTGTTTTAAAGCCTGATCATTCAAAAACACCAGTATCACGGTTTTTTGCTGGGCGCCCAATTGAAAGCCAATCGAGGCACCAGCAGTGTTGTAATAATCCACCGTGCTGCCGCCGATGCGAAGCGCACCTTCTCCATATTCACCACCAATACCAAATCCTGCTTTGATGACATCAGGAAAAACTAATACACCTTTGGCTTTTTCAAGAAAACGATCTCCACCAGACACTTCAGTTTTGAAACGTTTCAGGGCCTCATCGACTTTGATATCGATTTCAGAGGCAGATGCCGCTTGGGATGGTGCAGATAGGGTAAGCAACGCAAAAGCGAAAAATATCGCGAATAGCACAGGAATATAAAGCGTTTGTCGGCTTAACATGCTGAAAATCCTCAACTACGTTATTGGGGATTCAACATAGCATGCAAACGAAAGAGAGGAAAGTAGGTCAATGCGCTCAAAAGCGCATTGACCATAATAAGATTTATTGAGTCTAGTTATTAATGCCGAGACTTTTAAGGTACTCATCATAAGTGCCGGTAAAGTCAGTGATGCCTTCATTTTCCATATCAAATACACGGGTCGCCAATGACGAGACAAACTCGCGATCATG
>NZ_JBLWYR010000020.1:0-58358 GCF_048266885.1 Methylophaga sp.
AACAGCAATATAAAGTGATTGTGGATGACCTTTTTCTGCAACCAGCTGTTGCGCCATGGCTTTTATTTCATCCGAGGCATTATTGACCACCACAGATTGTATTGGGCTAGCTAACACCGGCATATCATTACCACTATCACCGGCAAATACCACTTCATTATCTGCGTAACCGAGCCGGCCTTGCAGAAATTCAATGGCATGCAGTTTGGTAGCATGTTCCGGCAACACATCTAATAATCCAACATTGGTTAACTCATCAATACTCCACATAACGGATGCATTAATGCCGCCCTTTTGCAGATGACGATGCACTTCTTCTATGACGTGATCTTTATCAAGATAGAGTGGCAGATAAAAACTCAGTTTATGAGTATTTTGTTTACTAAATTCTTGTAGTTGTAGATCTTTGATATCGCTTAGCAATGCTTTGAGATCAGTATGTGACTTGCCGTTCCAGTCTTGATCAATCTCGTCACACCAACTTTGTACTTCTTGCCACTGGCTATCCTTGAATTGAAATATCTTGGTGCCTACATCACTGATAATGTAATCCGGTTGGGGCAAGCTATAAGTACGAATTGCTTTTTCAACCAATTGCCGATGCCGACCGGTTACATAGACCAGGCAAACATTATCTGATTGGCAGAACTTGCGAAAACGGTGTCGTGCGTCAGGATGTTCCGCTTGCATTCCATTAGGGATAACGGTGCGATCCATATCGGTACAAAGTAGTAGTTTTGAACTCATTTAACTTGAACCTGTGGCTTTATCAGAAGTGATTTGGAAAAAATTATAATACTCAATTGCTTCCATGATTCCTGCAGCGAATGGTTTACGTGCAAAATAGATATGTGAGAAGTCTTCCAGTTGCGACAGTTCTTCATGATGCCTGTTAGCCACCACAACAGCCAACGTATTACCTCGCATCATATCTTCATCAGCGCCGCTGCCTCCAGCGACACAAATACGTTCTAACGGCATTTGCCAACGATCAGCAACAAATCTTAACGCCATGCCTTTTGATGCTCTAAGCGGCAGAATATCTAAATACTGACCAAACGCCAGCTGCACATGAACCGATAATTCCTCGCGGTGCAGCAATGATTTAATATCCTCAACATCAACCTGATCACGGTCGATGTAATAACTCAGCTTGAACTGACTTTGTTCAGACTTTGGCTGACGCTCAAGGCCTGGAATATCATCGAGCAATTTGGTTACCCTGTGGGGTAACCATAAATGATCTATGTGCTTAGTCCATGCGGTATCCGGCGTTAATTTAGGAGCGTAATAGATTTCACTACCACTACTGGTAATGAGAATATCCGGCTCTGGTATGCGATGTTTTTTCATCAACTTTAACGCTTGGTCAAGTCGACGACCAGTCGCAATAACAAACTTAGTACTTTTACGATGTTCACGCAGCAAATTGACCAATGTTTGTAAAGACTCATCATCGCCAACCAGATTCAAATCCAGATCCGTGACCAATGCTCTTTCATCACGTCCGCTTTCACGTCGTTCTACTGGAAGACGTAACAACTTCTCGGTGCGGGCAGCGATAGGTTCGATTATTTCCAGATAACGTTTAGCATGTGCTTCCCAAGAGTAATGTTCAGTCACACCTTTTAGACCATTTTGTTGGCACTGCTGCCAATAATCCTCATCCAGCAATAGTTTTTCTATCGCAGAGCGGATACTGGAAATTTCTAAGGGATCAATCAACTCACCATTTAGGCAATTAGCCATAATATCCCGTGGGCCACCGTCTTCAGTGGCAACAATGGGTAAACCACTGGCCGCAGCTTCAATCAAGGTCAGACCAAAAGGTTCAGTCAGCGCAGGATTAACAAAAACCCCTTTGGTGGCTGCAGCAATACGGTAGATCAATGGCACTTCATCTCGACGATGATGTTTGGGAATAGTGACTTTGCCATATAGATCATAACGATCAATCGCTACCAGCAGTTCGTGAAACACTTCCTGCGCGCCACGTTCCAGATCATCGATATCATCACGATTACCGGCAATAATCAAAATATTGGCATGTTGCTGTAACACATCTGATTGGCCATACGCTTCAATCAAACTGACAATATTTTTGCGTTTATCTGGGCGAGACAATGCCAGAATCATTGGTTTTTGTGATGCGTCAAGATGTTGGGTAATTCGTTGGAATAATTCGCCTTGCAGTTCAACACCTTTCGGTGGTGTAAATTGCTGCATATTGGTGCCGGGCGGTACGATACGCATTTGGGCTGGCTGATAATGATCGTACAACTCGTACTGCTCTTCAATTTCCTGATGGGTACTGGTAATCACTCGTTCAGCGGTTGCCAAAGTAATCTCTTCCGCTTCAATGCGCTGATTCATTTTGTACTGCTGTTCCAGTTGATCAATATCAACACCACTGGCCAACAATCTTCGACGTTTGACCCGGCCTAATGAATGGCCGGTATGAATAAGTGGAATGCCTAATTGATTAGCAATATGCGATGCAACCAAGCCGGCATCTGCATAGTGGCTATGTAAAATATCCGGTAAAAACTCCTGCTTACGGAAAAAATCGACCAGATTATCGGCAAAGGTATCGAGATGCTCCCAAATTTGTTCTTTCGCTAAATACTGTTCAGGACCCGCATCAATCCTGATAATACGTAACTTATCATTGAGCTGTTCTACCGGATGCGAGTAATCAGGAGATATCTCTTCATCAACTACTCGTCGAGTAATCAATAATACTTCTCCTACCCTTTCTTGCTCGGAGAGAGCCTGGGCTAATTCCAATACATAAAGTGTCTGTCCCCCAGTATCGGCATCACGTCCAAGTTCCAGATCATGTCCTCGAATCAGGCCATGAATATTTAACAAGGCAATTTTTAGTTTTTCGCTGTTATCTGACATATATGTTTAATATCTTCATCACAATGAGTTTTACTGGACACTTACGACAGACATTCACATAGAGTCTGTAACTTGGGAATATTATTCAAACTACCTGCTAAGCGGCCAGAAGACAAATCCAAGCCTAAATGGCTGTGGCGTTTTTTTGCAACCTTGAGCGTACCACGCAGTCAGTAAATACAGAATTAACTTCGGTTTAAATAGGAAAAATTTTATGTCTTTACCACGTATTTGTTCCCAGGCTTTACTTTTAACACTACTTCCCCTTAGTAGTTCTTCAGTATTCGCAAATGATTCGCTACAAAGCATTATTGATAGTCCTCATCGAGCTGAAAGCAATCAACAGCGTGATGAGTATCGTCATCCAGCAGAAAGCTTGGAATTTTTTGGCATTAAGCAAGATATGCAAGTGGTCGAAATCTGGCCGGGACGAGGTTGGTATACCGAAATCCTTGCCCCGTGGTTAAAACAAGGTGAAGGAAAGTTAATAGCAGCAGGCTTTCCAGCCGAGACCCAATCCGCCTATAGGCAAACAATACGTCAAGAATATAATGCTTGGCTCGATGCTTCTCCTGAATTATATGGAGAAGTGGTATTAACCGAGTTCGGTCCAGAAACCAATTGGAAGTTTGTCGAACCCGCCAGCGTAGATGCTGTTTTAACGTTTAGAAATGTGCATAACTGGGTGCAGGGTGAATTTGCCGATCAGGCTTTTTCAGCCATTTTCGCTGCATTAAAATCCGGTGGTGTTCTTGGTGTAACAGATCACCGGGCCAAGCCGGGCACACCGCTAGCCGTAATGAAAAAAAGTGGTTATCTAACCGAAGAATATGTAATTACACTGGCAGAAAATGCGGGCTTTATCCTGGAAGAAAAGTCTGAAATTAATGCTAATTCGGCTGACACAGCAGATCATCCTAATGGTGTCTGGACCCTGCCGCCCAATTTACGAGTCGATAACGAAAAAGATAAAACAAAATATCAGGCCATTGGTGAAAGTGACCGGATGACTTTACGTTTTCGTAAGCCTTAATGACTGAAAGCTCAGACACAGAAATCTGTGTCTGAGCTATTCTCTATCGAACCACTCTGACAGCAATTTCCAGCACCACTGGCTGGCCTAAACGTCGTTCAATTTCCTGTTTCACTTTATCCATCACTTCATCATCTACTGCTGTTTTTGACACCATCGTTAGACTAATAATCATCGGATCACGTGGTCTGACATTCACATCAACTAATTTAACGCCAGCAATTTCCTGACCATCCAACTGGCGCAATACGTTATTTTCGGCGACCATTCGGTTAAAACCTATGGCCAATGGAATAGCCAGAATTGCCACCATAACCAAGGTCAACATTAATCCACGCTTAGCACGATGAAATGGGCTATAACCAAGAATCATAAAGGTAATTAACGCCGCGAGAATAATACCGACCAAGTTGGTGAGATATAACAGAAAAGCGCCAAAAAACACGGTGAAGTCGAGCCAGCCAAGGCCAATACCGGCAACGGCTAATGGTGGTACCAAAGCTACAGCAATCGCTACCCCGGCAAGACTTTTAGCAACCTCAATACGGGCATGCGCATAAGCACCAGCAATCCCAGAGACCACTGCCACCCCTAGATCCAACAAAGTGGGACTTATACGTGCTGCTATTTCAGTATTAATGTTATTAAGTGGGATAAACCAGGCAATAAGCATGGCGCAGAGCAGTGCGAGCCCAGTGCCGATCGCAATACTTTTGCCACTTTCCAACATCAGTGACTCATCTTGTCGCAAAGTGCCGAGTGACATGGATATTATTGGGCCCATTAATGGTGCCAAAATCATTGCACCAATCACCACAGGAATCGCATTGGCAAACAAACCAAATGCTGCCAGCAAGGTTGATAACACCATCAAGGTTAAATAGGCAGGAGTAGCTCGAGCGCTCTCTCGCATCATCATAAACAGATCTTTAAACTCTTCTGGCGCAGCGTGATGCATCCATGGCAACGGATAGCTGACTAATTCATTTCTGGCTTTTCCCAAAGGCAAGGCCTGGGTGCGTACAATCTCTTTTTGCTCAGCACCGCTATCCGCTAATGCCAATAAGCGGCCAGGAATCAAACGTATGCTGCGCCGCTCAACTTTGAAATCCAGTTGCTGTGCTTCGGAAACCATTTCATCGTGGCTATATTTAATAGCCTTATTCGTTTCCAGTGTTAATTGGCTACTTTTAATAAACCCGACAAATGGTGGGTTGTTACGGCTCCAGATATTACGCATAAATAACGAAGCGAACAGAAAACGTAACATTTCAAACACACTTCGCGGTGCCAATACCAATGCGTGCATCATGCCATCATTGGCATTGGAATCAGGCATAAAACGACGTGATAACACCGAACTTCGACCGTGCTCAACCGCTACGACTCCGAAGGCCGCTGTTTCAATCACTTTTTCTTTTTGAGTGGTAATGGTGAATGGCGTAAAGCGAACTTCTTTCAAGCTACGCATCAAACGCCAGAAACGTCGAACTCGAGCCCAGAATGGCTCCACCATCGCCTCTCCTGGTACTAACGTGAAAGTCTGCCCGACAATCACCGAGTTAAAAACGGGTCGCTCATTACAAAGCATTAAATCCAGTTGCGACGACTCATTATTCATAATATCGCTGAGCGCTTCGTCAAAACTGGCAGCGATTCCAAAACCATAGCGTGCATGTTTCATTTCTGGATGGGGTAACAGTCCGATGGTCCATTCCTGCTCGCGCGCTTGTAACATTAAATCACGCAAACTTTCATCGTTGAGATAGCTGATCACCAATTGGTCATCGTCAAATTGATATTGTCGATCTGATTCAAAGCTGTTGAGTCGAATATCCCATTGTTGTTCTGGTAACTTTGGCAAAATGTTCTCTTGCACAGCCGCTTCATCGGCCGCCGAAAACAACAATATCACTCGCCGTTTTTCAGTAATCGAATCAAGTTTGCTGATCAGGTCTTCTACCATCTAAGGACTCCGGAGGGATTAAGCGAGTTGTATAGTGATGTAACGGAACCAGCCTGAATAGCAGGTTCAGTAGTTAGTTAATCATGAAGTTGCTAAATTTAATGCTGATATAACAGTTTATTCATTTTACTAATGGTATCGGTACCGATCTGTTTAGGGCAAACCCGCTCACATTCCCGGTAATTACTGCAACTTCCAAAGCCTTCAGCTTCCATACGGGCTAACATTTTTGCGGGACGATTTTTGTCCAGCTGTCCTTGTGGCAGGCTACTCAAATGACTGACTTTAGCGGCAATAAATAAAGTAGCTGAGGCATTAGGACATACCGCCACACAGGCACCACAGCCAATGCAGGTGGCCGCATCAAATGCTTTGTCTGCGACCGGTTTGGCTACTGGCTGAGTATTAGCTTCGGGTGCTGCACCGGTTCGGACAGGGATGTAACCACCGGCCTGAATGATACGATCAAAAGCACTGCGATCTACCATCAAATCTTTGATTACTGGAAATGCCGTTGCACGCCAGGGTTCAATCCATAATTCGTTTTGATCCTGATAATCCCGCATATATTGCTGACAGGTGGTGGTCGCCTGATGCCGGCCATGCGGTTCACCGTTAATCACCAGACTGCAACTGCCGCAGATCCCTTCACGACAATCATGATCAAATACAATCGCCTCTTTTCCAAGACCAATTAGCCGTTCATTCAAGGCATCAAGCATTTCAAGAAAAGAGGATTCAGCTTCCACTTCCAGCTCATGCTTTTCAAAAAAACCGTCGTCATGGGGAGTGGCCTGACGCCATATATGCAGAATAAAATTCATTGGTAATTCCGTATCCCAGGGCTGACAAAATCAAAATGCAACGGCTCTTTGACTAATTTTGGCTGCACAACATCACCGGTATATTGCCAGGCTGATACGAATCCGAAATCGTTATCACGCCGTTGTACTTCACCGTTGCTGGTCAGATGCTCTACCCGAGCATGGCAGCCGCAGGACTCTTCACGGCTTAGCGCATCAATACACATTAACTCACCCAGCTCCATAAAATCGGCCACACGGCCAGCTCTTTCCAGTGTTTGATTCAGCTGTTTATTGTTGCCGCTGACTTTGATTTCCCGCCAAAACTGTTCACGGAGCTGCTGAATTTCGTCAATAGCCTGCTTCAAGGCAAATTCATTACGTGCCATGCCGCAGTGATCCCATAGTATTTTACCCAGCCGACGGTGAAAATGATCTGGTGTATGTTTTGGTTCAGGCGCGTTTAGCAGTCGATCCAGTCGCGATTGCGAATAGTTCATAGCCTGCTGCACTTCGGGATAGTCTTTCTCTTCCAAAGGCGTTTGCCTAGCAAGGTAATCAGACACGGTTGTTGGCAGAATAAAATACCCATCCGCCAAGCCCTGCATTAACGCACTGGCACCCAGTCGATTGGCTCCGTGATCAGAAAAGTTAGCTTCACCACCGGCAAATAGTCCATCAACCGAGGTCATCAGATTGTAGTCCACCCATAAACCACCCATGGTGTAATGCACCGCAGGATAAATCCGCATCGGCTGTTGGGTAGGATCTTCAGAAGTAATCCGCTGATACATATCAAAAAGGTTGCCGTATTTTTCGTTTATAACATCAGCACCCTGCTCTTTGATGGCATCAGCGAAATCCAGATACACGCCCAGCTTCTGACCATTAATTTCATGCCCTACGCCACGTCCGTCATCACATATATGTTTGACCGCTCGTGAGGCAATATCGCGCGGTACTAGGTTGCCAAACGCCGGATACATGCGTTCCAGAAAATAATCCCGATCCTGTTCTAGAATTTCTCGTGGATCGCGCCCACAATCGGCAGGATTTTTTGGTGCCCAGATGCGACCATCGTTACGTAACGACTCACTCATCAAGGTCAATTTGGATTGCAACTCTCCATGTTGTGGAATGCAGGTTGGATGTATCTGTGTAAAACAGGGATTGGCAAATAATGCTCCGTGTTTGTGCGCCCGCCAGATAGCCGAGGTGTTACAGCCTTTGGCATTAGTCGACAGGTAAAAAGCGTTACTGTAACCACCAGTGCAAAGCACCACACAATCTGCAAGATGCGAACTTAATTCTCCGGTCAGTAAATCCCTAACCACGATACCTTTAGCCTTGCCATCAATTTTGATCAGATCCTGCATTTCACAGCGAGAAAAATGCTCAATATGCCCTTCAGCAACCTGCCGGCTCATCGCCTGATAAGCACCGAGTAATAACTGTTGACCAGTTTGACCACGTGCATAAAAGGTTCTGGACACCTGCGCACCACCAAACGAACGATTGGCCAGATAACCACTGTATTCACGGGCAAATGGCACTCCTTGCGCTACAGCCTGGTCAATAATCGACGTACTCAGTTCCGCAAGACGAAATACATTGGATTCACGGGCCCGAAAGTCGCCACCTTTGATCATGTCGTAAAATAGACGCCAGACACTATCGCCATCATTGTGATAATTCTTGGCAGCGTTAATACCGCCCTGAGCAGCAATACTGTGTGCCCGGCGCGGACTATCTTGAAAACAGAACGTTTTGACCTGATACCCCATTTCGGCAAGTGAAGCCGCTGCAGAAGCTCCAGCCAGTCCGGTTCCAACCACAATGACCCGATAACGTTTACGATTTGCCGGGCTGACTACTCGCAGATTGTATTTATGCTGGGTCCAGCGTTGTTCCAACGGACCTTTCGGGGAAAAGCTGTCTAATGGTTGTTCGTCAGTCATTTATGCTTTCCAATAGGCCACTATCGGCACGATGGCAAATCCCACCACCAATAACACAACAATTGCAGTGCTGATCCAATAAAACTGTTTTGAGGTTTTGCCCAGAGTTTGCAGCACGTTGGTTAAGGAATGCTGCAAGTGCAGTCCTAGCAACAGCACACCGCCGAGATAGATGGCTAATTGCGAAACCGAGTTGAATAAGGTGAGAGTCTGACCATACATATCCGCACCGCCAAATGACCACATTTGAACCATATGCCAGACAATAAACAGCAAGATCAGCGTGATAACAATGGTTACCAGCCAGGCTGGAATAAAATGATGTTGTCGGTGTTGATAGGGATGAACTCGTGCTTTGCTGTTATGCAATCGAATCTGTACGGCAACAATGACATGCAGAAGTAACGAGGCTGCCACAACAATCCATAAAGACCAGCGAATGAGTGGTTGATTATAAAAATCGTAAAACGTTTGATATTGTTCAGGACTAAAAAAGCTCAGATTACTCAGCATATGAAAAATCAGATAAGCAGTCAGCACCAGACCTGCCATCGCCATAAAGCGTTTTTTAACTTGTAACAGTGCCATCAGCTCTCCCGACTCATTGCAATTTGATCGGTCTCCGACAACGGTTCGAGTTTTTCCCGCTGAATGGTTCGGACACAGCTGTTCCAGCGCAGAATGGATTCATCATTATGATCAGGACGCATTTGCTCAGCCTGCTGATAGCTTTCTAAGGCCTTAATAAAATAGTCATAGGCAAACGCACGTGACATCGGTTGTGTAAGCATAAAGCGGGCACGCCGTTCCAGCACAATACCGGTGTAATAAATCTGTTTATATTCGCTGGTGAGTTTGGCGATTGCCACTTCAATGTCCTGAAACGGTGACTGACTGCCGCTGATACTAATCTGATCAGTTAACGCCAGAATGTAAACCACTAATGCCGCCTGATTTTCGGGCTCGATATTGAGGATATCCAAACAGATACTTTCGGCAATTTCCGGCTCTAGCAATGAGCGGTATTGGCGCGCCCGATCTAGAGCAAGCTCAATTGACTCAGCATGTATGTCATGTAAATTCAGGTCCATCAGGCTCACTTAATGCTAGGAATTGCCGTCACAGCAGATATAGCCTCAATCTAAAGCAATTGTCATGGCTTTTCAACGCATGCAGGCCACATTACTGAAAATAGAGTCTGATAAGGTTTATTAACCTTTCATGAAGACCATGAAAGATTAACAGACCCTAGTTAATCTGTTATCTTTGACGGTTTTCTAACGGCTTAATTCCGGTTTATTTATGCAACGAAAAATTCTGGTCACCAGCGCACTTCCCTATGCCAATGGATCTATCCATCTGGGACATCTTGTTGAATATATTCAGACAGATATCTGGGTGCGTTTTCAAAAGATGCAAGGCCACGAATGTCATTATGTTTGCGCCGATGATGCGCATGGCACTCCGATCATGTTGCGCGCACAAAATGAGGGCATCAGCCCGGAACAGTTAATTGCCGATGTCAGCAAAGAACATCAGGCCGATTTTGCCGAGTTTGCGATTGGTTTTGACAACTATCACAGTACTCACAGCGAAGAAAACCGCCAACTGGCCAGCCAGATTTATCTGGCAAATCGTGATGCTGGACATATTGAAAGTCGCACCATCAGTCAGGCCTATGATCCGGAAAAAGAAATGTTTCTGCCGGATCGGTTTATTCGCGGTGAATGTCCAAAATGCGGTGCCGCTGATCAATATGGTGATAACTGCGAAGTCTGTGGTGCGACCTATGATCCGACAGAATTAAAAAATCCGGTGTCTGCGGTTTCCGGCGCAACCCCTATTACTAAAGAGTCAGAACATTATTTTTTCAAACTGGGTAACTTCGAACCATTATTACGCGAATGGACTCAGGGCGATCATTTACAGGCCGAAGTTGGCCGCAAACTCGGTGAATGGTTTGACAGTGGGTTGCAGGATTGGGATATCTCACGTGATGCGCCCTACTTTGGCTTTGAAATTCCCGATGCACCAAACAAGTTTTTCTATGTGTGGATGGATGCACCGATAGGCTATTTAGCCAGTTTCAAAAATTACTGCGACCGCAGCGGCGTGGATTTTAATGAATTTATGCGGGCTGACAGTCCAACTGAAATGGTGCATTTTATCGGCAAGGATATTATCTATTTCCATGCTCTGTTCTGGCCGGCAATGTTGAAAGGCGCCGGTTTCAGATTACCGAATCGAGTTTATGCTCACGGTTTTCTCACGGTTGATGGCAAAAAGATGTCCAAGTCGCGAGGTACATTTATCAAAGCCCGCACTTATCTGAATCATTTGAATCCGGAATATCTGCGCTATTACTTTGCTGCCAAGCTCAACAACACCATTGAAGACATCGATCTGAGTTTGGAAGATTTCCAGAGTCGCATAAATTCCGATCTGGTTGGCAAGGTTGTAAATATTGCCAGCCGTTGTGCTGGTTTTATTCATAAACGCTTCGATGGAAAATTAAGCGACTCATTGACTGATGAAGCCTTATTTAAAGCATTCACCGATCAATCTGAGTCAATTGCCAGACGTTATGACAATCGCGAGTTTGCCCAGGCAATGCGCGAAATCATGGCGCTGGCTGATAAAGCCAATCAGTATATCGATGAACAAAAACCCTGGGTGCTGGCGAAAGAAGAAGGCAAAGATGCTGAAGTTCAGGCCGTTTGCAGCATGGGCATCAATCTATTCAGAGTGCTGATTGCTTATTTGAAGCCGGTATTACCACGCACAGCTGTACAGGCCGAAACCTTCCTGAATATAGAGTCGTTAAGCTGGACGGATATAGCCCAACCATTATTGGGCCACACTATTGAACCGTTCAAACCACTAATGACGCGTGTTGAACAGGATAAGATTGATGCCATCATCGAGGAATCCAAAGAAAACATGACTGCCACGGCTATACCCGCAAAATCCACTGAAAATATTGATCCGATTGCAGAGGAAATTCAGTTTGATGACTTTGCCAAAATTGACTTACGCATTGCCAAAATCGTTAATGCTGAACATGTCGAAGGTGCTGAAAAACTGCTGAAACTCACTCTGGATATCGGGCTGGCAGAAAAACAGGTTTTTGCAGGAATTAAATCGGCTTATGCTCCTGAAGATTTGGTCGGCAAATTAACAGTCATGGTGGCCAATTTGGCACCAAGAAAAATGCGCTTCGGTTTATCGGAAGGCATGGTGCTTGCAGCAGGCCCAGGGGGTAAAGATCTGTTTATTCTTAATCCCGATGAGGGTGCAAAACCTGGAATGCGGGTTAAGTAAAAGAACGAACTGTTATCTAGTTCTTTTCGATATTACAAACATAAAAAAGCCGGCATTAAGCCGGCTTTTTTTTTGCTTGAACTGAACAATTATTGTTTCAGTTCTTTTTCCATACCAATTTCATACAACTCAATATTGGCTTCTTCAATTTCACCGGTGACAGCATTAACATCTACTTTATATTCACGGCCATGAGCGTTGACAATATCAAACTCATAAGTCACTGAGCCTTCATAACCAATTTCATATTCATTGGCTACGACTTCACCAGGAATGAAATCTAAAGCGGTTTGACGAGCTTCTGATTCGGTGATTTTTGCGTATTTTTTGAATGTTACATCATCAGCCGCGACTTCACGTTCAATTTCAGTCACAAAACCTTCTTCTGCGTTGCATTCAACGTTATAAGTATTACCATCAGCTAGTGCTTCAACATCAAACTCATAAATCGGATCATCACCTTCCATTTTCATTTCCAGCTTACGAACATTGCCGGGAATAGTGTCAAGCGCCGCATCCATGCAGGTTTCCATTTTGACGAGTTTCCACTCACGAATATCGTCAAGATCATAGTTGTCGTTATCAGCCAATACCATTGATGATAATGACATGGTAATGGCAGCGGTTAATAATTTAGCTGTATATTTCATAATTGCTCCTTAGTTAAAAAGCCTGCTTCCATTCTCTACCCGCAAGAGCAATGTTGCTTATCTTTCTGAATTGATCAGGTTAACCCTAACTCCAAATGCAATTATATTAGGAATTTTTCCTATATTCAAAAAAAGCTCCTGAATTGATTTTTTTCTGGAGCATTCATTATTTCTTTTGTGGGATATTTACTTCAATACTTTTTGGTTGAAGCTGAGGCAGTTTGGGAGTCGTTAATACCAACACACCGTCGCGTGAAGTCGCGTTGATACGCCCAACATCTGTAATTCCAGGCAATGTAAACCGGCGCATAAAACGACCACTAAAGCGCTCAATACGTTTGTAACATATCTTTCTCTTCATTTTTTTACTATCACGGACACCTTTAATGGTCAGCAGTCCGTTTTAGGCAGTCACTGCAATATCTGCGGCTTTTACGCCAAGTAAATCGGGTTGGGTAATATAGCTATCTGTATTTTCTTGAATGTCGACTGTTGGTATCCAGTCCTTATGACTGAAATTGGTTTCAGTTGCAGGCACTTGCAATAAAGATGACATTTCACGTTGCAAGTCATCCATCAAACTGTAAGGTCTGTATCGGTGAATCGTCATTAAACACCTCCATAATTTGTTTATCATGAAGACGAATACTGTCATCTGATCGACAAAATTGGCATAGCTTAAAAACAAGTCAAGGGGGCGATGCGATTTTTAAGTAAATCCTTAACAATCAAACAATTAAAGATCGATCATCCGTTTTGACTAATGTTTGATTATGCCTAAAACAACGGCGATGTTTGCGAGATCAGCCGTGGTGTTTACATTCAATTTGTTTTTGATCTGTGTGTTGTAGTTTGCAACTGTTTTATAGCCTAGATGTAACTCTGCAGCGACTTCATGCGCGGTCATGCCTTTAGCAGTAAGACAGAAAACATCAAACTCTCTTGGCGATAGTAGTTCCACTACTTGGCCATAATGCAATGTGTCTGACGGATGCCTGAAATCATCAATATTTGGCAAAATATCCTGCTCTATATAACGTTTACCTTGTGACACGGCTAATACTGCTTCTGCTAAGACTTCTGCTGCACTATTTTTAGTGACATACCCTTTAGCACCAGCCTGAATAGCACGCTCCACATAAATCGATTCATCATGAATGCTATAGACCAATACCACAGCTTGAGGATCCTGCTTTTTAAGACGACGTATTGTTTCTAACCCACCAATACCGGGCATAGATAAATCCATTACCACCACATCAGGACGCTTACGATCATATTCGTGACAAGCTAATTCACCGCGATCCACATCGACGATATCACCAATAAACGGTTGCGAATCCAGTAACATTCTAAAACCGGCGCGAACCACTTGGTGATCATCTACTAGTAAAACGCTAATCTTCTTTTCATTCATTCTCAGATTTCTCTATGATTGGCATCCATGCGCTTATACTAACGCCTTTACCGGCCTCAGACTCAAATCTGAACCGGCCTCCCATATTTTCTACTCGTTCCCGCATTGCCAATACGCCAAAACCATGACCCGTCGATTCGCCACCTTGTCCATTATCTCGGATCCGCATCACCACACGTGGTGAACTTTGTTCACCCTCTTGTCGAATTAGTAAGGTTACTTCAGATGCATTAGCATGCCGCACCACATTGGTAAGACACTCTTGTGCAATTCGATAAACATGTATTGCCAGCTCATGCGCTACCTGGTCTAGTCTGTCATCATAATCCAGTTTTACCACTAAATCAGGATGCCTGCGACGCCATTCATTGACCAAATCTGCCAGCGTTGCCCCCAATCCCAAATCGGCAAGACTCAAGGGGTGCAGCGTTCTCATCATTGACCGCACCACCCCAGCCAAATGGTTACATATTTCTGCAATTGAATCGGAAATTTTTGTCACTTCAGCGCTAGGTTGACGAATAGCTGTCGACATCGCTTTAATCGCGGTTAAAGATTGCCCCATTTCATCATGCAGTTCACGAGATAAATTACGGCGTTCTGATTCCTGAATTTGCATGGTATGTCGGGCTAAAGCCTGGTTGTTATCTTTGGCTACTTTTAAGGCATCTGATAGATGATTGACTTCGCTTGCGATAGCATCAAATTCACTGATTTTGAAAGGTGGTAGTTTTCGTCCGTATTGTCCCGACTCTACTCTACGTAAACCCACCACAATTGTTCGGACATTCTGCAGCATAGAGTTAAATACATAATTAATTGCTAAAAAGATCACAGCAATCATGGTCATCACTGACCAGAAATAAGCTGTCGACTCTTCCCAGGTTTCAGCAATTTCATCCAAAGGGTCAGCCCGAACAATAATTTGCTTTACTCTGCCATCAGCGAGTTTGACGTCATAGTTTGCAGATGGATAAGTTGTTTTTACGGCCCGCACAAACCATTCAGGTGGCAGTTCCTCATCAAAGCTTTCGCTAACAAACCATTCCACTTCTTCACCATCTTCATTGAGAATACTGATATGCAAATGACGGGTATGTTGTATGGCGCTGATCTGTTGCAACCATTCATATTCCGTCATCGAAGTACGGGATAAATGGCTAAAGCCCAAATCCATCATTTGCAAGGCAAGATTGAATGAAGAACTTACTTCTCGCTCAACGGATTGACGAGCCTGCCAAATCGTCAACACGCTACCGAAAATGCTAATAATGATCACCGAAAATAAAATTCGGCTGTTAATCAAACCTCTTAAGCTCATGAATTCATCTCTATGTTATATATAAAATTACAATAACAAATTTGCCTTTGAAGGTAGATTACTTTGGTTATATTTATAACTAAATATAAAGCTATATGTTATCTAAAGCAGCTCTCAAATAAATAAGAGCTCGAGTTTAAATCTTTTCAACAAAATCAAAATTAAGTTATTCAATTAAAATTGATTAGACGTAAAGGGTTTTCATTAAATGAGTGAAATTATGGTTTTGTTTTTTGTAGTTACAAATTTAATGTAATGATTATTTAAGCATCAACTTAATTCGAATTTATTGATTCTTTTGAGTCTTGGTTGTCAACAATAAATCGGTATTGCTTACCACAATGCAAAATTACTTCTTTCTGACCACGTTTAAGAATTTTGACTTCTATCCGAATATCACTAAAACCATCATGGGCTAATACTTCATCGAGCAGGTCCATTAACTTAGATTTTAGTAATTTGACAGGAATTGCAGCAGTGGTCATTTCGTCCGGCTCAGTTTAACTTTAGAGAGTGGATAGTAGACACAGAGGAAAATAGCCCATATAGGATATTTTCCTGATTTTGTGGGGGAGTTGGTTTAATGCGAACAAAACAAACTTAAGCAGTTGTTTTATCAATATAAAGTTGCTTAACATCAGATGAACATTGAAAAGTAATAGAGCTTGCAATACAAGATAAATAAAAAGGAATTCCTCCTATATGCGGCATAGCTTTAGATGACTATGATTAGCTCCAACAGCTTGCTAATGAGATTCTCTTAGGGCGATGCCCTGAAATAGTTGCTTACTGTAGCCTTAAAGTTTGTTACCTCTTCAGATTGGTCATGCGATCTGATTAACCGTGGATAGACCTATCCACGGTTTTTTTTTGCTTGAATCCGGCTAAAGACAAACTTATCTGAATAAACCTAAAACATACCCAGTTGTAATTGAGCAGCTTCGCTCATTTGATCTCGTGTCCAAGGTGGATCCCAGACCAGTTCAACGTGCACTTTGTTTACACCATCAATGCTGCTGATCTTGTTTTCCACATCGCCTGGAAAAGTCTGTGCCACGGGGCATCCTGGTGCGGTAAGTGTCATTTGGATAACTACATTTCCGGATTCACTTACATCGATCTCATAGATCAATCCAAGCTCATAGATATTGACCGGGATCTCGGGATCGAAGATTGTTTTGAGCATCTCAATCACATCTTCTTTCAAATCTTCTGCGGTAAAAGGTTGCACTTGATTGTCGTTCATAAATTACTCAGTACTAATCGAAATATCGTGATCGCTATCTATCGCGGCGTGCACGGTATGCCAGGATAAAGTCGCGCATTTTACCCGTGCCGGAAACTCTTTAACACCACTAAGCACTTCCAGTTTGCCCAGCAGGTTTCGGTCAGTCTCTTCACCGGTCATGGATTTATGTACCTGCTCGTAAATGGCCTGAGCTTCTTCAATGGTTTTGCCTTTCAAAGCTTCTGTCATCAATGATGCAGAGGCCATGGATATGGCGCAGCCACTGCCTTTGAAACTGACATCTTCAATCTTATCGCCATCGAGTTTGACGTAAACCACCAGCTTATCGCCACACAACGGATTGTTACCATGAGCCAAATGATTGGCTTTTTCAATCTCACGAAAATTACGTGGCCGTTTGTTGTGATCCATGATCACTTGCTGGTAAAGCTCTCTTAAATCACTCATCAGGCAAAAAGCTCCTGTGTTTTTTGTATGGCGTTAATCAATGCGTCGACTTCTTCTTCAGAATTATAAAAGGCAAATGAAGCACGGGCTGTGGCCGGAATATCGTAAAACTCCATTACTGGTTGAGCACAATGATGCCCGGTACGGATAGCCACACCTTGTTGATCAAAGATAGTGCCGACATCATGTGGATGAACGCCTTCGATCATGAAAGAAATGACTGCAGCTTTCTCGGCAGCGGTGCCAATAATGTTGACGCCAGGCAGTGACTCGATTTTTCGTGTCGCTATTTCCAGCAAGTGATGTTCCTGGGCGGCGATATTGTCGATACCGATCTGCCACATATAATCAATCGCTGCACCCAGGCCGATAACGCCGGAGATATTTGGTGTCCCAGCTTCGAATTTGGCAGGCAACTCGTTATAAATAGTTTTTTCAAAACTCACCGAAAGGATCATATCGCCACCACCTTGATAGGGTGGCATGGCATTTAGCAGATCTTCACGTCCATACAACGCACCAATACCGGTGGGTGCAAACATTTTATGGCCGGAGAAAACATAAAAGTCGCAGTCCAGATCCTGCACATTCACTGTCATGTGTGGAACAGCCTGTGCACCATCAATTAATACCGGAATATTTTTCGCATGGGCTTTTTCAGTCATTGATTTAACTGGATTGATCGTACCCAATGCATTGGAGACCTGGCCGATAGCCAGAATCTTCGTGCGTTCAGTCAGCATGTCTTCAAAATGCGTTAAATCCAACTCCCCGCTTTGGGTCATTGGAATGACTTTCAGCTTGGCACCGGTCTGTTCACATAATATCTGCCAAGGCACGATATTAGCGTGATGTTCCAGATGGCTGATTAGGATTTCATCACCAGCTTGCAGCTTTGGTCTGACAAAGCTTTGTGCCACCAGATTAATGGCTTCGGTTGCACCACGGGTAAAGATAATTTCTTTATCGGAATTGGCATTTAAAAACTGCCTTACTTTGCCTCGAGCAGATTCATACATATCTGTAGAGCGCTGACTCAACTTGTGTACACCACGATGAATATTGGCATTATCGTGCAGATAATAATGACTGACTGCATCAATCACCTGACGTGGTTTCTGGCTGGTAGCCGCATTATCCAGATACACCAATGGATAGCCATTAATCTCCTGATGCAGAATCGGAAAATCTGCACGGATGCTATTAATGTTCAGATTACTCATGCACACCACCTTTAGGTAAACGTTTTTCAATTACCTGAGTAATAGATTGTTTGAGTTCCTGATTGGTAATGCGTTCAATCACGTCTACCGCAAATGCAAAGGTCAGCAAGCTACGAGCACTGACTTCATCGAGACCACGGCTACGCAGGAAAAACAATTGATCTTCATTGATTTGACCTACTGCACTGCCATGTCCACATTTAACATCATCGGCATAGATTTCCATTTCTGGCTTGGTATCAATTTCACACCCACGAGACAGCAGTAAATTGCGGTTGCTTTGATTGGCATCCGTTTTCTGGGCATCTTTATGCACAATGACTTTGCCGTTAAACACCGCGTGACTTTGTTTATCCAATACGCCTTTGTAAACTTCTTCACTGGTCGTATTGGGCACGCTATGATCAATGCGAGTGTGATTATCAACATGCTGTTCATCGGTTACCAGATACAGACCATTCATCGTCACATGGGATTGTTCTCCCAGTAATTGACTGTGCACATCATTTCTAGCAAGTTTTGCACCGAGAGAAATACTGGTGTTGTGCCATTTACTGCCAGTGTTCTGCGAGGCAGCCATGGTGGCGACATGATAATGATCCAGTGATTCACGCTGTAGTTTGTAATGAAATAATTCTGCATTTTCAGCCAGACTTATTTCAGTCACTACGTCAGTCAAACCATTGGCTTTGTCATTGCCAGCATAGGTTTCAATAAAAGTTGCCTGGCTGTCTTTTCCAAGCGCAATGACATGACGCAAATGCATTGCGTAATGTTGCGTATGGCCGCTGTTTACCACGATTAATTCAATCGGTTTATTTATCTTGGTATTTTCGGCTACCTCTATGAAAATACCTTCATTCATCAACATGGTATTCATCGCATTAAAGCCTGGCTTTTCAATGTTGATTTGTTGATTGAGAAATTCGCTGGCACGGTCAATTGATTGAGATAACGGCGTTACAGTAAGCCCTTCTGGTAGCCTATCAATAGATGATGCAGTCAAATCCACACGACCATCGACAATCACCAGACGATAGGCATCTTCAACAAGTTTCAGCTCATAAATATCGGCATATCCTGGTTGGGAAACCTGATGAACAAACTGCTCCTGACCAAACTGCCAAAGGCTGGTGTATTTCCAGTCTTCTTCTTTTCTGCCAGGTAATCCCAATCGTGCAAACTGATGCTGAGCTTGTTCACGCAGGGTTTTCCATCGTGCATTGTCAGCCACCATGATGTCACGGCTGTTGGCGACAGCAGAAAAATCGGTATGAATGTCTGTTAATACTTTCATGCAGGCTGCCCTTCTGGCTCTGGTGCATCATGCACCCAGCTATAGCCAGATTTTTCCAATTCTTTAGCGAGTTCTTTATCACCTGATTTAACGATGCGGCCTTCAGACAACACATGGACAAAATCAGGAACGATATAATCAAGCAACCGCTGGTAATGGGTAATCATTACAAATGAACGTTCCGGGCTACGCAGAGCATTAACCCCCTCCGAAACGGTTTTCAGAGCATCAATATCCAGGCCTGAATCGGTTTCATCCATAATGGCAAGTTGCGGTTCAAGTAAGGCCATTTGCAAGATTTCATTACGTTTTTTCTCACCACCGGAGAAACCTTCATTCACACTGCGATGCAAAAACTGTTCATCCATTTTGACCAACGCCATTTTGCTACGGACTAATGTCAGGAAATCAATGGCATCCAATTCATCCAGACCTTGGTGTTTTCGAATGGCATTTAACGCCGCTTTAAGCAGATAGATATTGCTGACACCAGGAATTTCTACTGGGTATTGAAAAGCCAAAAACACGCCGCGTCTGGCACGCTCTTCAGGTTCCAGTTCTAGCAAGTTTTGACCTTTATATATGACTTCACCTTGGGTGATTTCATAGCCTTCACGACCGGTTAACACATTAGATAGTGTGCTTTTTCCTGCGCCATTTGGGCCCATGATGGCATGTACTTCACCCGCATTGACCGTCAAATTAATACCACGCAGAATTTCTTTGCCCTCGATTTTTGCGTGTAAATTTTTGATTTCCAACATTTTCATAATTATTCTCTATTCATTTTTTTAGTTTGAGCAGCCTGACCCGCTCAACATGTAGTTATTTTAGGGAACGACGTTTAACCAACCGAGCCTTCCAACGATAAACCGAGCAGATTCTGTGCTTCCACCGCAAATTCCATCGGTAACTCACGGATAACTTGTTTACAGAAACCATTCACAATCATCGAGACTGCGTCTTCTAGATCCAGACCTCGCTGTTTGCAATAGAAAAGCTGGTCTTCACTGATTTTTGAAGTAGAAGCCTCATGCTCGACCTGAGCAGTTGGATTTTTCACTTCAATATAAGGAAAGGTATGCGCAGCACATTTATCACCCATCAATAATGAATCGCACTCCGTGTAATTACGGGCATTCTCGGCATTAGGTCCGATACGAACCAAGCCACGATAGGCATTAGATGAACGACCAGCTGAAATACCTTTCGAGATAATGGTCGAGCTGGTATTTTTGCCCAGATGAATCATCTTGGTTCCGGTATCAGCTTGTTGCATGTTATTAGTAACCGCCACTGAGTAAAACTCACCGACTGAGTTGTCTCCCTGCAACACCACACTTGGATATTTCCAGGTAATGGCTGAGCCAGTTTCGACCTGAGTCCAAGAGACTTTTGAACTTTCACCACGACAGGCAGCACGTTTGGTTACAAAGTTATAAATACCGCCCTTGCCGTTTTCATCACCGGGATACCAGTTCTGCACAGTGGAGTATTTAATTTCAGCACGGTCCATTGCCACCAATTCCACCACGGCCGCATGCAGCTGATTTTCATCACGCATCGGCGCAGTACAACCTTCTAGATAACTCACATAAGAATCATCATCGGCAATAATTAAGGTACGTTCAAATTGTCCTGTATTTGCCGCGTTAATACGGAAATAGGTGGATAACTCCATCGGGCAACGCACACCTTTCGGAATATAAACAAATGAACCATCGGTAAACACAGCACAGTTTAATGCGGCGTAATAGTTGTCTTTGTATGGAACAACGCTGCCGAGATATTTTTTAACCAGTTCCGGATGCTCATGAATAGCTTCCGAAATCGGCATAAACAGAATACCTTGCTCAGCCAATTTGTCTTTGAAAGTGTTTGATACTGAAACACTATCAAACACCGCATCAACCGCTACACCGGCCAAACGAGCACGTTCGTCCAAAGGTACGCCAAGTTTTTCGTAAGTACGCAGCAATTCCGGATCTACTTCATCAAGACTTTTAGGACCGTCAGTTTTTTTCTTCGGCGCAGAGTAGTAACTGACTGACTGATAGTCGATTTCCGGGTAATGCACATGTGCCCATTCAGGCGTATCCATTGTTAGCCAGTGGCGATAAGCCTTCAAACGCCATTCCAGCATAAATTCTGGCTCACCTTTAATCTGCGAGATCTGGCGAACGACGTCTTCATTTAAACCCGGCGGCAGACTGTCTGATTCAATATCGGTATAAAACCCGGCTTTGTATTCTTTCTGCGTAATTGCTTCAAGTTGTTGTGTTTGATCATTCATGTTGATCACCATCCTGTAAGGTAACTGCTTTTGCCCGATAATTGGGCGGATAAAATTGAACTGTCCGCGGTGCTGAAAGTGTCGGTGTCAGCATATCGGCTAACTTGACCTCATCCAGTGCGTGAAATACAGCGTTGTTGATTTGATTCCAATTGGTCTGCACCGTGCAGTGGGTTTCCTGGTCGCAATGAGAAACACTGCTCACACATTCCGTCAGCGCGATCGGCCCTTCAATAGCAGTGATAATCTGTGCAACGGAAATACTGGCGGGATCACCACTTAAGGTATATCCGCCTTGCGCACCTCGTTCTGAAGTCAAAAGCCCACCAGTGGATAACACTTTTAAAATTTTTCGCACCGTTGGCAATGGCATATGCACCGCATCTGATAACATGTGCGCACTATGCTGTTTGCTTCGATGCTCGGCAATGTAGCTCATCAGCACAATGCCGTAATCCGTCAATTTACTCATGCGTAACATTTCACGCCCTCCTAATTGATACCATTATAGTATCAATTGACTTAATAACCAAGTGTATTAGTCGGCTATTCAATCTGAAAGCTGTTAAAAAATATGAGACAATCGCTGAGCGAACTTCGCGGCTGATAATATCTCTAACTTGAGGGCTTGTTGATCTTTCATCTCCGCCTCTGTTGTGAGCTGAAAAAGCGTCAATCAAGGCACGAGGAGCGCCTTTTAGTAATTCTAAATAAGCGACGAGTAACGCAGGGTGGCGCTTTTTCAGTCACAACCCGAAGGGCTGGGACTATTTTTGCGGCCGCCTGCGTTGTCAATCACTTATGTAGAAAAGGCTACACGGCGTGCTTTCCGCCTTGTCGGACACAAAAATAGCCTCCAGCAGTGGTGGATATGAAAGATTAACAAGCCCTAGGCCAGCCTAATTATTTTACTTAAAATTTGAGAGTCATAAGACATGAAACTGAAATATCTCGCTTTCCTTCCCGTTTTATTTGGAGCTAATGTAATGGCAGAAAACGCCACCCTCGATACAGAACAACAAAAACTCAGCTATATCTTCGGCATACAAGTCGGTCAACAAATGATGATGGAAGGCGTAGAGCTGGAAATGGATGCATTTAGTGCTGGCGTTTCTGACATGATGGCTGGTCGTCAACCACAGATGGATCAGGCAACAGCTCAAGAAATCATTGGTAAATACCAACAGAAAAAATCGCAAGAACTCGCTGCAATGATGAACAAAAAACAAGCTGAGTCTAAAGCCTATATGGCAGAAAATGCGAAAAAAGATGGTGTTGTCACGACTGACAGCGGTCTGCAATATGAAATCATTGAAGCAGGTGATGGCGCCACTCCAAAAGCCACAGATAAAGTCATCGCACATTACGAAGGTACCTTAATTGACGGTACGGTTTTTGATAGCTCTATTCAGCGTGGCGAACCAGCAACCTTCCCTGTTAACGGTGTTATCCAAGGTTGGCAAGAAGTGTTACAAATGATGAAAGAAGGTGCCAAATGGCGTGTTGTCATTCCAGGTAATTTAGCTTATGGTCCACAAGGTGCCGGTGAAATGATTGGCCCTAACGAAACATTAATTTTTGATATCGAGCTGATTGCGATCACGCAGTGATAATCATTTAAAATCAACTAAAGCCGCCCACGGGCGGCTTTTTTATGCCTGCAATAATTGGTTTAAATATACCCAATCAAAATGTGGACCAGGATCGGTTTTACGTCCAGGAGCAATATGCTCATGGCCGGTAATTCGTTCTTTAGATAATAATGGATAGGCAACAAACAAGGCCTTGCTTGCTTTCGCTAGTTGTTGATATTGCGATTCGGTGAAAGCCGTTTCATCATCCCCTTCCATTTCAATGCCTATCGTAAAATCATTACAACGTTCTCGGCCTTCCCAGCAGGAAACACCGGCATGCCATGCACGTTTATGAAAAGGAACAAACTGCTTTATTAAGCCATCTCGTCTTATCAGTAAATGAGATGACACCTTTAGATGTGCGATCTCTGCAAAATAAGGATGCGCATTCGGATCCAATTGGTTGAGAAAAAGATCGGCAATCCAACCACCGCCGAACTGTCCAGGCGGTAAACTGATATTGTGAACAATGATGCCGCTAATATCGTTCTCATCTGGACGATCATCATAATTTGGTGAGGGTAAAATCTCCGCCGCATCCAGCCATCCACTTTGCCTATCGATAATCACTCATCTCTCCAACATAGGTTTCTGAATAGATTATCAGAGCTTTAACAGTTACCCTATCGTCTGTTTAAATTGAACCTCTAACACTATGACGATTCAGAATTTCATTCCAGCAAATTTTATTACCTCCCAAGTCAAACTTTCTTTATTAGAAGATGTTGGCCAACAAGATCTCACTGCAGATCTTATTCCGGAAAATGCGCTAGCCAAAGCCAGGCTAATTAGTCGTCAGGATGCCGTTTTATGTGGCCAAGACTGGTTTAATGAAGTCTTCAAGCAGCTGGATCCAAGTATTGACATCAACTGGTTTTTTAACGATGCCGATCTATTAGTTGAAAACGCGGTGATATGTGAACTTTCTGGCAATGCCCGGGCATTATTGAGTGGTGAACGCACCGCAATGAATTTTATGCAGACGTTTTCCGGTACAGCCACCCAAACCAAACGTTATGCTGACCTGATTAAAGACTTACCTGTTCAACTATTGGATACCCGTAAAACATTGCCGGGCCTACGACTTGGCCAAAAGTATGCAGTGCGTTGTGGGGGCGGAGTAAATCATCGATTTGGACTGTATGACGCCATACTGATTAAAGAAAACCATATTCTTGCTGCTGGCTCTATTGCAACAGCGGTAGCTCAAGCCAAAGATTTGCATCCAAATGTATCGATTGAAGTTGAAGTCGAGTCGATGGATGAATTACATCAGGTACTCAATACCGCTGTTGATATTGTGTTGCTCGATAATTTCACACTTGAGATGCTGCGCGAGGCTGTTGCCATTGCTAACGGAAAAGTTGCCCTTGAGGCTTCAGGCGGTGTGAATAAAGAGACGCTAAGAAGTATTGCTGAAACAGGTGTTGATAGAATTTCCGTCGGCCAGTTAACCAAAGATTTACAAGCAGTAGATTTATCAATGCGATTTATTGATTAAGAAAAAAAAGGCCGCAAATAGCGGCCTTTCTTTTTTGCAAATAGGTTAGATTAAAGCGTGATTTTGAAACCAATCCACCCGGCTCTCGGTGCACCCGCACCAACAAAGCGTGGATCTTCATACTGCTCTAATCCAGCCTCGCCCGGCTCACCATACAAGCCAAACGATTCATACTCACTATCAAAGACATTATCTACACGTCCAAACAATTCGAAGTTTTTAGTAACTTTATATCGACTATGTAAATTGACGACAGTGTAACCTTCAATTTTCTTATCGACATTAGCTTCATCTCCACGGAAATATTGACTTGAACGATATGAGGCAGTAGAGCCCAATGAGAACTTGTCGGTAACCGCATAATCCAAACCAACATTTATATTATGTTCGGGTAGGTTTGGTAAACGATCGCCTTTGCTGACAAAAAAGGTTGTATCCTCTTCATCAACTTCACGGTTATATGCAAAGTCATCTTCAAAAGCTGCGCGTATGTAAGCGTAATGTGCAAACCAGCTCAACCTGCTAACAGCACCATTAGCACTTAATTCAAGACCAGTCCGAGATGTTTTATCAATATTATCGAACACCCCTTTGTTCAAAACAGGTGAGTCATCATCTGCTTCGTTAAAGAAGAATAAATCATCTTCAAGTTCAGTATAAAACACACCTGCGGACCAGTTTACTCCATGATTCCTTCCTCGAAGGCCAGCTTCAATCGTTTTAGCAACTACATCTTCCAAAGGTGGGTCTGCCAAAAATGCATTTGGATAAGCACATGAATTTTCACCACCCTCTGCACATGTTAACTCTGATGGTGTAGGAGCACGATTAGACTCGCTGTAGCTAGCATATGTTGTCAGATTATCTGCCAGTTCATACGTTAAACCAACTGATGGATTGAAGCGTTTGAAATCATGTGTATTACCTGTTTCATTCAAGTCCTGTTCACCGGCTTTACTGGTACCAGAAATATCAATGGCAATCCAGTTGTATCGACCTCCAACAGTCAAATCTAACCTATCAGTGAGGCTATGTGTATTAGTGAAAAAGATACTGTAAGTATCAGTATTCACCTTACCATTTACCTGTTCATCCAATAAATTAATACCAGTGCCTACGGTACCTCGAGTATCAGTTAAATAAGCGATCTCTGAACTGGCAGTATAATCAACATCCGATTTATCATAGGAGACGCCCACTGTTAACTGGTTTTCTCTTCCAAATAAGTTCTTAAAAGAAGTTGTTTGCAAGCCAAAACCAAAACTATCTTGATCTGTTTGGCTTTGATTATTTAATCCTAAGCCTTCAACTTCATCATCATCTACTTCAACATCAAAGTTTGGATTATTGAAATCAGAAATATTAATATCGCCCACGCTAGTTCTTATATTTCCGTCATCGTCGACAAATGTGCCACCACCATCTACTTCAAACTCACCACCATCACCATTGAATGAGCTGCGATCACTTTTGCGATAGTATGTATTTGCAGCCACCATCACTGAATCATTCAACCAATGTGAGCCATTGAGAGTGAACATTCTTAATTGATTTTGAGTATTATCGGGATGTGTAAATACTGAATCACGATCAATATCAACCAATTCAACAGGTGATGCACCATTGCCATTCAAATCACTATCTACTGCGGTAATACCAAAATCCAGGCTACTGGTTTCATTGCGGTAACTTAAGTTTGAGAAGAATTGTTCAACTCTGGAAGGTGAGAAATCTCTCCAGCCATCCTCTTTAGTGATTGAACCAGTGACATAGTACCCAAAATTGCCATCATTTCCGCCGCTTTCAATGGTACCCGAATCCCGTCCAAATGAACCTGTGTACCCCTCAACACTGTGACCTGGATGAGTAAAACCATTTTTAGTTTTAATCGAAAGAGCACCACCCAAAGTATTTAAGCCAAAAACAGGATTCGAACCTGAAATTAGATCAATATTTGCAATGGCTGATTCTGGTAGTAACTCAAAATTAACCGCGTCGCCGAAAGGTTCATTAACACGAATTCCATCCATATAAACTGAAAGACCTTGTGCACTACCCACTAGTGGAGAAGCAGTGAAGCCACGATAGTTTAAGTTTGGTTGAAATGGATTATTTTGGGCGGAACTAATATTGACACTACCCATTGTTCTATTAAGCAAATCAGATATATCTAAACTCTGGGTTCTTTCAATGTCATCAGCATCGGCAGACTGTGTTTTCGTGGGTATTTTATTTGCATCAAGACCTACACCGCCAATTGGAGTAGTGTCAATGACTTCGATATTTTCAAGTTGAAGATCCGGTTCAGCGGCTAAGCTGATTCCCGGTGCCAATACAGTAGCTAGTAACGCAGGTAGGACGCTGCGTCGAAATGGAATCGCCATTTAAATCTCCCAGATTAAAATTTTGTCTTAATTTTTTTATTTCGCTTTCTTATGAAGCGTGGGGCGATGCTAGCATGGCATTTCACACATAGAATTAGGAAAAATTCCTAAAACAAACCGGGAAGATTAATCTATTGATTTTATTAGGAAAACCAAGATAGTTGATTATGTAATTGTACTACCTCACCAATGATAAGTAGCGTTGGTGCGACAGGTTGTTGTTTTTTTGCCAACTCCGGAAGCTCTGCAATTGTGCTGACCCAAACCTGTTGGTTTTCTGTGGTCCCCTGCTGCACTAAAGCGGCCGGCATATCCGCCCTCATCCCATGTTTTTGCAGTTGTTGGCTAAGTATTTCCAGGCCTGCCAACCCCATGTAAACCACAACCGTCTGACGGGGTTGAACCAACGCCTGCCAGTTCAGATCTAATTCACCTTCTTTTAATTGCCCTGTCACAAACACACAACTTTGCGAATAATCACGGTGTGTCAAAGGTATTCCGGAGTAGCAAGCTACGCCTGAAGCAGCAGTGATTCCGGGTACAACTTGGAAAGGAATTTTTTGCTCCGCCAATGTGGCAATTTCCTCACCACCTCGGCCAAAAATAAACGGATCACCGCCTTTCAAGCGTAATACACGTTTTCCAGCCTGAGCATGCTCCAGCAGTAACAAATTAATTTCATCTTGACGCTTGCTATGCCATGACCGCTGTTTACCGACATAAATCATTTCTGCTTCTTTACGCACTAATGCCAGAATTTCTTTACTGACAAGGCGATCGTAAAACACCACATCAGCCTGTTGCATTAAACGTAACGCTTTAAAGGTTAATAGATCTGGATCGCCAGGACCGGCCCCCACCAAATAAACTTCGCCTTGTTGCAAAGCATTGTCAGCAGTGTCTTCAATTAACGTTTCTAGGGTTTTAACTGCTAAATCATCACGTCCTGCCAATACATGATCGGCTACAGGGCCTTGTAAAACAGATTCCCAAAAGCGGCGTCGCTGTTTTAGATGACTAAACTTTGCTTTCACCCGTTCACGATATTCACCAACCAACAAACCTAATTTACTGTATGCCGGTGGGATCAAGGTTTCCAGACGAGCGCGTAACTGTCTAGCCAGAATGGGCGATTGGCCACCGCTGGAAATCGCAACCACAATGGGCGATCGGTCCAACACCGATGGTAAAATAAAGTCACACATCTCTGGTTGGTCCGCCACATTTGCCAGAATTTTTTTCGCTTTGGCCGCTTGATAGACTTCTAGATTAACTGTTTCGTTATCTGTTGCGGCAATTACCAGCGTTTGCTCATCTAGATAGTCGGGGGAAAAGCTATCGTTAACCCACTGCACCTTTCCTTGAAAATTGGCGTCATCCAGTAGTTGACGAGACATTTCAGCAATTTTCGGAGCAATGATAGTGACAGTTGCCTGGGCTTTTAATAATAAAGCTGCTTTGCGAGCGGCAATTTCGCCACCGCCTACTACCAGACAGTGACGATTCTTCAAATCAATAAATATAGGTAAATAATCCATCTTACTTCTGTTGTGTTAAAGGTAAATCCAGAGTTTGTAAAACATAGCCATCGGATAAGTTTTGAATAACTGCCACCAGTTTTAGCTTGTCCTGTTGCCAGTCGGGTAAGAGCTTAACTTGATGTTCTATAAAGGTTTCACCAGAGGGGTCGAGATCAAATGGCCCCAGCCAATGGCGAACTAAATTTTGATGATTAAACGTCTGTCCGGCATTATCTCCGCCAAGAACGTGACTTTTCACATCATCTTCAGTAATCGCAATATAAAGTTTGCTATGTTGACGATTTTCATTACCAGTAACCTGACTGCGGCTATCTATCATCAATGCATCGTCAATGAGATAAGCTCTTAACTGTATCTTGGCTTGGGCATCAAATTCGTTGAGAAAACTAACCGCTTCCGTTAGGTTCTCCCGCCAATTAGGTAAAGACTCGCCACTTAATACAAACTCAGGCGTGTAAATTGTCTGATACTTGTTGAGCCGGGCCAACTGCTTTTGTCTTTCTGAAAACGCAGGTTTAGCAAAAGCATCTACCCAACCTTTTTGGTCGTTCAGATAATCTATGTGGAAACCTAAAATAATATAATTAAGCTCTGCTTGCCGCTGTTGATATAACCAGCGTTCGGCTGGGGGACAACTGCCACACCCCTCTGAAGTGAATAGTTCAAGCAATGCGACATGTTTAGTGTCGCTTGAAGCCTGCCACCGATCTACTGCATGAACATTAAATGGTAGGCTGAATAAAAAAATCAGCCAAAATAAATTACCTATGGACGGATTCATTTCAGCCTCCTTCAGGTCACTGGATCTTATTCACTAAGACTAGGTGACACTGTAGAAATTTTCTGCGACATATCCTGAATTTCGGCCAGTTCTCGCAAAACAGCCGTAGCATAACTGCCAGGCCCCAGCTCAAACTCTAACAGTAAACTGGTCTCATTGATAAATTGCCATTTAAACTGCTGTGGAAATAACCGCAATGCTCGACGTTCTTGAGTTAGCCCCAGTTTGACCAATTGTTGCTGCCAATCTTGCCAATCCATTAAAACGGTTTGTTCCAAGGTAAGAGTATCAGCTTTACTAATCGCCTCTCCCTTCCCCCAAAGCGGTCCTGTCGGATGAATATCCATTTCCTTAATTCGCTGTTCAAACACTTCATCTTTAATTTCAGCGACAAAATAACTGGCTCGCGTACCCGCCAGTAACATCACATCACCTGCCAACATTTTATTCCAGTTGTCTTGACGAATTCGTTCGGCCAACACCAGATTAAATAACCATGAACGTGCCGCAGAAATAATAATACTGCGTTGATTACGCTTTTTTGGCTCAGTACCTTCCGTAAACCATTGTTCGGCTTTTTTCAGATTGTTTCCAAAGTGACCAAAGCGTTGTTCAGCAAAATAATTGGGAACGCCATGTTCAGCAATTTTTTGCAGATTTTGCTCCCACACTGCTTTTTCACCAGCAATATTGGTTAACCGCAAACGAAAACGGTTTCCAGCAAGCGCACCGCGCTTTAATTTTTTACTGTGACGAACAGCTTTGAGTATTTTGATTTGTTCGTTCTCAAAGGCTAACCAATCCGGTTCAGGCAATCCTTGTAGATTTATACTGAACCATTGAGAAGTCACGGCGTGACGGTCTTTGAGCCCGGCATAACCAACTGCTACGGGAGAGACTCCGGCAAAACGGGCAATTTCCTGCGCTAGCCAATCGGTATTGGTATCGGTCTTTTGCACATACAGCCAAACATGCGATCCCTCACCTTCTGGTGAAAATGGCAGATGCTCTTCGACCTCAAAATAAACCGCTTTTTCGCGGAGTTGACCGCTACAGCTAGCAGCACTGGCTGATTCGCGTGGTAATGATAAATAATCAAAATGTTTCAAACAGATTCAGCCTTTTTGATAAGTGCCACGGCATGTGCGGCTATGCCCTCCTGGCGGCCGACAAAGCCAAGCTTTTCGGTGGTGGTCGCTTTGATATTAATTGCCGAGGACTCAATATGCAGATCAGTGGCCAAAACATCTCGCATTTGCGGGATATATGGCGCTAATTTGGGAGCTTGTGCCACTACGGTGGCATCGACATTCCCGACCTGCCAGCCAGCTGCAGTTAAATCATCATAAACTCGGCGTAATAACACCCGGCTATCAATACCAGCATAGGCCATGTCGTCATCTGGAAAATGGTGACCGATATCCCACCATCCTGCAGCGCCAAGCAAGGCATCACATATCGCATGAATCAACACGTCACCATCAGAATGTGCTTCCAGCCCATGTGTATGAGGAATCGTCACCCCGCCAATAACCAATGTACAGTTTTCAGCAAAGCGATGCACATCATAGCCATGACCAATTCTCACGTAGCTTCTCCGTTTTCCTGTTGCTGTAAAAATAACGCGGCTAAGGCTAAATCCTGTGGCAAGGTAATTTTGATATTGTCAGCATGCCCGGCAATCATTTTGGGATTTAATCCCATAAATTCCATTGCACTGGCCTCGTCTGTGACATTTATATTGGCGAGCTTAGCTTGATTCAATGCCTGATATAAGGCGTTTAGTCTGAACATTTGAGGTGTTGATGCCCGCCATAAACCACTTCGATCTACCGTAGCTTCAATGCTGTTATCAGCATTAACACGTTTAACTGTCTCACTCAGTGGCACACCTAAAATGCCACCAACCGAATCATTACTTAATTGCTGCAGTATTGAATCGATATCGCTATGTCTTATGCAAGGACGCGCCGCATCATGGACCAACACCCATGGATCATCTTCAGTCAGCGTCAATAAAAACTGTAAAGCATTTTTAACTGAATCTGCACGTTCCGCCCCACCCATTGTTGTATGAATAGGCCAGGCTGAAGGTAAGTTCAAAGATGGCCAATAGGGATCATTGGCTGATAAGGCTATGACAACGCCCTCAATTTGAGGGTGAGAGACCAGTCGATTTAGAGTGTGAAATATAACTGTTTGATTATTTAATAATAAATACTGTTTTGGGCGATCGGCTTGCATTCTGCTGCCGATTCCCGCCGCAGGCACCACTGCCCAGACTTTATTTTTCATCTTCTGGAATATCGATGATGTGGAAAAAAGTCTCTTCAGGTTTGACCATACCCAATTCACTCCGGGCACGTTCCTCCAAGGCGTCCAGACCACTCTTGAGATCAGCTACCTCGGCAGCCAGCACTTGATTACGTTCTTCAAGTTTTGCATTATCAATGCGTTGTTTTTCGACCGTATGATGTAAACGTAACAGTGCTGGTAGGCCGTCATGACTTAACCACAATCGATATTGCAGCATCACAAAAACACATGTCAGCACAATCAGCACTGTTTTCATCTGGCATCATTCATTAAGATTTGAATGCTTGCATACCAGGGTAAACTGCCGCGGCACCAAGTTCAGCCTCAATACGCAGTAATTGATTATATTTTGCTACCCGGTCTGAACGCGACATTGAGCCTGTTTTGATTTGACCACATTGGGTGGCTACCGCCAGATCAGCAATAAAGGTATCTTCGGTTTCACCACTTCTATGTGAAGCAATAGACTTGTATCCAGCTTCAGCAGCCATATTCATTGCATTAAGCGTTTCACTCAGGGTGCCAATTTGATTTAATTTAATCAAAATTGCATTGGCAACCTTCGCTTCAATTCCTTGTTTCAAGATAGCGCTGTTAGTGACAAATAAATCGTCACCCACCAGCTGAATACGATCACCCAAACGATCGGTTAGCAGTTTCCAGCCATCCCAATCGTTTTCATCCATGCCATCTTCAATGCTGATGATTGGATATTTGTTACACCAGCTTTCTAAAAGATCGGTGAATTCGGCAGCGGTCAGACTACGTTTTTCCGATTCGAGGCGGTACATACCATCTTTATAAAACTCGGAACTCGCCACATCCAGTGCAATCATGACATCACGACCCGGTTCATAACCGGCCTTTTTGATGGCTTCCATGATCAATTCCATTGCCGCTTCATTAGAGGCTAAATCCGGTGCAAAGCCCCCTTCATCACCAACAGCAGTATTGAGCCCTTGTGACAATAAAACAGCTTTTAGATGATGAAAGATTTCAGCACCCGCGCGAACAGCATCTTTGAAGGTTTTGACACCAACGGGAACAATCATAAACTCTTGAAAATCCACACTATTATCAGCGTGAGAGCCACCATTAATAATATTCATCATTGGCACAGGTAAGGTTGCCGCTTTGTCACCGCCAAGATAGCGATACAAAGGCACACCTTTTTCATCCGCAGCCGCAACAGCAGCGGCCATAGAAATCGCTAAAATTGCGTTTGCTCCAAGGCGTTGTTTATTCTCAGTTCCATCACAAGCGATTAATACTTCATCCAACTTGGCTTGATCCAGGCAGTCAATGCCCATAACCGCTGAGCGCAATTCATTATTGATAGCATCAACAGCCTTGGTTACCCCTTTACCGAGATAACGCAATTTATCACCATCACGTAATTCAATGGCTTCGCGTGCTCCGGTTGACGCACCTGAAGGCACAGCGGCTCTTCCTATGGCGCCACTGGCGAGAATAACGTCAGCTTCTACTGTTGGGTTGCCACGAGAGTCAATAATCTCACGGCCGCGAACATCAATAATTTTGCTCATAATTATCTCCATGTAAGGTTGAAGTCACCGGACAATATCCTATTCCTGCATAACGAGTTGTTACAGGTAGGCGTCTTCAATAAAGTCTTGTTGTTTAACTGATTTATCAATAGCGATGAGTGTTTCCAAGAGGGCCTGCATTTTGGCTAAAGGCCAGGAATTCGGTCCATCACTTAATGCTTTTTCCGGGTCCGGATGGGTTTCCATAAACAGACCGGCAATACCTGCGGCTACGGCAGAACGTGCCAGAACAGGAACAAACTGTCTCTGACCGCCACTCTTGCCACCTTGCCCACCGGGTTGCTGCACCGAGTGCGTGGCATCAAATACCACAGGGCAGCCCATCTGACGCATGGTCGGCAGACCACGCATGTCCGAAATCAGGGTGTTGTAACCAAATGACGTACCACGCTCACATAACATGATCTGCTGATTACCCGTTGATTTGGCTTTATCAGCAACATGCTGCATATCCCACGGTGCCAGGAACTGACCTTTTTTAATGTTGACCGGTAATCCTTGACTGGCGACATTAATAATGAAATTGGTCTGACGGCACAAGAATGCCGGGGTTTGTAATACATCAACCACACTAGCCACTTCGGCCAAAGGTGTATCTTCATGGACATCGGTCAAAATCGGTAAGCCGAATTCTTTTTTGACCTTTTCCAGAATTGTCATACCCGCTTCAAGACCTGGGCCACGATAGGTATTGGTAGAAGTACGATTGGCTTTATCAAAAGACGATTTGTAGATAAATGGTATGCCCAGTTTGTCAGTCATTTCTTTTAACTGACCAGCTACATCCATTGTCATTTGTTCACTTTCGATGACACAGGTGCCCGCAATCAAAAATAACGGTTGTTTACCGCCAACTTCATGACCACATAATTGCATTACTGCTGTCCTCGTTTTTTATGGTTTGTCAGTGCGGCATTAATAAAGCCTTCAAATAGGCGATGGCCATGCCTCGGTGTAGAAGTAAATTCTGGATGAAACTGACAAGCAACAAACCAAGGATGACCGGGGATTTCGATCATTTCCGCCAAAGAGTTATCTTTTGACATACCAGAAAACACCAGTCCGGCCGCTTCCAATTGTTGTTTGTAATTGTTATTAAATTCATAACGATGGCGATGACGTTCAACAATTTCATCTTCGTCATAAATCTGCTGGGCCAGTGAGCCAGGCTTGAGTACACATGGATAGCCCCCCAAACGCATGGTGCCACCCAAATCAGAATCATGATCACGCTGCTCAACGCTGCCATCTTCTTTTTGCCATTCGGTAATTAAACCAATGACCGGATATGGCGTGTTGGCATCAAACTCAGTACTGAACGCGTTGGTCAACCCGGCTTTATGACGAGCATACTCAATGACCGCAACCTGCATACCCAGACAAATACCGAGATAGGGAATATTATTTTCTCGAGCAAATTGCGCGGTTGAAATCATGCCCTCAACACCACGCTTGCCAAAGCCACCCGGTACCAGAATCGCATCCATATTAGCGATGCAGTCAGTGCTAGTTTTTTCGATCATTTCAGAATCGACATAATGCACATTGACTTTAGTACGGGTATGAATACCCGCATGCACCAAAGATTCTGACAGTGATTTATAAGCTTCGGTCAGCTCCATGTATTTGCCGACCATGGCAATATTCACTTCACCCTGCGGATTCGACAGATTTTCATAAACCTGTTGCCATTGGCTAAGATCGGCTGGTTTGGCATCCAGACCCAGTTGTTTCACAACAATGTCGTCAAGACCTTGTTTGTGTAACTCCATTGGGATTTTGTAAATACTGTCGACATCAATACAAGTGATAACTGACTTTTCTGGCACATTTGTGAACAATGAAATTTTACGCCGTTCAGATTCCGGTAAAGGACGATCCATACGGCAAAGCAATACATCCGGCTGAATACCAATAGTGCGTAATTCTTTAACAGAATGTTGCGTTGGTTTGGTTTTGATTTCACCAGCTGATGCAATATATGGAACCAGCGTTAAATGAATAAATAAGGCACGATCACGACCCAGTTCAGTCGCCATCTGCCGGATAGTTTCCAAGAACGGTAGAGACTCGATATCACCGACTGTACCGCCGATTTCAATCAATGCTACATCTGCATCGCCAGCACCTTCAAAAATGCAGCGTTTGATTTCATCCGTGATATGCGGAATAACCTGTACCGTATTGCCCAGATACTCACCACGACGTTCTTTACGAATAACATTTTCGTAAATCTGCCCGGTGGTATGGTTATTACGGCTAGTCATATTGGCATCAATAAACCGCTCGTAATGGCCTAGATCCAAATCGGTTTCAGCACCATCATCAGTTACAAACACCTCACCATGTTGCAGTGGGCTCATTGTGCCGGGATCGACGTTAATGTATGGATCAAGTTTAACCATGGTGACTTTGAGGCCACGGGCTTCGAGAATCGCTGCCAGTGAAGCCGCCGCGATTCCCTTACCGAGAGACGACACAACACCACCAGTGACAAATATAAATTTAGTCATATTATGGAGAGTTTTTGCAATAGCGGTGCAGCCAGAATAGCCACACTCAAAAATATCGTCATAAAGTATCAGAATTGCCCGATTCGCTCAATCAAAATCTCCCTGACAAATACGCTCTATCATCGGTACCCAGCCAGTTTGCTCTGATTGTGGCTTGGCTATTTCTGCACATGCATAGCCAACAATTGCGACTAACTGCTTATCTGCAAATAACAAAGGGATGTTGTCGCGTTGCCAAACAGGGATTTGCCACTGTTGAAATAACTTTTTTACCGATTGATGATGCGTCTTCCCAACCAGTTGAATTTTTTCACCGCCTTGTCGATACTTCAAAGTCAGACCAGAGCTAAATAATTCTGCACGAATTCCGTTACTCTGTTGTGACTGCCAGACCAGTCGATGTTGCTGATCCAGCAACTTGGGTTGTTGATCGTGAATCAGTTCTGGTGAACACATCGGTGAGAGCAATATCAGCCTGCTCAGATACAATCTGTTTTGATAACGTCGGGCAATATTCTCATGCCAAATAACCTGCGGTTGAGCATCAATCACAGCCCCGCATACTTCATCGACAATACGTTGCAGATTTATCCGTGATGGCAGTGCCATATTCAACTTAGCCATAAAGAAACGCAGCACATTTCGCTGTCTTGCTTCAGTCAATACAAGTAATTTATCAGTGCTTAAACTGCCATCTTGCAGATCCGCTTCGAGCGTAAGCAAATCCTGTTGCGCCAACTCATCAAGCAAAGCTTGGCTTTCCTGCAGGTTTTGTGCGGAACGCGACAGATTTCGATTGATGGCCGGCCAACGCCTTTGTAGCAAAGGCCAAACTTGATGTCGTAAAAAATTACGATTTATCTCGGTATCTTGATTGGTGGGATCTTCAATCCACTGCAACTGATGGGCTGTGGCGTATTCCAATAGTTCTTCACGAGAGATAGCTAACAAAGGCCGAACAATTTGCAGTGTTTTCCAAAACGAAATGGCTTTCATCGCACCTAAGCCGCGATTTCCTGCACCGCGCAGTAATTGCAGCATCAAGGTTTCAGCCTGATCTTGTAAATGTTGACCAGTCAGTAAAATGCCATCGCCATTGATCAGTTTAATTATCGCGTCATAGCGCGCACTGCGGGCAGCCGACTCCAGCCCTGACTGCTTAATATTGGTAACGGTAACATTCAGACGGTGAAATGGCAGTTGTAGGGAGCCAGCAATATGTCGGCAATGCTCAGCCCAATTGGCAGATTGAGATTGCAATTGATGATCGACATGCACGACTTGGATAGATTGTGGAAATTGATGGCGATGTTGTGCCAGTAAATGCAGCAACACATGAGAATCCATACCGCCGCTGTAGGCGACCCATAAAGTAGACGATCCGCAGAGTTTGCGGATCGTTTTAATCACTAATTTTGTGTCAAGAAACACTTGGGAAATCTAAGTGGATTGTCGTTCAACAGGCTTTAGCCTTCAAAAGCACCATAAGCAAGCAAACGTTGTTGACGGCGTTTAACCAATTCTTCTACCGGCATTGCTTTTAATTGTTTCAGTTGGCTATCGATTGCCGTTTTGATATTGGCCATCAGCGCTTCTGGATCACGGTGCGCCCCGCCTAATGGTTCTTTGACGATCTCATCAATCAATCCCAGAGATTTCAATCGGTCAGATGTCACACCAAGTGTTGCGGCAGCATCTGAGGCTTTTTCAGCACTTTTCCACAAAATGGAGGCACAGCCTTCAGGAGATATAACGGAATAAATACTGTATTGCAGCATCATCAAATGATCAGCAACACCGATAGCCAAAGCACCGCCGGAACCACCTTCACCGATAACGGTGCTGATAATCGGCGTTTTTAATTTAGCCATTTCAAACAGGTTTCGGGCGATGGCTTCACTTTGACCACGCTCTTCTGCACCGATACCAGGATAGGCGCCGGGCGTATCAATAAACGTTAATACCGGCATGCCAAAACGTTCGGCCAGTTTCATTACTCGTAACGCTTTTCGATAACCTTCTGGACGTGGCATACCAAAATTACGCGCTACTTTTTCTTTTGTATCACGGCCTTTCTGATGGCCAATCACAATGACTGGTTGACCATTAAAACGACCCATTCCGGTAATTAATGCTTGATCATCTGCGTAGGCACGATCGCCATGCAGTTCTTCAAAGTCGGTAATCAGATGTTTGATGTAATCAAATGTATAAGGACGCTGTGGATGGCGTGCCATTTGCGTGACTTGCCATGGCGTTAATCCGGAAAAAATCGAGCGCGTCAGCGATTCACTTTTTTCCTTAAGCTTCTGAATTTCTTCGGTGATATTCAGATCGCTGTCATTGCTCATGTAGCGAAGTTCGTCGATTTTAGCTTCCAGCTCGGCAATAGGCTGCTCGTAGTCAAGGAAATTCAACTGCATTACAAAATTACCTTCGAATCAAAATAGGTCGATTATACACGCACTAGGGCTTGTTGATCTTTCATATCCACCACTGTGCGTTGCTCGTCGTTTATTTAGAAAGACTAAACTGTACTCCTCACGCCTTGATTGGTGGACTTTCAGTTACAACAGAGGCGGCTATGAAAGATCAGCAAGCCCTATGGTTACACTCAGCTGAGGATTAATTCATCATCCGAATCATTATCATCGTGGGATGCACCCATGCGGATTTCCAGACTCAAATCATTACGTGAATCGGCATTACGCAATGCATCTTCTTGAGAAATTTTGCCTTCCCGATACAAAGCCAACAGGGCCTGATCAAAGGTAATGGTGCCGGGCTCACTGCTTTCTTTCATGGCATCTTTAATGGCGCTGATCTGACCTTTGTTAATCAATTCAGCGATATACGGTGAACTGAGCATGACTTCTACTGCGGGTACCAATTTGCCATCTTCAACCGACGGCAATAAACGCTGCGAAATAATCGCTCGTAGATTAAGCGATAAATCCATCAAGATTTGCCGATGCATCATTTCCGGGAAAAAGTTAATGATGCGATCCAATGCCTGATTCGCATTATTAGCGTGTAATGTCGCTAAACAAAGATGACCGGTTTCTGAGTAGTTGATCGCATGTTTCATGGTATCCATATCACGGATTTCACCAATCAGGATTACATCCGGCGCTTCACGCAATGCATTTTTCAAGGCATTTTCATATGACAGGGTATCTATGCCTACTTCACGTTGCTGGACGATAGAACGTTGATGTGAATGGACAAATTCCAAAGGATCTTCGATGGTCAGAATATGTGAACCAGAATTGCGGTTACGATGACCGATCATTGCGGCTAATGTAGTCGACTTACCGCTACCCGTGGCACCAACAACCAAAATCAGACCACGTTTTTCCATCACTACGCTGCCGAGTACTGGCGGCAGACTCATTTCTTCAAAATTGGGGATATGAATGCGTATGTAACGTATCACCATCGATACTTCACCACGCTGCCGGAAGATATTGACCCGGAACCGCCCTACTCCGTGAACCGGAACCGCAAAGTTCATCTCCAAGGTTTTTTCGAACTCGGCAATCTGCTGCGCATCCATTAATGAATAAGCTAGCTCTTTCACTTCACCGGTCAGCATTTTTTTACTGCCAACTGGACGAATCACCCCTTGAATTTTGACCTGCGGTTCAGTCGCTGTACAAAAAAACAAATCCGAGGCATCTTTATCTGCCATCAGTTTGAAATAAGGCATCATTTCCACGTTAGCAATCCTTTGAAGAATAAGCATTTAAGTTGCAGTAATCGTACACGATAGCTTTCAGAGCACAAAGCCGATTTCATTGCTTAATAGCGCATCGTCACAGTTTCACTACCGGGCAGATCCGCCAGCTCTTTCAACAAGGTATCTGATGGCGTGATTTGCCAATCATGTCCTAGCCGAATCACTACTTCAGCATCCTGATTAGCATATTTGAGTTCTACCGGTATCACACCGCCACAAAACGGTGTCATCACGGCTTGCATCTGCGAGATCCATTGTGCGTCCTCACCATATTGCTTCACAGATAATTGCACTGACTTACCAAATAATTCACGTGCTTTTTGTAAATCATAAACCGACTCTGCTGTACCAGCGAGACCACCGCTAAAATTATCCTGACCAATCTTGCCCTGGATCACCACCAATTTATCTGGCTGTATAACGCTCTGATATTGTTCATAGATATCGCCAAATACACGTACTTCTAAACGGGCTGTCTGATCATCTAAAGTAATAAATGCCATACGACTGCCATTTTTGGATTTCATCGTTCGAATCGCCACGATCAAACCGGCGGTCAATAATGGCACCTCATTACGCTGATAGCCTTTGGATTCAGGCGCATCCAACTCACTGATCTTTTTAGGAATAAATTGGGCTAATTCTTCGGCGTACCGATCAATCGGGCGGCCACTTAAATAAAGTCCTAATGTCTCTTTCTCGGCTCGAAGTAACTGCTCTTCCTGCCACTCAGGAACCTCTTCCAGCAAATCTGTTTGTGGTTGATCGGCATGAGATGGCTCAGCCAAACCAAATAAATCATTCTGACCACTGTCAGCATCACGGCGATGTTGCTCTGCGATTTGCATTGCCCGACTGAGGCTGGCTTCCAGACTGGCGCGGTGCCCACCTAAAGAATCGAATGCACCCGCTTTAACTAAAGACTCCATCACTCGGCGATTGATTTTTTTCAGCTCAACTCGGCGGCAAAAATCAAATAAGGAGGTAAAGGCTTCACCCTGCTCACGTTCTGACACGATTCCGGCCAAGGCTGATTCACCCACGCCTTTAATCGCCCCCATGCCGTAACGGATGGTGGTTTCATTTTCAACGGTAAACTGGATTTTGCTGAAATTCACATCCGGCGGTAATACCGTCAGATTCATATCTCGACATTCATCAATCAGGCCGACAACTTTGTCGGTGTTGTCCATATCCGCTGACAATACTGCTGCCATAAATGCTGCCGGATAATGCGCTTTCAGCCAGGCCGTTTGATAGGCAACTAATGCATAAGCAGCTGAATGCGATTTGTTAAAACCGTACTCAGCAAATTTTTCCATCAAGTCGAAAATCGGTCCGGCGGTATTTTCTTCAATGCCGCGATTTTTTGCGCCCTCGAGGAAGATTTGCCGTTGCTTAGCCATTTCCTCTGGCTTTTTCTTACCCATCGCTCGACGCAACATATCGGCGCCACCCAGACTGTATCCGGCCAGGATCTGCGCGATTTGCATTACCTGTTCCTGATAAACGATAACCCCATAGGTAGGTTTCAGAACGGGTTCGAGATCCGGATGCGGATAATCGACTTTGGCACGACCATGCTTACGATTAACAAAGTCATCAACCATGCCCGATTGCAACGGCCCTGGTCGGAACAGCGCCACCAAAGCGATAATGTCTTCAAAGTTATCTGGTTGCAGTCGTTTGATAAGCTCTTTCATACCACGCGATTCCAGCTGGAATACCGCCGTGGTTTCACACCGTTTCAACAAATCGTAACTGGGCTTGTCATCCAGCGGCAGCAGGGTGATATCAATCTTGTCAGCTTCGTCAGCCGGCAACATCGCCTTAACATTTTTAACTGCCCAATCGATAACAGTCAGGGTTTTCAGGCCTAAAAAGTCGAATTTAACTAGGCCAACACTTTCAACGTCGTCTTTATCATATTGCGATACCAACCCGGCACCATTCTGTTCACAATATAACGGTGTGTAATCAGTCAGTTTTTTGGGCGCGATAACCACACCACCGGCATGTTTACCGACGTTACGGGTCAAACCTTCCAGCTGCAAAGCCAAATCAATCAACGTATGAACATCTTCTTCCTTGTCATAACGCTCTTTAAGCTGTGGTTCTTGCTCCAGCGCCTTGCTCAGGGTCATTTTTAATTCAAATGGCACCAGTTTAGCCAGCTGATCGACCATGCCATAAGGATGACCTAACACACGACCTACATCACGCAATACCGCTTTGGCGGCCATGGTACCGAAGGTAATGATTTGCGAGACATGATCCCGACCATAATGCCGAGATACATAATCGATAACCCGGTCCCGACCATCCATACAGAAGTCGACGTCAAAGTCAGGTAACGATACCCGTTCCGGATTTAGGAATCGTTCAAACAGCAGATCGTATTGCAACGGATCAATATCGGTAATTTTTAAGGCATAGGCGACTAGAGAACCAGCACCGGAACCCCGTCCTGGCCCAACCGGAACCCCATTATTTTTAGCCCAGCGAATAAAGTCGGCAACGATTAAAAAGTAGCCGGGAAAGCCCATTTCATTAATAACGTCGAGCTCAATCTGCAATCGCGACTCATATTCGGCACGTTTTTGTTCACGGATGGTTTCATCCGGAAACAACACCGGCAATCTTTCAGCTAGTCCGTCAAACGATTCTTTGGAGAAGAACTGCGCCAGCGTCATGCCATCTGGCACCGGGAAATCCGGCAAGTAATGTTCGCCCAGCGTTAATGGAACATTACAACGTTTAGCGATTTCAACTGTGTTGCTGATGGCTTCGGGAATATCGGCAAACAAACGCACCATTTCTTCCGGGCTACGCAGATATTGCTGTTCAGAATACATTCGTGGACGACGTGGATCGTCAAGTAATCGGCCTTCGTTAATGCAAACTTTGGCTTCATGGGCTTCAAATTGATCTGGTGTTAAAAACCGCACATCATTGGTGGCAACAACTGGCAGATCGAGTTCACTAGCCAGTTGTAATGCCTGTTGAATATAACGTTCTTCATCTTCGCGGCCGGTGCGAATCAGCTCAAGATAAAAACGATTGGGAAACAACTGCATCCAATGTCTGGCAAGTTGTTCAGCTTCTGCTTGGCGACCGCCGAGCAGATCACGACCTAACAAACCTTCACGCCCGCCACTTAAACAAATCAACCCGTCGGTTTGCCCATCCAACCACTCGGGTTCCAGCATTGGTACTCCCAGATGCTGCCCTTCGGTATAGGCTTTGGAAATTAATCGTGACAGGTTGTGATAGCCCTCCATTGTGCTGCACAGCAACACCATTCGCAGACTTTTTTTACTGTCACTACTATCTCGCAGCCGGATATCGGCGCCTAGAATCGGTTTGACCCCTGCCTGCATTGCCGCGCTGTAGAGTTTGACGGCAGCAAACAGATTATGTTGATCAGTAATGGCAATCGCCGGCATGCCGGAGGCAGCAGCAGCCTTGACAAGTGGTTTAATACGAACCAGTCCGTCAACCAGAGAATAATCAGTGTGTAAATGAAGATGTACGAATTGCGAGGTCATTAGACAGTTATTTAATTCAAAGCAAAATGATAACACTGCCAGCTGACAGTATCAGACTGATCTACCGATATATGATCAGGCAAGATCCAGTTGCCGATCGGTATCAGGCGCATAGTTGGCAACGGTATAAACCGCCTGTTTCCATTGCTCGCTGGCCATCAGCGTGTCTCGATCAATCGGGTGACGACCATGCAGTCGCACCAGACGCATATGTCTTAGCGGATCGGCTTCACATTTCAGATTATCCAGCACACTTTCGACCTCAGCCGGATTATTACAAAGCAGTAACAAATCACAACCTGCAGCCAAAGCCGCTTCGGCACGAGCTGTACTATCCCCCATAATGGCAGCACCTGCCATACTCAGATCATCACTGATGACTGCGCCCTGAAAGCCCATCCGTTTACGCAAAACTTCCTGAATCCAATACGGCGAAAAGCCAGCTGGCAGACTGTCGCATTTTTCATAAACAATATGTGCCGGCATGATGCCAGCCAGGGTATGTGAGCAGAGTTGTCTAAACGGCAGCATATCGGCCTGCCACATATCTTCCAGATGTCGTTTATCAACTGGCAACCCCAGATGGGAATCAACTTCCACGGCGCCATGACCGGGAAAATGTTTGCCGACTGCCGCCATTGAAGCCTGCTTCATACCGCTGATATATGCGGCAGCCAGTTTGGTAACCGCTTGCGGATCACGATGAAATGCACGATCACCAATCACTTCGCTGATGCCGTAATCCAGATCCAGAACCGGTGCAAAACTGAAATCCACGCCGACAGCCCGTAACTCTGCGGCCATTAACCAGCCCGTCACTTCTGCTTGCTTAAGCGTTTGCTGTGGGTGTTGCATGTAATGCTGTCCCAGCGTGCCAACGGGCGGAAGTCGGCTAAAGCCTTCACGAAAACGTTGAACTCGGCCACCTTCGTGATCGACAGAAATAATCAGATGCGGTTGTCTCAGCGCGTGAATTTCTGTTGTCAGTGCAGCAATTTGCTCGGGAGATTCATAGTTACGACTGAACAGGATGACGCCACCTACTAATGGATGTTGGAGAATTTCTCTTTCTTTCTCGCTGATTGTCAAGCCAGCCAGATCGACCATTAACGGGCCTAATGTCATGTAAATACCTTATTCGTGAATAAAGACTTTCAGGCCCGGTTTGACCAGTTCAAACAATGCCAGCAAATCCTGATTATGCATGCGGATACAACCGTGAGATTTGGCGATGCCCATGGGCTCGCTATCCGGTGTGCCATGTATGTAAATATAGCGACGCATTGTATCAACATTTCCCAGTCGATTCTTGCCGGGTTCAACGCCACTTAACCAGAGGATCCGGGTTAAAATCCAGTCTTTATCCGGAAACTGTTCGGCCAGTTCGGTAGTGTAGATTTCTCCAGTGGGTCTTCTGCCACGAAACACGGTATCAACTGGTTGGCCTTCGCCGATACAAGCTCGAATAGTATGCCAGCCTCTTGGGGTACACCCCGAATTCTCCACTTCACCGGGACCATTTAATGCCGTTGAAACCGGAGCAGAAAACAACACCTCGTCATCCCGCCTAAGCTGACAAAGTTGTAGGGACAGAGAAATATCAAGGAAACGATTTGGCATGGTTGGATTAAATTTCAGCCTGGTTAGAAATAAATATCAATGGCGTGCTGAACGATATGCACCCGATACACCAAAACAAGTGTATATCTGCGATGCTGTCAGTAGCAACAGACTGAACAAGGCAGGCCACAGGAAATAATCCGCCAGCGATTGTCGTGGCATACGTTGCTCCAACATCAACGTCTGATAATGTTGCTGATCTATCGTTGCCATCGCCTCAGAAAACTCTTCCAGCGACCCCGCTTCAAAAGCACGGTATGGTACATCCAATTGTTTAAAAAAATTATGTAACTGCCTTTCAGGTGCGCCTTGCCACAATACACTTTCACCTGGCATTTCATCGAGTGTCATGCCACTTACTGAACGCAAATAGATCCAATACAGACTCAGATTATTGTCTCGCAATAGCTGGTTTATTCTTTGTTCTTGCTCCGTGGATAAAATCTGTCCTCCATCGGATATCAGCAACACAATTCGAGCTCCGCGATAGGTTTCACCATCAAACATTTTTCCGGCTTGTTTTAAAGCCACAGCAATATCCGTTTTGGTTAATCCCCGTCCCAGACCTCCAGCTTCAATCGTCGCCAAAGTGGTTTCTTTGCTATAAGTCAACGGTAAAATAGCCGTAGCTTGTTCACTGAAGAGAACATAACCAAACCGATCATCGGGCCGACTGTTTACAAATTCACTTAAATAATAGCGGGCTACACTGCGCTTACTTTCTTTAAAGTTCATTTTGGTAGACAGTCGAAAACGGTGTTGTCGAGCAAAAGGCTGATCCATGCTACGACTGCGATCCAGCAGAATAATAACCTCTGCACCCTGGCCACTGCGCTGCACAGTATGTTCAGGAATATGTGGTCCGGCCAGAGCCATAATGAGTGCAGCTAATGTCACAGAAGCTAACAAATGTAGAGTAAAACCAATAACAGCAGAAGCACGATCTTTAGGTAACAATGCCTGCCAAACGATTTGTTTTTCGGTATTGCGACTCAGCCAAGGTAATACGGCAAGCGGCAGCAGATAAAGCAGATATGGGTTAGACCAACTCATACTATATCTTTACCCATCCTAATTCAGAGAGGTGTCATGTCGACAAATCCATTTCATCATCAAATTCTAAAAAGCATATTAATCATGCTGCTTAGTAAACAAACTGTATGGTAAAAATACCAGAACCAGCAAAATCAAAGCTATTGATGCCAGCCAGACAAATAAATCATATTTCACTGGCTCCTGACGCGTCAGCGAAATTTCTTGCATCTCTTTAATCAGGTTTTGTGCAGATGTTGGTGATGAGATAAATTCAAAACCGACTCGTTTCGACACCGTTTCCATATGCGATTTCTTTTGTGAAGACAAATGCTCAGTACGTGGACGATTTTCATTTAACTCCGCTGCATCACCTCGACTTGAGGCGTATACATCGCGGTGCATAACTTCGTTAATGCCCCAATAGCCGTCAATTTCACCAAATTCATTGGTTTTGGGAATCGGCACCAGATCACTGCCACCAATACCAACAATAATTCCCGGGACTTCACCTGGCGTATCAGTGAATTTAGGGAATAAGGTTTCATGCACTGGTGGCGCTTCATGGCCATCCGTTAAAAACACGACTGTGGGTTGTGGGGTGATTTCTTTAGCTTGGCGAATAGCGGTGTAAAGCGCTTTAGACATTTCACTAGAGCGCGCCCAAGCCATCGTGGGTTTGAACTGGGACAGCATCTGCATCAAATCGTGATAATTTGCACACACCTCGACCGGAGTCATTAATATCAAGCTGCGCGCCTCACTGAATATCGCCAACCCTGCATGGGAACCACACGGCATGCTAAGAATCGCTTGACGAGTATATTCTTTGGCCCAATCCAGTCGATTAATATTTTCGTTACCAAATTTAACGTCTTCAACATTCATGCTGTCGGTAATATCAATAACAAATAAGCTGTCCATCACCTCGACTTCGCGGTCAACTGGCGGCAGCCACAAAGCCGCCATTATCATCAACAGCCCAATCAACATGACCAGCGCCGTTAAAAATATGCGTTTGGGATAACTCAAACTCATGGCAGGTCAACCTTAAAGGCTTTGGTTTCGATGCTGCGTTCGCTGTAAATTTCCTGCTTTTTAAAATTTCCATCCATTTCAGGATCTTCCGGCACTAACCGTAAAGCGACTTCAAGATTAAACCGCGCATCCCAAAACGCTGGTTGTTGTTTGATGGCGCTGCGATAATCTTGTTTGGCTAGCTCGACTAATGGAATCATCCGGGGATCGCTACCTTCCATTTCCATCGCTTCACGCAAGTTAATATTGCCGCGATTAAAATAAGCTGCTGGCAACCATTCGCCCTCTTCGCTACCCAGTACTAAAGTGTATTGTTCCAACGCAGCATCAGTTTCATCCTGACTCACCAAATAAGCACCTTGAGCAAAATGCGCCCGTGGATGATCTGGAACCGTCTCATATTGTTGCGGTGCATTCACAAAATCTTCAATTTTATTTTGACGCCATAATTCCCAGCTGGTCAGCAATATCACGATCACACTGATTGTGAGAACCGCCAGCAAAGCCAAGCGTAAAAGTTTTAATGTATTACTCATGTGCTTTTCGAACTCCCCAATAACTGTATAGATGTGAACTTGCCAAAGGCAACATGGCGAGCAAGGCTAACCATAAGAACCAATCGGATTTAGGCTCGTGAGGCACCAACTCTTCAACAATCAGCGTCTGATACTGTTGCTCATCAATTTCATCCATCGCTTTAGCAAACTCATCCAATGAGCCAGCTTCAAATGCCCGATATGGAACGCCGATAGTTTTAAAAAACTCGTGAACTTTTCGTTCAGGTATATCGGTATACAAAATATTGTCATTCTCTGAGGGTTCCAACGTCATTTCCTGTCTGGACTTGAGGTAAATCCAGTAAATACTTAAATTCATTTCTTTATAACGTTGGGTGATTAATTCCATTGCCTGATCGGTCATCAGCTGACCACCATCAGAGACCAACAAAACAATTCGTGAACCACGATAAGGCTGATCCTCAAACATTAATGCTGAATTCATCAATGCATCTGCCAGGTTGGTATCGGATAAGCCCTTGCCTAACGAATTAGCTTCAATTGTATTAAGAATGGCATCCTTGCTGTAGGTCAGCGGCAACAGATTGATCGAGTTAGTACTGAAAAATACAAAGCCAAAACGATCGTCTGGACGTTTTTTTACAAATTCGGTCAGATAGGTTCTGGCGACGCGGCGTTTGGAGTTATCACCGGCAACTGAATAATTCGCTGCCTGTGTAGTTACGGCAAACGCATCATCCATACTGCGACTGCGATCTAGCAGCAAAACAATCTCTGCACCTTCACCAAAGCGTTCAACCGTACGCTCCGGTATAGCAGGACTGGCTACAGCAAGTAATAAGCCCGCAATGGCTACCGACGCCAAAACCTTTAACGCCAAACTGATAGTTCTGGATAACGGGTCGTGTGGCACCAGTGCTGTCCAAGCGACTGTCTTGTCTAAGTTATTGTTAAACCATGGCAATAATGCCACTGGCAACAAAAACAGAACCAAGGGGAAAGCCCACTCCAGGCCAAATAGCATCATGCCATTTTCTCCCTCGCACGGCAGGCACGCGCCAGTTTAATTAAACTGTCAAAATCTGCATTTTGCTGAGGATTTCGGCTGAAATAATGTGATGCTGACTGTTGGTAAAACTGCGTAATTTCAGGTTGTAAATCAGCTAACCAAGGGCAAGCATCCCATAATTGTTGTAACTGACTATAAATAACCACTGTACCGGCACTTTCATTAAATGCGTGATGCATAACCCGCGTGGCAGAATCCACATCTTTGTGTCCAAACCAGCGTAATTTATTCATAGCAAATACGGCTTTGGCAAAAGGTAAACGTTTGCCTGGACGCAGGCCGATATGCCAGACAAAAAATATCAGTGCGGCAAGCAGCGCAATTACACAGGCATAAGTTAGCCGTTTTTGTAGCAGTCCAAAATCTGCAGGTAATAAACGTTGATCACCCCGTAAACTGATTTCAGTATCAGCTTCATCTGTCTTAGTTAAAAATGAACCTGCCGAAAAAACGGTTGAAGGCACTTCTAACAAATCACCTGCTTTGGTTCTTAGCGTATAGGTCGGTGTTTCGAGTTGGCGCGTTTCGATAGGTACATTGATGAGTTGATAATGTAACTCCAGCAAATTGGCGTTACTGGAAATTTCCTGCAGATTCAGCCATGGCCCATGACGTTTATTCATTTGTGGCAGAGAATCTTCGTCAAGATCACTGACACTTACCGGTAGAACTATACTGGCAGTCACTTTATCGCCAATTAAGAGACCCCAACTGCGATCCAGATTGATGGTCACGTCTTGTGCCATAAGCTGGCTACTAACTATAAAGCTGATAACAAAGATCAAACGACGCATTGTGTGCATTCCTATGATTTTTTCATGGCGGAGAAATACTGGGTCAGCTGTTGCGGTGTCACTTCTCCAGAGACAAAAAGCGGCTTGACGCGATAGCGCATAAAACACGCCGTCAGTTTCTCAAAATGATCATCCAATTGCTGTTGCCAACGTTTTTTGATGCCGGGACGAATCCAAACACTATGACGCTTGCCAGTTTCGGAATCTCGCGTTTCTGTCCAACCTGCATGTGAAGGCAAATGATCCACTTCGTCATGCTGCCAAACAATAGGCACGACTGTGTAATGCGCCAGTTTGCGTAAGGTTCGATCTACCAAATCGATATCACAACAGAAATCTGACGCCAGAAACACGATGGCTCGTTTACTGCTGATTAAATCTGCTGCATCAAACAAACCTTCTGCGCCCGGTGCTGTTGGCGGAGCTGCGTTAATGATTTTTTCTGCAGCAACCGCAGGCATGCTGCGTTGTCTGGTGGGCATTACTGAGACGTCTTTACGCCAAATGGCATCAAATCCTGCCATAGCAAATCGGTCACCAAAGCGGATAGAGCTATGAGCAATCATATGTGCCAACTTCGCAACGCGCTCGTTACTAACGCTGGAAACAGACATGGAACGACTTAGATCCGACAGCAGCCATAAGGTGATGGATGAACGTTGTTGATAACGACGAACCAACCAGCGCTCCTGATTCCCTAACGCTGAATCCGCAATGTTGGTCCGTAAACTGGCTCGTACATCCAGACGCCGAGGATCTGGATAATCAAATAAATCAGCAAAACCGGCAAAACGATCACCGCTGCCCAAAGCTGTTCCGCTATGTGCGCCGGGCACATGACCAAACACCTTATCCGGAAAGCGATAGCTAAACTCCTGAGGTTGAATAGGCTTCATGAGGTTGCCTACTTACGGTGTAGCTATATGATCGCGTAACGCCTGAATAAATTGCGGCATCAACTGTTCACGGCGGCCATCATAGACCGGTGACAAGAACACGCGATGCGTGAGTGATGGCAATAATACAAAATGAATATCATCGGGCAGAACATGATCACGGCCTTCCAGCCAGGCACATACTTTGGCAGCACGCACCATCGCTGACATACCACGAACACTGGCTCCAGCCACAACCAGATCTTCAACATACACATCGGGCAGAGTAATACCGAGTTTGTGTGGTTCCCAACTCGCATCCCACAAACGCACGACATAGTTTTCAATTTCTGGTGAGACAAACACACTGTTTTGAATATCACGATCCAATTCATTGAGATCACGATAATTCAATAAAGGTGCGCCGATTGAACTGAGCAAAGCATCCACATCATGGAAAGCTGGATCAAAAATCAATTTACGGCGTGATTCATCTTCCAGCGGACGGCTGATATTAATCTCAAACAAAAAGCGATCTCGCGCTGCAGCACTGAGCTCAAAGGTTTCTTCTTTTTCGACAGCATTGCGATCAGCAAACACGATCATATGTGGGAAACGATATTCTTTACCGAATGCTTCGGCGCTGCGTTCAGCCATTGCTCTTAATAGTAAAGATTGAACTTGCGGACGCGCACGGTTGATTTCGTTAAAGAAAAACACCGCGGTTTCTTCACCTTTAGCAATCAGTGGGCCGGGTTCAATTACCGGCTTACCATCAGCATTAACCCAGGCACTGTAAAGCAGATCATTAGGCATTAAGTCGACACTGCCTTCGATACGACCAAAAGCACCGCCCAAGGCTTTGGAAAAAGCACGCAGCAAAGTGGTTTTACCCACCCCGACACCACCTTCAAGTAAAACGTGACCACGGGCGTGTAAGGCAATCAAAATCAAGCGGATGGCCTGATGTTGACCAATCACCACATCATTGACAACTTTTTCTAGTGCCAAAGCGTGTTCACGAGCAGTATTCAGTTGCTGCTTATCCGACATTCTCTCTCCCCTTTTATTAGGTAATATTTTTTATAAAGACTTACTGATTCTCGAAACTAACAATAAGTCATTTTGTTACTTTTTAGCTGAAGCTTCTTCAAGTGCCTCTGCGATAAACTCTAAGCAAAAGCGCTAATATCCCAGTATAGTGAATTTGACCGGGAACTCATCATTGGCCACACAGGTTTATACATTTGGTTACTGCAGGAATCTATCATCTAAACGAGTGATATGAAACCGAACAGACCCTATGAACTTAGATCAAGCATCTCAACCTAGCAATAAAATAGCTTTTTATGTCACTTATTAAACCGTGAAAGCCAAATCAGCACATCAGATATTTGCCCATGGACATCGGGCAAATTTCCCGTGTGTGGTTAGTATGCTTTGCAGAGCATAAATCTACGCCTAGACTGTGCTCATTGTATACACGGATAAACCATGAATCTCAGACTGCAGCTTTTCTTTAGAATCATGTTGATAGGTTTTATCTGTTTGCTGGGGAGTGCCGGTTATGTTTTATATCAGACCGATAAACAAGCCAAGTTGGAAGCTGATTTAACCGCGCAGCGTATTGAAAAGCAATTGACTCAACAATTGCTGAAAATGTTTTCTCGCTATGATTATTCTGTTGCCTTTCCGGATACCGATATCCTACAACAACTCAACGGCGTGCCAGGCTCCTGTGTACAGTTTTTGTCTCGCACCGAAAGTCGACGCCGTAGTTTATGTAATGAAGTGATTCATGATGAAACACGCTGGCCACATTGGTTTGGTGAGATTTATCAAAAGCTATTTCAGCCAAATTATGAAGCCAGCCGCCGATTTTCATTTAATGCCATTACTTATGGCAACATCCTGGTGTCGTTAAATGTAGAAACGGAGATTGCTCGAGCCTGGAGTAATTTACGGGCAGTATTTGGCATCCTGTCGGTGAGTATTTTCGCCGTAGCATTATTGGTATTTATGACTATTCACCAACTACTACGCCCGGCACAATTGATTGTCCGGGGATTAGAAAAAATGCACCAAGGCGACTTGCACACCCGCATTCCAACTTTTGATATCGGCGAATGGCGAAGAACCAGTGAGGCGATTAATGCTTTGGCCGCCAGTCAACAACATATTATGGCCGAGAATCGTCAACTTGCCTTGAAACTGATTAATGCCCAGGAAGAGGAGCATCGGTATATCAGCCGTGAACTACATGATGAGTTTGGTCAATGCTTGGCAGGTATCAATGCGTTGACCACCTCCATTAGCCAGACAGCGCGTAAAGATTGCCCTTCTATTCTCAGTGAAACTGAGGGCATTAGTCATATTACTGAACACATGATGTCGGCCTTACGGGGCTTATTAACGCGTTTGCGTCCTGCTGATGTCGATGAATTGGGCTTGACGCGTAGTTTGGAAAAATTGATTAAAAGCTGGAATCAACGCACTGGTGGTGAAACCCAATTCAATCTGCAAATAGCTGAAGGCGTTGATGCACTTCCCGAACCACTGCCGGTCAATTTATATCGCATTGTGCAGGAATCACTGACCAATATCGCTAAACATGCAGATGCCAGTGAGGCTAATATCAAACTGATGTTTAGCAACGTAGATCACTTGATTCTAGCAGTTGAGGATAACGGCAAAGCCAAACGCGACAGCTTGAATCAGCACATGGGTGTGGGTTTATTAGGCATATCAGAACGCGTTAATGCTTTAGGCGGAAAAATTACGATGGATACCCATAATGAAGGCGGTCTAAAACTGTTGATTGATTTACCGGTGAACCCTCCAGTTGAAGTCTCCGTAGAGAATCCAAATGACTGAAAAAGACATAAAAATCCTGTTGGTTGATGATCATGCCATCGTACGTGAAGGTTATCGTTCATTATTACAAAAACAGCCTAATTTAACGGTGATTGCGGATGCGCGAGATGCCGCTGAAGCCTATCAGAATTACAAAACCTTTCAGCCGGACGTGGTGATCATGGATATTTCTATGCCCGGCCAAAGTGGTTTGGAAGCCATTTCACGCATCAGGCAATATGATGCTCAGGCACGAATTCTGGTGTTCAGCATGCATCAAAATCCCAGCTTTGCTTTACAAGCCATTCGCGCAGGTGCTTTAGGCTATGTCACTAAAAGTAGTGATCCTACCTTGTTAATTCATGGGATTTTTCAGGTTTATGAAAATAAACTCAGTTTGAGTCCAGATATCGCCCAAGCTTTGGCTTTAGAGAAATTGGGACAAGATAAAGCCAGGCTGGATGATTTGACGGTCAGGGAATTTGAGATTTTGCGATTATTGTTAGAAGCCAAGAACAATCAACAGATAGCCGATATTTTGAATATCAGCCCAAAAACGGTCTCAAACTCGCATTACATTATTAAACGCAAACTTGAGGTAAATTCAGATATTGAACTCACCCGCCTCGCCATTCGCATGAAGTTATTAAACCTGCGCGATCTGATTGACGAGGCGGAATGAATTCCGCTTTCTAAGATTAAGCTGCTTTATCCTTATCATCAAACTCATTACGGATAAGGTAATCAAACGCACCTAATGCTGCTCTGGCGCCCTCACCCATTGCCATAATGATCTGTTTGTAAGGAATGGTCGTGACATCCCCAGCGGCAAAAACACCTGCCATTGAGGTCGCACCATGAGAATCAATTTCAATCTCACCATACTTGCTCAACGTTAAGGTGTCTTTCAACCAGTCGGTGTTTGGTAACAAACCAATCTGCACAAACACACCGGCCACTTCAACATGATGTGGTTCTTCGGTGGCTCGGTCTTTATAATTCAGACCATTAACCTTTTTGCCATCACCGGTAACTTCCGTGGTTTGAGCACCAATGATCACTGTGACATTGCTCAGACTGTGCAATTTTTTCTGTAATATGGCATCGGCTTTCAACTCATCGGCATATTCCAGCAAGGTCACATGTCCGACAATACCGGCCAAATCAATTGCAGCTTCGACACCAGAATTACCACCACCAATGACGGCAACGTGTTTCCCTTTGAATAACGGACCATCACAATGTGGGCAGTATGCTACGCCATGACCACGGTATTCAATTTCTCCGGGCACACCCAACTCACGCCAGCGAGCACCGGTGGCAATAATAATCGATTTACTGAGTAACTTAGCGCCACTTTCCAGTTCCACTTCAATCATTTTGCCCTGCTGACGTAGCTTGTTGGCACGCTGCAGTTTCATCACATCAACTTCATATTCTTTGACGTGTTCTTCAAGTGCAGCCACTAGCTTAGGACCTTCAGTTTCCTTGATTGAAATAAAGTTTTCAATCGCCAGCGTATCCATTACCTGACCACCAAAACGTTCAGCGACAATACCAGTGCGGATACCTTTACGAGAAGCATAAATCGATGCCGAAGCCCCAGCAGGACCACCACCAACAATCAATACATCGTAAGGAGCACGCTGATTGATTTTTTCTGCTTCGCGTTTAATCGAGCCTGTATCAAGCTTGCCAATAATCTCAGTCAGGCCCATGCGACCTTGACCGAAAACTTCACCGTTCAGATACACAGTCGGTACCGCCATAATTTGACGTGCTTCTACTTCTTCAGGGTATAAAGCACCGTCAATCATCGTGTGATGAATATTCGGGTTCAATACGGCCATCAGATTCAGCGCTTGTACCACTTCAGGGCAATTCTGGCATGACAGTGAGATATAGGTTTCAAACACAAACTCGCCTTCGAGTTGTTTGATTTGTTCAATCACTTCAGGCTCGGTCTTCATCGGATGCCCACCGGTGTGAAGCAATGCTAACACCAGTGAGGTGAACTCATGCCCCATCGGAATACCGGCAAAACGGATATGCTCCTGACCTTCGGGCTGTTTGATACGAAATGATGGTTTACGTGCATCATTATCGGCATCAGAAAAGCTGACTTTGTCAGACATATCGGCAATTTCAACCAGCAATTCACGCATTTCCTGAGATTTTTTGCCATCATCAAGTGACGCAATGATCTCAACCGGGCGTTGCAGATTCTGCAAATACGTTTTTAATTGTCCAGCAATGTTTGCATCCAACATAAGGCACCTGCCTGAATAAAATTCTATAAATGTTTGGGTGTTGTCCGGACCGGTCGGCCCGGACACACAAGATCCAATGGATCCAGAATTTCGTGAGAAGTTTTCATTTCATTAAACGAAAACTTGCTGCAGATTTTCTTTAGATTTTGCCAACCAAATCCAGAGATGGTGACAAGGTTTCTTCACCTGGCTGCCAAGAAGCTGGGCAAACTTCACCATCATGTGAAGCAACATATTGAGCAGCTTGGATTTTACGAACCAGTTCTTTTGCACTACGGCCGATACCCAGATCGTGAACTTCAGATACTTTGATCACGCCTTCTGGATCGATAACAAATGTGCCACGCAGCGCCAGACCTTCTTCTTCAATCATCACTTCAAAGTTGCGGCTGATTGTGCCTGTCGCATCAGCAAGCATTGGGAAGTTGATTTTTTTGATGGTTTCAGAAGCATCATGCCAAGCTTTATGAGTGAAGTGGGTATCAGTAGATACTGAATAAACTTCAACGCCCATTTCTTGCAGTTTTGCGTAATGATCAGCTAAATCGCCGAGCTCTGTAGGACAAACAAAAGTGAAGTCGGCTGGGTAAAAGAATACAACTGACCACTTACCTTTCAGATCAGCATCAGTAACAGGTACGAATTCGCCTTTGTGAAATGCAGTGGTTTTAAACGGTTTAACGGTAGTATTAATCAAAGTCGACATGGTCTACTCCTTGTTGGTTGTCAAAAGCGACAGAGGCCATTCTATGGCCCGAACATACAACGGTCAAACAACTTAATTCTATTAATATAATCGGAATAGGCGATTTGAAAGTTGCGGTTATAAAAAAAGCCCCTGGAGCTAAACTCCAGAGGCTTTTTAAGTACCTTTGAACCGATATTAACGGTTGCAAATGTACATGGTTACTTCAAAACCGAAACGCATATCTGAATATTCTGGTTTAGTCCACATGATCATTTCTCCATTCTATTTTAAGGTTAACGCTATCCTTTTTTCTGGATAACGTGGAGTGATACTACGCCGCAAAAATCAGAATGCTATCAGGCATAAACTTGATTGGACTCAGGATTTTACTGATTCACCGAGCTTGTTGACGATGGCTTTAATCGCTGTGGTGAGCGTAGTTAATTGTTCAGCGCTAATGATATACGGTGGCATTACATAAATCATCGAACGAAAGGGTCTTATCCAAACACCTTGCTCAACGATAAATTTAGGCAACCAGTGCATAAAACTATCTAAAGGCTGGTTCAGTTCAACGACCCCAATCGCGCCTTTTACTCGAACATCCTTAACTAAGCTGTGAGAAGACAATTCTTTCAGCTCATCAGCAAGTTGAGTTTCGATCGCCAACACCTGTGTTTGCCAATCAGATTCAAGCAATACATCAATGCTCTCGCATGCTACGCGGCACGCCAGTGGATTTCCCATAAAGGTCGGGCCATGCATCAACACACCCTGTCCATCAGCAGAAATGCCTTGCGCCACTTTGGTTTGACATAAAGTAGCTGCCAGAGTCATATAACCTCCGGTAAGGGCCTTACCAAGGCATAAAATATCTGGTACAACACCAGCCGCTTCATAAGCAAACAGGTGTCCAGTTCGGCCAAAGCCGGTAGCGATTTCATCGAATATCAGCAATACATTATGTTGGTCACATAACGCCCGGAGTTCACGCAGATATTGTGGACAATAAAACCGCATGCCACCTGCGCCCTGCACCAATGGCTCAACAATCACTGCTGCAAGTTGTTCATGGTTTGCTTCAATCAATGCACGCATTTCAGCGATATCACTGTCTTGCCAATCGGCATCATCACAACAGGTTGGTGCTGGTGCAAATAGATGTTGGGGTAATACTTTGGCAAATTGGGAATGCATGCCATTGACGGGATCGCAAACCGCCATCGCCCCGAAGGTATCGCCGTGATAGCCGCTTCTCAGTGACAGTAGTTTTTGTTTGTCAGCTTTGCCCTGGGCGAACCAGTATTGAATCGCCATTTTAATAGCAACTTCAACTGAAACTGAGCCGGAATCTGCCAGAAAAACATATTGCAGCGAATCATCGGTGATATCGATTAATCGCCGCGCCAAACTAACGGCAGGATCATGAGTTAATCCACCAAACATCACGTGAGACATTTTATCGAGTTGATCTTTTGCCGCGGCATTTAATCTAGGATGTCCATAACCATGTATGGCGGACCACCAGGACGACATGCCATCAATGATTTCGCGCCCGTCAGCCAGGGTTAAATACACACCTTTTGCTGAAACCACTTCATGTAATAACGGTGGATGTTGCACGCTACTGTAGGGATGCCAGAGATGCTGAGCATCAAATTGCAGATTGTTAAGTTCAGTCATGGAAGAGATTCAATCACAGCTCACAGGCCAGGTAAAACAAAACTGCCCGTTCAATGACGGGCAGTTAGTTATGTATAAGTTAATCGAGTTTATTTGGTAACGCTAAAGCTCTCACCACAGCCACATTCAGAGGTGACATTCGGATTTATGAATTTAAAGCTTTGGTTCAAGCCTTCCTTAACAAAATCCAGGATCATGCCTTCCAACAACGGCAGGTTGTCTTTGTCGACGACCACTTTGACATCGTCTTGCTCGATTATCATATCGTTTGCGGCCACCGCATCGGCATAATCCAGTGCATAGCTGTAACCAGAGCAACCGCTTTTGACTACACCAATACGCAAACCAATGCCACTGTCACGTTTAGCGACCATGTCACGTACTCGTTTTACTGCTGATTGTGTCAATGTAATTGTTGTCATTTTATTACCTGTTCATCAAATGGTTAAAACGACTGGCCTCTTTTTCAATTACGACTGCCAGCTGTTCAATTTGTTCTTTGGTGTTTTCC
>NZ_JBLWYR010000021.1:0-55634 GCF_048266885.1 Methylophaga sp.
GCGCAGCGAGTTTCCGTCATGCCCGACCAGATCGAGAAGCGCAGGGAACCCGCAGGGCGAGCATGGGCTGCCCTTTTCTTTGGTTCGTTTATTTTGGGCAAGCAAAATAAATGAACGCCCAGCGGCAGCGACAAGGTCGAAAATATCATTCAGATTGTTGGGTTTCGTACCTCAACCCAACCTACCCTCAATTAAGATTCAAGCTGTTTAATTTTATCAGCCAACTCCTGAGACTCCTCAGTAAGCACAGCAAACTTTCGCATATCACCATTACGCTGCGCGAACATGGCTTGTTCTTGTTTTTCAGCAAGTTGCTTTTTTAGTTTTTTGACCGGATCTGATTTTAAAAATGAAAACATGAATGTTGCCTCTGGATAGATGTGCTATTCAGAGGCAATCACGTCGCTAAAGTTCATATATTATTTTGAAATCGAATAATCATAATCGACGGTCAATGGCGCATGATCCGAGAAACGTTCATCACGATAAATATCAGTGGCTTTAACTTTGCCTTTCAAGCTCGGGCTCAGAATCTGATAATCAATACGCCACCCGGTGTTATTGGCCCAGGCCTGTCCGCGGTTGGACCACCAGGTGTACTCATGTTCAGCCTGCGGCAGTTCGCGGAAGGCATCAACAAAATTCATCTCATAAAACAGCTTGTCTAGCCAGGCGCGTTCTTCAGGTAAAAAGCCGGAGTTTTTCTGATTGCCTTTCCAGTTACGGATATCTTCGTTTTTATGGGCGATATTCCAGTCACCGCAAATGATTAAATCACGGCCTAAATCTTTCATTTCCTGCATCTTGGTTTCAAAATAAGCCATACAGCGATATTTGACCTGTTGCCGCTCATCACCAGAAGTACCGGATGGCAGATAAAGTGAGATCACGCTCAGCTTGCCAAATCTGGCTTCAATATAACGACCTTCAATATCAAACTCGGCATTGCCCATGCCCGTAATGACTTCATCGGGCTTTTGTCGACTGTATATCGCCACACCGCTGTAACCCTTTTTGACCGCGTCATGGTAATAACAGTGGTAACCTTCAGGGGAGAAGATCTTGTCCTCCAGCTGATGGATTTGCGCTTTAGTCTCCTGAATACATACTACATTGGCATCTTGTTTTTTTAACCAGTCAAAAAATCCTTTTCGCGCAGCGGCTCGGATCCCGTTCAAATTCGCTGTTATAATTCGCATCATTCACTCGTGCTTGAAAAAAGAAAGCATCATACCATTTACAAATGGAAGCAAAATCAGGATAATGCCCGGTTCATATACAAATAGCTGATTCATAGGAGAAACACTTTGGCAAACTCAGCACAAGCAAAAAAACGCGCCCGTCAGGCAGAAGTTAGCCGTCAGTTAAACGCTAGTCAGCGTTCTGCGATGCGTACAAAAGTAAAAGCAATTAGAAAAGCAATTATTGCTGGTGATAAAGAACAAGCCGTAGCTGCATTTAAAGCTGCTGTACCAGTTCTGGATCGTATGGCCCGTAAAGGCATTATCCATAAAAATACAGCTGCTCGTGGCAAAAGTCGTTTAAATAACGCTGTCCGCGCAATGTAATTGACTGTTCTATAGAATCAGCTAAAAAAAACCGGCTCTCGCCGGTTTTTTTATGTCTGCCATTTATCCCGTGACGACCAGATTATCTCGATGAATTAATTCCGGTTCATCCACATACCCCAATAAGCTTTGAATCGCCTGACTGGGTTGCCCCATGATTCGTACTGCCTCATCAGCACTGTAATTTACCAGACCACGAGCAACTTCCCGTCCCTGCAAGTCGGTACATAACACTAATTCACCGCGAGTAAATTGACCATCTACCTGACGCACACCCACTGGCAAAATACTTCGACCATGCTGTTTGATTACAGCCACGGCGCCATCATCAAGCGTTAATATACCTTTGGGTATCAAATGTCCGGCAAGCCACTGCTGACGCGCTTTGATCGGTTTGATATCTGGCCATAATAATGTGCCCACGCCCTGACCCGCCGCCAGATGACGTAAATTCAATGGATGTTTACCCGATAAAATAACCGTAGTCGCTCCGGACCGTGCCGCACGTCTGGCTGCCGCTAATTTAGTAGCCATACCACCGCGACCTAATTCACCTTTACTGTCACCGGCCATACCATCCAGATTTGGATTATTTGCTGCAGAAGCTGCCAGCATTCTGGCATTTGGATTTAATCGTGGATCGCTATCAAACAATCCATCCTGATCGGTCAAGATAACCAAAACATCCGCTTCAACCAGATTGGCGGTCATTGCCGCCAGCGTGTCATTATCACCAAAACGGATTTCATCAGTGGCAATAGTATCGTTTTCATTAACGACCGGTAGAACGCCCATCTCGAGCAAAGTATGTAATGCACTGCGCGCGTTCAAATGACGGCCACGATCAGCCAAGTCAGAATGGGTCAGTAGAATTTGGGCGGTATGAATGCCATGTTGCTCACACGCAGTGGCATAAGCATGGATAAGCCCCATCTGACCGACACTGGCGGCGGCTTGTAACTGATGCAAAGCATGGGGACGGCGACGCCAACCCAGTCTTTGCATTCCAGCGGCGACCGAGCCGGAGGTGACCAGAACGATTTCTTTACCCTGACTCCTCAGCTCGGCAATTTCACCACTTAACCAGCGAATACGATCCACATCCAAACCTTCTCCCGGCTTGGTTAATAAAGCACTACCAATTTTGATCACCCAACGCTTGGTTGATAAAAGTTGCTGATGCGGATGTTCCACAGTTATTCCTCAAAGGGGTTAGCGGGAGGCTGCTCACTCTGACGTAAATCATCAAGATATTGCATGATATCTTCACACAACTTCGCGCAACCTTCACCAGTCTGACCACTGATTTTGTAGACGGGACCTTGCCAATTAAGCCGGGTCAACACTTCTTGTGTGAGTTCGTCACGGATATCATCCGGGACCAAATCCATTTTGTTTAGAATCAACCATTGCGGTTGTTTACCCAGCGCTTCACTGTAATGGAGTAATTCGCGGTTAATAATATTAACGCTTTCAACCGGATCCTGTTTTACGTCTACCGGTGCCATATCCACCAGATGCAACAATAGTCGAGTGCGCGTTAAATGTTTGAGGAACTGAATACCTAAACCGGCACCTTCTGCCGCGCCTTCAACCAGCCCAGGAATATCGGCAATAACAAAGCTTCGTACATCTTTAAGCGTGACGACGCCAAGATTAGGATGCAACGTCGTAAAAGGATAATCGGCTACTTTGGGCTGCGCGGCGGAAACTTGGCTGATAAAGGTCGATTTTCCGGCGTTCGGTAAACCTAGCAACCCAACATCGGCCAATAATTTCATTTCAAGGCGTAATGTACGCTCTTCGCCTGGGGTTCCATCTGAGGTTTGGCGAGGTGCACGATTAATACTGGATTTATAACGAGCATTACCTAAACCATGCCAACCACCTTTGGCCACCATCAATTTGTCACCGTGTTTGGCGAGATCACCAATCAATTCATCGGTGTCTTCATCCCAGGCTTCGGTGCCTACAGGAACTTTAATAATTAAATCTTCGCCACGGGCACCGCTACAAAGTTTGCCGCGACCATGTTCGCCACGTTGTGCTTTGAAGTTACGTTTATAGCGGAAATCAATCAGGGTATTTACTTGTGTATCTGCGAGCAAATACACATCGCCCCCGTCGCCACCATCACCGCCATCCGGACCACCGAAGGGGATATATTTTTCACGACGAAAGCTCAGGCAACCATTACCGCCGGCACCCGCGCTGATTTTTATTTTCGCTTCATCAACAAATTTCATACTGCCGACCAGATAATTTTTTAATAATTGCCACAAACAAAAAACCCCGCATCAGCGGGGCTTTCAGCTGTTTGCCCCAACGGGCTAACAAATTCTTTATTCAGCGATAACGCTGACAAACATGCGATTGTTCGCACCTTTGGTTTCGAATAAAACTTTACCATTGGCCGTCGCAAACAATGTGTGGTCTCTACCGATACCAACGTTACGACCTGCATGGTAACGAGTGCCGCGTTGACGAACCAGAATGTTGCCGCCTAATACTGCTTCACCGCCAAAACGTTTAACACCAAGGCGTTTCGACTCGGAGTCACGACCGTTGCGGGTACTACCACCAGCTTTCTTATGAGCCATGTTATATCCTCTTTAAATATTTAAATCTTAGGCAGTGATGCCAGTGATTTCGATTTCTGTATAAGATTGGCGATGTCCCATCTGTTTCCGATGGTGCTTACGGCGACGGAATTTGATGATTTTCACTTTGTCCGCACGACCAACTGAGGCCACAGTTGCTGTGACTTTTGCGCCGTCTAAGAAGGGTGCGCCAACTTTAATGTCTTCGCCTTCACCGATCAATAAAACTTCACCTAGTTCAATGGTATCACCCACTTCACCTGGCAATTTTTCAACGCGGAGCTTTTCGCCCTCTTTAACTCGGTACTGCTTACCACCAGTCGCGACAATAGCGTACATCGCTTTCTCCAAAAAAATAAATGTTATTGTGGGTAACCCAACAAAAGACCGGGAATTTTAACCGCTTTCTACATACAGATCAAATGCAAATTGAATTATTTGCGAATCGCTGTTACCCATGAGAAAGTACGCGTTTAATTAATCTAGACAGGCAGACAAACGCCCCGTGGATATACAATCCATTTACGCACTTATCCAACAGGATATGGAAGCAGTAGACGCAATGATACAACATCGGCTGCAATCTGATGTTGTACTTATTAATCAGCTCGGACATTACATCATTAATAGTGGCGGAAAACGCTTGCGCCCGGCTATTGCTCTATTAAGTGCACGAGCCTGTAATCATCAGGCATCTGCGCACATTAATCTTGCCACCATTATCGAATTCATTCACACCGCGACTTTGCTGCATGATGATGTGGTCGACAATTCAACTATGCGCCGCGGCCAGGAAACAGCCAACAGTGTATGGGGAAATGAAGCCAGTGTGTTGGTTGGTGATTTTCTCTATACCCGCGCCTTTGAATTGATGGTGGAACTGGATTCGATGCGATTGATGAAAATTCTTTCCCACACTACTAATGTCATCGCTGAAGGTGAAGTTTTACAGCTATTAAACGTGCATGATGCCGACACCACGGAAGAACGTTATCTGCAAGTGATCCACCACAAAACAGCCAAATTGTTTGAAGCCGCGGGTCAGTTAGGCGCATTAATTAGTAATGCATCAGACGAAGTTGAATTGGCGTTAGCTCAATACGCAATGCATCTTGGCAGTGCTTTTCAGCTGGTTGATGACTTACTCGATTACAGTGCATCCAGTGAGACCATCGGTAAAAATATTGGCGATGATTTGGCTGAAGGCAAACCGACATTACCGCTGATTTATGCAATGCAAAATGGCAATGCTGAGCAGTCAGCAGTTATTCGTGAGGCGATTGAACAAGGCCAACGCGATAAAATCGATGACATAATTGAAATCATTCAAATTACCGGCGCAATTGATTACACCGCTGCTGCCGCGCGTAAAGAAGCCGAACAAGCTAAGGCCAATCTCGACATAGTTACAGATTCAGAATACAAAGCAGCTTTGATCGGGCTTGCTGATTTTGCTGTTTCGCGTCAGTTTTAGTTGTAACTTAATGATTATTAATTTGTTTTGTACATTTAACACGGCTTGGTTAGGCTAAGAACGATGGCTGAAATATATAAATATCATATGTTCATTTGCACTCATCAACGTGATGATGGCACTGATTATTGCGAAGAACATGGTGCGCAGTCATTGCGTGATTATGCCAAGCAGCGAGTCAAAGATCTCAAACTAAAAAAAGTCCGCGTCAATAACTCCGGCTGCCTGAATCGCTGTAAATTGGGCCCGATCATGGTGATTTATCCCGAAGGTGTCTGGTACCAATATCATGATAAGGCTGATATAGATGAGATCATCGACACCCATTTAGTGAACGGTAAAATTGTTGAGCGTTTGTTAAAATGACACCTCAGCAGTATTGCCGGGATAAAGCGGCAAAAAGCGGTTCTAGCTTTTATTATAGTTTTCTTTTTTTACCGGCCAAAAAGCGTGATGCCATCATGGCCCTATATGCTTTTTGCCGTGAGGTTGATGATGCGGTAGATGAGATAAGCGATCCTTTAGTCGCTGCACAAACTCTCGCTTGGTGGCGTCAAGAAGTCTCAAATACCTTTCTCGGACAAGCCACACATCCTGTTGGCAAAGCGTTAGCTGATACCTTGCAAGATTTTGATCTGCATGAAGAATATTTTCACGAGATCATTGATGGCATGGAAATGGATTTAACCCAACATCGCTATCAAGCTTATAAAAATCTGGCCTTATATTGTCATCGTGTTGCCAGTGTTGTTGGCTTGCTTTCAGCACAGATCTTTGGCTTTTCAGATCGTCAAACCTTAAAATTTGCCGAAAAACTGGGCCTCGCTTTTCAGCTGACAAATATCATTCGCGATGTGCGTGAAGATGCTGAACGTGGCCGTATTTATCTGCCTTTGGACGAAATGCAACAGTTTGGGGTCAGTGAACAAAGTATCCTGGCTTTACAGCAAACTGATGAATTGACCGCATTAATACAATTCCAAACCCAACGTGCTGAGCAGTTTTATCAGGAGGCGATGCAACTACTACCCCAGCAAGATCGCTATCATCAATGTACCGCGCTGATTATGGCTGAAATCTATCGCACTACTTTGCAGGAAATCGCTGCTGATAATTTCCAAGTAATGAAACAACGAGTCTCTCTTACTCCTATTCGTAAATTATGGCTGGCCTGGTGCACTTACCGACGTGAAAAAAAGCTCGCCAAAAGCCATAAGTAGTATGCAACCTATTATTATAGGTGGTGGTTGGAGCGGACTTGCCGCGACTGTTCGTTTAGCCGAAGCAGGACAAAAACCCATCCTGTTTGAAGCTGCTAAACAACTTGGCGGACGGGCTCGCACAGTGACATGGCAAGACGTCGAGATTGATAATGGTCAGCATCTAATGATTGGTGCTTACCAAAACATGTTGGACCTTCTTCATCGAATTGGTATTGATGAAAACAGCGTTTTTCAGCGAAAAGCATTAGATCTACTTATTCTTGATCCACAGTTCCCACCCTTACATTTATCTGCACATCCCTTATTACCTTGGCAAATTGCCATCTTACCAAAGCTTTATTCAAGCATCGGTTGGCAGGAATTATGGCGTTTTTTACGAATTGCCCGGCAGCTAAAATCTCCATCTTTTACCAAAAATATTACTGTGGAGCAGTGGTGCCGACAAACTGGCCAATCCCCAAGACTTGTCACCCAATTATGGGTTCCATTATGTCTGGCGATTTTAAACACGCCTATAGAACAGGCATCGGCAAGGGTTTTCGCTGCAACCCTTAGGGATAGTCTTGCCGCTAACAGGCGGTCGGCGGATTTGCTGATTCCAAAAAAGACGCTTGACGATGTGTTACCTGAACCTGCAAGACATTTCATAGCTAATCACGGCGGTGAAGTCAGATTACAAAGCCGTATTGAAAAAATTGTTATAACTTCCGGAAAGGTAACTGGTGTAATAACGAGTAATGATGAATATATAGCTGCCGATAAGATTATTGTTGCGGTTTCCCCCAGTATTCTTCATAAACTGTTGGGTGAGCAACTTAAGCTTTCAAAAGTAACTGAATATCCGATAACAACGGTGTATCTGCAGTATTCATCACAATTTCAGCTTAATTCCCCTATTATCGGTCTGAGCAATTCCTTGCCTCAATGGGTATTTGATCGGTCAGATCAATCTCCAGGATTAATTGCCGTGGTCATCAGTGGTCCTGGAGAACATGAATTACTGACAAAACAGCAACTGGCTGATCAGGTTGTTTCAGCATTAACAGGTCTTTTGCCCGAGTTACCTGAAGATTATCTCGCTGTCCACGTGATACGTGAAAAAAGAGCGACATTCTGCTGTGGAGTGGTTGAAAACAGCCAAAGACCAAGCTGCAAAACAGCCATTAATGGACTTTGGATCGCTGGTGATTATGCTGAAAATCCTTATCCTGCTACATTAGAAAGCGCCATTATGAATGGATATCGTGCTGCTGAAATGGCCTTAACGGGAAATTTACCCTAGACATGTCGATATCCTGGCGATTGCTTGTTATACTCGCCAATTAGTTTTTTAAACCTAAAGAGGGGATGTCATGTTAAATCGTATGCGTTTAATTTTTACCGGTCTTTTTTTGAGTCTGGCCCTGATCGCCTGCAGTGATGAGAGCGATACCGCTGTCACTGATAGCAGTGAAACAGAGACATCAGCTCCAGCCGCAGTTGAAACTGCACCCGAAGCAACAGAAGCAACTACTGAAGTTAGCGAAAACGGTATCCAAGCTGGAATGACCAGAGATGAACTTATCTCAGCTTACGGTGAACCGGATATTGCTCAGGAAAGAACTTTAGATCAAATGAATATGGAAACGATTGAGTGGCATAATGATGATGCTTTAATCATCGCACAATTATTAGATGGTAAAGTCACCTACGGACGCGTTGTTCCTAAATCTGAATAAAATCAGTTATGTTATCCCAAGCTGAGCAATCCATTCTCAGTGGTAAGGTTGTCCTCGTTACCGGTGCCGTAGGTGGTATCGGTAGCGAAGTTGCCCTTGCGTATGCTCGACATGGTGCAACGATCATTCTGCTTGACAAGAATATTGCTCAATTAGAAAAGTTGTACGATGTGATTCTGCAGGAAAGCGGCATTGAACCTGCAATATTTCCCGTGGATTTCAAAGGAGCGAATGCTGGGGATTATCAACAGCTCGCTCAAACAATCAAAGATACCTTTGGCCATCTCGATGGATTAGTGCATTGCGCGGCGGATGTTGGACAGTTGGCTCCAATTGCTAATCAGGACATTAAACAGTGGGCAGAAACGCTCCAAGTTAACCTGACCGCGGCTTATTTATTGACGCACGCATGTCTTCCGTTATTACAATCTAGCGATCAGCAAAGCTTTCTTATTTTCACCACTGATAGTCAGCATGATAAAGCCTATCGGGGTGCATATGGTTTAAGCAAAGCGGCTTTAGAATGCTTCTGCCACCAGCTATCACTGGAAATGCAAGCGGCAGCAAAAGTACGCGTAAATTGTATCGATCCAGGTCAAGTAAAAACCAAATTACACGCTCGAGTTTATCCTGCATCTGACCCTCAGCATCTGCCTGAACCTAGCGCGGTGATACCAGCCTACCTATATCTCGCCAGTGAACAAAGTGGTCATCTACATGGCCAGTGTTTGTCCGCACAGATGGAACTCCCCGTCAAAGTTTTGGCATAAAATATAACACACTGTATTTATTGATAATTTTAACCATGGCATATATTTAGCATGGTTTTTGTACATTATCTTATTTACGAGTGTGCACATGATTCATTCACTGCCATCTGATACCACAAACTTGCGACGGCTTGAACAAAATACTGTTTCCGTTGTAAAAGCTGGCCCTGTTTCCGTTGAACGAGATGATGCACTAGCAAAATTACCGCTAGTTTTGCAGACCTCACTGGACACTAGACAATTACTGAGACTATTTGACGAGCAAATCAAACCATTACTCGCTCACGGTGGTTTGCAATTCACTCACCCCGATAATAAGTTTGAATTCAGGTTGGGTGCTAAACGCCACCATAAATGTAACTATCAACTAGAAATTGATCATGAATATCTTGGCCAATTAACGCTAAGCCGTGCTTATCGTTTTTCTGACACAGAAATTCTTTTAGTAGAAGACTTATTGTGCAAACTGGTTTACCCATTAAGGAACAGTCTGCATTATGCTCGTGCGTTGGATGCCGCTTTAACCGATACATTAACGCAACTGCCCAACAGACAAGCTTATAAAAACACCATTGAGCGTGAAATTGACCTTGCTCATCGTTTAAGGCTGCCACTTTCCTTATTGGTTTTAGATATCGATTACTTTAAAAACATTAATGATAGTTTTGGTCATCAGGTTGGTGACGAAACCTTACGCCGTGTCGCCGATACATTAATGTCGAGCTTAAGACGTAGTGATGCATTGTTCCGTATTGGTGGTGAAGAATTCGCTATTGTGCTCAGTCATAGTCATCATGAAGCCGCTCTACTGGCAGCAGAACGACTTCGATTGGCTATTTATGAATTAAATCAGAGTCATAGCGATCAACAATTCCCTATCACCATCAGCATTGGACTGGCTGAATTGTGTGTAGGCGAATCAGCAGATAGTCTATTTCTCAAAGCTGATGAAGCTTTATATCAGGCAAAATTTGCCGGTCGTAATCAAGTAGTCACATCTCGCGTAGCTGTTTAACGTTCGCTTCGGCCACGAATACGTGGGCCTTTCTTGGTTTGTGGGGTTTCGCGTTTAGCTGATCTTGATGCAGGCTTTGTTGCCGCTTTAGCTGATTTATCTGGCCACTTTGATGATTTTGCCGCTTTTTCGTTTTCGACTGGCACTTCCTTTTTAGCCGGAATTTTTTCAGCAGGCGCTCCGCGTTTAGCAGCTTTGGTTTTTAATCCAGCCTCTTCATACAAATATTCCAGATCTTTGCCTTCTAGCATCATCCATCGACCAGGTTTGAGTTTATTTGGCATAATCACTGGCCCATAACGCAAACGAACTAAACGACTCACCTGTACGCCCTGACTTTCCCATAAGCGTCTTACTTCCCGGTTGCGACCTTCTTGAATCACCACATGAAACCACGTATTGGCTCCTTCGCCGCCGCCTGGCTGAATATCAGAAAAATGGGCTTTACCATCTTCTAGTTCGACACCATCACGTAGCGTTTGCATCATTTCCGAAGTGACTTCACCTAGTACACGCACGGCGTACTCACGGTCCATTTCATTGGATGGATGCATTAACTGATTAGCTAGTTCGCCATCGGTAGTCAGGATAATCAAACCACTCGTATTTAAATCCAAGCGACCCACACTCACCCAGCGACCTTCTTCTGGTACCGGTAAAGATTGAAAAATGGTTCTGCGACCTTCAGGGTCATTACGGGTACATACTTCACCGACTGGTTTGTGATACAGCAATACTTGGGGCATCGCTTGCTGCCAGATACGCTTAGACGATAAAGGCCGCCCTTCAAGGGTGACTCTATCCTTTTCCGTAATTTGGTCGCCCAAAGTAGCAGATACACCATTTACTTGAAGTTTGCCCTCTTTGATCCAACTCTCAATTAATCGACGTGAACCGTAACCGGCACGAGCCAGTACTTTTTGTATTCTTTCAGACATAATTATTATTCCTTGGGTTATTTATAAGCCAGACCCATTGCGGAACGCACTTCGCTCAATGTTTCTTGAGCCACTTCTCTTGCTGCAGCACTGCCATCATCAATAATACGTCGTACATCTTCAGGATGTCGGCTGAAATCTTCCGCACGCATGCGGATGGGTTTAAGTTCGGCAATTATCGAATCAATAAGCGGACCTTTACAATCAAGGCAGCCGATGCCCGCTGTGCGGCAACCTTCTTGAACCCATTGTTTCTGGTCTCCAGCAGAGTACACTTCATGTAATTGCCATACTGGGCATTTCTCAGGTTCACCCGGATCGGTGCGGCGAACCCGATTGGGATCGGTTGGCATGCGTTTTATTTTTTCGGCTACCGACTGATCAGACTCGCGTAATGAGATCGTATTGCCATAGGATTTAGACATTTTCTGTCCATCCAGCCCAGGCATTTTAGACGCTGGTGTCAGCAGCGCTTTAGGTTCGGGAAGTATCACTTTACCGCCACCTTCCAAAAAGCCAAACAAACGCTCCATATCGCCAAGCGCCAGACTTTGCTGATTTTTTAATAATTCACGAGCCGTCTGTAAAGCTTCTGCATCACCTTGTTCCTGATAGGCTTTTCGTAAATGGTTATACAGTTTGGCGTTTTTCTTACCCATTTTCTTTACAGCAGCTTCGGCTTTTTCTTCAAAGTCTTTTTCGCGCCCATAAATGTGATTAAACCGACGGGCAATTTCACGAGTTAACTCAACATGCACTACCTGATCTTCACCGACCGGAACTTGTCCAGCCCGATAAATTAAAATATCTGCACTTTGCAGCAGTGGATAACCTAAAAAGCCATAGGTCGATAAATCTTTCTCTTTCAGTTTTTCCTGCTGATCTTTATAGGTTGGCACGCGTTCTAGCCAGGATAGCGGTGTGATCATCGACAACAATAAATGCAGCTCGGCATGTTCCGGCACACGAGATTGCAGAAACAACGAAGCAGATGACGGTTCAATCCCTGCTGCCAGCCAATCAATAACCATTTCCCAGACACTGTCTTCAATCACCCGACTATCTTCATAGTGTGTGGTCAAGGCATGCCAGTCGGCGACGAAAAAGAAGCAATCAAATTCGTGTTGTAATTTAATCCAATTTTTCAGAACGCCATGATAATGCCCCAAATGCAATTGCCCTGTAGGGCGCATGCCTGAAACAATACGACGAGACTGATACGCTACCGTGTCCAAAATAATCTCCTGATGAGCTTGCTCAATTCAGTGTTTTACAAAATAAAAAATACTTGCATGGGCATATCAAAAATGAATGCCAGCAATCCCATGTACGCCTGCATCAAAGGCCATAAAATCATCATAACGATGCCAAAATAGAGTAATGCCAGCAAGATAAAAAAGCCGTAAGGCTCTATTTTTTCAACTCGCCAAGCTAAATGTGGCGGCAAAATACTGACCAGCACCCTGCCACCATCAAGTGGTGGTAATGGCAGGAGATTTAATAACATCAACATGCCGTTGACCAATACACCGGCCACGCCCATATAAATCATCGGTCCAGAAATAAGCACATCATTCACTGCCAACAATAGACCAATCTTGGCTACCATTGCCCAGAAAAAGCCCATCACTAAATTGGCAGCTGGACCTGCCAAAGCAACCCAGGCCATATCTTTTTTTGGATTGCGCAGATTCTGGAAAGTAACCGGGACCGGTTTAGCCCAGCCAAACATAAATCCGGTAAACATTAGCAATAAGCCTGGCACAAGAATCGTGCCCAAAGGATCGATATGTTTGATTGGATTTAATGTCAGACGGCCCATCATCTGAGCAGTTTTATCGCCCAGTTTTAATGCGGCCCAACCGTGAGCAACTTCATGCACGGTAATGGCAAACAATACTGGTAGCGTCCAGATAATGATCTTCTGGATCAGACTAAACTCATCACCCATGAATTTTATCCACACCGCCCATATAGGCACGAAGTGGCTCAGGAATAATCACGCTGCCATCAGCTTGTTGATGGTTTTCCAGAATAGCCAATAAGGTTCTACCAACTGCTAGTCCAGAACCGTTTAATGTATGAACCAGCTCCGGCTTGCCGGTTTCAGGATTACGCCATCGTGCCTGCATACGACGCGCCTGGAAATCACCGAAGTTGCTACATGAAGATATTTCACGATAGGTATTCTGGCTAGGTAACCACACTTCCAAATCATAGGTTTTGCTTGATGCAAATCCCATATCGCCGGTGCAAAGCAGCATCTTACGATAAGGTAAATCCAGCATTTGCAGGATTTTTTCAGCTTGCTGGGTCAGTTGCTCATGTGCTTCAACCGATGCTTCCGGCGCAACGATTTGAACCAGTTCGACTTTTTCAAATTGATGCTGACGAATCAAACCACGGACATCCCGTCCATGTGACCCGGCTTCGCTACGAAAACATGGTGTATGTGCGACAAACTTTAAGGGCAACTGTGCAGCATCGACAATACTGTCACGTACAATATTAGTGACCGGAACTTCAGCGGTTGGGATCAAATACAGCTGCCCATCATCAACAGCAAACAAATCTTCTGCAAATTTCGGCAGCTGTCCGGTTCCACGTAACGAATCGGCGTTGACCAAATAGGGCACATAGGTCTCGGTATAACCATGATCGGTGATATGCGTATCCAACATCAGCTGAATCAATGCCCGCTGCAATCGTGCCAACTGACCGGTTAAGGTCACAAAGCGCGCACCTGTGATTTTTGCAGCCGTTTCAAAATCCATTTGCTGCAAACCAGCGCCCAAATCCACATGATCTTTTGGTTCAAAATCGAACTGGCGTGGTGCGCCCCAACGTGAGACTTCGACATTGTCGTGTTCATCTTTACCGGCTGGCACATCGTCCTGCGGAATATTTGGAATACCCATGGCAACATCATTAAGTTGCTCCAACACTTTAGCCAGTCTTACTTCAGCAGCTTTATGTTGATCGCCTAAATCATCAATTTCAGCCAGCAGTGGCGCTATATCTTCACCTGACGCTTTGGCTTTACCAATCATTTTGGAACGAGCATTGCGCTCGGTTTGTAATGTTTGTGCATCCAGCTGCGCCTGACGACGTTCTGCTTCTAATGTTTCCAGCAAACCAACATCAAGTTGGAAGCCACGCCGAGCCAAACCTTTGGCAACTTCCTGAGGTTCGGTACGTAATAATTTGAGGTCTAACATGTTAAATTCCGCTTTGCACTGGCCAGCTGACAATATGATCAGCTTCCACCATAGTTTTTATTGTATTGATGATATCGTTTATTTGTTCTGGTTTATCAAAAAACTCGATAACCATTGGAAGATCTGATGAAAGATCTAATAACGATGCTTTGTGAACTAAGCCATCTGAACCTAAGCCAGCAATCCCTCGAAACACCGTAAAGCGAGTCTTATTCAGCTCTAGCCATTTGATCACTTGCCGAACCTCATGACGTCCATCAGATAAATAAACTCTTACCAATGTCAGATTCATAGTTGTCTTCCAAGACCGATGCCTAACCATGTGGCGGCTAAGCATAATACAACGCTTAAAAACACATTTAATCCCGCTTTAAGAAAGGCGCCATTTTCCATCAAGGTAAAGGTTTCCAGGGAAAATGTTGAAAACGTGGTAAACGCGCCAAGTACTCCGACTAATAACCCTGCACGCCATTCAGCAGCCACAGCCAGTTTTTCAATCAACAGGATAAACAACACGCCGATAAGCAAAGAGCCCAAAACGTTAACCGCTAACGTGCCATAGGGAAAATCACGACCGAATAGTTTATAAACGCCGTTAGACATAGCAAAACGCAATAAGGCGCCAACAGCGCCACCAACAGCGATAGCAAAAAGTTGTAACACGGGATAAGCCCTGTGATTAGCAAGTGAGTTATTTTACCTGAATCATGGCAAAGACTGGCAGCGAATGTTATGAGACATGTTTATTGCATAGCACGTTGTTGGCTATGTAAGACCGCTCCTAATAAATCAACGTTAATTTAACCTAGGAGTGAGCTCTCCACTGCGATAGCGCTCGACCATATCTTGTAGTGAAATAGGTTTGATTTTACTAGCATGTCCAGCGCTGCCAAATGCCTCATAACGTGACTGACAAATTGCCTGCATCGCTTTGGTGGCCTCTTTGTAGAACTTACGCGGGTCAAATACTGCCGCATTTTTTTCATCCGTTAAAAATTGACGTATAGAACCGGTTGATGCCATGCGTAAATCTGTATCAATGTTTACCTTACGCACACCATATTTAATGCCTTCGACAATTTCTTCGACTGGCACACCATAGGTTTGACCAATATTTCCGCCATGGGTATTAATGATTTCCAGCCAGTCTTGCGGCACAGAGCTTGAACCATGCATCACAAAATGGGTAGTAGGTAGCCGTTGTTGCAAGGTTTTCAAATGGCTAATCGCAAGCACATCGCCGGTGGGTGGCTGGGTAAATTTATAGGCACCATGACTTGTACCAATGGCAACGGCTAGGGCATCTACTTGTGTGAGTTTGACAAACTCAACTGCTTCATCAGGATCAGTTAGCAATTGACTATGATCTAATTTACCTTCCGCACCATGGCCGTCTTCTTCGCCCATCATGCCGGTTTCCAACGAGCCTAGACAACCCAGCTCACCTTCGACTGAAACACCACAGGCATGCGCCATTTCACTGACTTTCCGAGTAACGTTCACGTTGTAGTCAAAATCAGAGGGGGTTTTCATATCTTCACGTAATGAACCATCCATCATGACTGAGCTGAAGCCGGATTGAATTGAACGGGCGCAGATAGCCGGATTAGCACCGTGATCTTGATGCATAACTAAAGGTATATGCGGATAAGCTTCTATTGCCGCCAAAATTAAATGTCTCAAAAACGGTTCACCGGCATAATCCCGAGCACCAGCACTTCCTTGCATAATAACTGGGCTATCAACGGCATCAGCGGCCTGCATGATGGCATGCACCTGTTCCATATTACTGACATTAAATGCAGGTATGGCAAATTGGTGCTCTGCTGCATAATCTAGTAATTGTCGCATTGAAACTAATGCCATTTGCTGTTCTCCGATTGTAGCGGTTTATTCAGTTTGATTTGCTTGAGCTCTTGGTTCTACCAATTCTCCCACGCGAACAATTTTTATGGCATTGGTGCTGCCCTGTACTTCTAGATCGCCTTTGGTGATGATCACTATATCACCCTCATGAACGACCCCGCGACGTTGCAATTCTTCAATGGCTTCTTTATTTAATGCAGCATGATCGGCATGTTCAAAGACAAAACTTACAGGGTACACACCACGATACAGAGTCACTCTTCGCCGCGTAGAAACATGCGGTGTTAATGCAAAAATCGGAATACCCGAGCTGACTCGTGACATCCATAAGGTTGATGAACCGGATTCTGTTAACGCGGCAATAGCTTTAACATCTAAATGGTTCGCGGTATACATAGCCGCCATCGCAATGGCTTCATCAATTCGTTCAAATTTTGAATCAATCCGATGGCGGGAAACGCGTATTTCACGTTGCTGTTCGGCCTGCAGACAAATGCGGTCCATCGCTTCGATGACTTTGATCGGAAATTGCCCCACAGCTGTTTCGCCAGACAACATAACGGCATCGGTACCATCTAATACCGCATTGGCAACATCAAATACTTCTGCTCGAGTGGGAATGGGGCTGACGATCATCGACTCCATCATTTGGGTCGCGGTAATCGTCAACTTGTTCATGCGCCTGGCTTTGGCAATTAATTGTTTTTGAATGGGTGGTAATGCGGCATCGCCCATTTCGACACCTAAATCGCCTCGGGCAACCATAATCCCTTCCGACGCCTCAATAATGGCATCAATATCATCCAACGCTTCGGCGCGTTCAATTTTGGCAATAATACCGCCATAACCTCCAGCTTCACGCAGCAGCCGACGCGCCAAATGAATATCATCAGCACAGCGAGGGAAAGAGATGGCTAGGTAGTCTGCCTGCATATCGGCAGCAGTTTGAATATCTGCCATATCTTTAGGCGTCAGGGCTGATGCTGATAGCCCTCCCCCCTGCCGATTGATACCTTTGTTATCCGTCAGCATCCCGCCAACCGTCACACGGCAATGGATCTGCTGATCAATAACCGAATCAACCCACAAGACAATCCGGCCATCATCTAATAACAGGGTGTCACCGCGTTTTACATCATGCGGGAGGGCTTTATAGTCGATTCCGACCTGATTATTATCCCCCTCGTCATCCGCTAAACCGGCATTGAGAGTAAACACCTCATTCTCAACTAGTTTCACACCCGCATTTTTAAAACGTGCAATGCGAATTTTAGGGCCTTGCAAATCGACTAACACGCCGACTTGGCGGCCAAAGGCTCTGGCCCTATTGCGAACCCTTTCAGCCATTTCAATGTGTGATTGAGCAGATCCATGGGAAAAATTGAGTCGCACCACATCCATACCTGCCGATATCATCGCATCAAGAACGGCGGGATCTTTTGTCGCTGGACCTAAGGTGGCAACAATTTTCGTTCTTCGACGCGCAGGCATATTAATTACTCATTGATTACTCACGGGCACGTTGCTCAAGGATTTCCACAGCAGGTAATTTATTGCCTTCAAGGAATTCTAGGAAGGCACCACCACCAGTTGAAATATAAGAAACGTCATCACAAACTTTGTATTTCGACACTGCGGCTAATGTGTCTCCACCACCAGCGATAGAAAAAGCCTTGGATTCAGCGATCGCCATCGCTATTTCTTTGGTACCTTCGCTGAACTGACTAAATTCAAACACACCCAGCGGACCATTCCATACTACCGTACCAGCGTTTTTAATAATTTCAACCAGTTCTGCAGCGGATTTAGGACCGATATCAAAAATCATATCCTCATCAGTCACCTGATCAACAGGTTTTAATTCTGCTTCGGCATTTTCAGCAAAAAATTTGCCGCAAACTACGTCTTTCGGCACCGGAATACTGCCGCCGCGACTAATAGCATCTGCAGATAATCTTTTACAGGTATCAATTAAATCAGGCTCATAAAGCGACTTACCGACATTATGACCAGCCGCGGCAATAAAGGTGTTGGCAATACCACCACCTACAATCAATTGATCCACTTTTTTCGACAAGGTTTCTAACACGGTAAGCTTGGTGGAAACTTTGGAACCACCTACTATAGCGACCATCGGTCTGGCAGGATTATCCAGTGCTTTTGATAGCGCTTCCAATTCAGCTGACAGCAAAGGACCTGCGCAGGCAATACCGGCATATTTAGCAATACCATGGGTAGAAGCATGTGCACGATGCGCCGTGCCAAAGGCATCCATTACAAATACATCACACATTTTGGCCATACGTTTTGCCAGCGCATCATCATTAGCTTTTTCGCCGATATTGAAACGCACGTTTTCACAGAGCACGACTTCGCCCGCTTCAACCGGAATAAATTCGGGTTCAAGCCAGTTTTGTTCCAGACGAACCGGAATTTCCAGTAAGGCTGAAAGAAAATTAGCAACCGGTGCCAATGAGTACTTATGCTCATACTCACCTTCAGTCGGCCGACCCAGATGCGACATGATCATCACTTTTGCACCTTTTTCTATTGCCAGTTTGATGGTCGGCAATGAGGCAAGGATGCGAGTTCCATCTGCCACCACGCCAGACTTGAGCGGTACATTCAAATCCTGGCGTATTAGCACGCGTTTTCCTGCCAAATCCAAATCGGCCATTTTGATTACTGACATAAAGTGTTGCCCTCTAATAGGTAATTTTTGTGAACTAGTTCTGATTATAGCCTTCGCGTTACATAAAAAAAGGCCTCCTTTAAAGGAAGCCTTGAATTAGTGGTCGAAAAGACGCTTGTTGTTTTATCCAGCTACATGTTCAACCAAACGCATCATATTGCAGGTATAGCCATATTCGTTGTCATACCATGCGACTACTTTGACAAATGTGCTATCTAGCGCAATACCAGCGCCTGCATCAAAGTTTGATGGAGCGGTATGACCACGGAAATCAGTTGATACTACATTTTCGTCGGTATAACCCAATACGCCTTTCAGCTCACCTTCAGCAGCCGTTTTCATTGCCGCGCAAATTGCTTCATAGCTGGCGTCACTGTTTAACTCAACGGTTAAATCGACCACTGATACATCTGATGTAGGTACGCGGAAAGCCATACCAGTCAATTTACCATTTAATTCAGGTAGCACCTTACCAACAGCTTTAGCAGCGCCAGTAGAGGAAGGAATGATATTTTCGAGAATACCGCGACCGCCGCGCCAATCTTTCATTGACGGGCCATCAACAGTTTTCTGGGTAGCAGTTGCAGCATGTACCGTAGTCATCAGACCACGCTTGATACCAAAACTGTCATGTAACACTTTGGCCACTGGAGCCAATGCATTAGTAGTACAGGAAGCAGCTGAAACAATGGCTTCGCCCGCATAAGACTCATGGTTCACACCATAGACAAACATTGGTGTGTGATCTTTGGAAGGCGCTGACTGCACAACTTTCTTAGCGCCAGCATCAATGTGCGCCTGACAAGATTCTTCGGTCAGGAAAAAGCCGGTACATTCAATGATTAGTTCCGCACCGACTTCATCCCATTTCAAATCAGCAGGATTACGTTCAGCAGTGACACGAATGGTCTTGCCGTTAACAACCAGATGACCATCCTTTACATCAACATCACCATCAAATCGGCCATGCACAGAATCATATTTGAGCATATATGCCAGATATTCCGGATCCAGCAAATCATTGATTGCCACAATTTCTATCTGAGGAAAATCTTTTGCTGCCGCTCGAAATGCCATACGGCCGATACGACCAAAACCATTAATACCCACTTTGATAGTCATCTTATTTCCTCTGAATCGGTTTTATTTTTATGTCTCATAACTGGAATCTTAATAAAAACCACAGTTATCAGACAGATTAGGGGCTTTTTATAAAAATGGCCAGTAGATGTGAATCTACTGGCCATTTCCTTTTACTTCGCTAAAAACAGCTCTTTATTACAGAACTGATTTAACCGTTTTAACAACGTTTTCGACAGTAAAGCCGAAGTGTTTCATCAAAACACCGCCTGGTGCAGATTCACCGAAGGTATCGATACCAACAGTGCCGCCTTCCAGACCAACGTATTTACGCCAGAAGTCAGTTACACCGGCTTCAACAGAAACACGTTTTACACCTGGTGTCAGAACGCTGTCTTTGTAAGCTTGATCTTGACGATCAAAGACGTTGGTTGAAGGCATAGAAACAACGCGAGCGTTGATACCTTCTTCAGCCAATGCTTCCTGAGCTTTAGCAGCTAGATCCACTTCTGAACCCGTTGCAATCAGAATCACATCAGCTTTGCCGCCTTTTGCTTCAGACAGAACGTATGCACCTTTACGGATTGCATCAAAATCAGCAGCCTCGTGCTTACGACCTGGAATGCCTTGACGGCTCAGTACCAAGCTGGTCGGGCCATCCATACGCTCAACAGCACATGTCCACGCAACCGCAACTTCAACTGAATCCGCAGGACGCCATACATCCATATTAGGAATGTAACGCAGACCAGCAGTGTTTTCGATTGGCTGGTGAGTAGGACCATCTTCACCTTGACCGATAGAGTCATGGGTCAGAACAGCGATAGTACGCAGCTTCATCAACGCAGCCATACGCAGAGCTGATTTCGCATAGTCTGAGAACATGTGGAAAGTACCGCCGAATGGCAGCAAACCACCGTGCAATGCCATACCATTCATGATTGCGAACATACCGAATTCACGAACGCCGTAAGAGATGTAATTACCAGTCTCTTTACCGGAAACATGTTTGAAGCTTGCAGTGCTGGTCAGATTAGAACCAGTCAAGTCAGCAGAACCACCCAAGAACTCAGGCAGAACAGGTGCCAAAGCGGTAATCGCTTTTTGCGATGCTTGACGTGAAGCCAGGCTTTCTGCTTTTTCATTGGTTTCAGCAATAAATGCATCGGTTGCTTGTTTCCAGTTTGCTGGTAATTCACCCGCCATGCGGCGTTTGAATTCTGCAGCTAATTCTGGATATTCTTTTTCATAGGCTGCAAATTTTTCATTCCATGCTGCTTCTGCAGCATCGCCTTTATCTTTTGCATTCCAACCAGCATAAACATCTTCTGGAATAACAAATGGCTCGTATTCCCAACCCAGTTGTTTACGAGTCAGTGCAACTTCTTCTTCACCTAATGCGGCACCATGGCAATCATGGCTTGAACACTTGTTTGGTGAACCGTAACCGATAATGGTTTTACAGCAAATCAATGAAGGCTTGTCAGTAACTTTCTTCGCTTCTGCAATGGCTTTGTTGATTGCATCAGCATCGTGACCGTCAACAGATTGAACGTGCCAGCCGTAAGCTTCAAAACGCTTGACGGTATCATCGGTGTACCAGCCATCAATGTGACCGTCGATAGAGATATTGTTGTCATCCCAGAATGCGATCAGGTTGCCCAGACCCCAAGTACCAGCCAAAGCACATGCTTCATGAGAAACACCTTCCATCAAACAACCATCGCCCATAAATACATAGGTATGGTGGTTAACGATGTCATGGCCTGGTTTGTTGAATTGGTCAGCCATTAATTTTTCAGCCATCGCAAAACCAACACCGTTGGTAATACCTTGACCTAAAGGACCTGTAGTGGTTTCTATGCCTGGCGCATAACCGTATTCAGGGTGACCCGCGCATTGTGAATGTAACTGACGGAATGTGCTGATGGATTCCATCGGCAAATCATAGCCACTCAAATGCAACAATGAGTAAATCAGCATAGAGCCGTGGCCGTTAGACAAAATGAAACGATCACGATCAGCCCATTTCGGGTTGTTCGGGTTGTGTTTCATGTGGTCGTTCCACAATACTTCAGCAATATCCGCCATACCCATAGGGGCACCCGGATGGCCGGAATTCGCTTTTTGCACTGCATCCATACTTAACGCACGGATTGCATTTGCTAAATGTCTACGTGTAGCCATTATCTACGTTCTCCTATTAAAAAAAATTAAGCTGTTCGCCATTTAATGGAACAGCCCATACTTGGTATCTGTTGTTCTGGACCGTGACCTGTTTCAGCAACGAGTTTCATCGCTTCAAATAAATCACGGCGTACGTCCGCTGGAGCGGCTTCTTTGCGGCTGGCATCAAGGCGACCACGGTATTGCAACGTCAGATCTTTGCTGTAACCAAAAAAATCCGGTGTGCATACCGCGCCATAGGCTTGCGCAACCTCTTGGCTTTCGTCATACAGATATGGGAAAGAAAACCCATTTTGTTCAGCAACCATTTTCATGCTGTCAAAAGAGTCTTCAGGGTAATCAGCGACATCATTGGCGGAGATTGCCACAGAATTGATGCCCAACTGTTTGAGTTCATTGGTATCACGGACTAGTCTATCCAACACCGCTTTAACATAAGGACAGTGATTACAGATAAACATAACTAACAGACCATTTTCACCACGACAATCATCTAAAGTCCAAATCTTGCCGTCAGTACCGGGCAATGAAAAGTCGATGGCTGGCTTGCCAAATTCACATATTGGTGTTTCTGTACTAACCATAGGCTTCCGTTAGATTTTTTAAGACTTTCGGCGCATATCAAACCGAAAATGACCGTTATGGAAATAAATTGCGACTCGGGATCGTACCAGAAAAAATTTAACAACGCTAAATTAGGAATTTCAGCAGAAACCTCAACTTAGTAGCAGATGGCGTCATTGTCGAATCAGTTTACAATATGTTGTCTGTAAAGTTTGACCTCAGACGATGCAACCATTAAAAGAAAAGTAGAAGAACAAGAAGAGATTAACGCAAAACCTGATGAAACTACATTAATCTTTTGCTGACAGATGCAGTCCGACCTTTATATCAATTTAATACTTTAAGATCCCATTGTGACTAAACATAATTCGTCAAAAACCAAAAAATCAAAATCTGTCTTTCGCCGCTTAATAAGCGCAAAAGTTATCCTCTTTTTGTTGTTGCTGGTATCCATCGCCGGAGCGGTAACCATTGCCATTCTGGATGTCCGAGTCCGCAGTGAGTTTGAAGGCAAACGCTGGGCCCTACCGGCCAAAGTGTATGCCAGACCACTTGAACTCTACAGTGGTGCATCACTTTCGATTAAAGATTTAAAAGTAGAATTAAAAGCCTTGGGTTATCAGTTTGTCGATAAGGTTAATGTACCGGGACAGGTCGCTTTTTCTTCATCCAGAGCAACACTGTCGACTCGTGGCTTTCATTTCCCGGATGAACATGAACCTGCTAGACAGCTTACCTTAGAGTTTAACGGAGATACTTTAAACCAGATCCGCTCAGCTGATCAGCAGTCGCTGACGTTAATTCGTCTTGAGCCTGCTTTAATCGGCGGTATTTATCCATTAAATAATGAAGATCGGGATTTAATTCAACTTAAAGATGCACCACAAGCATTTATTGATGCATTGATAGCGATTGAAGATCAGGATTATTACGATCATTTTGGCATTTCCCCTAGAGGTATTGCCCGCGCGACGGTAGCAAATATTCGGGCCGGAGCCTTTGTCCAGGGTGGCAGCACCTTAACCCAGCAATTAATTAAGAACTTTTATCTGACAGCCGATCGTACTTTGCTACGCAAAATGCTGGAACTGCCAATGGCGATGCTCCTCGAATTTCACTACAGCAAAGAAGAGATTCTCGAAGCTTATTTAAATGAAGTGTATCTTGGCCAATCCGGAAATCGTGCTATTCACGGTTTTGGACTTGGTGCCGCACATTATTTTGCCCAGCCGATTCAGGAGCTCAAATTACATCAGTTAGCCTTATTGGCTGGACTGGTGAAAGGACCATCCTATTATGACCCTCGTCGTAACCCTGAACGCGCCAAAACCCGCCGAAATATTGTCTTAAGTGTTTTGCATCAGCAAGGCTCGATTACTGATGAAGAATACATGCTGGCTTCCACCGCCGATTTGGATGTGGTGCCTGCTGGCAGTTCGATGAAAGAAGCTTATCCGGCTTATATCGATCTAGTAAAAAGACAATTACGCCGTGAATATAAAGATGAAGATCTTGGATCAGAAGGGTTACAAATATTTACCAGTCTGGATCCCATCAGTCAGCATAAAGCAGAAGTTTCGTTAGTCAGCACCATTGAAGAGTTAGGCAAATCGTATGGTGAAAGTCTGGCAAAACTCCAAGGCAGTATGGTCGTTACCGACCCACAAACTGGTGAAGTGCTGGCGTTGATTGGCGATCGTAATACCCGTTATCAAGGTTTTAACCGTGCCTTGGATGCAACGCGACCAATTGGCTCATTAGTTAAACCCGCTATTTATCTGACGGCATTGGAACAGGGATATACCTTAACCAGCGAATTGGATGACTCCCCTTTCAGCTTGACCTTACCCAACCAGCAGACCTGGGAACCTAAAAACTTTGACGGTAAACCACATGGACTGGTGCCATTGCATGCCGCTTTGACGAATTCCTATAATTTATCAACCGTACAGTTGGGAATGACGTTAGGAATCGATAAAGTCATTGATACTTTACAAAGGCTCGGTGTTGAACGCCCCATGGATGCGTATCCATCATTATTATTAGGTGCACAGAGTTTATCGACACTTGAAGTGGCTGCTATGTATCAGACCATTGCCTCTTCTGGCTTTCAAATTCCGCCACGTACAATTCGTACCGTTACGGATAGTGCAGGCGAGCCCCTTTCCAGCTATCCATTTCAGCTACAGCAAAGCATTGAAGAAAAGCCTATGTATTTGCTGCAATACAATTTACAGCAAGTTACCCGTAGCGGGACGGCTCGCAGTATTTATCAGCAAGTACCCATCAATATTAATACCGCTGGTAAAACGGGTACCTCAGATCAACAACGTGACAGCTGGTTTGCTGGGTTTACCGGCAATCGTCTGGCTGTCGTATGGTTAGGCTTAGACGATAACAGTTCGATGCCAATTACAGGTTCAAGTGGTGCGTTACGGGCCTGGACAAAGTACATAGCGCAAGAACCACTACAATCTTTTGAACCTAACATACCGGAAGGTATCGAGATGTTATGGATAGATCCGCTAAGTGGCAAACTTGCTGATGGATTGTGCGAAAATGCCACGCAAATACCCTTTATCACAGGCACACAACCGACCGAAACTGCTGACTGTGCCATGCCAGAAGAAACATTTATTGAAAATCCAATCAAACGGTCCATCGATTGGGTTAAAGATATCTTCAGATAGGTTCTAAAATGTTAAACAACGTATCAAAACCCTTTTTTATCATGGCAATGATGGTCATGTTTTTATCTGCTTGTACCACTGCGCCGATAACTCAGAAACCACCCGTGGATAGCAGAGACGTTCCGTCACGTCCGCAACCTGAGACAGCAAAAACTCAGCCCGATGCACCCCAATCAGCCCGTCCTCAGGCATTACCTTCACCACCGGCCGATTCTACGTCGACTGATATACCGGCGACAAAGCCTGCACCTGCGCCAAGCAATCCAGCCGTATTGGCATTATTAAGTGATGCAGAAAAATATCAGCAGCAGGGTAATTTATCAGCGGCTCAATCTCGCATACAACGAGCTCAACGTATAGCGCCGCGTGATCCCAAGGTCTATTACCAATTAGCTCATACGCATTATGAGCTCGAAGATTATCGCTTAGCGGAACAAGTTGCTTTAAAAGGCGTGTCTTATGCTCAGGGTGATAATGCCCAGCTGAAACGCTTTTGGTTATTGTTGGTTGATATCCGCAAGAATGCAGGGGACGGCGCTGGAGCAAAAGCAGCGCGCGAGCAAGCCTCGCGCTACTAATTAATTTCGCAGATCTAAAACATCCTGCATATCAAACAGACCGGTTTGCTGTTGCATCAGCCATTTTGATGCGCGCATTGCACCATATGCAAAGGTCATGCGGCTTGACGCTTTATGGGTAATTTCCACCCGTTCGCCTTCGGCAGCAAATAACACTGTGTGATCGCCGACGATATCTCCAGCGCGGACTGTCGCAAAACCAATGGTATTACGATCGCGTTCACCAGTGCGGCCTTCGCGACCATAAATAGCACAATCTTTCAGATCGCGGCCCAAAGCTTCAGCAACTACTTCACCCATTCGTAAAGCGGTGCCGGAAGGTGCATCTACTTTATGACGGTGATGTGCCTCAATGATCTCGATATCGACGCTATCGCCTAAAACACGGGCGGCCATATCGAGCAGTTTAAGGGAAAGGTTCACACCAACACTCATATTTGGGGCAAGTAAGGTGGCAATTTTATCGGCAGTTTGTTGAATAAGCTGTTTCTGAGCTTCATCAAATCCCGTAGTGCCAATCACCGGCCGACATTGATTCTGGGCACATAATGGCAAAAGCGCCATGGTGGCCTCAGGAATGGTAAAGTCTATGATCACATCAGATTGCTTAGTTGCTAGTTCCAGATCGGCTGACAGCATGACGCCCAGTTTGCCTACTCCCGCCAGTTCGCCAGCATCCACGCCAATCAATGAAGACTCCGGCCGATCAATAGCAGCGGATAGCTGCAAGCCTTCGGTTTCAGCGACAGCTTGAATCAGACAACGGCCCATGCGGCCCGCGGCACCGTTAATTGCAATATTAATGGCCATGACGAAATATCCTTAATGGCGGTTTTTTAGAAAATAAAAAAGCTGACCGGCAAAAATAGCCCAGTCAGCTTCCTATTGGCAAATATGTTATTCAAAAAAACGTTTTACCGCATCCAGCCAGGATTCATGTTTTGGACTATGAGTAGCACCAGAACCTTCCATTGTCTCGGCGAATTCCTGTAATAACTCTTTTTGCTTTTTCGATAATTTAACCGGTGTTTCGATTATCACGCGACACATCAAATCGCCAACTTCGCCGGTACGGACTGATTTCACACCTTTGCCACGCATCTTGAATTGCTGGCCGGTTTGTGTGCCTTCAGGCACTTTCAGTACGGCTTTCCCCTGTAATGTGGGAACTTCCAGTTCTCCACCGAGGCAGGCGGTGGTAAAACTGATTGGTACATCGGCAAACAGATTATTACCATCACGGGTAAACACATCATGACGTTTAACCGCCACTTCAACATATAAGTCACCGGCAGGAGCACCACGAGAACCGGCTTCACCTTCACCAGCAAGACGAATACGATCGCCTGTATTTACTCCAGCTGGCACTTTAACAGAGAGCGTTTTATTTTCTTGAACAACACCTTGACCATGACAATCACCGCAAGGATCCTGAATCATTTTACCGGTACCACGACAGTGCGGACAAGCCTGCTGAACAGTGAAAAATCCTTGTTGAATACGTACCTGACCATGACCACCACAGGTAGTGCAAGTCACTGGCTGAGTACCCGGCTTGGCGCCAGAGCCATCGCAGGTCTGACATTCGACATTGACCGGAATACGAATCTTCGCGGTGGTGCCAGCAACCGCTTCTTCCAGTGTGAGATCAAGACGATATCTTAAATCAGCACCCCGAAAGCTTTGTCCACCGCCACTAGCGCCAAATATATCGTTAAAGACGTCGCCAAATATATCGCTAAATCCGCCTGAGCTTCTGAATCCACCACCGCCAGCGCTGTTATCTACTCCGGCATGACCAAATTGATCATAAGCAGCACGCTTTTGGGAATCAGAAAGAATTTCGTAAGCTTCTTTAGCTTCTTTAAACTTGGCTTCGGCTGTTGCATCATCCGGATTACGATCAGGATGATATTTCATCGCCATACGACGATAGGCTTTTTTAATTTCAGCTTCAGTCGCAGTACGCGATATACCAAGTAGGTCGTAATAGTCTTGTTTGGCCATGTGTTATTTTTCTTGTATCTCTTAAACAAGACAGGCGCAAGCTCAATGCCTACGCCTGTTTTTAGTTAATTGTGTGAAAGATTATGAGTTTTTCTTGTCGTCATCGACTTCTTCAAACTCGGCATCAACCACATCATCATTTTGTGCTGACGTGTCTTCTGAAGCAGCACTGTCACCAGCTTCTGCATTTTCAGCATAAGCTCGTTCAGCTAATTTACCTGCAGCTTCTGACAGTGCAGCAGTTTTAGCTTCAATATCCGCTTTGTCTTCGCCTTTCAGAGCTTGTTGCAACTCTTCAATAGCCGCTTCAATCTTAGCTTTTTCATCTGCTTCAACTTTATCACCCAAATCGATAAGTGATTTATTGGTCGCATGAATCAGGCCGTCAGCTTGGTTACGTGCTGTGACCAGCTCATGGAACTTACGATCTTCATCAGCATGTGCTTCAGCATCTTTGACCATTTGTTCCACTTCTTCATCGGACAGACCGCTAGAAGCTTTAATGACAATCGACTGCTCTTTACCAGTCGCTTTATCTTTAGCAGATACGTTCAAAATACCGTTAGCATCAATATCAAAGGTAACTTCGATCTGCGGTGTACCGCGTGGAGCCGGTGGAATATCCGCTAAATCAAAACGTCCTAGAGACTTATTCGCTGAGGCAATTTCACGCTCACCTTGCAAGACATGGATCGTTACAGCTGGTTGATTATCATCCGCTGTTGAAAACACCTGATTGGCTTTAGTTGGGATAGTGGTGTTTTTCTCAACCAGCTTGGTCATTACACCGCCCATGGTTTCGATACCCAGGCTTAATGGTGTTACGTCCAACAACAATACGTCTTTTACATCACCAGCCAGAACAGCAGCCTGAATCGCAGCACCAACAGCAACCGCTTCATCGGGATTCACGTCACGGCGTGGCTCTTTACCAAACATTTCTTTAACCGCTTCTTGCACTTTCGGCATGCGGGTTTGACCACCAACCAGAATAACGTCGTTGATATCAGAGATTTTCAGACCAGCATCTTTAAGCGCCATTTTGCATGGCTCCATGCTGCGGGTAATCAGGTCATCAACCAATGATTCCAGCTTGGCACGGGTCAAACGGATTTCCAGATGTTTTGGACCAGACGCATCAGCCGTGATGTAAGGCAGATTGATGTCTGTTTGTGAGCTGGAAGACAGTTCAATTTTGGCTTTTTCAGCCGCATCTTTCAGACGTTGTAACGCCAAGGCATCTTTACTCAAATCAACGCTTTGATCTTTCTTGAATTCAGCAACCAAGAAATCAATGATGCGTTGGTCAAAATCTTCACCACCAAGGAATGTATCACCGTTGGTCGCCAATACTTCAAACTGATGCTCGCCTTCAATGTCGGCAATTTCAATGATCGATACGTCAAATGTACCACCACCTAAATCGTAAACAACGACGGTTGAGTCACCACGTTTTTTGTCCATGCCGTAGGCCAGAGCCGCAGCAGTCGGTTCGTTGATAATACGTTTTACTTCCAGACCGGCAATCTTACCAGCGTCTTTAGTTGCTTGACGTTGTGAGTCATTAAAGTAAGCCGGAACGGTAACAACCGCTTGAGTGACTTCTTCACCCAGGAATTCTTCAGCGGTTTTTTTCATTTTCATCAAAACACGTGCTGAAATTTCAGGTGGCGCCATTTTTTTACCATTGGCTTCAACCCAAGCATCGCCGTTATCTGCTTCAACGATTTTATACGGCACCATATCGATATCGCGCTGTACAACATCATCTTTGAATTTACGGCCGATCAAGCGTTTGATCGCATATAGTGTGTTTTTAGGATTGGTCACTGCCTGACGTTTAGCAGACTGACCAACCATCACTTCGTTATCTTTGTTGAATGCAACAATTGACGGGGTTGTGCGATCACCTTCACTGTTTTCGATGACACGGGCTTTGCCGTCTTCCATCACCGCGACACATGAGTTGGTCGTACCCAAATCAATACCAATAATTCTACCCATAATTTTTTACTCCATCGTACTTAGATCGTCTGGCTTTTCCAGCCGTTGTGATATAGATGGGGCAGGAAATTTTGATTTCAAGCCCTTAAATTTCGTCCGGTTATTGAGAGACCACAACCATGGCAGGACGCAGTAAACGTCCATTAAAGCGGTAACCCTTCTGCATCACATTCAACACTTGGTTGGCTTCAACACCTTCAGCCGGCTGCATTGCCATGGCTTGGTGCAGATCAGGGTCAAATGCTTCACCTTCTGGATTTAATTGTTCAAGACCGAACTTTCCGATCGAGCTCATGAACATTTTGAGTGTCATTTCCATGCCATCACGCACGGTATCCAATTTAGCGTCTTCATTTTTTGCAGCATTCAGCCCAAATTCGAGACTGTCACAGATTGGCAGTAACTCAGCGATGAATTTATCTAAAGCATGTTTGTGGGCATTCTCTAGGTCACGGCTATGTCGGCGACGCATATTTTCCAGATCAGCTCTGGCTCGCAGTAATTCGTTCCAATGTTCATCGGCCTTATTACGCGCGTCTTCCAACTGTTTTACGACATCCGTTTCAGATTCCGCTTGCTGAGCTGACTCAGCTGTTTCAGGGGAGGTTTCGACTGACTCTGGTTCCGTCGTCGATTTTTCGATTTCTTCGTTGCTCATGATTTATCAGATTCCGCTTTGCTCAACACAAAGCTGCTATTTGGGGGTCAAAAATCTGATTTCAAGCAGATAACAGAACTTTTTGTTAAAACGATCTCAACTTTATTTTAACCAGACACAGTTACCATCACTGCTGGCTTGCAGTTTTTCGAGCATGGCTTGATGGGCAGTTAACTCAGCAGCATCTGCCTCAATCACTTTTAATGCCGTCCTTGGACGTTCAGCTGCGTCAATATCATTGTGTTGAAGATCTTGTTGTGGTTCAAACTGCTCCGCAGCTAATGATAAGCTGACTTGGCCGCCTGTCATCATCAGATAAACATCTGCCAGAATCTCAGCATCTAATAAGGCACCATGCAATTCCCGATTAGAATTATCAACGCCATAGCGTTTACACAAAGCATCCAAATTATTTTTCTGACCGGGATGTTTGTCCCTTGCCATCTTCAACGTGTCTAACACACCACAGATATCGTCAATCTTAGGCGTTTGGCCTAATTTGGCTAATTCATGGTTCAAAAATCCTATGTCAAACGCAGCATTATGAATAATGAGTTCTGCACCTTCGATAAACCGTAGAAAGTCTGCCGCGATATCGGCAAATACCGGTTTATCTGCTAGTGATTCATTAGTGATGCCATGCACTTCCATCGCACCGGCATCAATGGCGCGTTGGGGATTAATATATTGATGAAAAGTTTCACCGGTCAATCGACGGTTAACCAATTCCACACAGCCAATTTCAATAATTCGGTGATCATCGGCAGTACTTAAGCCGGTGGTTTCAGTATCTAAAACAATTTGCCGCGAACTGGTTTGTTCTGCCATCGGTTAATCCTGTTTTGCAATTAAAGTGCGCGCATCCACCGCCAATTGGTCAGCACGTTCGTTTTCTGGATGACCGTCATGTCCCCGAACCCATTGCCACTCTAACTTATGCGGTTGGGCAGCTGCATCCATACGCTGCCAAAGATCGGCGTTTTTTACCGGTTGCCGGGCTGCAGTTTTCCAATTTTTGGCTTTCCAACCTTTTAACCATTCGGTCATGCCTTTCATCACATATTGTGAGTCTGTGGTGATCGTAACATGGCAGGGCCTTTTCAACGCTTCCAGACCAGCGATGACCGCCATCATCTCCATCCGATTATTGGTGGTCATTTTTTCACCGCCAGATAATTCTTTTTCGCTGGTTTTGGCACGCAAAATGGTTCCCCAACCTCCCGGTCCAGGATTACCACTACATGCACCATCGGTAAAAATTTCTACGTGTTCCATTAATGCTCTTTTCGTGTTACTGAAGGATTCACCAGCTGTGGTCTGGGGAATAAATTTCTATTTTGCCACCGGCTGCGTAAAGGGGTCACTAGTAATGTGCGTTTTGTCGCCACAATCGCCGTTACCCCCCCAAAATAAGGCCATAAACGTCGCCCCCATCTTTCAAGAAATCCACTGCGCTTTATCCATCGCTCATTTTGCAATGGCGGACAATAAATGATGGAGCGGGCTTCCACCACATCAAAATCCAGCAAGGCCAGCCAATCTTTTAAACGTTGGCGTGAGAAAAACTGACCACGCCAAGGCAATCGATCCTGCCATGAAATTAATCGTCGCAATCCCCAAAAACTGAAAGGGTTAAAACAGAACAAAATTAAGGTTCCATCTTCATTTAACACCCGATCTGCTTCACGTAATAATTGATGCGGCTGTCTGGAAAACTCCACTACATGCTGCAGTAACATGACATCCACACTGTCTGATTTAAACGGCAATTGTTCAATTTGCGCATGAAACTGTCCGCCGCTTCCCATAAGTGCCTGGTAACAAGGCCGGAATGATGGCGGTAAGATAAGATTTTGTCCGCCAAACTGCAGTTGAAAAAAACCATGCAATTTTGTCTGCTGTTGCTGTAACCATTGCTGTTCCTGACTTTGCAAATAGCTGGCAAGCGAAGATTGCCACCATTGTGTCATCTCTTGGTCATGCTCTTTATAATCACACATAGGCCATTCCGGCGGAGTTAAAAATGTTACAAATTCATGCCGTAAAGGCATTCAGTGATAATTATATCTGGTTAATCCAGTCAGCCCAGAATCAGGACGTGTTAATCGTCGACCCGGGCGATGCGGGTCCGGTGATTAATTTTGTGGAAAAAAATGATCTACAACCTGCGGCCATTTTAGTCACACATCATCATGCGGATCATATTGGTGGCATTCGTCGACTTGATGATTTATATGATTTACCGGTTTTTGGTCCACAACGCGAGCATATTAAAACCGTTGATACGCCCCTGTATGCGCAGGCGGATCAATCATTACATCCATCATTTCCTCACTTTAAAATAATGGACACTCCCGGCCATACTCCCGGACATATCAGTTATTTAATAGAGGATAACTTGTTCTGCGGCGATACTATATTCGCCGGAGGTTGTGGCCGTCTGCTTGGTGGTACAGCGGAACAACTATTTGACTCCTTGTTGAAAATCAAACAACTGAACGACAACACTAAACTTTATTGTGCTCACGAATACACTCTGGCTAACCTGCAGTTTGCTATCGCGGTTGATCCAAAAAACCCTGCCCTGGTTAAACGCTTGGCCAATACAGAGGCGCTAAGGGAGCAAAACAATGCAACTGTGCCTTCCTTATTGCATGAAGAAAAGCAAACAAATCCCTTTTTACGCTGTGATGCTATTGAAATAAAAAAAGCGGCTGAAGCTTATGCTGGTCAGCCGCTTGATACTCCCTTAGCCGTGTTTAAAGTGTTACGTGCTTGGAAGGATGATTTTTAAGGTCTGTCTATTTTTCAGCATTCTAAGCCGATTCATTTTTAGGCTGATTTGATTCATTGGCGGCATCGACATTATTGAAATGCACATCCATTTGCGGATAAGGAATGCTTATTCCATTTGCATCGAAAGCCAGTTTGATGGTTTCAATCAAATCTGCCCTAACGGTGGCAAGATCGGAGGCATTTACCCATGGCCAGACATTAAACGTGATGCTGCTATCACCAAGATCGGCGACCCGAATAATTGGAGCGGGATCTTTCAATACTAATTCATGTCCATTAACGATATCGGTCATGATTTGCTTGGCTTTTAATAAATCATCGTTGTAACTGATGCCAAATACCATATCGATACGTCGGGTATCACGAGCGGAATAATTGGTAATGGTATCGGCATAAATATTGCCATTTGGCACAATCACTTCACGGTTATCTGGGGTACGCATGACCGTATTAAAGATAGTGATTTGCTCTACGATACCAAGCACGCCAGCAACTTCAACAAAATGTCCGATCCTAAATGGTCGATACAGAATCAACATGACTCCGGCAGCAAAATTCTGTAATGAATCCTTTAATGCCAAGCCTACCGCTAAACCTGCTGCACCTAATACGGCGATCATTGAGGTGGTATTGACACCTAATTGATCTAAAGCCGCGATCAAAACAAACAACAGCAATAAGACATTGATGATTGAACTAGAGAAATTAATCAGGATGGGATCCATATTGGCCCTCACCATGATTTTTCGAGACAACTTCACTAACCAGCTAACCACTGTGCGTCCAACGAAGACAATGACAGCGGCAAAGAAAATATTCAGCAGGATGTCACCAATGACGCTACCTGTTCCGGTTTCCATGTTATCTCCTCTTTTGAAAAGTTTTGACTATATCTTGAATTAATTTTGGCCCCTGATAAATCAGACCACTGTAGATTTGCACTAATTGAGCACCCGCCTCAAGCTTTTGCATCGCATCTTCTGCGCTCATAATGCCACCAGCAGCGATGATTGGCATATCAGCTGGTAAAGCCTGCCTGAATTGTCGAACAATTTCCGTTGACTTGGCAAATACTGGTTTACCACTTAAGCCACCAGCCTCATCAGCATGGGTTAATCCAGCAACTGCATCACGGTTAAGCGTGGTATTGGTCGCAATGACAGCATCAATCTTAAATCGGCTAAAACATTCAGACAGTTGTTGGACTTCTTCCACTGTTAAATCCGGTGCCACTTTAACGGCCATCGGTACATAACGTTGATATTGTTCCGCAAGTTCTGACTGGCGTTTTTTTAAAGCATCTAGAAGATTGTCGAGCGCCTCGCCAAATTGCAGATTGCGTAGTCCAGGGGTGTTGGGTGAGGAAATATTAATCGTGATGTAATCTGCGTGTGGATAGGATTTTTCTAGACCAATCAGATAGTCATCAAGTGCTCTTTCGACCGGTGTATCAACATTTTTGCCGATATTGATACCGATAATCGCATCAGTTTGGGCAGCTTGTACCTGTTCCAACAAATGATTGACACCCAAATTATTAAAGCCCATTCGGTTAATAATGGCTTGTGCTTCGGGAAGTCGAAATAATCTTGGTTTGGCGTTGCCAGGTTGTGGCCGGGGAGTGACTGTACCTACTTCAATAAAGCCAAACCCCAAGGTTGTTAAAGCTTCAAGATAATCGGCATTTTTATCCAGACCTGCAGCCAGTCCTACTGGATTTGGAAAGCGCAAGCCCATTACATGAACCGGTACCGTCGGTATTTTGGGCATTATCAAGCCCAACAAACCTGACATTTCCAACCACTTCAAACTGGTCATGCCGATATGATGTGATGTCTCGGCATCTAGTGTAAACATCAGATTTCGTAGCAGAGGGTACATAAAAATCACGCCTTCATTGTTATTTGGTAGCCAGTGAACTTGCGGATATTTAACACGCCGATATCCATAATCAAATATTGCCCTTTTATGCCCAGTAATTTACCAGCAATGTTCGGCGTTTTATCAAAATTCATTGAACTGATTTTTTGGGGATATTGTTGAACAGGATAGCTAATTTCCAACGTTTTCTCGTCCTTCAGTGTCGTGATGGCATCTTCACCTAGCTGTTGCTGTAAAAGCCTAATTTCATCTGCACATTCATTCTGTAATCGATCACGCTGCTCTGCTAGATCAATTGCTTCAGCTGGACCACGCAACATTTTTCGCCAGTCGGTGCGATCAGAAACATGATTTTTAAACATGACTTCAACCAAACCAGAGTGATATCGACTGCTCACACGAAAGATCGGTAGCGCCTGGGTTGCCCCCTGATCCAGCCAGCGAGTCGGCATTTGCGAAATTCGGGTAATCCCCACTTTGATACCAGAACTGTTGGCCAGATAAACAATGTGATCTTGCATACAGACCTGCACACCCCATTCTGGCTCACGACAAGTCCCCTGAGCAAAGTGACATAATTCTGGTTTCATAAAGCATAAGTCACATTGCGCCAGTTTTTGTGAACAGGGAAAACAGAATCCACCGCTATAACTTTTCTTGGTCATTCGCTGGCAGTTCTGGCAACGGATCTCTCCAGCATAAGTCAGCTGTATATTCGCTCCAATAAGCGGATTCATTGGGATTTTATGCTCACCCAAAATCATTTGATAACTTACGATACCATCCTGATTCGGCAGGGTTGCCTGCATCTTATTGAGCTGTCCTGCTAATTCTGTCACTCAGCTAAACCTTGTACTAAAAATAATGGGTAGTTTAACGTAGCCTGACAATGTGACCTACTGAAACTCTTAAATGTCTTGTTAAGCAAAGTCAAAATGCTTGTATATCTTGGCGATAGTCGTTCTAAAGATTTGCTCAGATCAACATATTCCTCGTACAAACGTTGGTACTAAAGGCATCGTAATGTAAAGGTGCGTTAAAGGCTGGTCATTAGTGGCCTATTGGGGTATAAATTGAGCACAATTATAAGCTTACGACATTATGATAAACCGTTATGTTAAAAATTAAAAACCGGCTTTGGCCCCTATTTGCAGTGCTTTCGATGCTAGTCACTGGCTGTAGCACCACCACAAAACATACCGAAACTGTCAGCGCAGATCCACCTCAAAAAACAGCAAAAGGTCCGCTAACAAAACATACCAATTGGAAAAAAAACCAGATCACGCATTTAAGTCCCCTCGATTTAGATTTATCCATTCTGGATGAGGATCCAACTGTCGGCCCTCAAACTAATGATGTTTGGCAACGGATCCGAGATGGATATGGTTTATCTGATTACCGTAGTCTGCACCCAGAAACACAGAACAGACTGACCTGGTTTGTTAATAATCCAGAATATGTTGATAAAGTTGTTGAGCGTTCCCGCCCCTATCTTTTCTACATTGTTGAAGAACTAGATCGTCGTGATATGCCTTTGGAGATTGCCTTATTACCTATTATTGAAAGTGGCTACCAACCCTATGCACTTTCATCTGGACAGGCAGCCGGTATCTGGCAATTTATTCCTGCAACGGGACGAGTTTTTGGTCTTGAACAAAACTGGTGGTATGACGGCCGTCGCGATGTAATTCAATCTACCACTGCCGCTTTAGACTACTTGCAAAAACTGCATAATGATTTTAACGATTGGGAACTGGCCATTGCCGCATATAACGCGGGTGAAGGCACTATAGGCCGTGCCATCAAACGTAATGAAGAAGCCGGTTTACCGACAGATTTCTGGTCTTTGGAATTGCCAGTAGAAACCACTGCATATATTCCAAAACTATTGGCCGTAGCTCAATTAGTGAAGCAACCGGCCCAATATGACCTTCAATTGGCACCGATCGATAACAAACCCTATTTAAGTGTAATAAACGTGGGTAGCCAGATCGATTTATCTTTAGCTGCCGATTTAGCCGACATTACGCTTGATGAATTATATTTGCTTAACCCCGGATTTAATCGCTGGGCAACGGCTCCACAAGGCCCACATAGTCTCGTATTACCATCTACCAAAGCAAAAGCTTTCAAGACGGCTTTATTGGATATTTCAGATGAAGACCGACTCCGCTGGAAACGACATGAAGTTAAACCTGGCGAATCACTGAACAGTATCGCTTCTCAGCACAACACGACTGTTCCTGAACTGAAAAAAGCCAATAAGATGACCAGCAATTTTCTCCGTGCAGGGGCACATTTGTTGATACCTATTTCCACTGCTCACGCCGATGAAGCAGAAGCAAATGTCATAGCAGCTCGAAAATTACAGCAAGGGAAAAAACTGAATTATTCGGTTAAGGCTGGAGATACTTGGTGGAATATAGCCAAAGCATATACGGTAGACGTACTTGAGCTTACTCAGTGGAATAACAAAAAGCCTTCTGACGTTCTACATTCTGGACAACAATTGGTGATATGGCAGCCCAATCAAACTGCTTCAAAGCTGAAAGCTATCAATTACACCATTCGAAATGGTGATTCTCTTTGGACCATTTCTCGTAAATTCAATGTGACAGTTGATAAAGTTAAGGAATGGAATGGCTTAAGTGATCGTACTCTGCTGCAACCAGGACAAAAATTAACGCTTTACGTTGATCCAGCTAGTCCAATCCGTAACAGCTAATCGTGTTACATATTGCGCTCTATGAGCCTGAAATCCCGCCAAATACCGGCAACATAATTCGCCTGTGTGCCAACACAGGGGCGCAACTGCATCTGATTGAGCCATTAGCTTTTGTTTTGGATGACAAACGCCTCAGAAGAGCTGGACTGGACTATCATGAATTTGCCCCAGTAAAAGTGCATAGTGATTTTTCTGCTTTTCAACAGTGGCAGCAGAACCGCACCTTATTTGCTTGTACGACTAAGGCTAAGCAGTTTCATCATCAGGCCACCTTTGAAGATGAGAGTATTTTGCTATTTGGCCCGGAATCACGTGGATTACCTGTCGCGCTATTAGACACTTTGGCGGATAGTCAGAAAATTCGTATTCCCATGCACGCAGAAAGTCGTAGCTTAAATCTTTCGAATGCTACGGCAATTATTCTGTATGAGGCCTGGCGACAACTGGGATATAACGGAGCGGTATAGGGTACCGCTCCGGAGATTATTTACTGGGCCGAACTAATATTACGTGGCCCGTCTTTAAGCGGAATGGATTGAATCTGTTTTGCTTGCTTCAAATCAATAATCGACAATGAGTTACTAAACCAGTTAGTGACGTAGGCTTGTTGCTGATCAGTCGACAGCACCACGCTTTCCGGCATTTTATCGGTTTTAATTGTCTTACTAATTTCAAAGCTCTCAGCATCAAACTCTACCAGAGTATTATCATTCTGGTTGACCACATAAAACTGTTTGCCATCGTCACTTACAGTGACTCCATAAGGTGCCCGACCAGGTTTAAGTTCAGCAATTTTCTGATAGGTTTTCGTATCAATTACCGTCAGTGAATCATCTTTTACACAAGTAACGTAAAGCTGCCCATTGTGCGGATTAAATGCAACTGCATAAGGACGCTCACCAGTTTCAATTGTTGCAAGCAAATCAGGTGTATCTGCATCTAATACCATTACCGAATTACTTTCGCGGTTGGCTACAAACACCTTACGACCCTCTGAATCTATAGCAAGACCAGCTGGGCTATTACCCACGGCTAATAAATCCACTAACTGTTTACTGGTTGTGTTGATCACTAAAAGAGTATTTCTTGACCAATCTGATACAAACATCTGTGGCTTTTGCTCATCCAGAACCATTGAAAATGGTTGTCCACCGGTTTTAATCTCACTTATCAACTCATGACTATTCAGATCAATTACCGATATTTTGCCTTGCTCAGGATGAGACACATAAATTGCGTTATCTGATTTATCAATAACGAGCATCACCGGCCCTGCAGAGACATCAAAAGAACTTTTGATGTCTCTGTTTTCAGAGTCAAATACCGAAAGTTGATTACCCGCCTGGCTAGTTATATAAAAATCATTGGCCATAATTATGCTAGGAAATAAGGCCATGCATAAAACAAGAAGTTTAGATAACATCACGAGTTACTTTTCCAATGAGGCTTTTAAACCTTCCAGGCCTGATTTGGCATAATCTGTCATTGCCTTAACAGCTGCTTCATCATTTAAGTTTTCTGGTGGAAAATTACCTGTGTCAGCACGATAAAAACGTCCACTCCAACTTACTTTACTTCCTTTTTCATCAGCCACAACTTCAATACCTATAGTATAAAAACTTACCGGTATTGCCTCGATGTTTTCAGTCAGCAATCTATAGCCAATATAATGGCGTTCAGCATCTGACTCGTCTAAACTTTCAGTAATCTCGCCGCCAGACTTTAATTTAACAACCCTAGTTGTATCGTCTTGCATATCAATAGATTCTACCGATGGGTGCCATTTATCTAATTGATCAAATGCATTAACTTGTTGCCATACCGTTTCTACATCGGCTTCTATCGTAATTTGTTCATCTACACGTTGCGGAGTAGGCCCGTGAGCAAAAACACTGCTGCTCATAACAATCAAACTTAAACTTGCCAATGATAATTTCTTGATAATTGTATTCACGTTCTAACCTTTTTCTTTAGCTAAAATAAAATTACTTAGGACTTCTATTAGTATTACCTAGAGTTTCAATATAATTATTTATAATTCCAATTTGGGTATATTTATATGTTTTGTCACTATTGCCAATTTTAACGATATTTTTATAAATCCAAAACTCTACCGTTCCGCTTTCATTTTCACGCTTCATTATTTCTGCTGGCTCACCCAGTTTTGATCTAACAAAATCAGCATCTTTTCCTGAGAAAATTTTCACAAATTCAAATTCTGCTATGGGTATTTTTGGATCTGTTTCTGAATAAGCGACATTTATTGTGAAGAAAGCCAGAAAGGCTGATAGGACAACGGTATTAAAAAGTTTTTTCATTAAAATTTGCTCCAATAAAAACTCGACTTATCCTACAGACTCATTGTCACAAACATATAGAGCAGTTGACTCATATCAGATAGGGAATATGTCACGGTTATAGTTATGACTTTTTCCTGTTTTTTATTTTTTTCTAATTATCCTCAATATTGGCATATACATATTAAAATTATTCATCATAAAATAGGTGTTTAAAACTAAATAAAATATGGACGAAACTTGAATGATGTCAACTAAATTATCCCTTGCTGATAAGAAAAATAGGGGCAAAATTGATTTGGCGATCATCGTGACGGCATCATTGCTGACGTATTTTATTGCAGGATCTTTTGATTTGGCCGAACGCTGGATTAACTGGGCTGCTCTAGGTGAGTTTTATCAACTGGATGAAATTATTTTTGTTCTGCTGGTACTTAGCAGCGGTTTGATGTGGTTTGGTAGAAGGCGCTATATCGAATTGCAGGAAACATTAAAACGCAATTTAGAAATTAAAACTAAACTCGAATTACAAAATGCTGACAATGCAAAACTACTTCTACAGAATCGCGCCCTTATCAAACACATTACTCAGGTAAGAGAAGCCGAACGAAATCACTTAGCCTCAGAACTGCATGATGTTTTCGGACAATATTTAGCCGCCATTGATGTGAATGCCTCTGTCGCTATCAAGTACCAAACTGAAGATCCAAAGCTTCAGGCTATTATCAAGACCATACAGGATAGTGCCAGCTACTTACGCAATGTCACACGCTCTCAGCTCCGCAGCCTTAAACCCCCAGGTCTTGAAACAGTTGGATTATCTGCTGCGATAGAAGATCTGATTTCTCAGTGGCTAGTCTCCTTTCCCAACTACGACATGAATATCAATATTGAGGTCGATGACAACCTTGTTGACTATGATACGGCACTGACTATTTACCGCTGCCTGCAAGAAGCATTAACCAACATCACGCGTCATGCTGAAGCCCACAAAATCCATATTGATCTGGTTACCCAAAATAAATCTCATCAACGAAGTGACATTAGTCTCACCATTCGAGACGACGGTACTGGCTTCGATCCAAATGAAGGTATGGGTAAAGGACTAGGATTAATTGGTATTCGCGAACGAGTCAATTCACTTCATGGCCAGTTTAATCTGCATCACGCAGAACCTACAGGTAGCGTTTTAGCGTTGAATATCCCGTTATAAAAAACCCATAGAATCTACTTATTTAGTAATGAGGCATATTACAGAGATGAACAAACAACGAACTACAATCTTATTAATAGATGACCATGCGATACTTCGTGAGGGCTATCAGCAGTTACTTGAGATGGCCGGATTTGAAGTCATTGGGCAATCCGGCAATGCCGAAGATGGTTACCAGGCATTTATCGCATTACAACCTAAAGTCTGCATTATCGATCTGACAATGCCAGGAACAGGCGGATTAGAATGTGTAAGACGGATCTGCAATCGGGATAAAGATGCTCGTATTCTGGTTTGTAGTATGCACGAAGAAACAACATTAGCCATGCGGGCACTGGAACTGGGTGCCATGGGATACATTACTAAATCTTGTTCATCTGACGTATTGATTGAGGCGGTTAAGTCAGTTGCAGAGAAACGTCATTATTTAGGAGCAGAAGTAGCTCGATCAATTGCAATGGAAAAGCTGATCAAAACTGATCAGAAAATTGACTCCCTCTCTCATCAAGAATTTGCCGTTTTCAGAATGGTTGCTGAAGGCATGAGCATTGAGGAAATTTCCAAAAGTCTCACTTTAGCGCCTAAAACTGTTTCAAACTATAAGACAAATATGATGCGAAAACTGGGTACAACCAAACTCGCTGATATTATTTTCCTCGCACAGAAAATTGGTTTGATTCATCCACCAAATAATCAATAGCCCTCAAAGTCAGGTAAAACAGTGCAAAAGCTTATGACCCTGGCAATTATGTGAAGACTTCCCTACAACACAGGTGGCGCAGCTCTCTATCCCCTACCCCCATTAAAAACTGATGATATCACCGGTGCACAGCCGCATTTTCGAATGTGTGCTGAGACACAGGGTCAGCGCAAGCTGACATCCAGTTAAAATAGGAGGATATATGAGAGAGAAAAAACTAAGCCGGTTATCTAAAACCGGTTCAGCTGCATTGGTCAGCTCTGTCATCGGCATGATGACAGTAGGCGCTGCATTCGCCAATGATAAGCTGGTTGAACTTCAAAAAGACGAAGCTAACTGGGTTATGCAGGGTAAAAACTATTCTGCTGACCACTACAGTTCTTCAAAACAAATCAATAAAAAGAACGTCAGTAAATTATCACCATCGTGGACATTCTCCACAGGTGTGTTAAATGGTCATGAAGGTGCGCCTTTGGTTGTTGGTGACATGATGTACATTCATTCACCGTTTCCAAACAACACTTTTGCAATCAACTTGAAAGATCCAGGCACTATCGTCTGGGAACATAAACCAAAACAAGATCCAGCTGCTCGTGCAGTTGCATGTTGTGACGTAGTTAACCGTGGCCTGGCTTATTGGCCTGGCGACGATAAAACACCAGCAATGATCGTGAAAAGTCAGCTTGATGGTCATGTTGTAGCATTGAACGCTGAAACTGGTGAACTTCATTGGCAAGTTGAGAATGGTGATATCAGTGTTGGTCAAACGCAAACACAAGCACCATTTGTTGTAAAAGACTTGGTTATCCAAGGTTCTTCTGGTGCTGAATTAGGTGTTCGTGGTTATGTCACAGCTTTCGATGTCCACACTGGTGAAATGGTATGGCGTTGGTATGCTACTGGACCTGATGATCAAATTGGTTTAGCAAAAGATTTCAACAGTGCCAATCCACATTATGGTCAAAAAGATCTGGGTCTGAAAACTTGGGAAGATGAAGCCTGGAAAATCGGTGGTGGTACTAACTGGGGTTGGTATGCCTACGATCCTGATTTAGAAATGTTCTATTACGGTTCAGGTAACCCTGCACCTTGGAACGAAACCATGCGTCCTGGTGATAACAAATGGACCATGACTATCTGGGGTCGTGATGCGGATACCGGTTTAGCTAAATTCGGTTACCAAAAAACACCACATGATGAATGGGACTACGCTGGCGTTAACGTCATGATGCTTTCTGAGCAAAAAGACAAACAAGGCAAAATGCGTAAATTACTGACTCACCCAGATCGTAACGGCATTATCTATACGCTGGATCGTGAAACAGGTGATTTGGTTTCTGCAGACAAAATGGATGACACTGCAAACTGGGTGAAAAAAGTTGATCTGGAAACAGGTTTACCGATTCGTGATCCAGAATTCAGCACCAGAATGGGTCACCGTTCACGTGACATTTGTCCTTCAGCTATGGGTTTCCACAACCAAGGTATGGATTCTTACGATCCTGAAAGACAAAACTTCTACTTAGGTATCAACCATCTTTGTATGGATTGGGAACCGTTCATGTTGCCATACCGTGCAGGTCAGTTCTTCGTAGGTGCAAACGTATGGAGCTACCCAGGACCTAAAGGTGATCGTCAACGTGGTATTGGTTCTGGCCAGGTTAAAGCTTACAACGCCATTACTGGTGAGTTCGCTTGGGAAAAAATGGAAAAATTCTCAATCTGGGGTGGCACCATGGCAACCGCTGGCGGCCTGGTTTTCTACGGCACATTAGATGGCTTCATCAAAGCTCGTGATGCAGACAACGGTGATTTGCTGTGGAAATTCAAACTTCCTTCTGGCGCTATCGGTCATCCAATGACATACACCCACAATGGTATTCAGTATGTTGCCATTAACTACGGTGTAGGTGGTTGGCCTGCTGTTGGTCTGGTCTTTGACTTGAATGACCCATCTGCTGGTTTGGGTGCTGTAGGTGCCTTTAAAGAACTGGCACGTAACACTCAAATGGGTGGTGGTCTGATGGTCTTTGCTCTGGATGGTAAAGGACCTTACGACGATCTGAGTATTGGTGAGTACGAAATGTAATCACTGACGCTCTTTATAACTTTAGTTACATCAAGTTATATCGTTGTATTCAATCCGGCTGGCAACACAAAGATTGTGTTGCCAGCCCCTTCTGAGAGTGTAAGACATGCTAAAAAACAATTCTAAAATCAATAAGAAGATGGTCAGTACTAAACTATTAACGCAATGCAGCATTTTGGCAGCATCACTTCTTACAGTACTGAACCCTGCACAAGCAAACAATGCATTACCTGAAACATTAAAAGTCTGTGCGGCAGGCAACGAAATGCCTTATTCAAATACGCAGCAGCAAGGTTTTGAAAATGAAATCGCCAAGACTCTGGCTGAAAGCATGGATATGCCTTTGGAATTTGTTTGGTCAGACAAAGCAGCGATTTTTCTAGTAACAGAACATTTATTGAGAAATGAGTGTGATGTCGTCATGGGCGTCGATACCGATGACCCACGTGTTGCGACTAGCCAACCTTACTATAAGTCTGGCTATGTATTTGTTTACCGTGAGGATAAAAACCTCAAAATCAGCGACTGGAACAGTCCTGACATTCAAAAATTGAATCGCTTTGTTGTGGTTCCGGGTAGCCCATCAGAAGTGATGTTACGAGAAGTGGGTAAATATGAAGGTAACTTCAATTACACCAAATCTTTATCCGGCTTCAAATCCCCTCGCAATAAATATATTCGTTTGGAACCATCTAAATTGATCGGGGAAGTAACTTCCGGCAATGGCGATATTGCACATCTTTGGGCACCAGAAGTAGCCCGTTATGTACGTGATTCAAACACGCCATTAGAAATGGTTGTAGCACCTGAATTTGGCAAGCTTAAAAGTGGTGAAGGTATTGTTCAGCACTATGATCAATCCGTAGCCGTCCGTGAAGATGACAAAGCTTTACTTGAAGCAATTAATAAAGGGTTGGCAGATGCAGCACCCAAGATAAATGCCATCCTCAAAAAAGAAGGGATTCCACTGCTTTGATGCTTTGTCATGCAGACTCTTTTAATTCAACAGGATTACTCAAACACTATGATTAAAAATGTAAAGATTTTAACAAGTAAAACAGCTTGTCTACTGGGTTTATCGATGCTCACAGCTGTCAGCTTAACGCCAATGACTGCTGAAGCTCAGGTGCAATTCAGAAATGCGACAACTGGTGTTCTGATTGACTTTTCTTTCGGTAAGAAAGGCGAAGAAACTGAAGCTGTAAAACATTTTATGGAAACAGCCGAAAACCTTTATAACCAGGATGAAGAAGCCATCAAAGTGGGTCAAGATCTCTTTATGACAGCCTGTTCTGGCTGCCATGGTCACCATGCTGAAGGCAAACTTGGTCCAGCTCTGGGTGATGCATATTGGACTTATCCTGCAGGAAGGCACGATAAAGGCTTTTTCGAAATTATTTATGATGGCGCCCGCTCGATGATGGGACCACAACGTAATAATTTGAGTATTGATGAAATCCTGCATGTTATGGCCTACGTTCGAAGCATTTATTGGGACGAGCCAGAAAAAGCATTATGGCTATCAGAAGAGGAGCGCGCCAACCTAGTTCCTGCAGAAGTACCAGCAGAATTCAAAGAAGCTTTAGAGAACTTTAATAAAACACATTAATAATTAATGGTTTAAATGGGTCTCAAGACAGATTTTAAAGATTAGTGATTGATAGCTTGGCATCAGCCAGCTCAGGGCAACCACGCTATCAAACATTATGTTGTCAAAACCAAAAGGAGAGAAATATGAAGAAAATTAAAACATTAGCCGTAACTGGCGCGACAGCATTATTGTTAACCTTCGGAATGTCAGCAATGGCTTACGATGGCACAAAATGCCAAGAGTCAGGAAAATGCTGGGAAGCTAAACCAGGATTTCCTGAAAAAATCAAAGGATCTAAATATGATCCAAAACATAGCCAAGCTGAACTGGATAAACAAACCAGTGCAATGGAATCTATGGAAGCACGTAATGCTAAACGTGTAGAAAATTTCAAAAAAACGGGTAAGTGGTCTTACTAAACCCAAGCTGAGGCCAGTCGATAAGACTGGCCTCTTTTTGTTTTTAATTACTGACCACGACCGTCAGTTCAGGCAATAAGTATCATGAGCAATGTCGCTGTAAATTCAGATAACCTTCTTCACGATTGGCATCAAAAAGCTTCCACCCTCCAAGAGAATATTAACCAAACCATATTAGGCCAGGAACACATCATTGAATTGATGGTAGTGGCCATATTTTGTCGTGGTCACATATTGCTGGAAGGAGATGTTGGTGTCGGTAAAACTACTTTACTGAGATCCGCTGCCGAGAGTCTGGGTGGCGATTTTGAACGTATAGAAGGCACTATTGATTTAATGCCTCATGATTTGGTCTATTACACTCATATTGCAAGCGACGGTAAACCAGCCGTCAATGAAGGCCCATTACTTAAGCACGGCGAAGATTTATCCATCTTTTTCTTTAATGAAATTAATCGCGCAAGACCTCAGGTGCATTCTTTGCTACTCCGAGTCATGGCCGAACGTAGTGTCAGCGCTTTTAATAAAACATTTCATTTTCCGCATTTACAGGTTTTTGCAGATCGTAACCGTATTGAAAAAGATGAAACGTTTGAATTACCAGCCGCAGCCCGTGATCGATTTATGATGGAACTCCATATAAAGCAGCCTAAAGCGGAAGCTCAGCTTAAAGAATTAATGTTTAACACGCGCTATTACGATGCCGATAAATTGGTTGAAAGCGCTGACAAAGCAGTTTTACCGTTTAATCAATTAAACGATATTGCCGTAACAATTCAAGCTCAGATTCATGCCAGTGAAACGGTTCAGGATTATGGCTATCATTTATGCCAAGCCCTTCGTAGGCCTCAGGATTATGATATTAAAATCAGTGATATTGATACTGAAAAGTTAGTCTTAGGCGGCATGGGGCCACGCGGAATTAGTTATTTAGCCAGAAGTGCTCGTGCTCACGCATGGTTGAAACAACGTAATAACGTTACACCTGAGGACTTTCATGCCGTCATACGAGCCATCGGCAAACACCGAATTTTTATTAATCCTGTATACAACTATAACGGCGAAGCTATTATTGAAGAACTGATCAGCAGTGTACTAAATACCATTCCATCCCCATGATGCAGCGTGATATTCAACACCTTATTTTTGATTATAAAACGCCTTTTTTGCTCAACGCATTGCGTGAAAGTGAGCATAAAAGCAAACGTCAGGGACCAGGGAGCGATTTCTACAAAAAGTCTACTTTTTTAGCAGACCCCAATCCTGCCCGTATTGATCTGTCAGCAAGCGTTACGGATCCGTTTGAATCTATTTATGTCAAAACCTTTCGTCAACGTAGCAAGCTTGACGTGCTTAGTTTTATTGATGGTTCTGACTCAATGGCTATTCCAGGAAAAACGGATTTAGTGGGCACGACGGAAACAAGCATCGCCTATTCCGTAGCTGCGAGAAATGACAATTATCAAAGCTATTTATTTAATGAATCTATTGTTTCTTTGACCGATTCAGACTCGTTAGTGAAACATTATTCTGCGGCTCAATATCACTCACAAAGTCATAATATGGCTGAAGGTTTTTCTCATCTCGAACGATTATTACCCGCTCGTCGCTCTTTGATTTTTCTGATCTCAGATTTTCACTGGAGTAATGAAAAGCTCTACCGGATATTGAACACATTATCAGGACACTATTTGGTTCCGATTGTCGTCTGGCGCTCAGCTGAATATGAAGACTTTCCTTTATGGCGGTTTGTGCAAATTAGAGATGCTGAGACCGATGAAAATCGTTTAATTTTTGTCACCCCAAAGCAAAAAAGACTCATTGAAGCGACTTTTGCTGACCGAAGAATATTCCTTAATAATCAGTTTCAACGTCATAACAGCAGAGCATTTTGGATGGTTGATCAGTTTTCAGCACAACATTTGAGTGAGTTTTTCCATGGTCATTAATCCGCTGTTAAAACAAAAAATGAATAAAATAGGCTTCAGCGTTTTATGGTTATTTTTACTATTTACCAGCCCCATTAATGCCGATGAAGTTCGCATTGGCATTGTAGAGCAATCGCTCGGCCGGGATTTTGGCCTTTTGGTTGGCGATATCATCGAGCATTATTATGTCATTCAAGTACCGGCTAACTACAGTTTGACACCCGCTTCGTTGCCGCCAAATGGTGAATTAGATTACTGGCTACAGTTGATTAAGAGTGATTATGAACAGATTGCTGAAAATGGTCAGATTCGGCGCTATCGATTACATTTCACTTTTCAAACATTCTATGCCCCGTTGGATGTTAGAGCATTAACTATTCCTGCATTAACTGTGCGTTTTAATGCAGGTGATAAAGCGGAACTAATCACCATCCCGGCATGGGATTTCACCATGTCTCCACTTAAAGAAATTGCGCCTCGCGGCGTGGCCAGTGATTCAAATCAAAATGCCTTCATGAAAGCGGATTTACGTCCAACCACTATTCCAACCTCCGGCCTACAACAACAAATATGGGTTTTAGCCAGTTCCCTACTACTACTGACGTTGTTATGGTTAAGCCTAAAAGGTTATCTATTCTCCTTTATACGCTCACCTTTCCAGCAGGCATATCATGAAGTCAAAAAACTTCGTAAATATCATGCTAAAGAATCTGCTTTTAACCAAGCATTACAAGCGGTTCATAGGGCTTTTAATCGTCGTGCAAAACATGCCTTATTCGCACATCAAATAGAAGAATTTGTAATACAACATCCAGAGTTACGTTCGTATCAAGATAAGATTGATAACTTTTATCAGTTATCCGCCGAAACACTTTATGCAGATGAGAAAAAAGCTGGGCCAGGCGACTTTGATCAATTACTGTCACTTTGCAGACAATTAGCCGGTGCAGAAAAACTGGCTCTGAAAAGATCATGAACATTGCCTTTGCCCATCCATGGGCACTTATTTTATTGTTATTGGCTGTGTTGCCATTACTGGCAGGTATTTTCCGAAAACGCATGAGCAGCTGGAATCGGTTACTGCCCGTCTCCGATGCAACCCGTTGGATCAACCGTCTGATTAAACTGTTAGGCATGTTAGCTTTTACCAGTATCGTGTTGGGTCTGGCTGGCCTATATCAAACTGAAAAGACCTTTACCCGTACCGGTACCGGTGCACACATAGTGTTTGTATTGGATAGAAGTGCCAGTATGAATGAAACGTTTGGTGGCAAAGTACCTGATGAAGATACACCAGCCAAAAGTCAGGTGGCTCGCCGCTTGTTGTCCAACTTTGTGAATGAACGTCCACATGATTTATTTGGTGTCGTGGGTTTTAGCACTCAGCCTTTTTTTATCAGCCCGTTAACCGAACATAAATCTGCCACCCAAGCTGCAATAAATAGCTTAACGAGTCCAGGCCTCGCATTTACCAATGTGGCAAAAGGGTTGGGCATGGGGCTGAGTTACTTTCAAGACCAACCACATACTGGCTCTCGCGTTATCGTCTTGGTATCAGATGGTGCTGCCACTTTGGATCATCGTGCTCAACGTGTGCTTCGTGAGTGGTTTGAACGCTATCAAGTTAGTTTGTATTGGTTTTTCCTGCGTACTGAAAACGGTTTAGGTATCACTTCTGAACCCGGCTCACCCCAAGATGATAATCCCCGGGTGATGCCTGAGCGATACCTTGACCAGTTTTTCCGTACATTACCCATTCCATATCACGCTTATGAAGTTGATACCCCAGAATCTCTTGAGGCTGCTATCCATCAATTAGATGATCTGGAAAGCTTGCCACTGGTTTATAACGAACTCATTCCACGTAATGATTTGACACGGTTGTGTTTTTTAAGCGCACTGCTTGCTGTTCTCATGTTAGTTGGCATCAAGGCACTGGAGGCTAAATGATCTATCTGAATCGAAATAAACTTATTTATTTAATTAGCTTACTAGCCGTTCTCGTTATTTGTGGATTAGTTTTCAGTATTTATACCCTGCAACAACATCAGCAAATAAACCAACAAATTGCCATGCTTAACCAGGGCGAAATGATTGATGCTGAAAAATTGAATATGCAATCCGCTGAAGTGAGGATCGCCTACGCTCATCTGCAACGTAAATTAAATTTATTTGATGAAGCAGTAGAGACATACAGTGGTACTGAACGTCTGGCTGATAAACCACAGCTAGTGCATATTCACTATAACCTTGGCAATCTGTATTTAACTCAAGCCATTGATTTAGCTGAAAACTTGTCCGTTGACCGCGCTGTCGCGATGGCAGATGTCGCAAAAGATTTTTACCGATCTGCCTTAAAAAACCAGCCGTCCTTTTGGGAAGCAAAATACAATCTAGAGGCTGCACAACGGCTTTCTAGAGACTTGCCGCTGGGCGATGTCACTATCAGTGAAGAATCGCAGGATGCCAGTACCGAATTATGGTCAGCCATGCCTGGCTTTCCCATTGGTCTGCCGTAAAAAGTGTATCTAATGAAATCACCTTGGTTACTTTTTAGTTCAGCATTACTGTTGCTCGTTGCCGTTTTAATGCCAAACCTGCCTTTTCCTAGCAAAAAATATGACTATTTTTTCATGATTGATATCACCCGCAGCATGAATGTGCAGGATTATCAGAATAATAATGGCGATCCGATAAGTCGGTTGGAAAAAGTCAAAGCAGATGCATTACTTGCTATCCAAAAACTCCCTTGTGGCTCCCGTGTTGGTTTAGGTGTGTTTACAGAACGTATGCCAACATTGCTCTATACCCCGATGGAGGTCTGTGCGGACTATCCTGAAATTCGTGAAAGCATTAAACGAATCGACTGGCGTATGGCTTGGGTTGCAGATAGCAATATCATTCAGGCTTTATCCAATACGATTGAGTTAATGCGAACTGTTGAAATAGCTAACACCACATTGGTGTTCTTTACTGACGGTCAAGAAGCTCCGCCGATGAATTCACGCTATGCTCCCGACTTAGCAGAATTGCAATTTTCCGAAGAAAATCGCAGCCCAATCAAAGGGGTAGTTGTCGGCACCGGTGATCATGCGTTAAGCCGGATACCCAAATATGATGAAGAAGGCATTCAAATCGGTTTTTATACCGCTGAAGATGTGCCACAGGGTACGACCTTTGGCTTGCCTGAAGATCCCAGCAAAATTGAAGGTTATGTGCCCAGAAATGCACCATGGGGAAATCAAAGTCAGGCAGGTAATGAACATCTTTCCAACGTCAAAGAAGAGTACTTAACTTCATTGGCTGAACCAGCAAAACTTCATTACCATCACTTACAGTCAGCCAATGAGTTGTACACGGCTATAACACACGATGACTTTTCACAACGTCATTTACGTCAAACGGATTTAAGTCAAATTCCAGCGGGTATCGCGCTGTTTTTGCTATTTTTAGCGTATCTTCCTGAACAATTATTGTTCCGCAAAAAAACCCGCCATAAAAACAAAAGTTTGTTAAGCAATAACCCTTAACATAGGTTAAAGTAGTTAGAGTCATTCATTAACTCTCCGAGCATCCTATTAATCCGCCGACAAACGCCAATTCTTGTTATTATCTGCAAGCTATTTGAAGACGGATCCGATGAACGTCACACCTCACAAATTTACTTTGTTGTTGCTGTTCATGCTGTTTGGCAGCTTATTCGGTCAAGTTTATGCGGCTTCGACTGAATCAGTTACGCTGCAGCTTAAATGGCGGCATCAATTTCAATTCGCCGGTTATTATGCGGCCATCCAACAAGGTTATTACCAGCAAGAAGGGTTGCAAGTCACGTTACGTGAACGCCCTCCAGGTATCAGCGTAGTTAGTGAAGTTTCCAGCGGGCGTGCAGAATATGGCATTGGTGGAGTGGGCTTGTTGGCAGAATATGCTGATGGAAATCAAATAAGAGCCCTGGCTGCTATTTTTCAACATGATGCCTTAGTACTCGTGAGCAAAAGCCAGTCAGGTATTTTCAGCCCCTACGAAATGATTGGTAAACGCATCATGTTTGATGATTCGGCTGGAAACGATGCCGTTTTTCTCGCAATGTTTGCTGATGCCGGAATTTCCCCTGAAGACTACACGCTCATTGCACAAGATCAGCAACTTGATAGCCTGATCAATGATCGGGTTGATGCAATGTCAATTTACCGAACCGATCAGCTTTTCACATTGGAGCAGCTAGGTGTTGAGGTTAATATCATTAACCCTCAAAGCTATGGTTTTGATTCTTACGGCGATATTTTATTTACCAGTGATAGAGAGCTTCGCACTAACCCCGGTAGGGCTGAACGGTTTCGTCGAGCCTCTTTAAAAGGCTGGCGCTATGCGCTGGAAAATCCGACTGAAATTATTGATTTAATTATCAATGAATATGGCAGTCAGGCCAGTCGCGAACAACTACAACATGAAGCAAGAGAAATCCAAAAACTGATCTTGCCCGATCTGATTCCGTTGGGGAAATTAGACCCGGCTCGACTTCGCCACAGTGCTCAGATATACGCACGACTCAATATTGCGCCGCCTCTATCCGAAGCTCAATTAGAAGGTTTTATCTACCAATCCAATGCTGCATTGCGACTCACTCCCGAAGAACAAAGCTGGTTGGAGGAAAATCCCATCATTAAATTGGGTATTGATAGAGACTTTGCGCCTTATGAATGGATCAACAGCGAGGGTAATTATCAAGGTCTCGCTGCCGAATATATTCAGCTTTTACAAGCCAAGCTCGGAGTCGAATTTGAGATTATTGACGATAAGCCTTGGCATGAAATAATTGCGATGGCACAACGTGGTGAATTAGATATGCTGTCCTGCCTGCATATGAGTCCAGAACGCTCAGAGTATTTACTGTTCAGCCAACCATATATCACCAATCCAGTGGTTATCGTCAACGCAAATCGCTTTGGTTATATCGGCAATTTAACCAATCTGAACGGCAAAACTATTGCTGTCGAGAAGAACTATCACGTTCAAGAAAATCTGGCTCGTAACTATCCTGAAATAAAGCTGCTACTTACTGATACCACGCTCGATGCTCTAAAAATGGTCAGTACTGGTGAAGCCGATGCTTATGTTGGTGATGCCGCATATGCCAATTATGCTATCAAAAAAGCCAATCTCATCAATTTGCAGTTTTCCGGACAGACTCAACAATACAATGCTTACCGAATGGGCATTAATCCCACTCATCCCCATCTGCAATCCATCATAAATAAAGTCCTGAATAGCATTTCGGTCGAAGAGCAACAACGCATCGAACAAACCTGGATGGGCTTGTCGATTAAAAGCGGTATTTCTCAAGCAACGCTCATCAAAATATTGCTGACGATAGCATTAATTATTCTGATATTTGCTTTCTGGATCTACCGGCTTAAACAGTCTGGCCAAGCCTTAGCCCGAAATGAGTCTAAATTACGCAGTATCATCGATGCCTCGCCTATCCCGCATATGCTGAGTGATGGAAAAACCAAGATTCACTATGTAAATAAAGCGTTTGTTGATAGTTTTGGTTACACCTTGGAGGACCTACCCAGCCTGAATGTTTGGCAAGAAAAAGCTTACCCCGATCTAGTCTCTAGCCAACGCAGCAAACAACATTGGGATAGTTTTGTGGCACAAGTTCAGAGCCAACCACTTCCCTACCGTGGCGAAGCGGCTGAAATTAAAGTCACCACCAACCAACAGCAAGCTAAACAAGTGTTAATTTCCAGCACAGCAATTAAAGATGGTCAGGCGAATATCTTTATTACTATTTTTTATGACATCAGTGAACGCAAACTAGCCGAAGAAAAACTGAAATTATCGGGTCGAGTGTTTAATCAGGCACATGAAGGCATTCTGATCACTAATCCCGATGGCAGAATTGTCGATGTCAACCCAGCCTTTTGTGAGATCACCGGATACAGCCGTGAGGAAGTGGTAAATCAACAACCTTCCATACTCAAATCAGGAAAGCATAGCGAATCTTTTTATCGCGATATTTGGCAAAACCTTCTAGATAAAGGCTATTGGCAGGGAGAAATCTGGAATCGTCGCAAAAATGGCGAGCTCTTTGCTGAATTGTTGACGATATCCACCTTAATGGATGATCAAGGTGATACCTTGCATTACCTGGGTTTATTTTCAGATATTACCGAAATCAAAGAACAACAACATGCGCTGGAAATGATGGCGCATTATGACATGCTCACCCAGCTACCAAACCGCACGTTATTCGCCGACCGTTTCCAACAAGCCATTTCGCATAGTGTTCGTCAGCACAGCCTGCTGGGTGTGGTATTTCTCGATCTGGATGGCTTTAAACCGATTAATGATACCTATGGTCATGAAATAGGCGATCAAGTGCTGATTGAAGTGGCTCAGCGCATCAAAGCATGTATTCGTCTGGATGACACCGCCTCACGGCTAGGTGGTGATGAGTTTGCAATTTTGCTCAATGACATCAGCTCTGTGGAACACTGCGAACGTCTGGTCAGCAGACTGTTACGTACCATTCAACTGCCATATCGTATTGATGGCGATACGATTCAATTGGGTGCCAGTATGGGTGTAACCCTTTATCCGCTGGATCAATCTGATGCTGACACCTTGCTGCGCCATGCTGACCAAGCCATGTATCAATCCAAACAAACGGGGCGAAATCGTTATTCGATATTTGATGCCGTGCATGACAAGCAAATTTTGCTCAAGCAAAGTCAGTTAGATAATTTGCATGTAGCCTTTAACAGCAATCAGTTTTGTCTGTTTTACCAACCCAAAATTAATATGCGTAATGGTCGTATTTATGGTGCAGAAGCCTTATTACGCTGGGATCATCCGCAGCAAGGTATGTTGGAACCTGCATTGTTTTTAAGCTCTGTGGCAGGTACTGAGTTGGATATTCGTATTGGTAACTGGGTTATTGATCAAACCCTGAAACAACTGCAAAGCTTTCATCTGCAAGATAGAAAAATTGAAATCAGCGTTAATATTTCGGCTCATCATCTGCAGTGGCCAGGATTTATCGATCATCTGGATCGGCTTCTGTCCAAGTATCCAGATTTACCAGCCGAATATTTACAGCTGGAAGTTCTTGAAAGCAGTGTATTAACGGATATTCACAC